>NZ_FQUK01000046.1 GCF_900129205.1 Thermomonas hydrothermalis | reverse complement strand
GCCGCATCTACGAGATGGCATCGGATCGCCCCACCGCCGAACCGCTGCTCCGAAAGTGGGTCTCTTGGGCACGACGGTGTCGGCTGACGCCCTTCAAGAAGCTCGGTGCCACCATCCGCGACCACCTCACCGGCATCCTGCGGCATTTCGACACCGGCCTGTCCAACGGCCAGGTCGAGGCCTTCAACGCCCAGATCCAGGCCGCCAAGGCCCGCGCCAAGGGCTATCGCACTGACGCCAACCTGATCGCCATCAGCTACCTGCTGTGCGCCAAGCTCAGGCATCTACCCCGTCACCCTTGGCTCCATGCTCCCCATCAGACATGAACCGTTTCCACTGGAATCGCGATTGAGCCAAAGAAAAGCCCCACAGCCAGGGGGGGCTGCGGGGCTTTGGGGGAAGGCCGGTTGGGGAGGACCGGTTGTCTTCCAGTCGATCACACCAGGGGAGGGGTTGTGATCATCAGCGACAGGCGTTGCACCTGTCGCGTGCTATATGACCACTCGGCACCTGAGTGGTTCGTTAAAACCGCAGTTAAAAAACTGTTCGGTTTAGGAATCGTTCATTGCATTTTCCGGCAACCCCGCATCGGGTTGACCACGATCACGGATTATGGGTGCGCGGCTCCGTTTTCGTGAGCGCAGGGCCATGCGCGCCGCCCCCGGTGGTGTGGCGCGTTTAGTGGGCCTGATCCCAGTTGTCGCCGACGCCGCAGTCCACCACCAGCGGGACTCGCAGGTTGGCCACGCCGGCCATCAGCGCCGGCACCTCGGCCTGCAGGGTCGGAACGAAGTCGGCATCGGCTTCGAACACCAGTTCGTCGTGCACCTGCAGGATCATCAGCGCACGGTCGCGGTGAGCCTCGAGCCAGGCGTCCACCGCGACCATGGCGCGTTTGATGATGTCGGCGGCGGTGCCCTGCATCGGCGCATTGATGGCGGCGCGTTCGGCCCCGGCGCGTTGGGAGGCATTGCGGGAAGCGATCTGTGGCAGCGCCAGGCGGCGGCCGAACACGGTTTCCACGTAGCCCTGGGTGCGGGCCTGCTGGCGGGTGCGTTCCATGTAGTCGCGCACGCCGGGGTAGCGGTTGAAGTAGAGCGCGATGTAGTCCTGGGCCTGGCCGCGGTCGATGCCCAGCTGGCGCGCCAGCCCGTGTGCGCCCATGCCGTAGATCAGCCCGAAGTTGATCGCCTTGGCGGCACGGCGCTCGTCTGCGGTCACCGCATCCAGCGGTTTGCCCAGGACTTCGGCAGCAGTGGCGCGGTGGATGTCGGCCCCTTGCGCAAAGGCACGCAGCAGGGCCGGATCTTCCGAAAGGTGGGCCATGATCCGCAGCTCGATCTGCGAGTAGTCGAACGAAACCAGCTTGCGCCCCGGCGGGGCCACGAACGCGGCGCGGATGCGCCGGCCTTCCTCGCTGCGCACCGGGATGTTCTGCAGGTTGGGATCGGACGACGACAGTCGGCCAGTGGCGGCGCCGGCCTGGTTGTAGCTGGTGTGCACCCGGCCGGTGGCGGGGTTGATCATCGCCGGCAGCGTGTCGGTGTAGGTGCTGCGCAGCTTGGCCAGGCTGCGGTAGCGCAGGATCACCCGCGGCAGCTCGTGCAGGTCGGCGATCGCTTCGAGCGCGTCCTCGTTGGTGGAGGGTGCCCCGCCCGGGGTCTTGACCCGCACCGGCAGCGCCAGTTCTTCGTAGAGCAGGGCGGCCAGCTGTTTGGGGGAATCCAGGTTGATGGGGCGGCCGGCTAGGGCGTCGGCACGTGCGCGTGCTTCGAGCATGCGTTGGCCAAGTTCGTGCGATTGCCGCTTGAGTTCGGCGGCGTCGATTTGCACGCCATTGGCTTCCATGCGTGCCAGCACCGGCACCAGCGGCATTTCGATGTCGCGGTACACCGCCTGCAGGCGGGGCTCGGTGGCCAGTTGGCTCGACAGCACCTGATGCAGGCGCAGGGTGATGTCGGCGTCCTCGGCGGCATAGCGGCAGGCCAGATCGACGGCGACCTGGGAGAACGGGATCTGCCGGGCACCTTTGCCGGCCACGTCTTCGAAGCGCAGGGTCTGGTAGCCCAGATGGCGGCGGGCCAGCGAGTCCATGTCGTGGCGGGTGAGGCCGGCTTCTAGCACGAAGCTTTCCAGCAGCGTGTCATCGGCATAGCCGCGCACCTCCACGCCGTGCCGGCGCAGCACGTGCAGGTCGAATTTGCCGTTCTGGCCGATCTTGCGCTTGCCCGGGTCTTGCAGCAGTGGGCGCAGCGCCGAAAGCACGACATTGGTTGGAAGTTGCGGCGGGGCATCCGGGCCGACGTGGGCCAGCGGGATGTAGCAGGCCTGGCCGGTCTGCACGCTCAGGCTGAGCCCCACCAGGCGCGCACGTTGCGGGTCGAGGGCGTCGGTTTCGGTATCGAAGGCAAAGGCGTCGGCGGCGGTCAGCCGGGCGATCCAGTCCTGCAGCTGGGCTTGGGTCAGGACCGTTTCGTACTGGCCTGACGCGGCCAGGGCCGGATTCGTGGGGGTGGTCGCAGCGGCGGATGGCGCGGGTGCGGCAGCGGTGGCATCGAGCTCTTTCAGCGCCTGGTTGAAGCCATAGCGGGTGTAGAGCGCGCGCAGCGCCTCGACGTTACGTGGCCGCAACACCAGTGCCTGCGGCTCGATGCCTAGATCGAGGTCGGTGCGGATGGTCACCAGCTGCCGGTTCAGCGGCAGGCGTGGCAGGGCGTCCCGCAGGTATTGGCCGAGCTTGCCGGGGACGGCATCGGCGTGTGCGATCACACCGTCCAGCGAGCCATATTCGGCCAGCCAGCGGGCCGCGGTCTTCTCGCCGCATTTCTCCACCCCGGGCACGTTGTCGATCTTGTCGCCCATCAGGGCCAGGTAATCGACGATCTGCGTCGGGCGGACGCCGAACTTCTCGACCACAGCGGCCTCCGACTCCAGCCGGCTGCCGGTCATGGTATTGATCAGCCGGATCGCGCCACTGTCGCCGTCGGCTTCGCGCACCAGCTGGGCAAAATCCTTGTCGCCGGTGGAGATGGTGACGTCGATGCCGGCGCGCGCCGCCTGGACGGCGAGAGTGCCGATCACGTCGTCGGCCTCGACCCCAGGCACACGCAGGATCGGGATGCCCAGTGCGTCCACCACCGCCAGCATCGGCTCGATCTGGGCGCGCAGTTCTTCCGGCATCGGTGGGCGGTTGGCCTTGTAGTCGGGGTAGAGCTCATCGCGGAACGTCTTGCCGGGTGCGTCCATCACGAAGGCGATGTAGTCCGGGCGCTCCTTCAGGTGCGCGCGCAGCATGTTGACCACCCCGAACAATGCGCCGGTCGGTTCGCCGGCGGCATTGGACAAGGGCGGCAGCGCGTGGAAGGCGCGATACAGGTAGGAGGAGCCGTCGATCAGAACCAGGCGAGTCATCCGCCGATTCTACGCACCTGATCCGGTGCTGGCGGGATAATGTCGGCCCTGACAACCTGCAATGAGGCCAGGCCCATGCCGTTCCTGCCCCAGCTTCGTATCCCTGCGACCTACATGCGTGGTGGCACGTCCAAAGGTGTGTTCTTCCGGCTGGAGGATCTGCCGCCGCCGGCGCAGGTGCCAGGCCCGGCACGCGACGCCCTGCTGATGCGGGTGATCGGTTCGCCCGATCCCTATGGCAAGCACACCGATGGCATGGGCGGGGCCACCTCCAGCACCAGCAAGTGCGTGATCGTCTCGCCTTCGACCCGGCCGGATCATGACGTCGATTACCTGTACGGGCAGGTGGCGATCGACAGCGCATTCGTGGACTGGAGCGGCAACTGCGGCAACCTGTCCACTGCGGTGGGGCCGTTCGCGATCATGAGCGGCTATCTCCCGGCCGCGCGCATCCCGGAGTCGGGCACGGTCACCGTGCGCGTCTGGCAGGCCAACATCGGCAAGACCATCCTGGTGCACGTCCCGATCAGCAACGGTCAGGTGCAGGAAACCGGCGATTTCATGCTGGACGGCGTGGCCTTTCCGGCGGCGGAGATCGTGCTGGAGTTTCTCGACCCGGCCGATGACGAAGGCGGGGATGCCACTGCGGGCATGTTCCCCACCGGTCAGCTGGTCGATCGCCTGGAGGTGCCCGGGGTCGGCACGCTGGAGGCCACCCTGATCAATGCCGGAATCCCGACCGTGTTCGTGGAGGCGTCGGCGCTGGGGCTGGACGGCACCGAGTTGCAGCCGGCCGTCAATGACAATCCGGCGTTGCTGGCACGGCTGGAGGCGATCCGCGTGGCTGGTGCGCTGCGGATGGGGTTGATCCGCACGCCGGAAGAGGCCGCCACCCGCCAGCACACCCCGAAACTGGCCTGGGTGGCGCCGCCGCGGGGCTACCAGGCCGCCAGCGGCAAGCCCATTGCCGCCAGCGACATCGACCTCAACGTCCGGGCGATGTCGATGGGCAAGTTGCACCACGCGATGATGGGCACGGCCTCGGTGGCCATCGCCACCGCCGCGGCGGTGCCTGGCACGCTGGTGAACCGGGCGGCCGGCGGCGGCCAGCGTGACGTGGTGCGCTTTGGTCATCCCTCCGGCACCCTGCGCGTCGGCGCCTCGGTGCGTCAGGTCGATGGCCGCTGGACGGTCACCCGCGCCGTGATGAGCCGCAGCGCGCGGGTGCTGATGGAAGGCTGGGTGCGGGTGCCGCCGGTCTGAGGCGCGGCGGCTCAGGTCGCGTCGCTGAATCCGGCCTTGCGCAGCTCGTGACGGGCTTGGTCGAACCCCTGTTCCGGCAGCAGGCTGTCGTGACGATCCGCCAGCTCGGCCCAGCGTGCCAGGATGGCTTCGGCGCTGGCGGTTGGGCCGAGATGGATCCCCTGGGTCAGGCCGATGAAAGCCAGCTCGAAGCTGCCAGCGCCGGCGCAGAGGATGGCGCGGTTGGGGGCGTCCTCGGCCACCAGCGCCAGCACCGCCGGGCTGACCAGCTCTGGCCGGAAGTGCGCCAGCTGTTCCTCCGGCAGGATGCCCTGCATCATCCGGGTGGCCGCCAGCGGCGCCAGGCAGTTGACCCGGATGCCGTATTTGGCGCCTTCGATCCCTAAGGTTTGCATCAGCCCCACCAGCGCCATCTTGGCGGCGGCATAGTTGGCCTGGCCAAAGTTGCCAAACAGGCCGCTGCACGACGTGGTCAGCACGATGCGTCCGTAACCGCGCTGACGCATGCCGTTCCAGACGGCCTGGGTGCAATGCACCGCGCCCATGACATGCACGTCCAGCACCTGCCGGAAATCATCCAGCGGCATCTTGGCGAAGCTCTTGTCGCGCAGGATGCCGGCGTTGTTGACCAGCAGATCGACCCCGCCCCACTGCGCTTCGATGGCAGCCACCATGGCCTGAACTGCGTCGGCATCGTCCACCGCGCAGGTGAGCGCCATGGCCTGCCCGCCAGCGGTACGGATTTCTTCGGCCACCGTCTCAGCGCCCGCCCCGAGGTCATTGACGGCCACCTTGGCGCCGTGGCGGGCCAGCAACAGCGCATGGGCGCGACCGAGGCCGCCACCGGCGCCGGTGACTAGGGCGACTTTGCCGTGCAGATCGATCATGCAGCAGTCTCCTGCGTGGAAAGTGGGGTGGCGCGGGCCTGGGCGTCGAGCGATGCGATCGCGTCCGGCAGTTCCATCAGACTGGCCACGGTGCGCATGCGCTCACGGCCTGCGTCGATACGGGCGCCGGCTTCGTGCTGCCAGGTGGTGTGATAGGGCACATGCACGCCGTAACCGCCCAGCGCCAGCACCGGGGCGATGTCCGAGCGCAGCGAGTTGCCGACCATCAGGAAGCGGTGGGCGGGAATGCCGAACTCCTCGAGCAGCCGCGCGTAAGTGGGCGGGTCTTTCTCGCTGACCACTTCGATGCGGCGGAACAGCTCAGCCAGGCCGGATTGCCGCACCTTGGCCTCTTGATGGAACAGATCGCCCTTGGTGATCAGCACCACCGGATACCGCGCCGCCACGGCGGTGACCGCCGCGTGCACGCCGTCCAGCAGTGCCACCGGGTGCTGCAACAACGTCTTGGCGAGGGCGACGATGCGGTGAATGTCGGTGGCACTGATGCGGCCCTGGGTGATTTCCACCGCCGCCTCGACCATCGACAACGCCATGCCTTTTACGCCGTAGCCGAAGATGGCGATGTTGCGCGCCTCGTAGTCGTACAGCCGCTGTAGCACGTCATCCAGATCCACATAGGCCGACAGGATCTGCTCGAACTGCGCTTGCGCCGCGTCGAAATACTCTTGGCTGCGCCACAGGGTGTCATCGGCATCGAAGCCGACCAGGGCGATGCCGTCGTGGGAGGGAGTGGAAGCCATCGCCGCATTCTACGCAGGCGCCGTGGGCTGGGGCATGATGGCAATCCCGTTTCCACTGCGTTCCGGCCACCCGATGACCGACTGGCCCCGCCTGATCCGCGACACCCCCGACTTCCCCAGCCCCGGCGTACTGTTCAAGGACATCATGCCGGTGCTGGCCGATGCCGAGGCCTTTGCCGCGGCGATCGACGCGTTGGCAGCACCCTGGCGCGATGCACGGCTGGATGCGGTACTGGCGATCGAGTCGCGCGGCTTTCTGCTGGGGGCGCCGCTGGCGCAGGCGCTGGGGGTGGGGCTGGTGCCACTGCGCAAACCGGGCAAGTTGCCTGGAGCCGTGGTCGAGCAGCGCTACGCGCTCGAATACGGCGAAGACCGGCTGCAAATGCAGGCCGGGATCCTACCGGCTGGCGCGCGGGTGCTGCTGGTGGACGACGTCCTGGCCACCGGCGGCACCCTGTTGGCCGCACGCACGCTGGCGCAACGCCTTGGGCTGGACGTGGTGGGGGCCGGCGTGCTGCTGGAGATCGTGGCACTTGCCGGTCGCGCCCGCTGGGGGACGGATCTCCCCCTGCGGGCAGCGTGCATGGTGTGAACCGGCCGGCATGCCGGCTGCATCAGACTTTTTTCACGAACTCCGACTTCAGCCCCATCGCGCCGATGCCGTCGATCTTGCAGTCGATGTCGTGGTCGCCATCGACCAGGCGGATGTTGCGCACCTTGGTGCCCACCTTCACCACCAGCGACGAACCCTTCACCTTCAGGTCCTTGATGACGGTGACCGTATCGCCATCTTTGAGGACATTGCCGACGGCATCCTTGACGACACGGGCGGGTTCTTCATCGTGAGGCGCGGTCGCGGTCGGATCCCACTCATACCCGCATTCCGGGCAGACCAGCTGGGCGCCGTCTTCGTAGGTGTATTCGGAGCCGCAGCTCGGGCAGGGCGGAAGCGTGGTCATGGTGGCGTGATCCGGCATGCGCGGGGAGGCTATTTTAGTTCTTCACCCAAGTGAGGGAGAGGCGCACGGTCCCCGGGTTCCGCAGTACAGTCAGCGCCCCGGCAGCCAAGAGAAGGACAAGCGATGCACGTGGTGGATCTGCGCAGCGATACCGTCACCCAGCCCACCGCGGCGATGCGCGAGGCCATGCAGGCGGCACCGGTGGGCGATGACGTCTACGGCGAAGACCCGACGGTCAATGCCTTGCAGGAACGGCTGGCGGCGATGCTGGGGTTCGAGGCGGGCCTGTTCGTGCCCACCGGCACGCAGTCGAATCTGCTGGCGCTGCTGTCGCACTGTGAGCGCGGCGACGAATACCTCGTCGGGATGGACGCGCACACCTACAAGTTCGAAGGCGGTGGCGCTGCCGTGCTGGGCTCGATCCAGCCGCAGCCCATCGTGCAGGCCGAGGACGGCAGCCTGCCGCTGGATCGCGTGGCTGCGGCGATCAAGCCGGTGGATCCGCACTTCGCGCGCACCCGCCTGCTGGCGCTGGAGAACACCTGGCACGGCCGCACCCTGCCGCTGGATTACCTGCGTGCGGCGGGCGACCTTGCCCGCGAACGCGGCTTGGGTTACCACCTCGATGGTGCCCGTCTGTTCAACGCGGCCGTCGCCTGCGGCGTGCCGGCACGCGAGATCGCACGCCATTTCGACACCGTTTCGGTCTGCCTGTCGAAGGGCCTGGGCGCGCCGGTCGGTTCGGTGCTGGTCGGCAGCCGCGCGCTGATCGACAAGGCGCGGCGCTGGCGCAAGGTCTGCGGTGGCGGCTGGCGTCAGGCCGGCATGCTGGCGGCCGCCGGTCTGTATGCCCTTGATCATCACATCGACCGGCTGGCCGACGATCATGCCCGCGCCGCCCGGCTGGCGGAACGCCTGCGCGCCATCGACGGCCTGACCGTACTCGGTCAGCACACCAACATGGTCTTCATCGACGTGCCCGTAGCGCGCCTGCGTGACCTCGACGCACACCTGCGCGCGGCGGGCATTCGCATCAGCATCGGCTATCTACCGACTGTGCGGCTGGTGACCCATCTCGATATCGACGATGAAGGTATCGAGCGCACTGCAGACGCGTTCGCGCGATTCTTCGCTGCGGGCTGATCGTACCGGACGCTGACCCTCGCCGATTTGCTCTGGACGTCCACAGCAGAAGACAGGTTTCCCAATGCGACGCGCGTGTTCACGCCACGTGAAATCGCGCGACGCCACGCGAGGATCGACTGCATCACTGCATCCAGCCGCGTGGCGGCGTCGTAATGCTTCCTGCAACGTCGGCGCTCCACCGCCCACGTGAGCACACTCCCCCATTGATCCGGAGATTCACCGATGAAGTCCACTCTGCCGTTCGCCCTTGCCAGCGCCCTTGCCCTTTCCCTGTGCGTTACTCCTGCCGTTGCCACCACTCCCATGGAAGCCAGCAACCACACCACGCACGCCCAACAGAAGGATATCGTCGCTGCCGCCGTCGCCGCTCCTAGCCTCAGCACCCTCGTCACTGCAGTGAAGGCCGCCGATCTGGTCGGCACGCTGCAAGGTGCCGGCCCGTTCACTGTTTTCGCGCCCACCAACGAAGCTTTCGGCAAGCTGCCAGCCGGTACCGTGGACGCTCTGCTGAAGCCGGAAGCTAAGGCCGCACTGACCGGCGTGCTGACCTACCACGTGGTGGCCGGCAACGTGGATGCCGCCACGCTGGCCAAGCAGATCCAGGCCGGCGGCGGCACCGCCACGCTGACCACCGTGCAGGGCGGCACGCTCACCGCCAAGGCCGATGGCATGGGCGGCATCGTGCTGACCGACCCTAAGGGCGGTACTGCCAAGGTGGTCGCCGCCGACATGCGCCAGAGCAACGGCGTGGTGCACGTGATCGACAGTGTGCTGATGCCGAAGTGAAGTAATCCCGCTGCGGGTAAATCGTGGCGCACGGGCGGCCTTGCTGCCCGTGCCTAGGTTCGGCAGAAATCGTCCTTCCCTGGCCCGTTTTCCCATTCGGCGTCTTGAGCCCGACACGTTCCATGCCAGCGAAGAAGGTTCAATGTGTCAGCGCCAAATCAATCGCCAGTGCTGGTAATGTCTGGATGACACATGGTCGCGCTCTTCAGTAATGCCCAACGCGTCTGCGCGCTGTAAACGACCTTACCAGGCGTTGATCAAGCGATACGGCAAGTCCATACCAAACAACGCGCTGCGCGGGGCGAAGTGGTAGCGCAGACCCAGATAGATCGCGCGATCCCGATATGCCGGGCCGGTTCTGACCCCGACTTCGCTATCGATTTCCAAATGAGGCGACAGCAGATAGCCCACTCGCAGGTGGCTGCTGGTGCCCAGGCCATTTGAGGTCGATCTGGCTAGCGGGGTACAACTGCCGCCTGTTGCAGGAGGGGTAAGCGCAAAGCATGCGCCACCGTCTTGGCGCACGCTTTGCCAACCCATTTGCATCACGCCGGCGGCGATCCAGCGTTTTGCTTCGGTCGTCTGGAACGCCACGGTCGCTCCGGTTGTGATGAAGCGTTGTGGGCTGAAGTAGCCGCCGTGTCCCCAGGTGAAGCCGGAAAGATTGCGTGTGTAATGCTCATAAGCAAGGCTTGGGCCGATGGAAAAAAAGC
Source organism: Thermomonas hydrothermalis (assembly GCF_900129205.1). Taxonomy (GTDB): domain Bacteria; phylum Pseudomonadota; class Gammaproteobacteria; order Xanthomonadales; family Xanthomonadaceae; genus Thermomonas; species Thermomonas hydrothermalis. Next base: position 5,915 of record NZ_FQUK01000046.1, on the reverse strand, counting down.
GCATTCCGGCAATTGGCAGGTTATGGCTCAGGCTGAGTGCGAGAGCTTGGTGGGCGTTACCCGCGACGTCGCGTCCATTGAGATGTTCGAGCGCGGCACGGCCGCCAAGAGTCCAGCCGCTGGCACCGAGCGCAGTGTAGCCGTCCACACTGCCACCCCAGCGCAATACCCGGCCCCAGGCGCGGCCAGATGCCGGATCGCGCAGACCGACGTACGACAGCATCGAGTCGCGCACCGGCTCGACGTAGAGCTTGGCGGTGACCATGTGGTCAGTTTCCGTGTTGGACACGGCCAGCTCGCCAAAGGGCGCAGAACTCACCGGGCCATCGGAAGGGGTCAGGCCCAACATGGCTTGCACGCCCCAGCGGCCTTGCCGCGTCCACGATAGGCGTGGCTCCCAGCCAGCGCCGAGCGCGGTCGTCGGCAAAGGCTGTCCTGGAAGGTTACTACCGAAGGGCACGCCGGGCGTGGCTGCACCTGCGTTCAGACGCACGCGCGCCACGTCGAGCGACAGACGATCGGCAGCCATGGGCCAGTCGATTTGCAGATCCGGCCAGCGGGTGATGCTCAGTTGTGACGTGCCGCGACTGCCGGATTTCTCACGCACCAGCCCGCCAACATGCACGCTTGGCGAGAGCAGGCCGGCTAGCGCGGGGTTGAGATTGGGTACGCGCGCCGCCGCGGCTTGCGGCAAACCGAGGTCGAGGTCGCGTTGCGCATCGCTGCGCGCAACGACGGACGCCAGGGGGCCGCCGAGCGTACGCGCCAGCATATGCAACCTCTCGTCCTGGTCACTTTGCTGAAGGGCCAAGGCCAAGCCCTGTGCCACGTCTTGCTCTGGCGCGGCGGTGTAGAGCGAATCGAAACGGCGTGCCGCATCGGTCGCGTCACCACGATGCAGGGCGTTCCAGGCGAGCAAGGTCTTTATCTCGCGATCATCGCGACCGGCGGCTTGTGCCTGCTGCAGCCAGTGGTATTCATCGGCATAGTCACCGCGCTGCTGCGCCGCCAGTGCCAGCTCCACAGCTAGATCGCCGCGCAGCGCCCGGGCATCAGCGTTGTCGACGTCGGTAATGGCGGCCAATGCTGCGGCAGCGTCGCCCTGCTTGCGCAAGGTCAGGGCCAGCCCGTAACGCAAGCCGTCAGGGTTGGTTCCATGCGCGGCCAACGCGGCACGAAACCAGTCAGCTGCTGCCTGCGCCTGCCCGGTATTGAACAGCGCCCAAGCCAGGCGCTGATCCAGGTCGGAATCCTGCAAAGCAAGGATATCTGCGCGATGGTCGTGGACGAAATCGGGCAAGTCTGCGGGTGGATCTCCTGCCTCGCTGCGTGCGAGCAGCTGCTCCAGCCTGTCGCGCCAAGCAGGCGGGATCGGTGGTGCGCTCGACTGCTGTGGATTGGATGCCGTCCGGTTCAAGGTGGAGCGCAGGGTCAGTCTTAGCGGGCGCTCGGAAACTCCCGTGGACGCCATCTTCAGCGGGTGTGGTGTTGGCCCTCGCGCATGGTCGTTAGCGCCTACTGCTGGGGACACGGGCGGTATGGTTGGGCGTGGCGCGATGCGTTCCGTTGACCCCACAGGCGCAGACGGGAACGGGTTGATGCTCGGGCTGGGTTGAACAGTCACCTGCGATTGAGGCGTTTGCTTTATCTGCACCTCGGTTTGTGGCAGATGGCGCACGCTTTGCGCCCACACGCTACCCGATGCGCCGGCTTGCGCCAACGCTGCTGCCAGGCAGGTCAAGGCTAAAGGGGTACTGGTGCGACGCTTCATGTGCTGCCCTCGCTGGCGGCGATTTGCACCAGCATCCACAGCGTTGCTGAGTAATACGTCTGCTGCGCCAGTGGCGGGGACGCTTGCTGCGGAGCCTTGCCCGTCTGCACCAAAGTGCTGATGGCGCGCATGCCCGGATCAGCGCCGAAGGAGTCGATCGAGTCGTCCTGCAAATTGGTCCAGGCTGGCAGGAAATCGCGGCACGGAAAGCTGTTCCAAAACGACTTGAACGACGCGTACCGCGTAGGCGAGCCCAACTTCGCCCAGTAAAGGTAGAGCGGGATACGCACCGCCTCAAATCCGAAGCGCTGTGGCCGACCCGGGTCTGGCACCAGGGGGTCGACCAGCAACAGCCAGTCCGGTGGCAATTGCCAGCGGCCATAACGGGCGATCGAGAGCAGCTTTAGCCCGCTGTCGGTCAACGCCTGCCAGTGCGGGGAGGGGTCGATCGCGGCGAGCGTCGGCAGCGCGGGAAACACCCAGTACGAAAGATTGACGACTTGGCCTTGCGGCGTGGCAAAGCCTTCGACCGCTGGTTTGAGCACCGTACCCCACGGAGTGTCGAGCAACAGTTGGGAACGAATCGCCTGTGTGGTGTGTCGTGCGGCGTCCAGCAGGTCGGGCTGGGCGAAGCGTTGCGCTGCCCGCACCAGTGCCCAGGCGATCAGCAAATCGCTGTCGGATGCATTGTTGCGGTCGGTGACCCCTTGACCGGGCGTCCAGCGCCAGGCATACAAGCCGTCGCCGCGCACGTCGAGGTTATTTCGTGTCCATGTCCACATGGCGTCGAACCCGGCACGGTCGCGCATGGCGGTCGCCAGCAGCATGCCATAGCCCTGACCTTCGGAGGTCGAGATCCCCTGCTGGCCGGGGTCGATCACCCGGCCATCCTGCACAAAGCTGCGCTTCCACGACTCCCACGGCGTGGTGAGAGCAGACGACTTGCCGGCCGCGGCTGTGGTGATGTCCGGCCAAGCCGCGCAGGCCATGCAAGCCGCCAAGACCAACAGGGTTTCACGTCGTGTGAGCATGATCGTCTTGAGCCGCAGTTTCAGGCGAGGCAGAAGCCTCGTTGACTGCGCGATGATGGCGATGCTTGAAGCGCATCAGCATCCGCAACGTGGCCAGCGCCAGCGCGACGAGCAAGATGGCCAGCGCGATGCCCCACGCCCAAGGATGCCGTGACAGAAGATAGCCGAATTTGACTGTCCATCCGGCGTTGCCGACGGTGAACGACGATCCAACCTGTTGCGTGGCGAATTCGCGATCTTCGCGCCACAGCACCAAGTCGCCCTGCAGCCGTGCCCATACGCCTGGCTGCACCAGCGCGTCGGTCTGTGTCAGCAGATACGCATCGTTGGCTGCGGCCAGCACGGTGATCACGCGCTTGCCGTTGGCCGGCGAGGCGTATTGCATCAAGACTCCCTTTGCGCCGAGATCGCGGCCTTGCTGGGTGATCCAGGTGACTTGCGCAGCGGCGGGTTGCGGCGTGAGTTGGAAGACCGTGCGCAACCAGCGAGTGAATTGTTCGAACCAGCTGAGCTCGCCAGGGCCGGGCGGCAAGGCGGCCACCGGATACGGCGCCTGCGAGCTGGTGCCCAGCCGCAGTGGCGCTTTGTCCAGCACGTGGGAGGGAATGCGATCGGCTGCGCCGACCACGATGAGATCGCGATCACGTGGAAGATCAGTCGTGCCTACGCCGAAGATCACATCGGTCAACGCTATGCGCTGGATTTGCGCTAGTTTGGCGAGCAGGGTCCAGGCGGTGGCTGCCTCGCTGCGGCTGGGTGTGGCAATGCGCAGCGCCACACCCCCGCCCTGTGCCGGGGCGGTGTAGGGAAAGCCGGTGCGTGCCAGCAAAGACAAGTTGGGCAGGCTGGTCAGGTGCGCAGCATTGGGAATCTCGATCTGCGAGTCGGCAAACAAGGTGAACTGCAGATTCTGCATGTTGATCGCCAGGCATTTACCCGTGACGAGCGGCATCATCGCCGGCTCGAAACGGATTTGGTTGGCGCCGGGTTTGAACGATACCAGCGGAATGGCGAGGTCATAAGCCTGGTAAACCCCCCCGCTGGGAGAATTTAATGGGATCGCTGCCTGGAACTGGTCGTTGATAAAGACATTGACCACGGAGTCCTCGCGCAGACCCGCGCCGTAGGCGAAATGGAGCTTCAAATGGACATACGCGTTTTCTGGCGCCCATAAATCGGGTGGCAAGGAGAACTCCAAGGTCTCCCGTCCGTACATGCCTTTAAATGTGCTGGTCGTGAGGCCTAGATCGGCAAAGCGGATGCGTGCATTAGGTTGTAGCAGCTTGGCCCCAGCATATTTCCCGAGCACGGCGGGCTTTACCTGTTGCACCAGGGTGTGCATCGCGTCGGGGTAGGGAAATTGCAGTGAAGCCATCGCCAGCAGGGCGCGGTCCACCTCCGCTGCGTCGCGCCCGGAGGCGATGACAGCAAAGCGGGTAGCGGCCGTATTCACCGGCACGATACCCAAATACGGCCCGGTGATTTGCTGTGCGATCTCGGGCGCAAGCCACGGGGCGATCTGCTTTGCCGTGCCGACAATGACAGCGTCACCGTCGATGTTGTGCGTGTCGATGCGTAGCAGCGCATCGCTTTGCGCATCGATCACCGGCGTGAACTGGCGCACTGTCAGCGGCGCGTAACCCAACTGCAGCGCCACCGCCTGCGCTGCCAGGCTGCCCCAACGCAGCACGGCGGGATCAATCGTCTGCGGCGTAATCACGGTCAGCTGTGCCGGCCCCCAGACCTTGGGGTCGAATACGTCGGGTAGCTGCGCCAGCGTCGGGCGCCAACCGCGTAGTCCGCCCTGCAATTCGATCCAGGATCTGGCGCTATCGATCTGCGTCCATAGCTCCGCTGCCGACGGATCTTCACACTCATTGGTGTAGTGCTGCGCCACGGCGAAGGTCAGGCGCCGGTAACCCGGTTTGAGCAAGTCGGCAGGCAGCCCGATTGTCGCCTGGATTTGCGGCAATTTGGGATCGAGCGGAATCTGGCCCACGACCACGCCGTCGAGCCGAATCACCAGTTGCGATCGCGGCGCCAGCAAGGACATGGAGTTATTCGCCACCAAATGCAGCGTGGCCTTGCGGATATCCATACGACTTGCGATCGGCAGGCTGAGCTGATACTCGTTCTGCGCATTGCGCAGGTCGATGGGTTCAGGCTGCGGCATGAAGCTCTGCAGTGTCGCTGCCAGCGGGGTCGGCCGATCAGGTGCGGGCGCGGTAGCGGAGGGCGTCGAGCCGTCGCCTGCGAGCTTGGCGGTGGCGGGAAGAGCTGCGCCACCTAGCAGCGCTACCACACAACACCACGTGCGGAATACCGGAAACCAGGAACAAATCTTCATGATCGAGTCGATGGGGTGAAGGTGGACGGGGGCGCGGGCAGTGGACAGGGGCGATCTAATGCCCAGCGCAGAAGCTGACAACTGCGAGTCCAGGTCCAAACTAGCAGAATGGCTATCAGGTGGCGAGCGATGACCTTGCTTTGTGCCCAGGGTTCGCGCAGTAAAACGTCGATGTGCTGAGCCATGCCCCAGGCTCCTTTGCGCACCAAGAAGAAAAACGCCTGGGCGATGCTTTTTGATTGTTCTTCACGCATCTGCCGGAATTCAACCCAGCGCTGACTGTCGCCAAACGCCAGGGCGACGGCATCGCGCTGTTGTTGCAGCGTCTGCGCAGCGAAGGCAAACCCTGCCGCACCGTTGTGTTTCCAAGCCAAGGTCAGCGGGATGACGACTTCGCGTCCCAAGGCACGCACCTGGACGCGCAACGTCCAGCCCGAAGCGCACCCGGCAGGCAAGTCGCCTTCGATCGCCAGTTTGACCCCGGTGGCGGAAATATCATCGATGCACGCGGCAATGGTGTTTTTGTCGCAACACAGCAAAGCCGGGTCGTGCGCCGGCATTCGTGGCGCCGTACGACGTTGCTTACGTTCGAGCATGACCCCCATGACGCCCGAGAGCAATACGAGATTAAACAGCTCCCAGCTCATGGGGATAAGGGTAGTGCCGCGAGTGAGGGCTCCATCGCGTCTGGTGTGGAACGGGCCGCCGGATGATGTCAGCCTTGGCGGATGCAAGAACAACTCTTCACCCAGGCTTTGGGGCTGAC
>NZ_FQUK01000026.1 GCF_900129205.1 Thermomonas hydrothermalis | reverse complement strand
GAGATGGCATCGGATCGCCCCACCGCCGAACCGCTGCTCCGAAAGTGGGTCTCTTGGGCACGACGGTGTCGGCTGACGCCCTTCAAGAAGCTCGGTGCCACCATCCGCGACCACCTCACCGGCATCCTGCGGCATTTCGACACCGGCCTGTCCAACGGCCAGGTCGAGGCCTTCAACGCCCAGATCCAGGCCGCCAAGGCCCGCGCCAAGGGCTATCGCACTGACGCCAACCTGATCGCCATCAGCTACCTGCTGTGCGCCAAGCTCAGGCATCTACCCCGTCACCCTTGGCTCCATGCTCCCCATCAGACATGAACCGTTTCCACTGGAATCGCGATTGAGCCACTTTTTCGCATCCCGAGGTAGGAAAATTCCGAATATGCCCGTCTGCGCCCAGGCCAGACGGGCCGGGGCGTACAATTGGCGTTTCCCCTTGATCTCCCCCACCTCATGTCCACATCCATCGACCCGCGCCAGATCCAGGCCTTCGTCAACCGCAAATGGGACGAGGAGATCGTCCCGCAGCTGATCGAATACATTCGAATCCCCAACAAGTCGCCGATGTTCGACGACCACTGGGTCGAGCACGGCCATATGGACCGTGCCGTGGCGCTGATGGAACGCTGGGCCAAGGCGCAGCCGATCCCCGGCATGCAGGTCGAGGTGGTACGCCTGGACGGTCGCACACCGCTGATTTTCATCGACATTCCGGCGGCCAACGGTGGCCGCAACGATGACTGCGTGCTGCTCTACGGCCACCTGGACAAGCAGCCTGAAATGACAGGCTGGGACGAAGGCAAGGGCCCGTGGGAGCCGGTGCTGGAGGGTGACCGCCTGTACGGCCGCGGCGGCGCCGATGATGGCTACGCGATCTACGGCTCGCTTGCGGCGATCATGGCGCTGCAGGCACAAGGCGCGCCGCATGCCCGCTGCGTGGTGTTGATCGAAGCCTGCGAAGAATCCGGCAGCTACGACCTGCCCTTTTACGTGGATCACCTGGCCGATCGCATCGGCAAGCCGTCGCTGGTGGTCTGTCTGGATTCCGGCTGCGGCAACTACGAGCAGCTCTGGTGCACCACCTCGCTGCGCGGTCTGGCGGGTGGCAACCTGACCGTCAAGGTGCTGTCGGAAGGCGTGCATTCCGGTGATGCCTCGGGCATCGTGCCATCCAGCTTCCGCGTGATCCGCACCCTGCTCTCTCGCATCGAAGACGAAGCCACCGGCCGCATTCTGCTCGATGGCCTGCACGTGGACATCCCGGAAGAACGTCGCCAGCAGGCGCAGAAAGTCGCCGACGTGCTGGGGAGTGCGGTCTATGACAAATTCCCGCTGCTGCCCGGCATGCGGCCGATGCACGACGATCTGACCGAACTGGTGCTCAACCGAACCTGGCGGCCGGCGCTGTCCATCACCGGGGTGGACGGCATCCCGCCGCTGGATTCGGCCGGCAACGTGCTGCGCCCGTTCACCTCGCTCAAGCTCAGCTTGCGCCTGCCGCCGACCCTGGACGGCAAGCGCGCTGGCGAGCTGTTGCAGGAGGTCCTGCTCCGCGACCCGCCCTACGGCGCCCATGTCAGCCTCAGTCTGGAAAAAGCCAGCAGCGGCTGGAATGCCCCGCCACAGGCGCCCTGGCTGACCGAGGCGATCGAGCAGGCCAGCCTGACTTTCTTCGGCAAACCGGCCATGTACATGGGTGAAGGCGGCACCATTCCGTTCATGGGCATGCTGGGCGAGAAGTTCCCTGCCGCCCAGTTCATGATCACCGGCGTCCTGGGCCCGCATTCCAATGCCCACGGCCCGAATGAGTTCCTGCACATTCCGATGGGCAAAGCGGTGACCGCCTGCGTGGCCAGCGTGATCGCCGCGCATCACAGCGCCAGTCTGAGCGGCCAGACCACGGGCACCATGGCCGCCGCCGGCAATGCCTATGCCGGCGCCAAGCACGGCTGCTGCTGATTTCCGGCACGGGCACTTTGCGCCCGTGCCAAGCCAATCGAACCTGCCACCGGCCATGGATGGCCTCGGCGTGCGGTCGTCTGCCCTACAATCGTGCGCCGACGTGCAAACGGTGCGCGTCGAAAGCCTGTGCCTGTCCGCCCGTGACCGCGTCTGATTCTTCTGCCAGCAAATCCGCTGAACACACACCACTGATGAAGCAGTACTTCGCCGCCAAGGCGGAGTATCCGGATGTGCTGCTGTTCTTTCGGATGGGCGATTTCTACGAGCTGTTCTACGACGATGCCCGCAAGGCGGCGCGCCTGCTCGACATCACCCTGACCCAACGCGGCCAGTCGGCAGGTCAACCGATCCCGATGGCCGGGGTGCCGGTACACGCCTACGAAAGTTACCTCGCTCGTCTGGTGGCGCTAGGCGAATCGGTGGCCATCTGCGAGCAGATCGGGGATCCTGCCACCAGCAAGGGCCTGGTCGAACGCAAAGTGGTGCGCGTGGTCACGCCCGGCACGGTGACCGACGATGCCTTGCTGGATGAGCGCCGCGACACGCTGCTGCTGGCGATCAGCCGCGGCAAGGCCGGCTTCGGTCTGGCCTGGGCCGATCTGGCCAGCGGCCGCCTGCGCGCCAGCCAGGTGCCTGGCGAGGATGCCCTTGACGCCGAGCTGGCCCGCCTGCAGCCGGCGGAAGTGCTGATCCCGGATGAAGAAGGCTGGCCGGCGTGCGTACAGGAAGCACGCGGTCTGCGGCGGCGTGCCCCCTGGCTGTTCGATCCCGAATCCGGCCGTCGCCAGCTGCTGCAGTTTTTCGGCGTGCACGATCTCACCGGCTTTGGCCTGGATGACAAGCCACTGGCCATTGCGGCGTCTGCCGCGCTGCTGGGCTATGTGGAAGAAACCCAGAAGCAGCGCCTGCCGCATCTGCGCAGCATCGCCGTGGAAAGCGGCGAGGATGCCATCGCAATGAACGCGGCCACTCGTCGCCATCTGGAACTGGACAGCCGCATCGATGGCGATACCCGCGCCACCCTGCTCGGCGTGCTCGACAGCACCGTGACCCCGATGGGTGGGCGTCTGCTGCGTCGCTGGCTGCACCGCCCCTTGCGGGATCGCCAGGTCTTGCGCGAGCGCCACCATGCCGTGCAGACCCTGCTCGACAGCGGAATCGATGCGGATCTGCGCGAGACGTTTCGCGCCCTCGGTGACATGGAACGCATCCTGGCCCGGGTCGCCCTGCGCAGTGCCCGCCCACGCGACCTGTCCACCCTGCGCGACGGGTTGACCCTGCTGCCCCGCATTCGCGCCCTGCTGGCGCCGCTGGATTCCCCGCGCCTGCAGACACTGGCGGCGGAGCTGGGCGAACACGCCGATACCGCCGCCTACCTGCAGGCGGCGATCGTGCCGCAACCTCCGTTGCTGGCCCGCGATGGCGGGGTGATCGCCGACGGATTCGATGCCGAACTGGACGAGCTGCGCCGGCTGTCCACCCATGCCGATCAGTTCCTGGTCGCGCTGGAGGCGCGCGAACGCGAGGCCACCGGCATCCCCACCCTCAAGGTCGGCTACAACCGCGTTCACGGCTATTACATCGAAATCAGCAAGGCCCAGAGCGACAAGGCCCCGGTGCATTACACCCGCCGTCAGACCCTGACCGGCGCCGAGCGCTACATCACCGAAGAACTCAAAGCCTTCGAGGACAAAGTGCTGTCGGCGCGGGAACGGTCACTGGCGCGGGAGAAACTGCTGTATGACGGCGTACTGGACCGGCTCAACCAGGTGCTGGAGCCACTGCGCCGCTGCGCCCAGGCCCTGGCCGAACTCGATGTCCTGGCCTGTTTTGCCGAACGGGCGCGCACCCTCGACTGGAACTGCCCGGAACTGCGCGAGCAACCAGGTATCCAGATCGAACGCGGCCGGCATCCGGTCGTCGAAACCCTGCGCGAGGCGCCGTTCGAACCCAATGATCTGGTGTTCGACGATCAGACCCGCATGTACATCATCACCGGCCCCAACATGGGCGGCAAAAGCACGTACATGCGGCAAAACGCGCTGATCGTGCTGCTGGCGCATATCGGCAGCTTCGTGCCAGCCGCCAGAGCCGTGATCGGCCCGATCGACCGCATCCTCACCCGCATCGGCGCTGGCGACGACCTGGCCCGCGGCCAGTCCACCTTCATGGTGGAGATGAGCGAAACCGCCTACATCCTGCACCACGCCAGCGAACAGTCGCTGGTGCTGATGGACGAGATCGGGCGCGGCACCTCCACCTACGACGGGCTAGCACTGGCCGATGCCGTCGCACGCCAACTGGCCGGCGTCAATCGCAGCTACACGCTGTTTGCCACGCATTACTTCGAGCTGACCGCGCTGGCCCAACCCGGCAGCGGGATCGCCAATCTGCACCTGGACGCGGTCGAGCATGGTGACGCGCTGGTGTTCATGCACGCCGTACGCCCTGGCCCTGCCAACCGCAGCTTTGGGCTACAGGTGGCCGCACTGGCTGGCCTGCCGCGGGACGTACTCAAACAGGCACGCACCCGGCTGGCCGAACTGGAAGCACGCGCCCAGGACACCCCGGTCGCCATGAATGCGCCCGCCCTCGACGCCCCTCAACAAATCGGCCTGTTCCCGCCCCCCTCGGCTGCCCTGGAAGCGCTGGCCGCGCTCGATCCGGATGAGCTCACACCGCGCCAGGCGCTGGAAGCCTTGTATCGGCTCAAGGCATTGTGCTGATCCTGACGACGGGCCCCAGTGCGCACACAGCCACGCACTGCACCACGATCGTCAAAGCCGCGGATGTCGCGCATCGCCCGTACCGCGGCAGCCGGGAAATACCGGCTGGTAGACTGACCGGATGCAACGCTTTGGCCATGTGATTGGTACGACCTGCGGCGGCGCGTCCAGCACGCGCTGGCTGCCGGTGTTTGACCCCGCCCATGCGCAGCCATATGCCGAGGTTGCGGCAGGCGATGCCAGCACCATTGAGACCGCGGTCGCTGCAGCCAGCAACGCCGCGCCGGCCTGGGCCGCACTGCGCAACAGCGACCGCGCCCGCCACCTGGAGCGGCTGGCCGACGCGCTGGAAGCACGCCTCGACGCCTTCGCCCGCACGGAAAGCCTCGACGCCGGCAAACCGCTGGCACTGGCGCGTGACATCGAGATTCCACGCGCCATTGCCAACCTGCGCTTCTTCGCGCACGCGGCCACCCAGTTCGCCAGCGAATCGCACCACGGCGAAGCCGGCCTGAACTACACCCTGCGGCTGCCGCTGGGCGTGGTGGGCTGCATCAGCCCGTGGAATCTGCCGCTGTACCTGTTCACCTGGAAGATCGCGCCGGCGCTGGCTGCCGGCAACACGGTGGTCGCCAAACCATCGGAGATCACCCCCGCCACCGCGACACTGCTGGGCGAGCTGGCGCTGGACACCGGCCTGCCGCCGGGCGTGCTCAACATCGTCCATGGCCGCGGCCCCGAGGTCGGCGAGCCGCTGGTGGCGCATCCGCAGGTCAAGGCGATCTCGTTCACCGGCAGCACCGCCGTGGGCCGCCGCATCGCCGGCATCGCCGGGCCGCTGCTGAAGAAAGTCTCGCTGGAACTGGGTGGCAAGAACGCCACCTTGGTGTTTGCCGACAGCGACTGGCGCGCGCAGCTCGACACGCTGGTGCGCAGCGCGTTCCAGAACAGCGGACAGATCTGCCTGTGTGGTTCACGGCTGCTGATCGAGCGTTCGATCTACGCCGAGTTCCGCGACGCCTTCGTCGCACGCGCCCGCGCGCTGCGCCTGGGCGAACCGTTGGAGGACGGCGTGCAGCTGGGGCCGGTGGTGTCGCAGGCGCAGTTCGACAAGGTGCTTGCGGCGATCGAACGCGCACGCGCCGAGGGCGGCCGCGTCCTGTGCGGCGGCACCGCACTGGATCGCCCCGGCTGGTTCATCGCGCCGACCGTGATCGAGGGCCTGGGCCCGGACTGCACCACCAACCGCGAGGAGATCTTCGGCCCGGTGGTCACCCTGCAAGCCTTTGACAACGACGACGAGGCATTGGCGCTCGCCAACGCCTCCGACTACGGCCTGTCGGCCAGCGTGTGGACGCGCGATCTGACCCGCGCACACCGTTTTGGCGCGCAGCTTCGGGTGGGCATCGTATGGATCAACAGCTGGCTGCTGCGCGACCTGCGCACGCCCTTCGGCGGCACCGGCGCATCCGGCATCGGCCGCGAGGGTGGCCTGGAGGCGATGCGCTTTTTCACCGAACCGCGCAATGTCGGCATTGCACTTCCCCCTACCCTTTGAACCAACACGCCTGCCATGGCCACACACCTGGATAGCCTGCTTCACAACAACCGACGCTGGGCCGAGCGCGTCACCCAGGAAGACCCCACGTTCTTCGAACGCCTCTCCCGCCAGCAAACTCCGGAATATTTATGGATCGGCTGCTCCGACTCGCGGGTGCCGGCCAACCAGGTGGTTGACCTGCTGCCGGGCGAAGTATTCGTCCATCGCAACATCGCCAACGTGGTCGTGCATACCGACCTGAACTGCCTGTCCGTGCTGCAGTTTTCGGTGGACGTGCTGAAGGTCAAGCACATCCTGGTCGTGGGCCATTACGGCTGTGGCGGCGTCGGCGCTGCGCTGCACGGCACCCGGCTGGGGCTGGCTGACAACTGGGTTCGCCATGTCGGCGACGTCGCGCAAAAGCATGCCGGGCTGCTGAACAGCCTGCCCGAGGCGCAGCGTCACGACGCGCTGTGCGAGCTCAACGCCATCGAACAGGCGCTGCACGTCTGTCAGACCACCATGCTCACCGATGCCTGGGCACGCGGGCAGACGCTGGCCGTGCACGGCTGGGTGTACAGCCTGGCCGACGGCCGGGTACGCGAGCTGGGCATGGATGTCAGTGCGCCTGAGGAGGTGGCCAGCGCCTATGCGCGTGCCGTGGCCGGTGTGGGGCAGCGCCGGGGGATGGCCGGATGAACACGTCTGCGATTCAGGCAACCGGCGCGCCCAAGGCGGTGGGTCATTACCCGCACGCACGCCGGGTCGGTGCGTTGCTGTTTCTGTCCGGGATCGGCCCGCGTGACCCGCAGACCAACGCCATTCCGGGCAATGTCTACGCTCAGGACGGCCGCCTGCTGGACTACGACATCACCGCCCAGATCCACGCCGTGTTCGCCAATGTCCGTGCGGTGCTGGCCGCCAGCGGTGCGCGCTGGGACAACCTGATCGACGTCACCGTCTATCTCACCGATATGGCCCGCGACTTTGCCACCTTCAATGCCCTCTGGGCTGAGTATTTCCCGGACCCGGCACGGGCGCCCTGCCGCACCACGGTCGGCATCGATGCCCTGCCCACGCCGATTGCCATCGAACTCAAGTGCATCGCCCTGCTGGAGGACTGACGCCATGCTGCCTGCCGCCTTCAATCTGCATGCCTGGATCGAAGCGCACCGCCATCTGCTCAAACCGCCGGTCGGCAACAAATGCATCGTCCAGGACGCGTTCATCGTGATGATCGTCGGCGGCCCCAATGCCCGCACCGATTACCACATCGAGGAAGGCCCGGAATGGTTCTACCAGCTGGAAGGCGAGATGGTGCTGCGTGTCCAGGACGACTTCGATGGCGAGCGCGGCACAGTGCGTGATATCCCGATCCGTGCCGGTGAGGTGTTCTACCTGCCGCCGCGGGTGCCGCATTCGCCGCAACGCATGCCTGGCTCAGTGGGTCTGGTGATCGAGCGCAAGCGCCTGCCGCATGAAGACGACGGGTTGCTGTGGTTCTGCGTGCAATGCAACCACAAGCTGTACAGCGAGTATTTCCACCTGGTCGACATCGAGCAGGACTTCCTGCGCGTCTTCGACCGTTTCTACCGCGATGACAGCCTGCGCACCTGCCCACAATGCGGCACCCTCAATCCGCGCCCAGCCCGTTACGACGCCGTCTCGGACTGATCTGAGCGCCAGCGCACCCATAAAGCAGCAACGGCGGGCCGCAAGGCCCGCCGTTGCTGATTGCAGAGCACTGCGTTGACAGTCGCAGATCACTCCTCGTCGCTAGCCGCCTTCATGGACAGCCGGATCCGACCCTGCTTGTCCACTTCCAGCACCTTGACCCGAACCAGGTCGCCTTCCTTGAGCTTGTCCGAGACCCGCTCGACACGCTCGCTGGAGATCTGCGAGACATGCACCAGGCCGTCCTTGCCAGGGGCGATGGTGACGAACGCACCAAAGTCCATGATCTTGGCGACCTTGCCCTCATAGATGCGGCCGGGCTCGACGTCCGAGGTGATCTGCTCGATGCGCGCCTTGGCCGCAATACCGGCCGCCGCGTTGACCGAAGCGATGGTGATGGTGCCATCGTCCTGGATGTCGATCTGGGTGCCGGTTTCCTTGGTGATCGCCTGGATCACCGAGCCACCCTTGCCGATCACTTCGCGGATCTTGTCGGGGTGGATCTTCATGGTGATCAGGCGCGGGGCGTAGTCGGACAGCTCCGGGCGCGGCGCGCTGATCGCCTTGGCCATTTCGCCCAGGATATGCAGCCGGCCGCGACGGGCCTGCTCCAGGGCAATGCGCATGATGTCCTCGGTGATGCCCTGGATCTTGATGTCCATCTGCAGGGCGGTGACACCGACTTCGCTACCGGCCACCTTGAAGTCCATGTCGCCCAGGTGATCTTCATCGCCCAGGATGTCCGACAGCACAACAAAGCGGTCATCTTCCTTGACCAGCCCCATGGCGATCCCAGCGACCGGACGCTTGATCGGCACGCCGGCATCCATCAGGGCCAGCGAGCTGCCGCACACCGAGGCCATTGAGGAGGACCCATTGGACTCGGTGATCTCGGAAACCACGCGGATGGTATAGGGGAACTCCTCCAGGGTCGGCATCATCGCCAGCACGCCACGCTTGGCCAGCCGGCCATGGCCGATTTCGCGGCGCTTAGGCGCGCCGAAGCGACCAGTCTCGCCGACGCAGAACGGCGGGAAGTTGTAGTGGAACAGGAAGTGCTCACGCCACTCGCCGGCCACGTCGTCCATGATCTGGCCATCGCGTGCGGTGCCCAGGGTGGCCACCACCAGTGCCTGGGTCTCGCCGCGGGTGAACAGCGCCGAACCGTGCACGCGCGGCAGCACGCCGACCTTGCAGCTGATCGGGCGCACTTCGTCGAGCTTGCGACCGTCGATGCGCACCTTGGTGTCCAGCACGGCATCGCGCATGGTGCGGTATTCGAGCTCGCCGAACTCCTTGGACAGCTCGGCGCTGCTCCAGCCTTCAGACTCGGCGCGCGCGGCCAGGCTCTCCAGCACCTCCTGCTTCAACGCCGCGATGGCATCACGCCGCTGCAGCTTGTCGGTGATCTTGAACGCTTCGACCAGGCGCGTACCGACCGCCGCCTTGAGAGCGTCGATCAGGGCCTGATTCTTGGCCGGCGGCTGCCAGGTGCTGGGCGGGGTCCCCACTTCGGCCACCAGCTCGTTGATCGCGGTGATTGCCTTTTGCAGCTCGCGGTGCCCAAACATCACCGCACCCAGCATCACCTCTTCGGACAGCTCCTTGGCTTCGGACTCCACCATCAGCACCGCGCTGGCGGTACCCGCCACCACCAGCTCGAGTGCGCTGGCCTTGAGCTCGCTCACCGAGGGGTTGAGGACGTATTGACCATCGATGTAACCCACCTTGGCGGCACCAATCGGGCCCTGGAAAGGCGTGCCGCACAGCGCCAGCGCCGCAGACGCACCGATCAGCGCCGGAATATCACCTTCGATCTCAGGGTTGAGCGAGACCAGCTGGGCGATGATCTGCACCTCGTTGCGGTAGTCCTCCGGGAACAGCGGACGGATCGGCCGATCGATCAGCCGCGAGATCAGGGTTTCCTTCTCGGTCGGGCGCCCCTCGCGCTTGAAGAAACCGCCCGGGATGCGGCCACCGGCGTAGAACTTCTCCTGGTAGTCCACGGTCAGCGGGAAGAAGTCCTGGCCTTCACGTGCGGCCTTGGCCGCCACCGCCGTCACCAGCACTTCGGTGCCATCGACCTTGACCAGCACCGCGCCGCCGGCCTGGCGGGCGATCTCACCGGTTTCCAGGGTGACCTGGTGTTTGCCGTACTGGAAGGTTTTGCTGATTTTTGCCACTGGATGATCCTTGATGTCTTGAACGTCGACGCAGGCAAGCCCCGCTTGCTGCGCTGCATCGCCCGTGGGCGATGCTTGGATTTGCGGGCCTGCCCGCAACGGATGAAACCTGGGTTACCGCACAAACGAACCGCGGCGCACGAATGCGCCGCGGAGGTGGTCGATCAACGACGCAGACCAAGCTTGCCGATCAGCGCCTTGTAGCGTTCCGCATCCTTGCGATGCAGATAGTCCAGCAGGCTGCGACGGCGGTTGACCATCATCAGCAGGCCGCGCCGGCTGTGGTGATCCTGCTTGTGGGTCTTGAAATGCTCGGTGAGCTGCTCGATGCGCGCGGTCAGCAGGGCGATCTGGACTTCCGGGGAACCGGTATCGTTCTCGCTGCGCTTGTGCTCGTTGATGATCTTTTGGGTATCGATGGACATGAGGGCCTCGTAGTCGCGTGGCCGGCAGAAACGGACGTAAACCAACGTCCGCACCGCAGGGCTCGCCGTTAGGAGCGGATGGGAAATGTGTGTTGGCTCTTTGCAGAGCGCGCGGATTATAGCCCGCCGCCCGGGATGCGGCAATCAAATGGATGCATCAAAGCCGGTCATTGCGCGCCGGCGGCACCGGTCTGCGCCGCCCAGCGAAACAGGCGCACCGGCCGCAGCCGGCCTTCCGCATCCACTTCGCCCAGGCCCAGACCGCGGCCGCGCTCATCCAGGATCGCCACCTGCCCGCGCACCGGATACGGCCCACGCAACCCCTGCCCGCGTCCAAGCCGGAGCGCCTGTGCCGCATTCACCCTGACCTCGGGCCAAGAGGCCATGCCGATCTCGACCGGCAGCAGACAGGCGTCGAGCACGCGCTCACCCGCCTGCGCGCGCAGCTGTTCAAGGCCTTGCAGCGTCCACATCCGCGGCTCGCGGAACGGATCCACCCACAGCCGGCGCAGTTCCACCACATGCGCGCCACAACCCAACAGTTCACCCAAATCGCGCACCAGGCTACGCACGTAGGTGCCGGATCCACACTCGACGTGCAGGCGCAGCAGCGGCTCGCCACCATCGAGCAGGTCGGCCGCGCTGATCAGGTCGAAGGCATGCACCTCGACCGCGCGCGGCTCGACCTCGATCGGCTCGCCCCGACGCGCCTTGGCATATAGCGGCTCGCCTCCCCGCTTGAGCGCCGAATACACCGGCGGTTTCTGCAGGATGTGGCCGGTCAGCTGCCGCAGGGCGGCGTCGATCTGGTCGATGGTCAGGGCCGGCACCGGGCGCTCGCGCAGCACCTGCCCTTCCGCATCATCGGTATCGGTGACCACGCCCAGACGCGCCACGGTTTCGTAGGCCTTGCGGGCACCCAGCAGGCCGCCGGCGATCTTGGTGGCCTCGCCGAAACAAATTGGCAGCAAGCCGGTCGCCAGCGGATCCAGACTGCCGGTATGGCCGGCCTTGTCTGCACGGAACAGGCGGCGCGCCTGCTGCAGGGCCTGGTTGGACGACATTCCCTGCGGCTTGTCCAACAGCAGGATGCCGTCCAGGCGGCGCCAGTCGATGCGCGGGCGTGCCGCGCGCGGGTCAGTCGGCGTGATCACCGGATCGCAGATTGCGCAACAACGCATCGATGCGCTCGCCGCGGTCCACCGATTCGTCATAGTGGAAATGCAGCTCGGGGACGTGGCGGATGCGAATCGCGGCGGCCAGTTGTCGGCGCAGCTCGGGCGCCAGCGCCTTGAGCGCGGCCACTGTATCCCCGGCCCGCTCTGGCTGCAGCACGGTCACGAACACCTTGGCGTGCGCCAGATCACGAGTCACTTCGACATCCGACACGCTGGCCGAAGCCAGCCCGTGCTCGCGCACGGCAGCGTGCACCAGCATCCCCAGCTCACGGCGCAGCTGGGCGGAGAGGCGGTCGGTGCGGTGAAAGGATTTACCGGGCATGGCAGCGATGGTCCTGACAGAAGGGAAGATGTGGGCCGGCGACTGCCGGCCCACCCGGTATGCACCTTACAGCGTGCGCTGCACCTCGATGCGTTCGAAGCATTCGATCTGGTCGCCCGGCCGGACATCGTTGTAAGCCTTGACGCCGATGCCGCACTCGTTGCCCTGGCGCACTTCCTCGACCGGATCCTTGAAGCGGCGCAGCGATTCCAGCTCGCCTTCGAAGATCACCGTGTTATCGCGCAACACGCGGATCGGCTTGGCCTTCTTGACCACGCCCTCCACCACCATACAGCCGGCGATGGCGCCGAACTTGGAGCTGCGGAACACGTCGCGCACCTCGGCGATACCGATGATCTCCTCGCGAACCTCCTTGCCCAGCACCTTGGAGGCGACCTGCTTCACCTGATCAATCACGTCATAGATGATCGAGAAGTAGCGCAGGTCGAGGTTGTTGTTCTCGATCACCTTGCGGGCGGCCGCGTCGGCACGGACATTGAAGCCGATGATGGTGGCCTTGGAGGTGGCCGCCAGCTGTGCATCGGATTCGGTGATGCCACCGACGCCCGCGCCAATCACGTTGATCCGGATCTGGTCGTTGGACAACGCCGTCAACGCCTCGCGCAGCGCCTGCATGGTGCCATGCACGTCGGCCTTGACCACCAGATTGAGGGTCTGCTGGGCATTGCCCTCGCCCATCTGGGCCATGATGTCTTCCATGCGGTTGCCGGCCTTGGCCACCAGCCGCAACTCGCGGCGCTTGGCATCGCGCTGCTGCGCCACGTCCTTGGCCAGACGTTCGTCTTCCACCACCACGAAGTCGTCACCCGCATCCGGCACACCCGACAAGCCGAGAACCTGCACCGGGATGGACGGGCCTGCACTTTGCACCTGCCGACCGGTTTCGTCGAACAGCGCGCGCACACGGCCGTACTGGATGCCGCAGACCAGGTAATCGCCCTTGTGCAGGGTGCCCTGCTGGACCAGCACCGTGGCCACCGGGCCACGCCCTTTGTCCAGCGCAGACTCGATCACCACACCGGTCGCCGGGCCATCCTTGACCGCGCGCAGATCGAGGATTTCCGCCTGCACGCTGATGGCGTCCAGCAGGTCATCCACGCCCTGACCGGTCTTGGCCGACAGCTCGACCGCCTGCACATCGCCACCAAACTCCTCGACCACCACGTCATGGGCCAACAGGTCGTTCTTGACTCGCGACGGATCAGCGCCGGATTTGTCGATCTTGTTGATCGCCACGATGATCGGCACGTTGGCCGCCCGGGCATGCTGGATGGCCTCGACCGTCTGCGGCATGACACCGTCATCGGCCGCCACCACCAGCACCACGATATCGGTCAGTTTGGCGCCGCGTTGCCGCATCTGCGCAAACGCCGCGTGGCCCGGGGTGTCGAGGAAGCTGATCACGCCCTTGGGCGTGGTGACATGGTAGGCGCCGATGTGTTGGGTGATGCCACCGGCCTCACCGGCAGCCACCTTGGTGCGCCGGATGTAGTCCAGCAACGAGGTCTTGCCGTGATCGACGTGGCCCATGATGGTGACCACCGGCGGCCGCGGCAGCTTCTCGCCCTGGGCTTGCTGCAGCTGTGCCAGCAGCTCGGACTCGGCGTCGTTACCGGTCGCCGAAACCGCCTTGTGGCCCAGCTCCTCAGTGACCAGCACGGCGGTGTCGTGGTCGATGGTCTGGTTGATGGTGGCCATCACGCCCATCTTGAACAAGGCCTTGACCACATCGCCGCCTTTCATCGCCAGTTTCTGGGCAAGATCGGCCACGGTGATCGCCTCGCCGATGGCGACCTCACGAACCACGGGCGCCGTGGGCTTGTTGAACCCGCTGCCGCTGCGGGCCGGGTCCATGCCGCGCTTGGGGGGCTTGGGACGGGCACGCGGCGCACTGCTGCGACGCCCGCGTTCGGACGCCGGCAGGTGCAGCTGCCCGGCAAAACGGGCGGTGGTGTCATCATCCTCCAGGCTCACCTGCATCACGTGGGAGCCACGATGCGCTTTGTGCTTGTGCCCGGCCTTGTCGGCCTCGCGCTCGCTCGATGCCGGCTTGGCGTGCCCCTTCTTGACCGCCTCTTCCGCCCGCGCGGCTTCGGCCGCCGCTGCGGCAGCGCGCTCGGCCTCTTCCTGCTCGCGGCGACGCTGGGCTTCCAGCTCCAGCGCACGTTGACGGTCCTTCTCGGCCAGCGCCTGCTGCTCGGCCAGATTGCGCCGGCGGGATTCCTCCAGCTTGCGCAGCGCATCCAGCCGCTCGGCTTCCAGCGGATCCAGCGGCGGGGTCTGCGCCTGCTCGTGCGTCGCCTGCGGGGGTGATGCCTGCGGCTGCGATGGCGGCTGCGGCTGGGATTGCGGCTGTTCCGGCGCCGCCTTCTGCGCCGCCGGTTTCAGGGTGATCTTCTTGCGCGTCACCACCTCCACGGTGCTGGCGCCACGGCCGGCCCGGCCACTCGCTCCGACCGTGATTTCCTGACGGCGGCTGCGGTTCAAGGTGATCTTGGCCGGCGGCGCGATGACCTCTTCGGCCGGCTTCTCGGCCTTGCCGTGCAGACGGCGCAGGAAGCCGTGCAACTTGAGTTTCTCGGCGCTGGTGATGACCTGGTCGGGATCGCTGAAGTTCATGCCGGCCTCGGCCAGCTGCTCCAGCAGTTTCTCGACCGGCGTATTCACCAGTTCGGCCAGCTTGCGGATGGTGGTTTGCTGCGACATTCGGTTTCCGGTGTCATGGGCCGCCCCGAGGGCGGCCTGAGAGGGCAATTGTAGGACGGGAGCAAAAAGCGGGCGCTGCCAGACTGGCCGCGCGCCAGGGCCTGGTCATCATTCAAACCAGTGCCGGCGCGCCTCCATGATCAGGGCCGCTGCGCGCTCCTCGCCGATGCCTTCGATGTCGGCGATCTCGTCGGTGGCCGCCTCGGCCAGGTCTTCGCGGGTGCGCACACCGCGCTCGGCCAGCGCATAGGCCGTGGCCTCGTCCATGCCGGGCAGGGACAACAGGTCCTCGGCCGGCTGGTGCTCTTCCAGGCTCTCCTCCGCCGCCAGTGCCTCGTTGAGCAGGGCGTCGCGGGCGCGCGAACGCAACTCTTCGACGATGTCCTCATCGAAGCCTTCCACGGCCAGCAGCTCTGCCACCGGCACATAGGCGATTTCTTCGATGGTGGAGAAGCCTTCGCTGACCAGGATCCCGGCGATCTCCTCGTCCACCTCGAGCTTGTCCATGAACAGCTTGCGGGCGGCGGCCTGTTCGGCCTCGGACTTGGCCTGCACCTGTTCGGTGGTCATCACGTTGAGCTGCCAGCCGGTCAGACGGCTGGCCAGACGCACGTTCTGACCGCCCCGGCCGATCGCCTTGGCCAGGTTGTCCTCGGACACCGCGATATCCATCGAGTGCTTGTCTTCATCGACGATGATCGACTGCACTTCGGCCGGCGCCATGGCATTGATCACCAGCTGGGCGGGGTTGTCGCTCCACAGCACGATGTCCACCCGCTCGCCATTGAGTTCATTGCTGACCGCCTGCACACGCGAGCCGCGCATGCCGATGCAGGCGCCAATCGGATCGGTACGGTTGTCGTGGGCCATCACCGCGATCTTGGCGCGGTCGCCCGGGTCGCGGGCGCAGGCCTTGATCGACACCAGCCCCTGGCCGACCTCCGGCACTTCCAGCTTGAACAGCTCGATCATGAACTCCGGCGCGGCACGGCTGATGAACAGCTGCGGCCCACGCGGCTCACTCCGCACGTCGTACAGGTAGCCGCGCACGCGGTCGCCAGGCCGCATCACATCGCGCGGAATCGCCTTGTCCTTGGGGATGATGGCCTCGGCATTGCCGCCCAGGTCCACATACACGTTGCCACGCTCGACCCGCTTGACCGTGCCGGTCACCAGTTCGCCGACGCGGTGCTTCCAGGCGTCCACCACCTGCTGGCGCTCGGCCTCACGCACGCGCTGCACGATG
The DNA here is from genome assembly GCF_900129205.1 of Thermomonas hydrothermalis. Lineage (GTDB taxonomy): Bacteria > Pseudomonadota > Gammaproteobacteria > Xanthomonadales > Xanthomonadaceae > Thermomonas > Thermomonas hydrothermalis. The sequence continues at coordinate 20,828 of NZ_FQUK01000026.1, read as the reverse complement.
ACCTGCTTGGCGGCCTGCGCCGCAATGCGGCCGAACTCAGGATTTTCGATCTGCTCCTCGATGTAGTCACCGACCTCGACACCCTCGGCTTCCTCGATCGCATCCATCAGCCGGATCTGGCGATCGGGAGATTCCATCACGGCGTCATCGGCGATCACTTCCCAGCGCCGGAACGTCTGGTAGCTGCCATCCTTGGGGTCGATCTGCACGCGCACCAGCACATCCTGGTCCGGGTAGCGCTTCCTGGCCGCCGAGGCCAGCGCCGCTTCCAGCGCCTCGAAAATCACCGACTCCGGCACGCCCTTCTCGGCAGCCACTGCGTCCACGACGTGCAACAGTTCCTTGCTCATGCCCGCTTACTCCGCATCAAGCGGCCCGCGGGCCGCCGTTTCGTTGGTTGAATGATCAGATGCCGACGCCTTTTTGCCGCCGGCAGATTTTTTCTGCTTGCCCGGACGCCGGTCGCGCCCGGGCCCGTTCTGCGCCGGGGCCAACCCTAGCGCGACCCAGTCCGGCACCAGCCGGGCTTTGTCGATGTTGGCCGCGGCGACAACGAATTCGGCGCCGTCCAGCGCAAACACGATCCGCTCGCTCTCGACCCGCAGGATCTGCCCCTGCAACCGGCGCCGCCCGTCCTGCGGCAGCCTGAGGGTGACCTTGGCCGTCTGACCTGCAAAACGCGCAAACTGGGCTGGCGTGAACAACGGCCGGTCGATCCCCGGCGAAGACACCTCCAGGGTGTAGTGCCCGCTGATCGGATCGGCCACGTCCAGCTGGGCCGACACCTCTCGACTCACCGCCTCGCAGTCATCGATGCCCACCATGCGGCTGTCGGCCTGTGCCTCCGGCACGTCGATATACAGCCGCAAGGTTGCCCCGCCAGGTGCGGTCAAATATTCGACGCCCAGCAGCTCCAACCCCATCGCGGCAACGGTGGGGGAAAGCAGCCCGGCAATCTCTTCAGCCTTGTCTGTCACGTCGATGCTCAAATGCTCAAATGAAGCGGACTGGCAACGGCCAGCCCGACCCTGCATGCCCGGAAACGAAAAAAGGACCCGCTGGGCCCTTGTCCGATGACACTGGATGACGGCAGCCACCTGGTGCAGCTGCCGCGAGCCCGAGTCCGCTGCCGTATCCACGGCATCCAAACTGGTGCGCGGGCCGGCTGTCGCGCCAGCACCGCATCGCAAGGCCAGCACGATAGCCTGCAGCAGGCGGGAATGCAAGGCCTTGCGGGGAGGTCAGCGCAGGGGCAGCCCTCCACGCCCGCCCATCATCCCGGACAGTCCGCGCAGCATGCCCTTCATGCCGCCCCGGCCCAGTTTGCCCATCATTTTCTCCATCTGCTGGTACTGCTTGAGCAGACGATTGACATCGGCCGGGGTCATGCCAGACCCACGGGCAATCCGGGCCCGACGCGAGCCATTGAGGATATCCGGGTTGCGCCGTTCCTTTTTGGTCATTGAGTTGATGATGGCGATCATGCGCGGGATTTCCTTGCCCGTGACCTGCTGCTTGACCGCCTCCGGCAACTGGCCGATCCCCGGCAGCTTGTCCATCAACCCGTGCAGCCCCCCCATGGCCTGCATCTGCTCGAGCTGGTCGCGCATGTCGTTGAGGTCGAAACGCTTGCCCTTGGCGACCTTCTCGGCCAGCTTGGCCGCCTTGTCCTTGTCCACCTGGGACTCGACCTGCTCCACCAGCGACAGCACATCGCCCATGTCGAGGATGCGGCCAGCCGCACGGTCCGGATGGAACACGTCCAGACCGTCCGGCTTCTCGCCGGTGCCGACGAATTTGATCGGCTTGCCGGTGATGTAACGCACCGAGAGTGCCGCGCCACCGCGGGCGTCGCCGTCGGTTTTGGTCAGGATGACGCCGGTTAACGGCAGCGCCTCGCCAAAATGTTTGGCCGTGACGGCCGCGTCCTGGCCGGTCATGGCATCGACCACGAACAGGGTCTCGACCGGATTCACCGCCGCATGCAGGGCCTTGATCTCGGCCATCATGGCCGCGTCGATGCTGGTCCGGCCGGCGGTATCGACGATCAGCACGTCCACATAGGTCTTGCGCGCCTCGTCGATGGCTGCCTTGACGATGGCCTCGGGCTTTTGCGAGGCATCAGACGGGAAGAACACCGCCCCGACCTGCCCGGCCAATGTCTGCAGCTGCTCGATGGCGGCCGGACGATACACGTCGGCACTGACCACCATCACCTTCTTCTTGCGCTTGTCTTTCAGGTGCTTGGCCAGCTTGGCCACGGTGGTGGTCTTACCGGCACCCTGCAGGCCAGCCATCAGGATCACCGCCGGGGCAGGCACGTTGAGATTGAGGTCAGCCGCCTGCGACCCCATCACCGCCGCCAGCTCGTCGCGCACGATGCGCACCAGCACCTGGCCTGGAGTGAGCGAGCGCATCACCTCCTGCCCGACCGCGCGCACCTTGATCCGCTGGATGATCGCCTGCACCACCGGCAAGGCCACATCGGCCTCCAGCAGGGCGATGCGCACCTCGCGCACCGCCTCGCTGATGTTGGACTCGGTCAGGCGGCCACGGCCGCGCAGGCGCTCGATGGTGCCGGAAAGACGTTGGGTGAGGGATTCGAACACGCGGAAGTGACCTGATCGATTGGGAACCAGTCGGCGGATTATAAGGGGAACATCCCCACTCTTTAGGGATGGAGACTGCCAACTGCACTCGAACTGCCCGCCCAACGACTGCCCGATGGCATTGCACCGACTGGCGCCTGTGCGACACTTGCACCAATGCTGATGCCCCTGCTTGCCCTCGTCCTGTACCTGGCCGCCACTACCCTGCTCTGGCGCAATGCCGCATCCGGCAATCCCCACGGCCGCGGCTGGGTGCCGCTGGCGGCGCTGGCTGCGCTATTCCATGCCGAAACGCATGCCGAAGCCTGGCGCCTGCTGCAAGGGCCCGACATGCACTTTTTTGCAGCGCTGTCGCTGGTCGGCCTGGGGATGGCCGTGCTGACCACCGGCTACGGTGGAACCGGTCGAATGCCGGCGCTGGGGATCGTGGTATTTCCGCTGGCCGCGCTGTCGCTACTTGGCTATGCGATCTATGGCCATACCGGGACAGCCTCCCCACTCGACTGGCGCCTGCAGCTGCACGCCTGGCTGGCCCTGCTGGCTTACGCCACGCTGGCTCTGGCCGCCCTGCTGGCGATGTTCCTGTGGGCGCAGGAACGCGCCCTGCGTCGGCACCGTCTGCATGCCTGGCTGCGCGCCCTGCCCCCGCTGACCGAGCTGGAAACCCTGCTGTTCCGCACGATCGGGCTGGGGTTCGTGCTGCTCAGCGCCACCCTGCTGACCGGGGTGGTGTTCGTCGAAAACCTGTTCGCCCAGCACCTGGTGCACAAGACCGTGCTCAGCGGACTGTCCTGGCTGGTGTTCGGGGCGCTGCTGCTGGGGCGCTGGCGACTGGGCTGGCGTGGAGGCCGCGCCGTCGGCTGGACCCTGACCGCCATGGCTCTTCTGGTGCTGGCCTTCTTCGGCAGCAAGTTCGTGCTGGAGCTGCTCCTCCACCGCACCATCTGAAGCCGCTCCGAACACGCCAGCGATTCCCGTCGGCCATGGATGGCGGTGATTTCAGAGCTGCCCGAAATCCGTCGCGCCAGGATCGCGCCCCTGCCCGCCGGGGAGTGCAGGCAGGCCTCAGCACTGCTCCAGCGCATCGGCCAGCCGCGCCACCGGCACCACCTCCATGCCCTTGTAGCTGCCCGACTTGGGCGCGTTGGCCTTGGGCACGATGGCGCGCTGGAAGCCATGGGTTGCCGCTTCTTTCAGCCGTTCCTCGCCGTTGGGCACCGGGCGGATCTCGCCGCTTAAGCCCACCTCGCCAAACGCGATGGTCTTGCCGGCCAGCGGCGTGTTGCGCAGCGAGGACAGCACCGCCAGCAGCACCGGCAGGTCGGCGGCGGTTTCCTGCACACGGATGCCGCCGACCACGTTCACGAACACGTCCTGGTCGCCCACCATCACCCCGCCGTGGCGGTGCAGCACCGCCAGCAGCATGGCCAGCCGGTTGCCTTCCAGCCCGACCACGACGCGGCGCGGATTGGACAGCGGCGAAGCGTCCACCAGCGCCTGCACTTCCACCAGCAGCGGGCGCGTGCCTTCGCGCGTGACCATCACGCAACTGCCGGGCTGCGGCGCCCCCATGCCGGACAGGAAGATCGCGGACGGGTTGGACACCTCGCGCAGGCCGCTGTCGGACATCGCGAACACGCCCAGCTCGTTGACCGCGCCGAACCGGTTCTTGAACGCACGCAGCACGCGGAAGCGGCTGCCGGAATCGCCCTCGAAATACAGCACGGCGTCCACCATGTGCTCCAGCACACGCGGACCAGCGATGCCGCCTTCCTTGGTCACATGCCCGACCAGGAACACCGCGGTGCCGGTTTCCTTGGCAAACCGCACCAGCCGTGCGGCCGATTCGCGTACCTGCGACACCGAGCCGGGCGCGGCGGTCAGGGTGTCGGTCCACAGGGTCTGGATGGAGTCGGCGATCAGCAGGCGGGGTTTGGCGGCGATGGCATGCTCGAGGATGCGCTCGACGCACGTTTCGGCCAGCGCCTGCAATCCGTCCAGCGGCAGCCCGAGCCGCTGTGCGCGCCCGGCCACCTGCGCCAGCGACTCTTCGCCAGTGACATACAGGCCCGGCAGCACGGGCGCCATCTTGGCCAGCGCCTGCAGCAGCAGGGTGGACTTGCCGATGCCGGGATCGCCGCCCACCAGCACCACCGCGCCCTCGGCCAGCCCGCCGCCCAGCACCCGGTCGAACTCGCCGATGCCGGTCGAGGCGCGCGCCTGCGCATCCAGCTGCACGTCCGCCAACGCCATGATCGTCGGCGCGTCCACCTTGCCCGCCCAGCCGCTGCGGCGCGAAGCCGGCGACCTGGCCTGTGCCGCCGTTTCCAGCGCGATCTCCGACAGCGTGTTCCATGCCCCACAGGCCTCGCACTGGCCCTGCCACTTGGCGTAATCGGCGCCACATTCGGAGCAGACGTAGGTGGTGCGGCGGCGGGAACTCGCAGTTGGCTTGGCCATGGGACGAAGATGCGCTGGAATGGTCGGGTCACTTTAGCCCGCACCCGTCGCATCTGCCGAGACGCAGCGCTGACCTGACCGCCAGACTGCGGCATGCTTGCCGCCTGTTGCCAATCCCTCTCGATCGCCGATGCCCATCCTGCCCTTGCTCGCCCGACAGCCCCATGCATCCACAGCGGGAGCGCCCCGATGAGCCAGACCGCCCGCGTCCTTACCGGCCTTGCCGCCGGCATCGTCCTGGGAATGCTGCTGGCCTGGCAGGCGCCGGCCATGGGTCTTAAGGTCGCGGCTTGGGTCGATCCATTCGGCCGGCTGTGGCTCAACGCCCTGCAGATGACCGTGGTGCCGCTGGTGTTCGCGCTGGTGGTGGTGGGCATCAATCAGGCCAGCGACGCCGCCCACTCCGGGCGGGTGGCGCGGCAGGCGATCCTGAGTTTCGTCGTGCTGCTGGCTTGCGCCGGGGCGATGACCGCGCTGCTGGCGCCGTTGGCGCTGTCGTCCCTGACACCGGACCCGGCGGTTGCGGCGGCGTTGCGCGGCCATGGCGAAGCAACCGCGCCGGCCACCGGCGGCTGGGCCGACGCACTGGTGGCCTTGATCCCCAGCAATGCCGTCGCCGCCGCTGCGGCCAGCGCCATGCTGCCGCTGGTGAGCTTTGCGCTGTTCTTCGGCTTCGCCCTGACCCGGATCGCCCCTGGGCCGCGTGCGCAGGTGGTCGGCCTACTCGATGCGATCAGCCAAACCATGCTGGTGATCGTGCATTGGGTGTTGCTGGTGGCACCGGTTGGAATCTTCGCGCTGGTACTGGCGCTGACCGCACGCGCCGGCCTGGGCATGCTGCAGGCGCTGGGCATCTACGTGCTGCTGGAGTGTGCGCTGTACGTGCTGGCAGTGGTGTTGCTGATTGCGGTGGCGATCACCATCGGCAAGCAGCGGTTCCGCCACTTCATCGCTGGACTGGTGCCAGTGCAGGCGGTGGCCGCCAGCACGCAGTCCTCACTGGCCACGCTGCCAGCGATGCTGGACAGTGCACAAACCCGGCTGGGCATGCCGGCCCAGGTCTCCGGGCTGGTGCTGCCGATGGCGGTCTCGCTGTTCCGGATCGCATCACCCATCCAGTACCTGGCCACCGCCAGCTTCATCGCCTGGGCGCTGGGAGCCGACCTCAGCGCGGCGCAACTGGCCACGGGTGTGGCGCTCAGCGTGCTGGTCAGCATGGGCTCGGTGGGCCTGCCGGGCCAGGCGATCTTTCTGGCCACCAACCTGCCGGTGACCTCTGCGATGGGCCTGCCGGTGGCACCGCTGCCGGTGCTGATGGCGGTGGATGCCATTCCCGACGTCCTGGCCACCGTGGCCAACGTCACCGCCGACATGACCGCCATGGCGGTGGTAGAGGCGCGCGGTGGCACCCCGGAGGGCACGCCTTCGACCATGGCTTGACACGCTCAACGCCACTGCAGCACAGTCGCCCCATGGCCAGCCGCATGACCACCACCACGACCACCACCGGTACCCCGCCGGTGCGGTCGGTCATGCCTGGATAATCCACCATCCCAGTGCACGACCCCGCAGCGAGAGAGGCGGGGCGCGCTTCCCGACTCGATACGACGCGGGGCTTCCATCGGAGGCTCCATGGCGACGTTACCTTCAGCATCCCCGTCCTGCCGCGCGCACAAGTTCGGCGGCAGTTCCCTGGCCGATGCCTCGTGCATCCGGCATGTCGCAGACCTGGTGCTGGCCGATGATGCCGAGCGCCAGATCGTGATCACCTCGGCCATGCAGGGCACCACCGATGCACTGGTGGCCCTGGCCGAGACCGCCGCCTGCGGTGGCCACTGGCATGAGCCCCTGACGCGCCTGCGCCAGCGCCACCTGGACACCGCCCAGGCATTGCTGGCCCGACCCGAGGCAGTGTTGGCCCAGATCGACCGGCACTGCGACGAACTGGCCGCACTGCTGCACGCCGTCGCCCTGCTGCGCCAACCGGGCCGGGCGGCACTGGAGCGCATCCACGGCATGGGCGAAGTGCTATCGACATTGCTGCTGCACGCGCATCTGCGCGAACGCGGCGGTGACTACGCCCTGCTGGACGCTCGCGACGTGCTGGTCGTCCGGCAGACCGATCTGGGTGCCCTGGTGGATTGGGATGCCAGCGCACGCCTTCTGGCCGACTGGCGACGTGCGCATCCACAACACCGGGTCAACATCACCGGCTTCATCGCTCGCGATCCGGACGGATTTCCCACCACGCTGGGACGCAATGGCAGCGACTACTCCGCCGCGATTTTCGCCAGCCTGTTCGATGCCGACGAGCTGCACCTCTGGAGCGATGTGGACGGGGTGCTGTCGGCCGACCCGCGCATCGTGCCGGAAGCCGTGCCGCTGCCGGCCTTGAGCTACCGCGAAGCCTGCGAACTTGCCTACTTCGGCGCCAAGGTCATCCATCCGCAGACGCTGACCCCGGCCATCGCGCGCAACCTGCCGATCCTGATGCGCAACACCTTCAACCCGGCCTTCCCAGGTACCCGGATCGACGCCGACGGCGACCATGCCAGCCGCGGCCCGGTCAAGGGCCTGACACTGTGCAGCCAGCTTGCCCTGGTATGCCTGGAAGGCACGGGCCTCATCGGCGTGCCCGGCACGGCTGAACGGGTGTTTGCCGCCCTGCATGCGGCACGCATATCGGTGGTGATGATCTCGCAAGGCAGCTCCGAGCACTCGATCTGCTGCGTGGTCCGCGACGCCGACGCGCAGGCGGCATGTGACGCCCTCGAAGACGCCTTCGCACGGGAACTGGCCACCGCGCAGGTCCAGGGCGTGACCGTGCAGACCGGAATCAGCGTGCTGGCCGCCGTCGGCGACGGCATGGCCGGCACCCCGGGCGTGGCCGCACGCATGTTCGAGGCACTGGCACGCGCCCGCGTCAACATCCGCGCAATCGCGCAGGGCGCCTCGGAGCGCAACATTTCGGTGGCCATCGACAGCAGCGCCGCCGCACGCGCCTTGCGTGCGGTCCACGCCGCGTTCTGGCTGTCGCCGCAAACCATCGCACTGGCGGTCATCGGGCCCGGCAAGGTCGGAAGCGCCCTGCTGGACCAGCTGCAAAGCGCCATGCCGCGACTGCGGGAACGGCACGCGATCGACCTGCGCCTGCGGGCGCTGGCCAGCCGCAATGCGGCATGGCTGTTCGAGCACGACGACGCCTGCGACTGGCGGGCGCGGATGCAGTGCCCACCATCTGCCGCCGGCCTCGATGGCCTTGCCGCGCACCTGCTGGATGCGCATCTGCCGCATGCCGTGATCATCGACTGCTCGGCCAGCGACAGCGTCGCGCAGCACTATCCGGCCTGGCTGGCCGCCGGCATCCACGTGATCACGCCCAATAAACAGGCCGGTGCCGGACCGCTGGCGCGCTACCAGGCGATCCGCACGGCACAAGCCAAAAGCGGCGCCCGCTTCCGCTACGAGGCCACGGTGGGCGCCGGCCTGCCGGTGATCTCCACCCTGCGTGACCTGCTGGATACTGGCGATACGCTGATCGCCATCGAGGGCATCTTGTCCGGAACCTTGGCCTGGCTGTTCAACTCATTCGACGGCCAAACGCCTTTTTCCGAGCTGGTGCGGCAGGCCCACGCGCTGGGCTATACCGAACCCGACCCGCGCGACGACCTGTCCGGCATGGACGTGGCGCGCAAGCTGGTGATCCTGGCGCGCGAATGCGGCCTGTCGTTGTCTCTTCAGGACGTGGAGGTGGAAAACCTGGTGCCCGAACCCCTGCGCGAGGCCGACCGCGACCGTTTCCTGGCCGCCCTGGACACACTCGACGCACCGATGCAGGCCAGGCTGGACGCCGCCCGTCGCCAGGGATGCGTGCTGCGCTATGTCGCCCGGTTGACGCACGATGGCCAGGCCTCCGTTGCGCTGCGTGCGCTTCCCGCCGACCATGCCTTTGCCCACCTGCGCCTGACGGACAACTGCGTGTCGTTCACTACCCGCCGCTACTGTGACAACCCGCTGGTCGTGCAAGGCCCCGGCGCCGGGCCGGAGGTCACCGCCGCAGGCGTGTTCTCCGACCTGCTGCGGCTGGCCGGCAGCCTGGGAGCCGCCCTATGAGCACGCCACGGCAGCACGCGCGAGCGTTTTCGCCCGGCTCGGTCGGCAACGTCGGCGTCGGGTTCGACCTGCTGGGCCATGGCATTGCCGGCATTGGCGATATCGCCACGGTGCGACGGATCGATGCCCCCACGGTCCGCATCACCGCCATCCGCGGCAGCGTCACCGATCTCCCGCTGGACGCTGCCCACAACACCGCAGGCGCCGCCCTGATCGCCCTGCGCGAGGCGCTGCGGCTGCCGTTCGGCTTCGAGCTGGAGCTGGACAAGGGCCTGCCGCTGGGCTCCGGGCTTGGCGGATCGGCCGCCTCTTGCGTGGCGGCCTTGGTGGCGGCAAACGCGCTGCTGGAAACCCCGCTGTCGCCACAAGCGCTGTACCCGTATGCGCTGACCGGCGAAGCGGTGGCCAGCGGCGGCCGCCACGGCGACAACGTCGGCCCCATGCTGCTGGGCGGCCTGGTACTGGCCACGCCGGAGCGCCTGATCGCGATCCACGTCCCGGCCGCCTGGCATGCCGCCGTCGTCCACCCGCATGCCGTGCTGGAAACCCGCCATGCCCGTGCGGTGCTGGCCGGTGCCTACGCGCTGCCCGAGTTCGTCGCGCAAAGCGCCAACCTGGCCCAAGTTCTGCTGGGGTGCGAACGCGGCGATGCCGCGCTGGTACGCGCCGGTCTGTCCGATGTGCTGGTGGAACCGCGGCGTGCACCGCTGATTCACGGCTTTGCCGCCGTGAAACAGGCGGCACTGCAAGCCGGCGCAATGGGAGCCAGCATTTCCGGCGCAGGGCCCAGCGTATTCGCCTGGTGCGAGGACGCCGCCACCGCCGCCCGGGCAGGCACGGCCATGCAGGCGGCATTCGCAGCCGCCGGAGTCGCCAGCGACCTGCATGTCACGCCCATCGCCAGCCCTCCGGCACAGGTGTTGCCATGAATGCCATCAGCACGTGCGGAGTCGCCCCTCACGTTTCCCTTGCCGATGCCATTGCCGCCGGCCTTGCCCCCGATGGCGGCTTGTACATGCCGGAGACGTGGCCGTCATTCACCCCCGCCGCATTCGATGACACCGACACCCTGGCAGGCGTTGCCACCCGGCTGCTGGCGCCGTTCTTTGTCGGCGATCGGCTGGCCGCCGCCCTGCCTGACATCTGCCATGACGCATTCGCCATCGAGCCGCCGCTGGTGCCGTTCGGCGCGCCCGGCGACCACCTGCTGGAGCTGTTCCACGGCCCCACCGCCGCCTTCAAGGACTATGGCGCCGCCTTTCTCGCCGGCTGCCTGGGCGCACTGTCACAAGGGGACCGGCCGCTGACGATCCTGGTCGCCACCTCCGGCGACACCGGCGCGGCCGTGGGCGCCGCCTTCCACGGCCGTCCCGGCATGCGCGTCGCCATCCTGTACCCGGATGGCCGGGTGTCGCCGCGCCAGGCCCATCACCTGGGCGCCTTCGGCGGCAACGTCCGCGCCTTCCGCGTCGCCGGCACCTTCGATGACTGCCAGCGCATGGCCAAGACCCTGCTGGCCGATGCTGCCTACCGCGCCGAGGTGCCACTGGGCTCGGCCAACAGCATCAGCTTGGGCCGGCTGCTGCCACAGACCGCCTACTATGCCCATGCCGCCCTGCGGCACTGGCGCAGCACGGGCAGGACGCTGAACTTCGTCATTCCCACCGGCAACCTCGGCAACGCGCTGGCCTGCCTGCTGGCAAAACGCATGGGGCTGCCGATTGGCCAGGTGGTGCTGGCCTGCAATGCCAACCCGGTACTGCCGGCTTTCTTTGCCGGCGGCGACTATGCGCCACAGCCCACCATCGCCACGCTGGCCAACGCAATGGACGTGGGCGCCCCCAGCAACTTCGAGCGTCTGCAGGCGCTGTACCCGGATCCTTGCGCTCTGCGCGCTGCGCTGCACGCCGAATCCGTCAGCGATGCCCAGATCCGGGCCGCCATCGTGCGCACCCGCGCTCACCGAGGGCACATCGTCTGCCCGCATACCGCCTGCGCTGCCGATGTGCTGGATCGCCTGCGCGCGCGTGGCGAGCCGGGTGACTGGGCGGTGGTGGCCACCGCGCATCCGGCCAAGTTCCCGGAGGTGGTCGAGCCTTTGCTGGACACCCCGGTGCCGCCCCCTCAGGCGCTGGCATCGATGCTGGCACGGCCAAGCCACGCCATCCCGCTGGCCAACGATGCCGATGCCCTGCGCGCAACCTTGCGAATCGACCAATGACGCCCGCCGATCAGCACAAACCAAACCGCCTGATCGCCATTTTCTCCGACGGATTGGCCGACTCTGCAGACTGCTGCGATAATGGAGAATCTGGCCTCGTAGCTCAGTTGGATAGAGCGTCCCCCTCCTAAGGGGAAGGTCGCACGTTCGAATCGTGTCGGGGCCGCCAGTCCCCATCAGGTATGGGCAAGACCGCCGCTGCGCGGCCGTCCAATGCCTGCCACCGTTCAACACCGGAGCCCACCATGCCCCATCCCGTCCTCACCGCGCTTGGCCTGACTGACGTCGAATCCGGCACCTACCTTGGCAACGGCGAGTGGTCCAAGACCCGCGACGCCGGCGTGTTGGAGCCGGTCAACCCGACCACCGGCGAAGTGCTGGGCCGGGTGCATGCCTCCTCGCAAGCCGATTACGAAACCATCGTCCAGCGCGCGCAGGCCGCCTTCAAGATCTGGCGCACCACCCCGGCACCGCGCCGTGGCGAGGCGATCCGCCTGTGCGCCGACGCCCTGCGTCGCCACAAGGACGCGCTCGGCTCGCTGGTGGCGCTGGAGATGGGCAAGTCCAAGCCGGAAGGCGATGGCGAAGTGCAGGAAATGATCGACATTGGCGATTTCGCCGTCGGTCTGTCGCGCCAGCTCTATGGCCTGACCATGCACTCCGAGCGCCCTGGTCACCGCATGTATGAGCAGTGGCACCCGCTGGGGCTGGTGGGGATCATCAGCGCCTTCAACTTCCCGGTCGCGGTGTGGGCGTGGAACAGCTTCATCGCAGCGGTCTGCGGCGATATCAGCATCTGGAAGCCGTCGCCCAAGACCCCGCTGTCGGCCATTGCCGCCATGAAGATCTGCAACCAAGCCCTGCAGCAGGGCGGCTTCCCCGACATCTTCTTCCTGTTCAATGACGCCGGCACCGAACTGGCCGAACGGTTTGTCGATGACCGCCGGATCCCGTTGATCAGCTTCACCGGCAGCACCCGGGTCGGCCGCATCGTCGGCGAGCGGGTGGCGCGCCGGATGGGCCGCAGCCTGCTGGAGCTGGGTGGCAACAACGCCATCATCGTCGATGAAACCGCCGACCTGAAACTGGCGATTCCGGCCATCGTGTTCGGCGCGGTCGGCACCGCTGGCCAGCGCTGCACCACCACCCGCCGGCTGATCGTGCACGAGAGCCGCTACGACGAGGTGCTGACCCGGCTGGTAGCGGCCTACAAGCAGGTCGAGCAGCGGATCGGTGACCCCACCGACCCGAAGAACCTGATGGGCCCGCTCAACAGCCAGGACGGTGTGCGCGCCTATCTCGATGCCATCGAAAAAGCCAAGGCCGCTGGCGGCAAGGTGGAGACGGGCGGCGCCGTGCTCGACCGTCCCGGCAACTTCGTGCTGCCGACCATCATCACCGGCCTGAGCAACGATGCCGAGATCGTCCAGCACGAGACGTTTGCGCCGATCCTGTACGTGATGAAGTACCGCACGCTGGACGAAGCCATCGAGATGCAGAACGCCGTGCCGCAAGGCCTGTCGTCGGCCATCTTCACCACCAACCTCAAGCATGCCGAGGCCTTCCTGTCGGCGGCCGGCAGCGACTGCGGCATCGCCAACGTCAACATCGGCACCAGCGGTGCCGAGATCGGCGGCGCCTTCGGTGGCGAAAAGGACACCGGCGGTGGGCGTGAATCCGGCTCCGATGCCTGGAAGGCCTACATGCGTCGCCAGACCAATACCATCAACTATTCTGATGCCCTGCCGCTGGCTCAGGGCATCAAGTTTGATCTGTAAGCAACGCCCATGAACGCACCCATCCGCCAGACCAGCCCGCTGGCGATCGTCAGCCTGGTCGCCGGCATCCTCGGCTGGACCTTGCTGCCCGTGCTGGGCAGCGTGGTGGCGGTGGTGTGCGGCCATCTGGCCCGCGCCGAGATCCGTCGTTCCCCGCAGACCCTGGAAGGGGATGGATTGGCCCTGGCCGGCCTGATCCTGGGGTATCTGGCCCTGGCGCTGATGGTGCTGGCGATAGTGGCCATTTTCCTGTTCTTCGGCGGTCTGGCCGCCGTCATCGCATTGTCGGGGCACTGACCGCTTGTATCCGCTGCTACGCCCATTCCTGTTCGCACTCGACGGCGAGCGCGCCCACGGCACCGGCCTGGCTGCTCTGGAAGCGGCCTACCGCAGCGGCCTGCTGCCGCTTTTGGCCACGCCGCCCAAACCGTTGCCGACCAAAGCATTCGGGCTGACCTTCCCCAATCCGGTCGGGCTGGCCGCCGGCCTCGACAAGAACGGCGCCCATATCGACGCCCTGCTGGCCCTGGGGTTTGGCTTCATCGAGGTGGGCACGGTGACGCCACTGCCGCAGCCAGGCAATCCGCGCCCGCGCCTGTTCCGGTTGCCGGAGCATGAGGCGCTGATCAATCGAATGGGGTTCAACAACCTGGGGGTGGATGTGCTGGTGCGCAATGTCGAGCGCGCCCGCCGCCGCACTGGCGGGCTGCTCGGCATCAACATCGGCAAGAACAAGGACACCCCAAACCGCGATGCCGTCGCGGATTACCTGCTCTGCCTGCGCCGGGTGTACCCGCTGGCCGATTACGTGGCGGTCAACATCTCCTCGCCCAACACCGCCGGCCTGCGCGAGCTGCAGGAGGAACAGGCACTGCGCCGGCTGGTGGATGCCCTGCGCAACGAGCAGGACAAGCTGGCCACGCGCCATGGCAAGCGGGTGCCGATCCTGGTCAAGATCGCCCCGGACCTGTCGGAAAACGACATCGACGCCGCCGGGCGCGTGCTGGGTGATCTGCGCGTGGATGGGGTCATCGCCACCAACACCACCGTGGCCCGCGACGGCGTGGAAGACTCGCCCCTGGCCACCGAAGCCGGCGGGCTGTCCGGTGCCCCGCTGATGTCACGCGCCACCACCGTGCTGCGCATGCTGCGTACCCGCCTGCGCGACGATATCCCGATCATCGGTGTCGGCGGCATCCTGCATGGCGCCGATGCTGCCACCAAGCAAGCCGCCGGCGCGGTGCTGGTGCAGACCTATACCGGGCTGATTTACCGTGGGCCGGCGTTGATCGGGGAATGCGTGGACGCCCTGCGTCGGCGCAAGGAAGCCCCCAGCCGTGGCACCTTGCCGCTGGTATGAGCCACATCCAGGCCCCCGGCTACCGCATCACCGAAAACGCCCGGCTGGACGCCCGCAACACCTTCGGGGTGCGCGCCCGTGCGCCGATGCTGGTGGAAGTCACCGATACCGCCGCCCTTCCCGAGCTGGCCGGCTACGCCATGCTGCGCGACCCAGCCCTGCTGGTGCTGGGCGGTGGCAGCAATCTGCTCCTGGCCGCCGACCCGCCCGGCGCGGTGCTGACGTTCAACACATGCGGCATCAGCCTGCTCGATGCAAGCGACCGCCAGGCGCTGGTGCGCGCCGAGGCGGGCGTGGTCTGGCATGACTTCGTGCTCTGGACGCTGGGCCATGGCTTAAGCGGCCTGGAAAACCTGGCCCTGATCCCCGGCACGGTGGGGGCCGCGCCGATCCAGAACATCGGCGCCTACGGTGTGGAGGTATGCGAGTGCGTCCACGCAGTGGAGGCCTTCGACCGCCACACCGGCCGCTTCGTCCGCCTGTCGCCTGCGGACTGCGCGTTTGCCTACCGCGACTCGGTGTTCAAGCAGCAGCCCGATCGCTACTGGGTGACTGCCGTCGAGTTTTCCCTGTCGCGCCAGTTTCAGCCCCGCCTGGACTATGCGGGCCTCGCTGCAGAGCTGCAGGCGATGGGCGTGACCGATTCCCCGCGCCCGGCCCAGGTGGCCGAAGCGGTGATCCGCATCCGCCGCCGCAAACTGCCAGACCCGGCCGTGCTCGGCAACGCCGGCAGCTTCTTCAAAAACCCGCTGGTGCCGCAGGCACAGGCCGAGGCATTGCGCGCCGAGCACCCTGCGCTGCCGGTGTATCCGGCCGGTGACGGCGTGCGCTGCAAGCTGTCGGCCGCCTGGCTGATCGAACAGTGCGGCTGGAAAGGCCATCGTGACGGCGATGCTGGCGTTTCCGCACAGCATGCCCTGGTGCTGGTCAACCACGGCAACGCCAGCGGCGCGGATTTGCTGGCACTGGCCCGGCGCATCGCCGCTTCGGTGCAGGCACGCTTTGGCGTGGCCATCGAGCCCGAACCCCGGCTGGTGGGGGCCACCTGGTGAGCACGCCCGTCGTCAGCGCCCACCGTGTCCAGCTGCATGCGGCATTGCTGATGCTGGCCAGCACCATCGGCTTCGGCCTGATGGCGGTGTGCATCCGGTTGGCCTCACGCACCGAGCCGGTGGCGGAGGTGGCGTTCTTCCGCAACCTGTTCGGCCTGCTGACCCTGCTGCCGGTGCTGCTGTGGCCGGTCCTGCGCCAGCGCCAACCGCTGATCGGCCATCTCCGCACCACCCTGCACACCCGGCAACTGCGGCGCTACTTCATTCGCTGCCTGATCGGGGTGATCAGCATGTGGATGGGGTTCTGGGCAATCGCCCATCTGCCGCTGGCCCAGGCCGTTGCCCTGGCCTATTCCTCGCCGATTTTCGCAACCGTGGCCGCCGTGCTGTTGCTGGGCGAAAAAGTCCGGCTACGTCGCTGGCTGGCGGTCATCGCCGGTTTCATCGGTGTGCTGGTGATCGTGCGGCCCTGGTCGCATGCCTTCACCCCTGGCTCACTGGTGGCGGTGGGCGCAGCGCTGATCACCGCCATCGTCGCCATCCAGATCAAGCAGCTGTCTCGCCACGACGGCGCCGACACCATCGTGCTGTGGACCTATCTGTTCTGGGTGCCACTGTCACTGCTGCCGGCGCTGCCGGTCTGGCATCCGCCGCAGGGCCTGGCCTGGCTGTGGCTGCTGCTCTCCGGCGCACTGGGCACGGTGGGGCAGCTGCTGTGGACACGCGCCCTCAAGCTGGGCGAAGTGTCGGCCCTGACGCCGATCAGCTTCGTCCAGCTGGTGATCGTGACGCTGGCCGGCTGGCTGTGGTTTGGCGAGCGCCTGGACCGCTGGACCGGTCTGGGCGCCACCATCATCTTCGCAGCCACCGCCTACATCGCCCACCGCGAGGCGCAACTGGCGCGTCAACGCCGCAGCCTGGCCCCCAGCGAAGCCGTCGAGCCGGGCAACTGAGGGGGCTGCCGCACTCCGATACCTGCTCACTGCCAGCCGTAACGGCGGAAGTAAATCCCTTTCATGGCCTGCGTCAGCACCATGTAGGCCAGCACGATCAGGGGTAGCAGCGCGAAGTACAGCGGCGGCAGTGCCTGCAACTTGAAGTAGTGCGCCAGCGGGCCCATCGGCAGGAAGATGCCGATGGCCATGATCACCGCCGTCATGACCAAGAGCGGCGGGGCGGCCCGGCTCTGGATGAACGGAATCTTCGGGGTGCGGATCATGTGCACGATCAAGGTCTGCGTCAGTAGGCCCACCACGAACCAGCCAGACTGGAACAGGGTCTGCTTTTCCGGCGTATTGGCCCCAAACACGAACCACATCATGGCAAACGTCACGATGTCGAAAATCGAGCTGATCGGGCCGAAGAACACCATGAACCGCCCGATGTCGGCCGGCTGCCAGCGCTGCGGCTTTCTCAGCAGCTCTTCGTCCACATTGTCGAACGGGATGGCGATCTGCGAGGTGTCGTAGAGCAGGTTTTGCACCAGCAGATGGATCGGCAGCATCGGCAGGAAAGGAATGAAGGCCGAGGCCACCAGCACCGAGAACACATTGCCGAAGTTGGAGCTGGCCGTCATCTTGATGTACTTGAGCATGTTGGCGAAGGTGCGACGGCCCTCCAGCACGCCCTCCTCCAGCACCATCAGGCTCTTTTCCAGCAGGATGATGTCGGCGGCTTCCTTGGCGATGTCCACCGCGGTATCGACCGAGATGCCAATGTCAGCCGTGCGCAGCGCCGGCGCGTCGTTAATGCCGTCGCCCATGAAGCCGACCACATGGCCGTTGGCTTTCAAGAGCCGCACGATGCGCTCCTTGTGCGAGGGCGTGAGCTTGGCAAAGACGTTGTGGGATTCCACCGCCGCGGCGAGTTCCGCATCGCTCATGCGCTCGATGTCGCTGCCCAGCAGCAGGCCTTGCTGCTCCAGCCCGACCTCACGGCAGATCTTGGCGGTCACCCGCTCGTTGTCGCCGGTCAGCACCTTCACGGCCACGCCATGCTCGGCCAGCGCCTTCAGTGCGGTCGGCGTGGATTCTTTGGGCGGATCGAGAAAGGCCACATAGCCGATCAGGGTCAGGTCCGACTCATCCGCGACGCCATACGTCTCTTTGCTCGGCGGCACTTCCTTGGCGGCCACGGCCACCACGCGCAGCCCTTCTTCGTTCAACTCGGCGGCCACTTCGCGGATGCGCGCCAGCAGTTCTGGCGTCAGCGGCTCGATGGCCTCGCCATGACGGACATGGGTGCAGATCGCCAGCACTTCTTCGAGTGCCCCCTTGCAGATCAGCTCGTGATGGTCTTCGCGTTCGCTCACCACCACCGACATGCGGCGCCGCTCGAAGTCAAACGGAATCTCATCCACCTTGCGGTAATTGCGAACGGGATTGAGATCCCGATGCACCTCGGCATGCTCCAGCACTGCCACATCCAGCAGATTTTTCAAGCCGGTCTGGTAATAGCTGTTGAGATAGGCCATTGCCAGCACTTCGTCAGACTCTTCTCCCCAGACATCGACATGCCGCGCCAGGAAAATCTTGTCCTGCGTGAGCGTGCCGGTCTTGTCGGTGCACAGCACGTCCATCGCACCAAAGTTCTGGATCGCATCCAGCCGTTTGACGATGACCTTCTTGCGTGACAGAAACACCGCGCCCTTGGCCAGCGTTGAAGTCACGATCATCGGCAGCATCTCAGGGGTCAGGCCGACCGCAACCGACAATGCAAACAACAGTGCTTCCAGCCAGTCGTGCTTGGTAAACCCGTTGATGAAGAGCACCAGCGGCGCCATCACGAACATGAAGCGAATCAAAAGCCAGCTCACCTTGTTGACGCCGGTCTGGAATGCAGTCGGCGTGGGGTCACTGGCCGTCATCCGCGAGGCCAGTGCCCCAAAGTAGGTCTGGTTGCCGGTCGTGATCACCACCGCTGTCGCCGAACCGGACACCACGTTGGTGCCCATGAACAGGATGTCGTCCAGATCCAGCACATTGATGACGGTGCGATCGCGCTGGGTCGGGAACTTTTCCACCGGCATCGATTCACCGGTCATCGCGGCCTGCGCCACGAACAGATCCTTGGCGGTCAGCACCCGGCAGTCCGCCGGAATCATGTCGCCTGCCGACAGGGCAATCACATCGCCAGGCACCAACTGCTTGATCGGCACTTCGACCCGCCGGGCATCCCCAGTGGGTGCCACCCCGTCCGGTACCGGCATCTGCTCGGCTGCTGCGTCAGGACGCAACACCGTGACCGTATTGCTGACCATCGCCTTGAGCGCCTCGGCGGCCTTGTTAGCCTTGGCTTCCTGCCAGAAGCGCAGCAAGGTGGAGAGAACCACCATTGTGCCGATCACGACAGTGCCCTTGGTGTCATCGGTGAGATAGGACACCACCGCCAACAAGGTCAACAGCAGATTGAAAGGATTGCGGTAGGACAGCCACAGATGCAGCCACCATGGCAGTGGCTTTTCGTACTCGACCTCGTTCGTCCCAACACGCTCGCGAACGACTTCCGCCTGCGCCTCGGTCAGCCCTTCAGGCTGGCTGTCCAGTTGCCGCAACAATGCATCGGCATCGGCCAGGGCAGCGTTGACCAGTGCTTGGGTCAACGCAGGCGGTACCTCGCGGCCGCCCCCGGCTCTGGGCAGACTGTCCGGCAGGGCATGCCGACGGAAATGCCGGCTCAGACGATGAGCACGCAGGAAGCCAGCGAATAGTTCTTTCAACAGGGTGAAGTTCATTGGTGTTCTCCGCGATGGTCGGCTTGCTTCACACCGCTCAACCTGCGTTCCGACAGGTAGGTAATGCGTAGGGTCGGGCACGTTGACGATGGGGTTATGACAGCGCGGTCGTTACCGCAGAAAAGGCCTGGAGAGCAGGCGCAGACCGAGGGAAAACCAGCGTTCGCCGGTCCCGCCGCCGTTGCGGTTGCCGTAGGTCGCATCAAGCTGAACACGATCCGGCACCAGCCAATGACGTAAACCGATCTGGTGGAAAGGATTGCCTTGGTTCTGGCCGAAGGTTTCGGCGATCAACCAGGTGCACTCGGCAAGCTGCGCTTCGGTGCCCAGGCCCCAGGTCAGGCGGTTGCGCCGGCTCTCACCCTCGTGCAACCAACCGAGGTTGGCATGCACCACCACGGCATCGTCACGCAACGAAATACTCGCTGGCAGGTTGATGAACCCGTCAAAGCCACTGCCCTGTGCATGACGCACGGCGCCCGCTGCCATGCCAAGCCCCCAGCCATCGGTCTGCAGCGGCTTGAGCAGCATCTTCCCTTGCACGATGACATCGGTGCTGCGATGGCCTTCTGCATCGCTGACGGCACCCCCCATGGTCAGTTCCAGGCTGCCTCCGGGATTGCAGGCTGGAAGCGCCCACCACTGCGTGCTGCCGGCACTGTGCTGTGACCAGGTTTCAAGCTGACATGCCCCGGCATCGACGATACGCGCATCGTCGGTGACCATCGGTCGTCCAGCCTGGGCTGCTAAGGGCCACGTCATGGCCGCGCACAGCCATCCCAATGCGGCCGGGATTCCGATGCCAAACGAGAAAAACGGAATACGGACAAGGCGCATGGACGAACTCCTCCTGGCAAAGTGCTCATTCCAACGTCCGCACCCGGTACCGCCCGATTTACACGGCGATACAAGAGCCACACAGGCCGGCCGCAACCAGCCAACGCGGGCCGATCACCCGATGGCGATCAGCCCGTCAGTCGTCCAAGAGGAAAGCAGTCCGCACGGAAGACTCCGCTACGGATTGGCCGCCTCTCGCCTACGGCGAGACAGCGGCACGGAGTCCGGCACTATCTCGCTGTAAGCACACCGGTCAGCGGGACCGGTCGACAACTGTCGCCCGAACTCGTGCCCACGAAGGAACTCCGCAATCAAAGAAGGGCGCAAGTATAGGCAGGCAAGTACATGTATGAGTCCACCACCTTTGGCACTCGGGTTGGTGCTGGAGCAGGAAGTGTAGCGGGGGTCGCTGGCCGAGGGCGTGGTGGGGGCGCTCGGCGTTGTAGAAGACGAGCCAGTTGGCCAGCTGCTGGTTGAACGCATCCAGGTCGGTAAAGAGCAGGTCTTCGTGGTAGTCCACGAAGGACTCCTGCACGGTTCGATTGAAGCGTTCGACATGCGCGTTCATCTTGGGTGTCTTGGGATACGTGTACCAGCGCTGGATCCCCTGCGTGGCGAGCGCCTTGGAGAAGTCGGCCTCGAACTCGGAGCCGTTATCGGAGAGC
>NZ_FQUK01000054.1 GCF_900129205.1 Thermomonas hydrothermalis | reverse complement strand
CGGCAAAGTCTTCGTCGGTCAAGCCAATCTTCCGCCCGATGGCAGCCAGGGCATCGCCCATGCGCACGCGGCTTTCGGGCTTGACCGCCGCCGCCAGGATCTCGCGCACCTCGGCCTCCGTGCTGCGGCCATGCTGCGCGGCCCGCACCCGCAAGGCCCGGTGCACGTCTTCAGGCACATTTCTGATCGTCAGGACAGCCATGACCAAACACCTCTATCAGGGTGTTGACAGCAAATATATCAAAATGACTGCAGTGCTACCACAACCCGCTACGGTACCCTCAGGGCCTCCCTCTTCTCCGGGCCGGCCAAGAAGCTCAAAAAAGCCCGCAGTGACGCGGGCTTGGGTGTGTCTGGTGCCTGATCCTGCCGGCCGCCGCCGGACGCGGAATCATTCCACTCGAACATCAATGGGAATTTCAATCGAATATAAATCAATGCTTTACCACGGAGGAAAGCACCAAATGCCATGAAAAATACCATAAGCCGCTGACTACACCACCGCCATCTCCCTAGCGGCGATGCCCCCCGCCAGAGCCCTCCTCTCTTTACAAACCAACCAGAAACTGGTCGAATACAATCCTGATACGGGTCACGATACTGGGGTGCAAGGGTGGGAGGAACGCAAGGCAGCGTTCGATGGGGCATTGAGCGCCGGCTCGAGTTCATCGAATTCCGGCTCTTCTGGGAAGGCCATGTCAACCGCGGCGACCTAATGGCCGCTTTCGGGATCTCGATCAACCAGGCATCCACCGACCTGAACCGCTACCTCGGCATGGCGCCGGGCAACATGGTCTACGACAAGAGCGCCCGCGCCTATGTCCGCGGCGACCGCTTCGAGCCCCTGTTCCTGAGACCGGACCCGGCCCGCTACCTGTCCCAGCTGCGGTCGATCTCCGACGGCATCGTCACTCAGGAGGACACCTGGATCGGCCAGATCCCCGCCTTCGATACGTTGCATAGCCCCGCCCGGGGCATCGACGCCGGCCACCTGCGCGCCGTGCTCCAGGCCATCCACAACAGGCAGGCCATCGAAGTCGAGTACCAGTCGCTTTCCAGCCCCGCGCCCCGCTGGCGCTGGATCGCACCGCACGCCATTGCCTTCGACGGCTTCCGCTGGCACGCGCGGGCCTGGTGCTTCACCGACCAATGCTTCAAGGACTTCCTGCTGGCGCGCATCCTCGGCATCCGGGACAGCCGCCCCAGTGATGTGGATCGCGGCCAGGATGCCGACTGGCACACCATGGTGACACTGGAAATCGGCCCGCCCCCGGGACTGTCTGAAGCACAGAAGAAAGTGGTGGCGCTGGACTACGGCATGCGCAACGGCAAGTGCAAGGTCACCGTCCGCAAGGCCCTGCTCTACTACACCCTCAAGCGTCTCGGGCTGAACACTGACCCGTCCACCCGGAGCCCGGCGGACCAGCAGATCGTGCTGTTGAACAGGGAGGTGCTCGATGGCGTCGCCTGATGTCATCTCCCTGACCCCGCACCACGCCAAGTACTATGCCCATGACCTGACCCGTCGGGCGGCCTCGGGCATGGATCGCCTCTCGATGGCGCTCTTTGATGCCTCGGTGGACCTCAACCCCCACCAGATCGAGGCAGCGCTGTTCGCGCTCCAGAACCCCCTCTCCAAGGGGGTGATCCTCGCCGACGAAGTCGGCCTCGGGAAAACCATCGAGGCCGGCATCGTGCTGTGCCAATCCTGGGCCGAGCGCCGGCGCCGGCTCCTGATCCTCTGCCCCGCGTCGCTGCGCAAGCAATGGGCGCTGGAGCTGCAGGAAAAGTTCAACCTGCCCGCGGTCGTCCTGGACGCCAAGGCATACAGGCAGGCCCGCCGGGAAGCCCGCAACCCGCTGGACCAGGGCGCCATCCTGATCCTGTCCTACAACTTCGCCCATTCGATCCGGGACGAACTGCGGGCCATCCGGTGGGACCTCGTCGTCATCGATGAGGCGCACAAGCTGCGCAATGCCTACCGCCAGAGCAACAAGGTGGGCCAGGGCATCCGCTGGGCCACGGAGGACTGCCGCAAGCTGCTGCTGACGGCCACACCCCTGCAGAACTCGCTGCTGGAACTGTATGGCCTGTCGACCCTGATCGACGAGCACATCTTCGGCGATGTCGATTCCTTCCGCGCGCAGTACGCGGGCGCCGGCAGCGACCTGGGCGCCCTGCGCCAAAGGCTGTCGGCATTCTGCAAGCGGACCCTGCGCAACCAGGTCACCGAGTACATCCGCTACACCGAGCGCAAGCCGATCACCCGGCCCTTCCGTCCCACCGACGAGGAGCATGCGCTCTACGAAAAGGTGTCCGAATTCCTGCGGCGCGAAGACAGCTATGCCCTGCCCCGTCGCCAGCGGCACCTGACGGCGCTGATCCTGCGCAAGCTGCTCGCATCGTCCTCGGCCGCCGTTGCCGCCACCCTGGACATCCTGCGCCAGCGGTTGCAGGCGATGCTCGACGAGCGCACTTCCGGCACCGACGACACGGCGGACCTGGCCGAGCTCCTGGCCGAGAACGAAGAGCTGGAAACCGACCTGCTCGACGAGATCCTCGGCGAGGACGAGGACAAGGCCCCGGGCCGGGATACCGATGCACCGGTCGACCGCCAGAAACTGCGGGAAGAGATCGCCATCCTCGCACGCCTTGCCGAGGAAGCCCGCAGCATCCGCGTCGACACCAAGAGCCGCACGCTGCTCAAGGCGCTGGAAACAGGGTTCGAGCAGATGGCAGCGGTCGGTGCCGCGCGCAAGGCCGTCATCTTCACCGAATCCCGGCGAACGCAGGAGTACCTGAAGCAGTTCCTCGAGGCCAACGGCTACGCCGGCCAGCTTGTCCTCTTCAACGGAAGCAACAACGGTCCCGAGGAAACCGCCATCTACGAGCGCTGGCTCGAGCGCAACCGGGGCTCGGACAAGATCACCGGCTCCCGCGCGGTCAACATGCGCACGGCACTGATCGAGCACTTCCGCGACCATGCCTCCGTCCTGATCGCCACCGAGGCGGCAGCGGAAGGCCTGAACCTGCAGTTCTGCTCACTGGTCATCAACTACGACCTGCCCTGGAACCCGCAGCGCATCGAACAGCGCATCGGCCGCTGCCATCGCTACGGCCAGAAGCATGACGTGGTGGTCATCAACTTCCTCAATGAGCGCAACGAGGCCGACCGCCGTGTTCTGGAGCTTCTCGAGCAGAAGTTCAACCTGTTCAGCGGCGTGTTCGGCGCCTCCGACGAGGTGCTGGGCACGATCGAATCCGGCGTGGACTTCGAAAAGCGCATCCTCGCGATCTACCAGGCGTGCCGGACCCCTGAGGAGATCGACGCCGCCTTCAGGGCCCTGCAGGCGGAGATGGACGAACAGATCCGCTCGCGGCTGGAAGACACCCGACGGGCGCTGTTCGAGCACTTCGACGAGGACGTGCACGAACGGTTGCGCATGCGGCTTGCGGATGCCCGGGCCCGGCTGGACCGGGTCGGCAGGCGCTTCTGGTCGCTCACGCGCCACGTGCTGGCCGACCAGGCGCGCTTCGATGACGACGCCTTCACCTTCGAACTGGTCCGCCCGCCCCGCAAGGACATCCCCGCCGGCCGGTACCACCTGATCTCCCGCGTTCACCCGCAGGCGGAGGGTGCCGGCCAGTTCCTCTACCGGCTCTCGCACCCGCTGGGCGAGCATGTGCTCGCCCAAGCGCGGGATGCCGATACACCTGCCGCCGAGATCCTCTTCGACATCAGCCGCCACCCCACCCGTATCGCCGTTGTCGAAGCTCTGCGCGGCCAGTGCGGCTACCTGACGCTCACCCGCCTGACTATCGAGTCCTACGAACGGGAGGAGCACCTGCTGTTCTCGGGCTTCACGGACGCCGGGGCTGCGCTGGACCCGGAAACCATGGAGAAGCTGTTCCAGTGCGGCGGCCACGTCGCAGGCACCGCGACCATCCCTGACACGGTTTCCCAACGTCTGGCTGCGGAGAGCGAGCGCCATGCCCAGGCCACCCTCAGCCGCTCGCTGGAACAGAACAACCGCTATTTCCACGAGGCGCGGGAGAAGCTGGAGCGCTGGGCCGACGATATGGTGCTCTCCGCCGAAAAGGCGCTGGCCGACACCAAGGAACAGATCAAGGCCCTGCGCCGGCAGGCACGACAGGCCACCACGCTGGCCGAGCAGCACGCGATCCAGGAGAAGCTCCAGAAGCTGGAACGGCAGCAGCGCCGCCAGCGGCAGGAGATCTTCCGCATCGAGGACGAGATCATGGAAAAGCGCGACCAGCTGATCGACCAGCTGGAACAGCGGCTCGCGCAGCGCACGCAAGCAGAAACCCTTTTCACCATTCGCTGGGCCGTCGTCTGACGAAGCGACGCGCCCGCCCAGGATTCAACAGGACGACCACGTAATGAGCCAGAAATACGAGAAGCTGAAAACCCTGCTCAAGGAACTGTTCCAGCTCGACCAGCCGGAGCTGGACTTCGGCATCTACCGCATCCTGCACGCCCGGAGTGCGGAGGTGACGCAGTTCCTGGACAAGGACCTGCTGCCGCAGGTGAAGCAGGCGTTCGCCCAGTACCGCACCGCCGACAAGGCCGAACTGGAGAAGGAACTGGCCAAGGCCATCGAAGCCGCCCAGGCCCTGGGCGTCGATCCGGAAAGCACGCAGAAGGTCAAGGAGCTGCGCACCCGCCTGGCCAGCGAAGCCGTGGACACTGGGGCGCTGGAGGCCGAGGTCTACGACCACCTCTACAGCTTCTTCCGCCGCTACTACTCCGAGGGCGACTTCCTCAGCAAGCGCGTCTACAAGCCCGGCGTCTACGCCATCCCCTACGAGGGCGAGGAGGTCAAGCTCCACTGGGCCAACGCCGACCAGTACTACATCAAGACCAGCGAAAGCTTCCGCGACTACGCCTTCCGCCTGCGCCCGGAGGATGAAGCGAACCCGATGCGCGTCCATTTCAAGCTGGCGGACGCCGCCGAGGGCGAGCACGGCAACGTCAAGGAACAGGCCGGCAAGGAGCGCCGCTTCCGGCTGGCCCCGGCGCCCTTTGCGGCCATCGAGGATGGCGAGCTGGTGATCCGCTTCACCTACAAACCGGAGACGGAGAAGCAGAAGGACCTGAACGCCGAGGCCGAGGCGGCGATCCTGGGCCTCGACGATCCGGCGCTGGCCGACTGGATCAAGGTCCTGGGCGGGAAGCACGTGCGCGCCGACGGCACGGTCTCGGAGAACACCCGCCTGCGCGTGCATCTGGACCGCTACACCGCCCGCAACACCTTCGACTATTTCATCCACAAGGACCTGGGCGGCTTCCTGCGGCGCGAACTGGACTTCTACATCAAGAACGAGGTCATGCACCTCGACGACGTGGAAAGCGAAACCGCGCCGCGCGTCGAGCAGTACCTGTCCAAGATCAAGGTCATCCGACGTATCGCGCACAAGATCATCGACTTCCTGGCGCAGCTGGAAGACTTCCAGAAGAAGCTGTGGCTGAAGAAGAAGTTTGTCGTGGAGACGAGCTACTGCATCCGGCTGGGTGTGATTCCGGAGGAGTTCTATCCGGAGATAGCCGCCAATGACGCTCAACGCGAGGAATGGGTGCGGCTGTGTGCGATTGATGAAATCAAGGGCGACCTGACGACGCCGGGATATAGCGTGCCGCTGACGGTGGAGTTCCTGAAGGCGCATCCGACGCTGATGGTGGACACGCGGCATTTTGATGATGACTTCGCAACGCAACTGCTGGAAGCCGCGGACGATGTAGACACGAAGACGGACGGCGTGCTGGTGCATAGCGAGAATTTTCAGGCACTGTCGCTGATGGATCACCGTTATCGCAACTCGATACAGTGCGTCTACATCGATCCCCCATATAACACCGGTAACGACGGATTCGCCTATAAGGACCAGTACCAGCACTCGTCTTGGGCATCGGCACAATTTGATCGGCTGACGCTTGCCCGCCATCTTCTGTCGCCTGACGGTGGCAGCCTTTATTGCAGCATTGACGACGGCGAGCAGGCACTTCTCCGTTTGGTCCTCACGGAGGCCTTCGGCCAGGACAACTTTGTCTCGAACATCATCTGGCAAAAGAAGTATGCGCCGGCGAACGATGCCAAATGGTTCAGTGACGACCACGATTTCATCATTTCTTTCGCGCGTTCTCGTATGGATTGGCGCCCAACGAAGCTTCCTCGCACTGAGGAGCAAAACAGCGCCTATTCGAATCCGGATAATGATCCACGTGGTCCATGGAGGGCGGACAACTACAAGTCAAATAAATCCGCCGAGGAACGCCCGAATCTTTACTATCCCATCATCAACCCGAATACGGGCGAGGAGGTATGGCCGCAACGGAATGCTGTCTGGCGGTACACGCGCGATCAACACGAGAAAAACCTAAAGGACAATCGTGTCTGGTGGGGCACGGACGGAAAAAACTCTGTCCCGGCGTACAAGCGCTTTCTAAGTGAAGTGGGAGATCTTGTTCCCCGCACCATCTGGCGCTACGACGAGGTTGGTCATAATCAGGACGGGATTCGTCAGCTTCGGGACATTCTCCCGGACACTTCATTTACAAGCCCGAAACCGGCCGGACTGATAGAGCGTGTCGTGCGTGTTGCCAACGGCATGATGACTCTCGACTACTTTGGCGGGTCGGGCACCACAGGCCATGCCGTTATCAACCTCAACCGTGAGGACGGGGGGCAGCGCAAGTTCATCCTCGTAGAGCAAGCTGACTACTTTGACACCGTCCTTCTTCCCCGCCTGAAGAAGGTCACGTTCACGCCGGAGTGGAAGGACGGCAAGCCCAAGCGTTTCGCCACCGCCGAGGAAGCCGAACGCAGCCCCCGAATCATGAAGGTGATCCGCCTCGAATCCTACGAGGACACGCTCAACAACCTGGAACTGCGCCGCACCGAAGCGCAGCAGAGCCTGCTCGACAGCCCGCAGGCCCAGGGGGCGGACGGCTTCCGGGAGCAGTACCTGCTGCGCTACATGCTGGACGTGGAAACGCGAGGCAGCCAGTCGCTGCTGAACGTGTCCGCCTTCATGGACCCCACGGCCTACAGGCTGAAGGTCAAGCGCCCGGGTTCGGACGAGTCCCGCGAGGTCAACGTCGACCTGCTGGAGACCTTCAACTGGCTGATCGGCCTGAAGGTGGACCACATCGCCGCGCCGCGCACCTACAGCGCCGCGTTCCGCCGCGACGACGACCCGGACCTGCCGGCGGACGCGCCGCGCCGGTTGCTGCTGGACGGACGCCTGAAGGAGGAGCCGGACGGCCCGTGGTGGTTCCGCACCGTCACCGGCACCACGCCGGACGGCCGCCGCACGCTCGTCATCTGGCGCAAGCGCCCGGGCGGGGAGGATCCGGAAGGCATCGAGCGCGACAACCTGGTGCTGGACGAATGGTTCCGCAAGCAGGGCTACTCCAGCAAGGACAGTGAATTCGACCTGATCTACGTGAACGGCGACAACAACCTGGAAAACCTCAAGGCCCCGGATGACACCTGGAAGGTGCGCCTGATCGAGGAGGACTTCTTCCGCCTGATGTTCGAAATGGAGGGCGTGTGATGCCGCGCGGACGCCCTCGCAAGACCGATGTTGCTTCGCCCAGGGCGGCTGCGCGCGGCCGGGCCGCCGCGGCCCGCGCGTCGTTGCCGTTCAACCGCAAGCTCGCCCTCAACCAGTGGCTGCTCGGTCTGTTCGGGGTCGAGCGCTTCGACCAGCTCGCCGCTCACTTGAAAGACGAGTCGCTGGAAGGGCTGGACGCGGACAACATCCACCGCTTCCACCACGCCCTGTGCCTGCATCTGCCCCCGGAGAACAGGCCGGAGCTGACGGACGAGCAGCTGCTGGAGTACGACCAGGCCATCGTTTCGGTCACGCAGCGCCTCAACGACCGGCGCATCACCCGGGGTGAGGAGCCGATCGTCTGGAAGTACTTCCAGTACCTGGCGCTGCTGTTCACGGAAATCTACCTCGACCGCTACTTCCGCGACCCCGCCGGTCTGCGGCAGGCACTCAACGCGCGCATTGCGGCGCTGAACGAGACGCTCCCGGAAGCGGACCGGATCGCGGCACTGGAGGAGTCTGAGGACCCTCGCCTCCAGCTCAACAAGATCGCCTTCTGGATGGCCACCGGCAGCGGCAAGACGCTGCTCATGCATGCCAACATCCTCCAGTACCAGCGGTTTCTGGAAACACATGGTCTTTCGCGCGAGCTGAACCGGATCATCCTGCTCACGCCCAATGAGGGGCTGTCGCAGCAGCATCTGCGCGAGTTCCAGAAGTCGGGCATCGAGGCGGAGATCTTCAACAAGGACGGACGCGGCCTGTTCGCCGGCCGTGCGGTGGAAATCCTGGAGGTCACCAAGCTGAAGGAGGAGATGGGCGAGAAGACGGTGGCGGTGGATGCCTTCGAGGGCAACAACCTTGTCCTCGTCGATGAAGGGCACCGCGGTGCTTCGGCAGGCGGCGACGGGGCCTGGATGAAGTTCCGCAACGCGCTGTGTGAAAAGGGCTTCTCGTTCGAATATTCCGCCACCTTCGGCCAGGCCGTGGCCGGAAACCGACAGCTGACCGACCTCTACGCGCGCAGCACGCTGTTCGACTATTCGTACCGCTGGTTCTACGGCGATGGTTTTGGCAAGGACTATCACATCCTCAACCTGGAGGACGATCGCAACGAGGAATGGATGAGGACCTACCTCACCGCCTGCCTGCTGTCGTTCTTCCAGCAGCAGCGGCTGTACCGGGAACAGGAAGCGAGCCTGCGCCCGTTCAACATCGAAAAGCCGTTGTGGGTCTTCGTGGGCGGCAGCGTCAATGCCGTGCGCAAGGAGGACAAAAAGGATGTGTCCGACGTCGTGGCCATCCTGAAGTTCCTGGCCACCTACGTGGCGAATCGCAAGGACAGCACCGAGCGCATCCGGCGCGTGCTGAACGAGGGGTTGCTGACGGCCACCGGCAAGAACCTGTTCGCGGGCCGTTTCGCCTACCTGAACACCTGCGGCCTGTCGCCGGAACAGATCTTCGACGAAACACTGGCCACCCTGTTCAACGCTCCCGCAGGCGGCCTGCTGCACGTCGAGAACCTGAAGGGTGCCGCCGGCGAAATCGGCGTGCGCGTGGGCGACAACGCGTTCTTTGGCGTCATCAACGTCGGTGACGACACCAAGCTGGTGAAGCTGTGCGAAGCCAGCGGCTTGCATGTCGCCGAGCGGGAATTCTCCGGCTCGTTGTTCCACGAGCTGGACAAGCCGCACTCCGCCATCAACGTGCTCATTGGTTCGAAGAAGTTCACCGAGGGCTGGAGCAGCTGGCGCGTGAGCACCATGGGGCTGATGAACGTTGGGCGCAGCGAGGGCGCGCAGATCATCCAGCTCTTCGGCCGCGGCGTGCGGTTGAAGGGTTACGGCATGAGCCTCAAGCGCAGCGTGCGTGCAACCCTCCCCGCGGCGCTGAAACGGCCCAGGCACATCGACCTGCTCGAAACGCTGCATATCTTCGGCGTCCGTGCCGACTACATGGAACAGTTCCGGAAGTTCCTGGAAGATGAAGGATTACCCGCCAACGAAGAACGCATCGAATTCATCCTGCCGGTCATCCGGAACCTGGGCACGAAGCCGCTCAAGACGATCCGTCTCAAAAAAGAGATCAACGGCGTCAAAACCGAGTTTGGCGACGCCTTCCGCAAGCTGGGGCCGGTTCCGACCCTCCAGCCCCCGCGCCCCGACCTTGAGCCCGCCACGGCCTACCTGCAGAAGAACCAGGTGGTGCTGAACTGGTACCCGAAGATCCAGGCCATGAAGTCCGACGGGGTATCGGGCAGCGAGGACGAAGGCGCCCCCAATGAGGCGCACCTGACGAAGCAGCACATCGCCTTCCTGGACCTCGACCAGCTGTACTTCGACCTCGAACGTTTCAAGGCCGAGCGTGGCTGGCACAACCTCAACCTGCCCCAGGCCGGCATCGCTGCATTGCTGGTGGACACCAGCTGGTACCGGCTGCTGATCCCCGCGTCGGAGCTGGCCTTCGACTCATTCGCGAAAACGCGCGTATGGCAGGAAATCGCCCAGGCCCTGCTGCGCAAGTACGTGGAGCGCTACTACACCTTCCGCAAGAAAGAGTGGGAACTGCCGCACCTGGAATACCGCGACCTCACCGAGGACGATCCCAACTTCCCATCCATGCTGAACGAGGATGGCGCCGAATACGGTTACCGGATCCTGATCGAGGAATCGCAGCAGGAAATCGTCGCAAAACTGAAAGAGCTGAAAGAGGCCATCGAACAGGAGAATCTGAAGGACTGGGAGTTCCGGGGCCTCAAGGCGATCTGGTTCGGGCGACACCTCTACCAGCCGTTGCTGTTCCTGGACGGCAGTGCAGTCGAGATCTCACCCGCGCCTCTCAACAAGGGCGAGCGCCGGTTCATCGAGGACCTGAAGGCGTTCCACGACGCCAACCCCGGCTATTTTGCGGAACGCGAACTCTACCTGCTGCGCAACCTGAGCAAGGGCCGTGGCGTCGGCTTCTTCGAGGCTGGCAACTTCCACCCGGACTTCATCATCTGGCAGCTCCAAGGCAAACGGCAGCGCGTGACCTTCGTCGACCCCAAAGGCATCCGCAACGTCGGCCTCCAGGATCCCAAGATCAGCTTTTACGAAACCGTCAAGGAAATCGAGAAGCGGCTGGGGCAGCCTGATGTTGTGCTTGAGTCCTTCATCGTCTCGAACACACCCTCGCATGAAATGAGCAAGCTTTGGGGCATCACCAAAGGCGAGATGCAGAAAAAACACATCCTGTTTCAGGAGGAAGACAGGGATAGCTATATCCGCATCCTGCTGGAGACGACCAGCTAGTTCCAAGGAAGCCCGCCTCCGCGCGGGTTTCCTCTTGCTTGCCTGTGGAGCGAACCATGCCCTGCTTCTCCACCACCACCTCGATCTCCGCCCCACCCGCCCGGGTGTGGGCGGTGCTGTCGCAGGTGGCGCAGTGGCCGGGCTGGACGCCGACGGTCGAGTCGGTCACGCCGGTTGACGGCCAGCAGGGTGGCTCTCCCGCCATCGGACGGAGCTACCGCGTGGTGCAGCCGAAGCTGCGCCCGGCCACGTACACCATCACCTCGCTGGAGCCCGGGAAGGCGTTCACCTGGGAGGCACGCCAGCCGGGCCTGCGGGTCATCGCGGGCCACCGCGTCGAGGCCGAAGGGGACGGCTCGCGCGTGATCCTCACGCTGGCGTTCGAGGGCTGGCTGGCCCCGCTGGTGTGGCCCCTGGTGAGGCGCATCGCCTGCGATTACCTCGAACAGGAGGCGCGATCACTCAAGGCGCGGGTGGAAAGCATGGGCACCTGAGCGCCGCGTCGCCCCCCGTAAGCTTCCCCGTCAAGCAGGCATTTCGGCTTACGATCCGTCCCACGGATTGATGACCGCCACCCCAGCCGCCTCGAAGGGCGCGGTATCGCGTGACGCCACGATGAAGCCCCGCGATGCAGCGATGGCGGCGATGTAGCCATCCGGCGTCGGGAAGCCACGCCCTCCATTCCTGGCCGCCACGGCCAGCTCTGCGTAGCACCGCGCTGCCTCCGTGTCGAAGGACAGCACGCGATCCCTGAACAGCTCCAGCAGCGCGTTGAGCGCGCCATCCAGCAGGTCCCTGCGCCTGCCCTGCGGCAGTGCCTGGATGCCGAACAGCAGCTCAGCCAGCGTGACGCTGGTGATGTATAGAGTCTCCGCCGCCTGGTCATTCAGCCACGCCACGACCACTGCGTTGGGCGCCGGCTTCATCGCCTCGGATACGACGTTGGTATCGAGGACGATCATTCGAACCTCGGCGGCTCGGCGGGCGTCCTGTCGCGGACACTCTCAAGATCGGCAAAGTCTTCGTCGGTCAAGCCAAT
>NZ_FQUK01000041.1 GCF_900129205.1 Thermomonas hydrothermalis | reverse complement strand
AAGCCTGAGCCCTTGGCCGCCCACGGCACCGGCGCCTGCGAGGTCTTGCCGCACTCGCGGCAGGCCACGCGCGGCACCCGGCAGTGGATGAAGGCCTTGAACTGGAAGAAGTGCAGATGCTGCCAGGTGCGCTCCCCCCGGTCGTGCCCCGGCTGGTCCGCCGCCCCGCAGACCGGACAGGCCAGCCGGGCCGTATCGCACGACACCTCGAAGTGGATCGCCCCCTCATCCGGACGAAACGACACGCTGTCTACCGCCCACGGCGGCGTCAGCCCCAAAGCCTGGGTGAAGAGTTGTTCTTGCATCCGCCAAGGCTGACATCATCCGGCGGCCCGTTCCACACCAGACGCGATGGAGCCGGGTTTCCAGCCAGTGGGCCAGAGCCAGCGAGACCTCGACCGGCGGGCCTTCACAGGCGGCAAGCGCGGTGGGCAGCCAGTCGGGGCGGCCCTTGGTACCCTGCTCGAAGCGCTGCGAGCCCACGGCGATCGGCCCGCCCTGGTAGTGGTTCTTCAGATAGTCGATCAGCCGGTTGGCGTGAAAAGCATCCGAGACGGTGTGGCCATGCTCGGCGAAGCCCTCGATCTCGTCATAGGCCAGCCGCGCCCCCAGCGCGATCACGACATAGTCGTAGGCCATATCGTATTCCGGTGCCCCGGGCCGCTCATTCGGTCGCAGACGCACCTTGCGCCCGTCCAGATCAATACCCAGCACTTCGGCCTGGACAAAACGCACATCATCCCGGGCCAGAGCCTCGACCAGCGGCATGTGCATGGTGACGGCCGGGTCGCGCCCTTCGAAGATCTCCAGGGGGATGTTCGGGATGTAGTCCAGATAGGCCTTACGGTCGATGACGGTGATGTCCACCGCGTCCTTTGCGTAGTCGCGAATCTTCTGCGCCGCCCCGAGCCCGGCAAAGTTTCCGCCGAGGATCAGAACATGGGGTTTGCCAGTCATGTCGATTCTCCACTAGTGAGGCGGCCCGGTTCCGCCGGGTCTGCGGCTGCGAGGGGCATAGCCCGATGCAGATGATGGTTCGGTGAGGCTAGATCATGTCAATGCTGGCGGAGGCGATTGGGTCGTCCGGTTCGGCACGGCAGCCCCCGTCAGGGTCGGGAATACTTGAACAGATCTCCCACCCCGCCAAAGGGTAACCTGATGGCGCACCGAACGACTGCGTTAAGAACCATAGGGTAGATCCCGGTGGCGCCTTGTGCTGCCCGGGCAAGGTGCAAGCCGTCATAGCATCCCCATGCTTCAAGCCATGTTCCAGCCGTGGCTGACGTTCAGCGCCTGGCCGGTCAGGGCGTTGGTGGGGAAGGCGGCAAAGACGAAGGCCACCTCGGCCACGTCTTCGACCGTGGTGAATTCCTTGTCCACCGTTTCGCCCAGCATGATGCGCTCGATCACCTCCTGTTCGGAAATGCCGAGTTCCGCCGCCTGTTCGGGGATTTGCTTTTCCACCAGAGGCGTGCGCACGAAGCCGGGGCAGATCACATTGGCGCGGATGCCATACGCCCCGCCCTCCTTGGCGATCACCCGGGCCAGACCCAGAAGCCCATGCTTGGCGGTGACATAGGCCGATTTCAGCGGCGATGCCTCACGCGAATGAACCGAGCCCATAAAGATGATGGATCCGCCGCCCCGCGCTTTCATGTGCGGAATGCAGGTCTTTGAGGTCAGGAAAGCGCCGTCCAGATGGATGGCCAGCAGTTTCTTCCAGTCGGCAAAGGGAAACTCCTCGACCGGATGAACGATCTGGATGCCGGCGTTCGAGACCAGCACATCCACGCCGCCGAAGGCCGCGACGACCCGCGCCACGCCGGCATTCACCTGATCCTCGTCTGTCACATCCATCGCAACCCCGATGGCGCGGCCAGGTCCCTTCGCGGTCAGTTCCGCGGCCACCGCATCGGCGGCGTCTTGCCTGAGGTCGGCGATAGCGACCGACGCGCCCGCCCGCACATAACGCTCCGCGATAGCCCGCCCGATGCCACTGGCCGCACCCGTGACGATGCAGGACTTGTCTTTGAGATTCATGGTCATTTTCCTTCTCCTTCGGCTCGGCCGCACAGCGACCACATTTCGGACAGCGGAGCCTCGCCGCGCAGATGCTGCAGCATCGCAAGCCTCACATGGGCGAGCAGATGGATCCAGGGGAGGTTGGCGAAACCGCGTGAATATTCTCGAAGACACCTGTAGCGGCAAAAGGTTCCGTGAACCACCAGGCGGTACCGCTGGCGGCCATCGGTGCCAGCGCGTGATGGAAAAGCTCCAGCCACACCGGCCCTTCCCAGGCGCTCTTGTTCGTCACGTCCTCGCGAGCGTAGCGCACCGGCTCGCAGATGCGGGAACGACAATCACCATCGGCAATGATCTTCAGCAGGAAACCCGGCGTCTCGACCGCAGCCTTCGCTTTTACCGGATCGAAGGCGTGGGCGCGCACCTCATCCTCGGTCATTGCGGTTCTCCTTGGGGTGCTCGTCTACGGTCAGGTCGAACACATGCATGCCCGGCTTGGCAGGATCGTGCCCGGCCAGCATCGGATGCGACAGGCAGCGCACCACATCCGTATCGCCCGCCTGCCAGTGGCCCCGCATCGCCGCGCGGCCGAAATCGTAGTCCTTGGCGCCCGTCTCGTAGGGCTTGCCGCGATAGATCAGGTGGATCAGCGTCAGCGGCCCGCGCGCCGGCGCATCCAGCAGCGGTGCCACCGCAGGATGCGTCTTCAGCGCCGCGGGCAGACTGTCGGCATGGGCGTGCAGCGCGCAGGCCAGGTCGTGCATCTGTCGCATCCGGTCAGTCACGGCGCGGGTCCGGCTGGAAAAGCGGATGTCCTTCTCGCGCGCCTCGACCGTCCAGATCGAATGCGGAACGGGGCCGCGGGCAGAGAACAGATCCATCTGCCAGACGACCAGCGGCGCATGGTCGGCCCGTGTTTCGACCACCCGCGCCAGCGGCGTGTTGGAAACAAGGCCGCCGTCCCAGAACCATTCCCCGTCGATCTCGATGGGCGCAAACCCCGGGGGCAACGCGCCCGAGGCCATGATGTGCTCGGGCCCGATGCGCCGTTCGGCGCTGTCGAACCAGACGAAATTGCCGTTTGCCACATTGACTGCGCCGACCACCAGCCGCACCGGCCCGTCGTTCAGAAGATCGAAATCCACCAGCGCCTCCAGCGTCGCGCGAAGCGGCGCGGTGTCATAAACCGAGGCCCGGGCCGGATCGCCCGGAAGAGCCACAGACGCAGGCGGCAGGCGCGGCACGAAGAAGCCCGGTACACCCGCCGTCAGCGCCAGGGCGGGCCCCAGGCCTTCCAGCCCCGGCAGTGCGGTCGTCTGACTGACCCGTTCCCAGAAGGCTGTCAGCCGCTCAGCCCGCCGCTCGGGCGGGTTGCCGGCGATGAACGCGGCATTGATCGCGCCGATCGAGATTCCGGCCACCAGATCAGGCCGGATGCCGGCTGCGTGTAGACGGCAAGCAGCCCCGGCCTGATAGGCCCCAAGCGCGCCGCCGCCCTGAAGCACAAAAGCTGTCCGATGGCTTTGCTTCCGTCTCATCCGCGCTACTCCTGTATGCCGCGATCCCGCGCGTCGAGCATCGTCCATTCGCCTCCGATGACCCAGCCACCAAAGACTTCCCTGCCGCGACGGCTGAGACGCTTGCGCAGCAAACCGATCAGCACGGCCGACTGCGCGAAGCGCTCGATCAGAAATGCAAGGGCAAGGATGGCAACAAGCAGGAGTATGACGGCGTTGAGTGAAGTTCCGATGAAGATCGATGCGCCAGCGCCAGAGTCGCCGCGCTCCCATCACAGTCCGGATCCCGTCGGTCGAACAAAACGCAACCGGTTGCACTCAGGAAGTAAACCAGGTCCCCTTATTAGCTTCCGCCTCGCGCAGGAAGCCAATGATCTGCTCTTCAGTAAACCGCGTCTTCACGATCCAATCTCCCTCCTTGTCAGTGAGAATTGGACTCAGATCGGGGTGCTACTCAAAATTTGGGGGGCGTCGTACGCGAGGAAGTGGCCGTTTTGTCGCGCTAGCGCCCACGCTTGGCGCGAAAGTATGCGGTCAGCATTGGCCCGGCCAGGTCAGCCAGGACGCCACCGCACACCTCGACGTGGTGGTTGTGGCGGGGATCCGCAAGCAGGTCGAACACGCTGCCAGCCGCGCCCGTCTTGGGGTCATAGGCCGCAAACACCACCCGCTTCAGGCGCGCATGCACCATCGCCATGGCACACATGGCGCAGGGTTCGAGCGTGACGTACAAGGTGCAACCGACCAGCCGATGGTTGCCAAGCACCTGCCCTGCCTTGCGCATCGCCACGATCTCGGCATGGGCACTGGGATCGTGCTCGCGGATGTTGCGGTTCCAACCCTCCCCCACCACCTGCCCCTGGGCATCGACGATCACCGCGCCAACCGGGACTTCGTCATCCTCACGTTGCGCACGTTCGGCCAGCGCCAGTGCCTGGCGCATCCAATAGTCGTCAATGGAATGCTGTGCTGCCTGCATCATGCGGCGAAAGGGTCAAGTGTCGCAGCGGGGCAATGAAGCAACTGTGCACCAGTGATGCGCAGACGGTCGCTTCACTCCCACTCGAACATCAATGGGAATTTCAATCGAATATAAATCAATGCTTTACCACGGAGAAAAGCACCCAATGCCATGAAAAATACCATGAACCGCTGACTGCGCCGCCGCCCTCTCCTTCGCGGCGATGGCCCACCCCGCCGCAGCCCTCCTCTCTTTACAAACCAACCAGAAACTGGTCGAATACAATTCCGATGTGGGTCATGATACTGGGGGTGCAAGGGTGGGGACAACGCAAGGCAGCGTTCGGTGGGGCATTGAGCGCCGGCTCGAGTTCATCGAGTTCCGGCTGTTCTGGGAAGGCCATGTCAACCGCGGCGACCTGATGGCCGCCTTCGGGATCTCGATCAACCAGGCATCCACCGACCTGAACCGCTACCTCGGCATGGCGCCAAACAACATGGTCTACGACAAGAGCGCCCGCACCTACGTCCGGGGCGACCGCTTCGAGCCCCTGTTTCTGAAACCGGACCCGGCCAGCTACCTGTCCCAGCTGCGGTCGATCTCCGACGGCATCGTCACGCAGGAGGAAACCTGGGTCGGCCAGCTGCCGGACTTCGACACAGTTCCCAGCCCCGTGCGCGGCATCGATGCCCACACGCTGCGCCGCGTCATCGAAGCGATCCGTACCGGGCAGGCGCTTGAGGTCGAGTACCAGTCTCTTTCCAACCCCGCCCCGCGCTGGCGCTGGATCGCACCGCACGCCATTGCCTTCGACGGTTTCCGCTGGCATGCCCGGGCGTACTGCTTCACCGACGGCTGTTTCAAGGACTTCCTGCTGGCGCGCATCCTCGGCACCCGGGACAGCCGCCCCAGCGATATCGACGACAGCCAGGATGCCGACTGGCACACGCACGTCACGCTGAAGATCGGTCCGCACCCGGGCCTGTCCGACGCGCAGAAGAAGGTGGTGGCGCTCGACTATGGCATGCGCGACGGCAAGGCCAGCATCACCGTCCGCAAGGCGCTGCTTTACTACACGCTTAAACGTCTCGGTCTGGATACCGACCCCGCTGCCAGGAAGCCTTCGGACCAGCAGATTGCTCTGCTAAATCAGGAGGGGATCAGTATATCCGGGCACTCCCCTCCTTCGCCATCCTGAGGAGAACAGGCACTTGCGGCTTCACGATTTCCAAAGACATTCGCCTGCACGTACAGCACGACAAGAAACTCAAATGGGCCAACCGAAAAAGAACAGCAACCAAAGCTCAGCCGCCACCGTCGGCTATGAAGCCGCGCACTGGTACATGACCGACACGCTGCACGGCTCGACGGACTCCGCCGGTCAGTCCGGCGAAGGCAACATCCGGAACGCAACCCGATGAGACTTGTCCGCAACACTGGAAGCGACCGCGTTGTCGACATCGTCCGGCCACACCTTGGCGATGGCATGTCCATCGACGCGGTGTCTCCGGCTCTCTCCATATTCGGTTTCGGCGAGCTGATCGGCAGCCTGAATCGTGGCCCGGCCTGTCGGTTGGTGTTGCCGGCGGGCCTCGACGGCCACGCCCTTATTGGCACGGCCAATGAGCGTACCGCCCGCAATCAGCTGCAGGCGCGCTGGCTCGCGGCCCGTCTACTCCAGTGGCTCAATGACAACGTGACCGTGCGTTTGGCCCGGGGCGGCGTCCCCCAGGGAACGCTCGTGTTGCGCGACCGATCCGGAGCCTCCGTGCAAGCCTTGCTTGGAGCTGTCGGGCTCACGTCTGAAGGGCTTGGGCTGGCTCCCGGGAATCCTCTGAACCTGATCCAGGCATCGGAATCAGCCGCCGAAGCCGGGATGCTCGCCCAATGGTTCGAGAGCCAATGGGCGCTTCTTCCCGACACGCGTGCAGCAAAGGACGAACTGTTGCGTCACATTACGGCGCTCGCCCGCCATCGGGACCCGCACCTGATCTACGCACTGGTGTTGCACCATCTCTTCTCCAGTCGCGGCGACGCACTCGACGAAGAGCAGGTCATCAAGTCGGCGACAGGCATACGGAATACCGTCGTCTGGAAGAAGCTCTACAAGTTCCAGCGCGACGGCGTGGTCGGCGCGATCGACAAGCTGAACCGCTTCGGCGGCTGCATCATCGCGGACAGCGTCGGCTTGGGGAAGACCTTCGAGGCCCTCGCGATCATCAAGTACTACGAGTTGCGCAACGACCGAGTGCTCGTGCTCTGCCCCAAGCGGCTGCGGGATAACTGGACGCTGTACAAGTCCAATGACCGACGCAACGTCCTCGCTTCCGACCGCTTCAACTACGATGTCCTGAACCACACCGACCTCTCGCGTGATCGCGGGATGTCTGGAGACATCGACCTCGCGCACGTCAACTGGGGCAACTACGACCTCGTCGTCATCGACGAATCGCACAACTTCCGCAACAAGAAGACTCCACAGGCCGGCGGTGAGACCCGCTACGACCGCCTGATGCGCAAGATCATCCGCGAGGGCGTGAAGACGCGCGTGTTGATGCTTTCGGCCACGCCCGTCAACAACCGCATGGCCGACCTGCGCAATCAGATTGTATTCGCGACGGAAGGTGACGATACGGCACTGCTGGAGCACGGCATCAGCAGCATCGACAGCACCACGCGCCTGGCGCAGAAGCAGTTCAACCGCTGGCTCGAACTGCCTGAGGCCGAGCGCACGCCGGCGAAGCTCGTGGAGATGCTGGGGTTCGACTACTTCACGCTGCTCGACCTGCTGACCATCGCCCGGTCCCGAAAACACATTGCGAAGTACTATGGCGTCACGGAGACCGGCCGGTTCCCCGAACGTCTCAAGCCTATCAACATCAAGGCCGACGTCGATCTTCGTGGCACGTTTCCTCCGATTCGCGACATCAACCTCGAAATCCGTCGCCTGAACCTCGCTGCCTACGCACCGTTGCGGTACGTGCTACCCCACAAACAGGACGCCTACGACAGGAAATACAGCACCGAGGTTAAGGGCGGCACGGGCTTCTTCCGCCAGGTGGACCGCGAGGAAAGCCTCATTCACCTCCTCCGCGTGAACGTCCTCAAGCGGATGGAGAGCTCCGTTGTGTCTTTTGCCCTGACCGTCGAACGCCAGCTACGGGATGTCGAAGACACCCTGCGCCGCATCGAGGCCCAGGTCGAGGAGCTGGAAGAGATCGACATCGAGGACGTCGACATCGAGGACCCGGCCTTCGAGAGCCTGCTGGTCGGGCGCAAGGTCAAGGTGCTGCTGTCGGATGTGGATATCGTGCGCTGGAAACAGGACCTGCTCGAGGACCGCAACCGGCTTACGAACCTGCTTGCCGCTGCCCGCGAGATCAGCCCGGAACGGGATGCCAAGCTGGCCGCCCTGCGCGAAATCATTGCGAACAAGCACCGCCAACCCATCAACCAAGGCAACCGTAAAGTCATCGTCTTCACCGCTTTCGCGGACACCGCGAACTACCTGTTCGACCAGCTCGCACCTTGGGCAAAGGAAACGCTGGGGGTGGAGAGTTCGCTGGTCACCGGCACGGGCAGCAACAAGACCACCCTCCCGAAACTGCGCCGCGACCTCGGCTCCATCCTCACCGCATTCTCACCGCGTTCCAAGGAACGCCCCGAGGAGCTGGCGAGCGAGGGCGACATCGACCTCCTCATCGCCACGGACTGCATCTCCGAAGGGCAGAACCTCCAGGACTGCGACTGGCTGGTCAACTACGACATCCATTGGAATCCCGTCCGCATCATCCAGCGTTTCGGGCGCATCGACCGCATCGGCTCACCCAACGAGCGCATCCAGCTCGTGAACTTCTGGCCCAACATGGAGCTGGAGGAGTACATCAACCTCGAACAGCGCGTCAGCGGACGCATGGTGCTGCTCGACATCTCGGCCACGGGCGAGGAGAACCTGATCGAGCAGCAGTCCGGCAACCCAATGAACGACCTGGAGTACCGGCGCAAGCAGCTGCTCAAGCTCCAGGACGCGGTGATCGATCTCGAGGACCTCTCGAGCGGCGTCTCCATCGCCGACCTGACATTGACCGATTTCCGGATCGACCTTGCAGAGTATCGCAAGGCGCATCCGGGGGTTCTGGAATCGGTGCCGCTCGGGGCATTCGCCGTCACGACCACGAGCGAGGCGGAGATCCCGCCCGGCATCGTGTTCTGCCTGCGTGCGGAAGGAGCGGCCGCCGCGCGCTTGCCGGAGGAAGGCTATCCCCTCGCGCCGCATTATCTGGTGCATGTCGCGGATGACGGAGCGGTGTTGCTGGCGTACCCGCAGGCCAAGCATATTCTCGACCGGTTGAAGCGTCTCTGCGTCGGGCGGGACCTGCCCGACGCCGGCGCCTGCGCCCGCTTCGACAAGGCGACGAAGAACGGCCAGGACATGCGCCACCCGCAGAAGCTGCTGGCGGCAGCCGTCTCCTCCGTGGTCGGCAAGAGCGAGGAGCGCGCCGTGGCCAGTCTGTTCACGCCGGGAGGCACTCATGCCCTGACGGGTGAGTTCGCCGGCATCGACGACTTCGAGGTTGTGGCATTTCTTGTGGTGCTGCCTGAGTAGTCAGGCAATTGAAAAACAGGAGAGAGGATGAGCTTTCGCACCGCCGAACCCGCACTGAAAGATGTGCTCGATGGCATCGCCTCGGGGCAAATCCAGCTCCCCGACTTCCAGCGTGGCTGGGTCTGGGATGACAACCATATTCGCTCGCTGATCTCTAGCCTCACGTTGTCCTATCCGATTGGTGCCGTAATGTTTCTTGAAGCGGGCGGCGTACCATTCAAGCCTCGTCTGTTCGCCGGCGTGAGCTTGCAGCCGGCACCTGCCCCCAAGACCCTGGTG
Organism: Thermomonas hydrothermalis; assembly: GCF_900129205.1. Lineage (GTDB taxonomy): Bacteria > Pseudomonadota > Gammaproteobacteria > Xanthomonadales > Xanthomonadaceae > Thermomonas > Thermomonas hydrothermalis. The sequence continues at coordinate 7,990 of NZ_FQUK01000041.1, read as the reverse complement.
CTCGACGGTCAGCAACGTCTGACCTCCCTGTACTTGGCGCTGCGCAGCGGCCAGCCCGTGCCCACACGCACGGAGAAAGGCGCGGATATCCGTCGCGTCTACTTCCTTGACATGGCTAAATGTCTTGACGAATCGGCAGACCGTGAAGAGGCCGTTCTCTCCATACCGGAGACCTTACAGATTTCGTCCGACTTCGGCCGCAAGATCGAGCTGGATGTCAGCACGCCAGAATTGCAGTACAGCCAGCGGCTGTTCCCTGTGGCGTTGCTGTTCGATATCCAGAGATTTATGGCATGGGAAAGTGGCTTTAGCGCTCATTATCAGTTTGCGGCAGAAGCCATGCAGTTTATGCAACGTTTCCGCCATGAGATCTGGCAGCGTTTCCATGAGTTCAAGGTTCCCGTCATCGAACTGAGTAAGAACACACCGCGCGAAGCCGTCTGCCAAATCTTCGAGAAGGTCAATACCGGCGGGGTGACGCTGACTGTCTTCGAGTTGATGACGGCGACCTTCGCAGCCGATGAGTTCAATCTTCGCCAAGATTGGGAAGCCCGCCGAAAGCGGCTGACCGCCAAGCATGACGTTCTCAAAGCCGTGGACGGCACCAGTTTCCTCACGGCAGTGACCTTGCTGGCCAGCTATCGGCGGCACAAGGAACAAGGTACGCCCGTCAGTTGCAAACGCGCCGACGTGTTGAAACTTACACTGGCTGAGTTCAAGTCGCTCGAGTCCGCCCTGGAACAAGGGTTTAAGCGGGCGGCCGAATTGTTGGCCGAAGAAAAAATATTCGATGCCCGAAGCCTGCCTTATGCGACTCAATTGATCCCTTTATCAACAATCTGCGCCTACTTGGGAGAACGCACCACGCAGCACGGTGTCAAACAGAAACTGTTGCGTTGGTATTGGTGTGGAGTTCTGGGGGAACTGTACGGCGGCGCCAATGAAACGCGCTTTGCCATGGACATCCAGGACGTTGTGGCCTGGGTTGACGGTGGCGGTGAACCGCGCACGGTTCGCGATGCCAATTTCGCGCCGACGAGGCTGCTTTCCCTGCAAAGCCGCCTGGCTGCAGCGTACAAAGGGCTGGCTGCGCTGCTCATGAAACACGGTGCCCGCGATTTCGTCAGCGGCACGCCCATTGATCTCAATACCTACTTCAACAACGCCATCGACATCCACCACGTCTTTCCCCGCGCCTGGTGTGAAAAGCAGAAGCTCCCCAAGGAGAAGTGGAACAGTGTGGTGAACAAGGCGCCGCTGGCGGCAGGCACCAACCGCTTTATCAGTGGCGATGCCCCCAGCGTCTACCTTGCGCGTATCCAAAAGGCCAAGCAGGTTGCCCCCGACAGTCTGGATGAATTCCTGGCTTCGCATGTGATCCCGGTACAGGCGCTGCGCTCGGACGACTTTGATTCCTTTATCCGCCAACGCGCTGCTGCGCTGTTGAAGCTCATCGAACAGGCCATGGGCAAAGCCATTGCCGGGCGCGACAGCGAAGAAACTATCAAGGCCTTTGGTGCGGAACTGTCGTCATGAACCGGACGGACGTCGTTGCCGCACTGTGTCTCCCCGCCGCCGCACGCGTGGATCGCCGAGTGCCCAAGACGCTGCTGGTGGAGCATGGCGCGCCGACAGCGGCCGACCGCCGCCAGGTCAACGAGGGCATCGAGCACATCCAGTGGGTGGCCGCGCTGAAGCCGACCACCATTGGCGTTGCCGCCTTTCGCGATGATGCGCGTGAGTACCTGGAGATCGCCGTCATCCGCGTCGCGCTGCGGGAGGATGCCAGGACACAGCGGCTGGTGGAACTGCTCCACCGGGCGATCCCCTACCCTGTGTTCGCCGTGACCGAACAGGGCGAGTCGGTGGCGTTGTCCGTCGCACACAAGCGCTGGTCGCAGGCGGAGGCCCAGAAGACCGTCCTCGACGGCGAACCGGTCACGGTGGCGGCGCCTCACGAGCGCGAGCCCTACGCAGGCGCATTCGCGGCGGCGCTGGCGCTGGGCGGCCAACCGCAGGCATCGTTGCACGCGCTGTACCAAGGCTGGCTCGATACCCTGCTGGCCCTGCAGGCCGCCAGGGTGTCGGGCGTTTTCAGGATCCTGCCGGACGCCGACCGGCGTGCCGCCCGCAGAGATGCCCTCGCCGAGTGCGAGCGCCTCGACGTCGAGATCGCGCGCCTGCGCGCAGCGGCGAAGAAGGAAAAGCAGATGGCGCGACAAGTCGCGATCAATCAGGAACTCAAGCGCGCCGAGGCGGCCCGTGCCGTGGCGCTTGCCCGTTTGTGAAGACCGAGAAGACGATGAAGAAATTGACCCCGAACGATCCTGAAACCCGCTCGATCGATGGCGTCGCCGAGAACATTCGGCGGCTGAAGGCGCTCTTCCCGGAGCTCGTGACCGAGGGACCGAACGGAGCCGCGGTGAACGTGGACGTGCTCAAGGCGCTGGTGGGTGACGCCACCGTCACCGACGCCGACGAAAAGTACGGTCTCAACTGGCACGGAAAGCGGCGCGCGCGTCAACTCGCGCTCATGCCCTCCACCGGCACGCTGCGTCCGTGCCCGGAGGACAGCGTGGACTGGGACACCACCCAGAACCTGATGATCGAGGGCGACAACCTGGAGGTGCTGAAGCTCCTGCAGAAGAGCTATGCGGGCAAGGTGAAGCTCATCTACATCGACCCGCCCTACAACACCGGGAACGACTTCGTCTATCCCGATGACTACCAGGACAGCATCAAGAACTACCTTGAGCTGACCGGGCAGGTGGAAGGCGGGAAGAAGATCAGCAGCAATACCGAGGCCAGTGGGCGGTTTCACACGGATTGGCTGAACATGATGTATCCGCGACTGAAAGTCGCGCGGGACCTCCTGCGTAACGATGGCATACTCCTTGTTTCAATCGGTGATGAAGAAGCCCACAACCTTCGCGAACTCTGCGATGAGATTCTCGGGGGCGAGAACTTTTGTGGCGTCTTCGTATGGGAAAAGAAGAAGAAGCCCTCCTTTCTCGATCACAACATGGGCTCGGTAACCGATTACGTAATTGCTTACGCCAAGAATCGTCAGTACACGTCAGCGTTTGTTGCGGGAGCCGTCGAGGACGGCAAGAAGTACCCTTTCAATAACGCTGGCAATCCGTTGAGCACGTTGCGCTTCCCCCCTTTTTCGGTTCGGTTCCTATGCGGCGATCAGCTCATCGCGGCACAAGATATGTCCGAAGGGAATATCAAGACAGAGCTTCTCAACGACGTAACGATTGTCAATGGAACGAACGTCAATGAATTTGCGTTACGGGGTGAGTTTCGCTATTCCCAGACGAAGCTGGACGAGTTCGTTGCGGCCAAAGCCGAAATCGTGATCAGCAAGGTTCCATTTCGACCGAACTACGTGAATCGTTCCGGGGAACCGAAGAAGACTTCAAACCTGCTATCCCACCGAGTTAACGGGATACCAACCAACGAGGACGCGACCGAAGAAATACGCCAGCTGTTCGGCACCGACGTTATGAGCTATCCAAAGCCAACAGGTCTAGTCCAATACCTAATAAGGGCCACAACGTCCTCCGATGACATCGTCATGGACTTCTTTGCGGGGTCCGGAACAACAGGCCATGCAGTAATGGCCCAGAATATCGCTGACGGTGGCAACCGTTCATACATCCTCGTACAGCTACCGGAGCCACTCGACCCGGAGAACAAGGACCAGAAGGTAGCCGCCGACTTCTGCGACTCGCTCGGCAAGCCGCGCAACATCGCTGAGCTGACCAAAGAGCGCCTCCGCCGCGCCGCAAAGAAGATCAAGGACGAGAACCCGACGTACACGGGCGACCTCGGCTTCCGTGTCTTCAAGCTCGATTCCAGCAACATCCGCGCGTGGGAGCCCGACCGCGACAACCTTGACCAGACGCTCCTTGAGTCCATAGAACACATCAAGGCCGATCGCACCGAGTCCGATGTGCTGTACGAGCTGCTGCTCAAGCTCGGCCTCGACCTCTGCGTCCCCATCGAGACACGCACGTTCGCCGGCAAGGAGGTTCACTCCGTCGGCGGGGGCGTGCTGATGGCATGCCTCGCGCCAAAGATCGAGCGGGCCGAAGTGGAAGCGCTGGCGCAGGGCATCGTGGACTGGCACAAGGCGCTCGCGCCCGCCGGCGACACGACCTGCGTTTTCCGCGACAGCGCCTTCGCCGACGACGTGGCCAAGACCAACATGGCCGCGATCCTCGAGCAGCACGGTATCACCAACGTTCGGAGTCTGTGAGTACGCGCGCCCATGAAACTGCACTTCGAACCCGATCTCGACTACCAGCTCCAGGCCATCGAGGCGGTCTGCGACCTGTTTCGCGGGCAGGAAATCTGCCGCACCGAATTCACGGTTACGCGCGACCCTGCGGACACGCAGATGCGCCTTGGCTTCGCGCATAACGACCTTGGCATCGGCAACCGCCTGACGCTGCTCGACGAGGAACTGCTGGCCAACCTCCAGGCCATCCAGCTTCGCAACGGCATCGCTCCGTCCGAAACGCTCGCCTCAGGCGACTTCACGGTGGAGATGGAGACCGGCACCGGCAAGACCTACGTCTACCTGCGCACGATCTTCGAGCTCAACAAACGCTACGGATTCACCAAGTTCGTGATCGTGGTGCCGTCCATCGCCATCAAGGAAGGCGTCTACAAGTCGCTCCAGATCATGGAGGATCACTTCAGGAGCCTTTACGCAGGCGTGCCCTTCGACTACTTCCTCTACGACTCCGCCAAGCTCGGACAGGTGCGCAACTTCGCCACCAACGCACACATCCAGATCATGGTGGTGACGGTCGGCGCCATCAACAAGAAGGACGTCAACAACCTCTATAAGGACAGCGAGAAGACCGGCGGTGAAAAGCCCATCGACCTGATCAAGGCCACGCGCCCGATCGTCATCGTGGACGAGCCGCAGAGCGTGGACGGCGGGCTGACGGGCGCGGGCAAGCAGGCGCTGGATGCCATGAACCCGCTCTGCACCCTGCGCTACTCCGCCACGCACGTGGACAAGCACCACATGGTCTACCGCCTCGACGCGGTGGACGCCTACGAGCGTCGGCTGGTCAAGCAGATCGAGGTCGCGTCGGCAACGGTGGAAGACGCGCACAACAGGCCGTTCGTGCGTCTGGTGTCGGTCAGCAACAAACGCGGCAGCATCAGCGCCAGGGTGGAGCTGGATGTGGAGACAGCCACCGGCGTGCAGCGCCGCGAGGTCACCGTGTACGACGGCGACGACCTGGAGCAGACGACCCGCCGTCCCATCTACCGCGACTGTCGCATCGGCGAGATCTGCGTTGCCAAAGGAAATGAGTTCCTCGAGCTTCGGGTGCCCGGCGGGGAGCAGTACCTGCGCCCGGGCCAGGCATGGGGTGACGTTGATCCGCTGGCCGTTCAGCGCGAAATGATCCGCCGCACCATCAAGGAACATCTGGACAAGGAGAAGCGCCTGCGCCCGCTCGGGATCAAGGTGCTGTCCCTGTTCTTCATCGACGAAGTCGCGAAGTACCGGCAGTACGACGACGACGGCAATCCGGTCAAAGGCGAATACGCGCGCATCTTCGAGGAGGAGTACAAGCGCCTCGCGAACCATCCCGACTACCGGACGCTATTCCAGGAAGTAGACCTGAGCCGCGCCGCCGAGGAGGTTCACGAGGGGTACTTTTCCATCGACAAGAAGTCCAGGCGCGCGGTGGACACGACCGAGAGCAATCAAGCCGGTCGCGAGGCGGCAGAGCAGGCGTACAACCTGATCATGAAGGACAAGGAAAGACTCCTCTCCTTCGACACCCCGCTCAAGTTCATCTTCTCCCACTCGGCGCTGCGCGAGGGCTGGGACAACCCGAACGTGTTCCAGATCTGCACGCTGCGCGACATCAGGACGGAGCGCGAGCGGCGGCAGACCATCGGCCGGGGGCTGCGGCTTTGCGTGAACCAGGATGGCCAGCGCGTTCGCGGGTTCGATGTCAACACGTTGACCGTGATCGCGACCGAAAGCTACGAACAATTCGCCGAGAACCTGCAGAAGGAGATCGAGGCCGAGACTGGCATCCGGTTCGGCATCCTGGAAGCGCACCACTTCGTGGCCGTGAAGGTTACCTCTGAGAGCGGCGAGATGACGCCACTGGGGCTCGAAAAATCGAAGGCGCTCTGGGAGCATCTCAGGTCGGCCGGGTATATCGACGCCCGCGGCAAGGTTCAGGAGTCCCTGAAACAGGCGCTGGCCAACGGCCATATCGAGCTGCCGGATGAGTTCCGTCCGCACCATGCCCAGATCGCCGACATCATCGCGAAGGTCGCCGGTCGCCTCGAGATCAAGAACGCCAACGAACGCCGGCAGGTGCGGCCGCGCCAAGCCATCCTCCATAGCCCGGAGTTCAAGGCGCTGTGGGACCGGATCAAGGACAAGACCACCTACCGGGTCGAATTCGACAACGAGAAGCTGGTCGAGGCGTGCATCAAGGCGCTGCGCGACGCGCCGCCGCTTCCGAAAACGCGGTTGCAGTGGCGAAAGGCGGACATCGCCATTGGCAAGGGGGGCGTGGAAGCGACCGAACGTGACGGCGCACAAACGGTGGTCCTGGACGAAACCGACATCGAGCTTCTCGACCTGCTCACCCAGCTCCAGGACCGCACGCAGCTCACGCGTCGCACCATCTGCCGCGTCCTCACTGGCTGCGGGAGATTGGATGACTTCAAGCGGAACCCGCAGGCCTTCATCGAGCTGGCCGCCGAAGCGATCAATCGATGCAAGCGGCTGGCGATCGTGGATGGGATCAAGTACCAACGGCTCGGCGATGAGTACTACTATGCGCAGGAGCTCTTCGAACAGGAAGAGCTGACCGGCTACATCAGGAACATGCTCACCGAAACCAGGAAGTCCGTATTCGAGAGTGTCGTTTACGACTCGGGCACGGAAGCCGCATTTGCGGACGGCCTCGAGAAGAACGAGGCGGTCAAGGTCTACGCCAAGCTTCCCGGCTGGTTCAAGGTACCGACACCGCTCGGGTCGTATAACCCGGACTGGGCAGTTCTGGTGGAGAAGGATGGTGCCGAGCGGCTCTACCTCGTGGTCGAGACCAAGAGCAGCCTGTTCACGGACGATCTCGGCGACAAGGAGAGCGCGAAGATCGAATGCGGGAAGGCGCACTTCAAGGCATTGGAGGTTCGAGAGACACCGGCTCGATATGTGGTGGCTCGAACCGTTGATGACATTATTGCGTAGGAGCGATAAGAGATTGGTTAAACGCCGTATGAATCTTCTCCACTCTCTTCTGTATCGCCCTCCTCGCGAGCGCGACTGCCCGATGACTACGGTGTCGAGTGACACTCATGTTCTTCCTGTCCAGCTTCTTGTCAGTTATCGAACCAAGCTGCCGCAACGACGCCGCCTGGTTACATCCAGCGTGAATCACATTCGTTCCCTTGGCAGGGCCTGGCCTGATATCCAGCGTCGCAGGCATTTCGGCTTACGATCCGTCCCACGGATTGATGACCGCCACCCCAGCCGCCTCGAAGGGCGCGGTATCGCGTGACGCCACGATGAAGCCCCGCGATGCAGCGATGGCGGCGATGTAGCCATCCGGCGTCGGGAAGCCACGCCCTCCATTCCTGGCCGCCACGGCCAGCTCTGCGTAGCACCGCGCTGCCTCCGTGTCGAAGGACAGCACGCGATCCCTGAACAGCTCCAGCAGCGCGTTGAGCGCGCCATCCAGCAGGTCCCTGCGCCTGCCCTGCGGCAGTGCCTGGATGCCGAACAGCAGCTCAGCCAGCGTGACGCTGGTGATGTATAGAGTCTCCGCCGCCTGGTCATTCAGCCACGCCACGACCACTGCGTTGGGCGCCGGCTTCATCGCCTCGGATACGACGTTGGTATCGAGGACGATCATTCGAACCTCGGCGGCTCGGCGGGCGTCCTGTCGCGGACACTCTCAAGATCGGCAAAGTCTTCGTCGGTCAAGCCAAT
>NZ_FQUK01000037.1 GCF_900129205.1 Thermomonas hydrothermalis | reverse complement strand
CCTGCGGGCGAAGGTGGAGCACCCGTTCCGGGTGATCAAGCGGCAGTTCGGCTACATGAAGGTGCGCTACCGCGGCATCGCGAAGAACGCGGCCCAGGTGCTGACGCTGTTTGCGCTGTCGAATCTGTGGATGGTGCGCCGGCAGTTGATGCCGGCGACAGGGTTGGTGCGCCTGTAAGGCGGGGAAACCCGCCTGAAAGCGCCGGAAACGGCGCGTATACAGGGCATTGGAACGGCATTCGAGACAAAAATCTGCCTTGGAAGGCCGGGATCGAGGCGTCAGGGCGGGTTGTTCAGACCTTCCCTAGAATGCGGAAACACGGGGAACAGGGCACAGGGTGTGATGACAAAACCGGTCTTGGGCTGGCTGCTGACGGCCTGGCTGTTGCTGGGGCAGTTGCTATCTGCCTCCGCCCATGCCAGTGCGCCACCGCCGCTGCGTCTGATGCCTGGCGATGCTAGCTTCCCGCTGTCCCCGCACATCACCTACTGGCATGACATACACGCCAACGCCAGCGTCGATCAGGCGCTGGCTCGCGCCGAGGCAGGCGATTTCATGCCACTTCCGGATGGCAACCCCGCGTTTGGCTTCCAAACCGGCGCGTACTGGTTCTATCTGCCGATCGAGAACCAGCAGACCGACGAACCGCGCTGGCTGCTGGTACAGGAATACGCTCTCAGCGACACCCTTGATCTGTACCTGCGCTACCCGGATGGTCATATCGAACACCAGTCCGGTGGCGATCACGTACCGTTCGAGGATCGCTTCATTCGCTACCGGCACCCCAACTTCCGGGTCGATCTGCCGCCCCACCAACGGGTCGAACTGCTGCTGCGGGTTCAAAGCCAGAGCTCGATGCAGGTACCACTGGTGCTGTTCTCTCCCAAGGCCTTTGCCGAACTGATGCGGGATGCGCAGTTTTTCAACGGCCTGTACTACGGCATCGTGCTGGCCCTGCTGTGCTACAACCTCGTGCTGTGGCTGACGCTGCGCGACCCCAGTTATTTCTGGTATCTGCTGCACACCGCCGCGTTCGGACTGGTGCTGTTCACCCTCAACGGCTATGGGTTTGAGTACCTTTGGCCCAACTCGGCCTGGCTGGCCGATGTATCGGTACCACTGTCGATCTGCCTGGCCCTGATCGGCATGCAGCTGTTCTCACGCAGCTTCCTTGACCTTCCGCAACGCTGGCCGGCCGGTAACCTCACCTGTCTGCTGCTGGTCGGGTTTTTCGCTGTGCTGGGCATTGCCTCGCTATGGCTGCCCTATGAAGTGGCCACGCCAATCGCCTCACGCGCGGTACTGGTCGGCATCGTCTGGATCATCACCGCCTCGCTGGTGATGATCCGCCGCGGCTACAAACCTGCGCGCCTGTTCCTGCTGGCCTGGGCCCTGTTCCTGGCTGGCGTCACCGCCTTCACCCTGCTGGCCTTTGGCGTGCTGCCGCAGAACTTCTGGACCCAATACGGCGTGCAGATCGGCTCCGCGCTGGAACTATTGCTGCTGTCGCTGGCACTGGGCAACCGCTATGCCAGCTTGCGCGAGGAAAACATCCGGATCGTCCAGCAGGCCAACGAAAAGCTGGAGCGCGGCCTGATCGACCGCACCCGCGAGCTGCGCACCACGCTGGCCCAACTGGGTGAAGCCAATGTGCAGCTACGCGAATACAGCCGCCGTGACCCACTGACCGGGCTTTTCAATCGTCGCTATTTCCACGAGGCACTCAATGAAGCCCTGACAGCACCGGGTGGGCCGCAACGCCCCTTGGCCTTGCTGCTGCTTGATCTGGATCACTTCAAGGCGATCAATGATCAATACGGACATCTGGCCGGCGATGACTGCCTGCTCGCTGCAGCCCGCTGTCTGGACGAGGCCGCACAGCGCCATGACGGCCTGGCGGCACGATTTGGCGGTGAGGAGTTCGTGCTCGTACTGCCGGGTGCGGACGCCCAGACGGCATTGCGGGTGGCGGAAGTACTGCGTCAGCGCATCCAGACGTCTCGGGTGGAGTATCGCGGGACGCTGATTCCGTTGAGCACCAGCATCGGGGTCCACACCATCGCGGCAGGTCAGCATGCGGTTCCGGAGGATGTGATCCGGCTGGCGGACGAGGCGCTGTACCGTGCCAAACGGGACGGGCGCAACTGTGTGCGCCATTCGCTCAGCAGCGTCTGAAGCTCAGCCGCGCCGAATGGCAAGCGTGCGCTTGATATCGGCGAGCCCAAGCCCACGCGCACGCATCAGCACCAGCAGGTGGTATAGCAGGTCCGCCGCTTCACCCAACAGCGCCTCGTCGTCTTGCGCCACCGCCGCCAGCGCGGTTTCCACTCCCTCCTCGCCCACCTTCTGGGCGATTCGGCGGATGCCGTCCTCGAACAGGCGCGTGGTGTAACTGCCCGGCGGGCGCTCACACTCGCGCTGGGCGATGAGGGCATCGAGCTCGGCCAGGCCGTCGCCTGGCGCGCCCGGGAAACAGCTGGTGCGGCCAAGGTGGCAGGTCGGGCCGTGCGGTCGGGCCTGCACCAGCAAGGTATCGCCATCGCAATCAACATCCAGCGACACCAGCGCCAGTACGTGACCGGAAGACTCACCTTTGGTCCAAAGCCGCTGCTTGCTGCGACTGTAGAACGTCACCTGACCGCTGGCCAACGTCGTTGCCAGTGCCGCGCGATCCATATAGCCCAGCATCAGCACGCGCAGCGTGTCCGCGTCCTGCACGATGGCCGGCAGCAGGCCATCCTGCTTGGCCCAGGCCAGCGCTTCGATGTCCAATGTCGTCGTGCTCACAGCCGCACCTCGATGCCCTGCCCGCGCAGGAACCGTTTGAGCGCGGGGATTTCCACCGCGCCGGAATGAAACACGCTGGCCGCCAACGCCGCATCGACATCGGCCTCCAGGAACGCTTGCGCAAAATGCTCTGGTGCACCGGCCCCGCCGGATGCCACCAGCGGCACCTGACAGATGGCACGCGCCGCACGCAGTTGAGCGATGTCATAGCCTGCCCGCACGCCGTCGCTGCCCATGCAGTTGAGCACGATTTCACCGGCGCCAAGACGCTGTGCTTCCTCGATCCAGTCCAGCGTGCGCTTACCCGGCGCGCGCATCGCATCCGGGCTGCCGGTGTGGCTGCGCACGCGCCACTCGCCATCGGCCTCGCGCACGGAGTCGATGCCGACCACCACGCACTGCACACCGAAGGCGTCGGCCAGCTCGGCGATCAGTGCCGGCCGCTCCAGCGCCGGGGTATTGATGGACACTTTGTCAGCACCGGCATTCAGCACCGCACGCGCGTCTTCGACGCTGCGAATGCCGCCGGCGACACAGAACGGAATATCGATCAGCCGCGCCACCCGCTCCACCCAGCCGCAATCAACGCTGCGCCCCTGCGGGCTGGCGGTGATGTCATAGAACACCAGCTCGTCGGCGCCGGCATCGCGGTAGCGCAGCGCCAGCTCGACGATGTCGCCCATATCGACGTGATCGCGGAAACGCACGCCCTTGACCACGCGGCCATCGCGTACATCCAGGCAGGGAATGAGACGACGGCTCAGCATGCCAGTACCTCCGCCAGCGACAGTCGCCCGTCCAGCAGCGCCTTGCCCAGCACCACGCCGGCGCAACCAGCGGCGCGCGCTGCAGCCACGTCGGCGGCATCGCGCACCCCGCCGCTAGCCTGCACGCGCACACCAGGGTAGCGTTGGCAAAGCGGCCGATACAACGCGATGCTGGGGCCTGCCAGCATGCCGTCGCGGGCGATGTCGGTGCACAGCAGATGCACCAGCCCGGCATCGGCATAGCGCGCCAACAGTGCGTCTAGCGTGTCGGACGCGACCTGCGTCCAGCCGTGCACCGGCAGACGCCACGCCCCCGTCTCGTCCTGCCGGGTATCCAGCGCGACGGTGATCCGCTCACTGCCGAACGTGGCCAGCCAGCCCATCACGGTCTCCGGCGCGGTCACCGCCAGCGAGCCCACCACCACCCGCGCCGCACCGGCCGCAAGCAATGCGGCCACGTCGGCCTCACTGCGCACGCCACCGCCGGTCTGCACCTGCAGGCCCGTCTGCCGGCGAATCTCGCGCAGCAGCGGTTGCAACGTATAACCACCGGCCCTGGCGGCATCCAGATCGACCAGGTGCAGCCATGTCGCGCCGGCATCGGCATAGCGCAGCGCGAACGCCAGCGGGTCATCGCCATAGCGGGTCTCATCGGCGTAGTCGCCCTGACGCAGGCGCACCACCTTGCCAGCACGGACATCGATAGCGGGATAGACGGTGAAGCTCATGCCGGGCTCCAGCGCAAGAAGTTGTCGAGCAGACGCGCACCGGTGGCGGCGGAGCGCTCGGGATGGAACTGGGCGCCGGCGATGTGGCCACGCGCCACCATGGCGGCAAACCGATCGCCGTAGGTGCATGCGGCAATGCAGTCGGCGGTCACTGGCGCCGCGTAGCCGTGGACGAAGTAGGCATAGGCACCGGCATCAAGACCTGCCAGCAGCGGCGACGCAACGACCGGCTCCAGCGTGTTCCAGCCCATATGTGGCACACGCAGGCCAGGGCCACCCTGCAGCTTGCGCACGCGGCCCGGCAACAGGCCGAGGCAAGCCACATTGCCCTCTTCGGAGCGTTCAAACAGCAGCTGCATGCCGAGGCAAATGCCCAGCAACGGCACCTCCAGGCGCGGCAGTACCTCGACGAAGCCACGCTCGCGCAACAGGGTCATCGCAGGCGCCGCCGCACCGACGCCCGGCAGCAGCACGCGCGGCATGCCGCGCAGGCCATCGGCGTCGCGCACGATCTGCGGGCGCGCACCCAGCCGCTCCAACGCGTAGCAGACCGAGCCAAAGTTGGCCCCGCCGGCATCGATGACGGCGATGTCGCTCACAGCACCCCCTTGGTGGACGGCAGCGCCGCTCCTTCGCGGCGGATCGCCTGCCGTAGCGCACGCGCCACTGCCTTGAAGCAGGCCTCGATCTGGTGGTGGTCGTTGTCGCCCTGCACCTTCAAGTTGAGGTTGAGGCCAGCGGCATCGCACAGGGAGCGAAAAAAATGCGGCACCAGCTCGGTGGGCAAATCGCCCACGCGCTCACGTCGGAATGTGCCCTCGAACACGAGGTAGGGCCGGCCGCTGAAATCCAGCGCGGCGCTGGCCAGCGTCTCGTCCATCGGCAGGGTGAACCCGTAGCGGGCGATGCCGCGCTTGTCGCCCAACGCTTCGCGCAGCGCCTGACCCAGCGCCAGCGCAGTGTCCTCGACAGTGTGGTGTTCGTCCACATGCAGGTCGCCTTGCGCGCGGATCGTCAGCGCAAACCCGCCGTGCTTGCCGATCTGCTCCAGCATGTGATCGAAAAACGCCAACCCGGTGGCCACCTGCGGCTCGGCCTCACGGTCCAGATCCAGCTCCACACGGAGCTTCGTTTCCCGGGTGTTGCGCTCGACCAGCGCCTGGCGGGGCGCGTCGGCCAGCGCGTGGGCGATGCCCGCCCAGTCCCAGCTGCCGCCGAACTGCGCGGTGGCCAGCTGGAAACCGCGAATGCGCAGATTGTCGGCAAATGCCATATCGGTGGGGCGGTCGCCCACCATCGCGCTGCGCGCCCAGTCGATATCGCGCGCCTGCAGGTAGGCGGTCATCATGCCGATGCCGGGCTTGCGGTTGGGGCTGTTGTCGGATGGCAGGCTGGTATCGATGAGCACATCGGAAAACGTGATGCCCTGGCTTTCGAAAATCTGCAGCATCAGCTGATGTGGACCATCGAATGCTGCGCGGGGAAAACTGGGGCTGCCTAAGCCGTCCTGATTGCTGACCATCACGAACTGGTAGCCGGCATCGCGCAGTTTCAGCAGCGCGGGAATGACGCCGCGCACCAGGCGCAGCTTCTCATAAGCATCAATCTGGAAATCTTCCGGCTCCTCGATCAGAGTGCCGTCGCGATCGACGAACAACAGCTTGCGCAAACTCATGCCACAGCCTCCGTCGGCAGTGTCTCCAGCGCAGCCAGCACCCGCCGGCATTCCGCCGCCGTACCGACCGTGATCCGCAGAGCATCGCCAAGTTGCGGCATGGCACGCATGTCACGCACCACTACGCCAGCCGCCAGCAAGGCGGAAAATGCCGCCCCCGCATCAGCAAAACGCACCAGCAGAAAGTTGCCCGCCGACGGATAAACACGACGCACACCGGCAAGCCCGCGCAACCCTGCCGCCAGCCGGGCGCGCGCCTCACGCACGGCCTCCATGCGGCTCATGGTCAGCGCCACCGCTTCCGGGGCCAGCGCGGCCAGTGCGGCATCCACCGCCGGAACCGGCAACGGATAAGGCGCCTGGCAACGCCGCAATGCATCGATCAGGGCAGGATTGGACAGCACGCATCCGATGCGCGCCGCCGCCAGCGCATGCGCCTTGGACAGCGTACGCAACACCGCGATGTTGTCATGCTCAGCCAGCAGCGTACTGGCCGACGGGGCCTGCGCGTATTCCAGATAGGCCTCATCGACCACCACGATGCAACGCCCACGCAGCCGGGTGGCCAACGCGGCGATCGCCGAAAGCGACAACAGCTCGCCAGAGGGGTTTCCGGGCGAGCACAAAAACAGCAGGCTGGCGCCCTGGGCCAGCGCCGCATCCCCCATCGCGGCGAGATCCGCGCACAGGCCACCCGGCCCATCCACCAGTGGCACGTCCACCGTCTCTGCCCCGTGCAGCCGCGCACAGACCGCATACATGCCAAATACCGGCGGTGCGATCACGATGCGGCCACGGCCTGGCGGGCAAAACGCACGCAGCAGCAGATCAATGCCTTCGTCGCTGCCACGGCCGACCAGCACCTGCGCAGGCGCCACCCCATACAACCGGGCCAGTCGCTCGCGCAATGCATCCGGCTGCGGCTGCGGATAGCGGCGCAACTGCGCTGCGCCATCCACCGGGTTGGCCCAGGCGGACTCGTTGGCGTTGAGCCAGACGTCACCGGTCAGCGCCTCGCTGCGCGCCGAGCGGTAACCGGAAAAATCGCGCAGATCCGCGCGCAGTAATGTTTCAACCGTGGTCATGCCGGCTGCTCCAGACGAAGTTCAATGGCACGGGCATGCGCCTGCAAGCCCTCGGCATGCGCCAGCACCGCAGCGCAGGGGCCGGCCACGCGCAACCCATCGCGGCTGGCTTCCTGCACGGTGATTGCGGTCTGGAAGCTGGCCACCGACAGCCCACTCCAGGCACGTGCGGCACCGCCGGTGGGCAGCACGTGATTGCTGCCGCTGCAGTAATCGCCCAGCGCCTCGGGCGTCCAGTCTCCCAGAAACACGCTGCCGGCCCGGGTGACCTGCGGCAGCCAGGCATGCGGTTGGCGCACGGCCAAAATCAGATGCTCGGGCGCATAGGCATTGCTGATCTCCACCGCCTGTTTGATGTCTTCCACCAACACCAACCGCGACGAAGCCAGCGCACGCCGGGCGATCTCGGCCCGCGGCAACCGTTCAAGCTGGGCCTCCACATGCTCAGCCACCGCCTGCAGCAACGCTTCGCTGTCGGTCAGCAGTAAGACCTGCGAATCCGGGCCGTGCTCGGCCTGCGATAGCAGGTCAGCGGCGACGAAGGCAGGGTTGGCGCCGCTGTCGGCGATCACCAGCACTTCGGACGGCCCGGCTGGCATATCGATGGCCGGGCCACCCAGCCGTTGTGCGGCCTGACGTTTCGCTTCGTCCACCCAGGCATTCCCCGGCCCGAACAACTTGTCGCAGCGTGGCACGCTGGCCGTGCCCAACGCCATCGCAGCGATCGCCTGCGCGCCCCCCAGTTTGAACACCCGCACGCCCGGTGCCTGCCGCGCTGCCAGCAACACAGCAGGGTCGGCACTGCCGTCCGCACGCGGCGGCGTGCATAGGATGATTTCGGGACAGCCCGCCAGCCGCGCCGGCACGCACAGCATCAGCGCGGTCGAGGGTAGCGGCGCACTACCGGCCGGCACGTACAACCCGACCCGCTGGATCGGCCGCTGCACGCGTTGGCAGGTCAACCCAGGGGCTGTGTCCAGTTGATACGAAGAGGCCATCCCAGCGCGATGAAAGGCCTCGATCCGCGCCGCAGCCTCACGGATGGCCGCCTGCACCTCGGCAGGGACGAGCCGTTCGGCGCGCGCGAACTCGTCTGCATCGACTTCCAGGGCTGCAAGCTCCACCCCATCGAACTGCGCGGTATACGCACGCAATGCGTCGTCGCCGCGGGCGGCGACAGCCTCGAAGATCGCCTGCACGCCGGTGCGCACCGTCTCCGAGACTGCCTGCACCGGGCGCTGCAGGACGGCACTGCGCGCGGCCGGATCGAGCCGGTTCCAGTCGATGCGCTTCATGCCAGCACCCGCTCGACCGGTAACACCATCAACCCGCGCGCGCCTGCACGCTTGAGCTCCTCCAGCCGCTGCCAGGTCATCACCCCGTGACAGAGCGCCTGCAAGGCCAGAGTCTCGCCCCCCTCGACCGGGCACACCGTCGGCGGTTCGGCATCCGGCAACAACTGCAGCACCTGCGGCAGCGCCTCGCGTGGGGCCTGGAACAGCAGCAGTTTGCTGTCGCGGATGCGCAGCACACCGTCCATACGGCGCAGCAGCAGCTCAGCCAGTTCGGCCCGGGCATCGACGAACGGCGTCACCGGCCCGGCCAGCACGGCCTCGCTGTGCAGGATGTCCAGTACCGGCTTGAGCTGATTGGCGGCCAGGGTGGCGCCGCTTGAGACCAAGTCGCAAATCAGATCCGCCTGTCCGAGACGCGGCGCAATCTCCACCGAGCCGTTCAGCACCACGATATCGGCCTCAATCGCCTGCGCCCGTAACCAGGCGCGCAACAGGTTCGGGTAGGACGTGGCGATGCGCTTGCCCGCCAACTGCGCCGGGCCTTGCCAGTCCCAGCCATCCGGCACGGCGATCGACAGCCGGCAACCACCAAACCCCAGCGCGCGCCACTCGCGGAACACCACCGGCAAGCCGGCTGCTTCACGCTCGCCGGCCTGCTCGGCCAGCACATTGCGTCCGACGATCCCCAGGTCGCAGACGCCATCCGCGATCAGACCGGGAATGTCGTCGTCACGGACCAGCAGCAGGTCCACCGGCAGCGATTCGCCATAGCAGAACAGGCGGTCACGGCTCTCGCGCCAGCTCAACCCGGCTGACGCAAGCAGGGCGCGCGCCGGTTCGCTCAAGCGTCCGGATTTCTGGATGGCGATGCGCAAACGGTCGCGCACCGCCGGGGAAGCGGCAGGGCTCATGGGGATGCCTTGTCAATGGGAAGCGTGAGGCAGGCCAAGCCGACGGGCGGCGGCCCGATAACCGCCAGCGCCGCGCTCCAAGCAACGCGCGACCCGGCCGATGGTGGTGACGCTGACCCGGGTGCGCTCGTGGATCTCACGATATGGCAACCCTTGCAGCAACTCGGGCACCACCCGCCAGCGGTCGCTCATCGCCTCGAGTTCGGCGGGCGTGCACAGGTCTTCGAGGAAAGCCCGTACCTCGGCCGGATCGTCGAGTGCCGCCAGCGCGCGCGCCAGTGCATCCAAGGCACTGGCGGTCGCAGTCGGCGGCAGAGGGACGGGGCGCTGCTTCATGGCGGATTGGGTGTAGACCGATCTAATGTAATAATGCGCTATCACATTAGCGCGAAAAAACAGGCGCGTCAACCCCGCGCCTGCCTGCTGAGACTCAATCAAAGTGTCGATGGCGACCGTAGCCCTGCCCCGATGCGGGAAGGCCTGTACACGCGCACGCTGGCCGGGTCAGCCTGCACTATTCAGCGCTTCCGGCGCCGCGGCTCTACGCTGCGGCGCTGCCGCCCACCGCACGACGGACTGCCGCCAACAGGCTCCCGTCGGCCACCATCGCCACCGCTGCGGCCACCTCGCCATCCAGAGCGCGATCGCGCTCCAGTGCCGGGATCCGGCTGCGAATGGCGGCGTGCGCAGCGGCCACGCTGCGACCGGGGCGGAACGCCGGGGCCTCGGCCAGTTGCCGACGCAGCGCCTCGGCTTCCTGCAGAAATGCCTCCCAGGCCGGATCGTCCGGCGCTGGCCCGCCCTGGATCTTGCTGGCAAAGCCCCGGGCATCGGTGCGTCGCGCCAGGGCGCGCGCGGCATTGATCATGTCGCGCCGCAAATCCAGCGCCTGGGCGGCCGTGAACAACTCCAGCGCCAGCACCTTGCCCAGGTCCTGCACCATCCCCAGAACATGGCGCGCCTCGTTGGCACCCATCGACACGTGATCTTCGGCATTGGCCGAGGTCGGGATGGAATACACCGACGCGGGCATGGCCCGGCTGGCCAGATCGTTGACGATGGCCGCGGCGGTGTACTGCACGATCATCAGGCCGGATTCGGTGCCGTCTTCGTTGCCAATCAAAAATGCCGGCAGGCCGTCATTGGTCGCCGGATCCACCAGCTTGTTCAGGCGTCGCTCGCTGATCGACGCCAGCACCGGAATGGCGGCTTTCAGATAGCTCATCGCCAGCGCCAACGGCATACCATGGAAGTGGCCGGCGGAAATCACCTGCTCTTCGACATGGCGGGCATCCGCCTTGTCGGGAAACACCAGCGGATTGTCGGTGACCGCGTTGAGCTCGATGTCCAGCACGCGCTTGGCCTGCGCCAGGGCATCGCGCACGGCGCCGTGCACCTGCGGGATGCAGCGCAGCGAGTAGCTGTCCTGCGGCTGATGCTTTTTGCCGCCGCGGAACGGCAGAAAACGCTGATAGAACCGCTCGCGGCCATGCCGCTGGTTCAGTGGCACCCAATCCCAACCAATGTCGAACGCGAGCGCCTGCGCCTCTGGCGTATCCCAGCTGGATGGCTGCCAGGGCCGGAACTTCGGCACCAGGTGATACGGAATATCGGCCAGCGTCGAGTCTTGCAGCAGCGCGAGAAGACGAGCAGCGGTCTCGACCTGGCCGGGGTGCGGACGCAGCGCATGCACCTCCGGCGCGAATGCCCCCAGTCGCCCGGCAAAGGCGTCCAGCGTCATCGCAGCGGCCAGATCGGCCACCTCCAGCAGCTCATCCAGCTGCTGCACGGCCAGCACGCCGGTGGCCAGCATCTGCGCGGTGCCATTGTTCAGCGCCAACCCTTCCTTGTAGGACAGTGAGACCGGCGCCAGCCCCTTGCGCGCCAACGCCTCCGCGCCCGGCAGCCGTTGCCCATCCACGAACGCTTCGCCCCCGCCCAGCAGGACGATGGCCAGGTGCGACAGCGGCGCCAGATCACCGGACGCCCCCACCGACCCGAGCTGCGGCACCACCGGCACGATCCCGGCATTGAGCAGATCCGCCAGCGCCCGCAGGGTCTGTACGCGGATGCCAGAGTGCCCACGCAGCAGCGTATTGATGCGGATGCACAGCATCGCCCGGACGACCTCGGGCGGGAACGGCTCACCGACACAGACCGCATGGGTGACGATCAGATTGCGCTGCAGTTCGATATGCGGCGGCTCTGCTGCCGGTACCGCACCCGGCAGCTCGTCGCGCAGGCGGTGCGCCCCCAGCAGCTTGTCGGCATTGCTGCCAAAGCCGGTGGATACGCCGTAAATCGGCTCCTGCTTCTCCACCTGCGCGGCCAGAAACTCCGCCGCATGGGCGACCCGGGCCAGCGCAGCGTCATCCAGCACCACCCCGGCCCCACGCGCGACCGCCAGCACCTGGGCACGGGTCAACGAATGGCCATCCAGACGAATCGGTGAGCTCATGCAGACGCCCCGGCACCCGTCCGCCACTGCTCGCGTTCCACCAGCAGCGTGGCGGCAAGCTCAGCCTCCGCCACTTCGAACTGCTCACCGCGGCGCAAATCCTTCACAGCCACCACGCCGCGAGCGGCTTCGTCCTCACCGCGCAGCACCACGAAGCGGATGCCGGCCTTGTCGGCGTATTCCAGCTGCTTCTTGAGCTTGCGCGGCTCAAGCTGGGTTTCCACGTTCAGACCACTGGCACGCAGCCGCTGCGACAACGCCAGTGCGTGCGCAAGACCGGCATCATCGAGCAGCGCCACCAGCACATCCACCGTGCTCTCTGCCGTGTGAACCAAGCCGGCTTCGCGCAACTGGTAGAACAGCCGGGTCAGCCCGATCGAAATACCCACCCCCGGCAACTTGGACTTGGTGTAGTGCCCGGCAAGATTGTCATAGCGCCCACCGGAACAGATCGAGCCGATCTGCGGCCAGGCATTCAGGGTGGTTTCGTACACGACCCCAGTGTAGTAATCCAGGCCGCGCGCAATCGACAGGTTGAGCGCATAGCGCGACTCCGGCACGCCCAGCGCACGAATCTGCTCCAGGATCGTTCGCAGTTCGGCACGCCCCTCCTCGAACAGGGCCGTGCCTGGCCCCAGAGCGTCGAGCTTGGCCAGTGCATCGGCATGCCCGTGCGAGCGGATCTGCGAGAACGCCATCAGCCGGTCGATCACATCACTCGACAGACCGAAGCCCTCGCCGGCCAGCGTCTCGCGCACGGCGGCGGCGCCGCGCTTGTCCAACTTGTCCAGCTCGCGCAGGACCAGCAACTGCTGCTCGCCAGCGATCCCAAGGCCTTCGAAATAGCCCCGCAGCAGCTTGCGGTGATTGAGCTGGATGGTGAACTCGCCGATTGCCAGCCGCTCAAACACCGAGGCGATCACTGCCGGCAGCTCGGCATCGAACCGGATCGACAGGGTGTCCTTGCCGATCACGTCGATATCGCACTGGTAGAACTCGCGGAACCGCCCACGCTGGGCCCGTTCGCCGCGGTATACCCGCTGCATCTGGTAGCGGCGGAACGGAAACACCAGGTCATGCTCGTGCTCGGCGACATAACGTGCCAGCGGCACGGTGAGGTCGAACCGCAAGGCCAGCTCGGGCAACCCCTCCCCGCCTTTTTCCAGCGCACCGGTGGATTGCACGAAATAGACCTGGCGCTCGGTCTCGCCGCCGGACTTGGTCAGCAGCACCTCAGACAGCTCCATCACCGGGGTCTCCACCGGCAGGAACCCAAAGCGTTCGAAGGTCTGGCGGATGATGTCCAGCATGCGCTGGAACGCGATCTGGTCGCGCGGCAACAGCTCCATCACACCGGCAGGAGTACGCGGCTTGATCAAGACAGCCCTCCGGGCAGAAAAGTGGCAAGACGTGTAGTGTACCGAGCCGGGTCGCCGCGATGCGGCCACCGCCGGCGGCAAAGGTGGAGGACGCATACCCCCGTTGGCAGGCGAACACAGGCCCCGTATAATGCGCTTCCCACCACGTGGGGCCATAGCTCAGCTGGGAGAGCGCGTCGTTCGCAATGACGAGGTCGGGAGTTCGATCCTCCCTGGCTCCACCAACTTCCCCAAAGCCAGGCATCGCCTGGCTTTTTTGTTTTCTGGCCACTGCCCCACGCCGCGTTGCAGGCCAGAATCGCTTGCAGACTCCCGAACCGGCACATGCACGTGACTTCCGGCCGATGAGGCGCTGCGCGAGATGCCTTTAGGCTTGAGCCGCCATCTCATCCCTGTAGGAGGTTTCATGCGCCGCCTCGTCCTCGCTGCCGCGCTCACCAGCGCATTGCTTGCTCACTCGGCCGTGGCGTACGCCGACCAAAAGGCCGACCGTCAGGAGGCCGCCACGAGCGACATCGAGTCGCCAGATGCCGCTCTGCTGAAATCGCAAACGTCGCAAACCGAAGGGAGTGTGACGGTCGCAGGCAAGCGGATTGACTATCGGGCGGTGGCCGGAACACTGGTGCTGCACGGCCAGGGCGATAAGGAACACGAACCAACCGCCAGCGTGTTCTATGTGGCCTACTTCAAGAAAGATGCCACCCCCGGGAAACGCCCAATCACCTTTCTCTACAACGGCGGCCCAGGCTCGGCCACCGTCTGGCTGCACATGGGCGCCTTCGGCCCCAGGCGCGTGGTCACCAATGACGACACTCACACACCGCCGGCGCCATACCGTTTGATCAACAACGACTCCAGCCTGCTGGACGCATCCGATCTGGTCTTTATCGACGCACCGGGTGCCGGGTTCAGCCGTCTGATCGCCGACGAAAAAGATCCGGCCAAGCGTGCCGAGCTGATGAAGATGCGCAAGCAGGATATCTACAGCGTGGACGGCGATGCACGCGCCTTTGCTCAGTTCATCACCCAGTTTCTGTCCCGCTACAACCGCTGGAACTCGCCCAAGTATCTGTTCGGGGAAAGCTATGGCACCACCCGCTCGGCGGTGCTGGCCAACATCCTGCAAAACCAGATGCACGTCGATCTCAACGGGGTGATTTTGCTGTCGCAGATCCTCAGCTTCGACACCTCGATCGACGGCCCCGAGCACAACCCCGGCATCGACCTGCCTTACGTGCTCGCCCTGCCGACGTTTGCGGCCACCGCGTATTACCACCATCGGCTGCCAGAACAACCGGCGGCGCTGGAGCCGTTCCTAGCAGAGGTGGAACGCTTCGCCGGCGGCGAATATGCCGCCGCGCTGTTTGCTGGCGCCAATCTGGAGCCCGCCCGTAAGCAGGCGATTGCCGAAAAACTCCATGCCTACACCGGACTCCCGGTGGACTACCTGCTGCGGGCCAACCTGCGCGTGACGGGTGGCATGTTCGAGCAGTCCCTGCTGGCGAACGACAGCATGACTGCCGGTCGCCTGGATAGCCGGTTTTCCGGTCCTTCCCTTGACCCGCTTGCCAAGAACGCCGGCTATGACCCACTGATTGCCTCAATCGCTCCGACCTACGTGGCACTGTTCAACGATTACGTCCGGCAACAGCTGAAGTTCGGTGATGACCGGACTTATCGCCTGTTTGCCGACATCGAGGAATGGGGGATGAAACATGACGGCCACGATGGTGCCCTGAACGTGATGGGCGACCTCGCTACGACCATGAAGACCAATCCACAGCTGAAAGTGCTGCTGACTGGCGGGTATTACGATGTCGCCACACCCTACTTCGCGGCCAAGTACGAAATGGCACACCTGCCGATTCCAGCCTCGCTGCAAAAAAACATCCGCCAGGCCTGGTATCCAGCCGGTCACATGGTCTACGCCCACGAGCCGTCACTGAAAGCACTGCATGACGACGTCGCGCGCTTCATCGACGAAACCAGCCGCCAGCCGTAATCGCCTGCCCCTTACCGCAAGCGAGCCAGCGGTAAGGGGGATCGCTCTGGCGACGCCTTGTGCAGCCGTCAATGCACCTTGAAAACCCGGTTCCGCGAACGTCGAGTCCGGACATGTGCCGGACTCGACATCGCTTGATCAGTCCAGGATGGACGCGAACCCTTCGGCGGGACGTGTGACACGCACAGCGAGCGCTGGCATGACCCGTTCAGCAGCAACCTTTGGCCGTCGGTGAGGGGGTGCAACACCCTGCATCTACACCGCTATTGCAGCACGCACTGCTTGCGGAGCTGCTCGACGACGGGGTGCAACACCCCGCATCTGTACCGCTATTGCAGCCGCAAGATGCCGTGCCAGCGGTCGCGTCACCGCGAACCGGAAGCCCCTTGCACACCCACTTGTCGAGACCACCCTCCATGTTGGCGACCTGCGTATAGCCGTGATACATCAAGAAATAGGTCGCCTTCAGGCTGCGCGCGCCTGCCGAACAGGCCAGGATCAGCTCGCGGTCACGCGGCAGCTCGGTGTAACGCCGCTCGAACTCGCTCAGCGGCATCTGGATCAGATTGGGCACATCGAATGCCAGCGCGGCGGTTTCTTCCGGCTCCCGCACATCCACCAGCCAGGCGCCTTCCTCGGTCACCTTGCGCAGGGTCAGCGTCGGGCAGTACGTGCGGGCATCGGTCAGCGGCTTGCGATCTGTTTGCGCGGTATCCATCTCACGCCTCCAACCATTGACTGATCTTGTCGCGTGCGGGGATGCCGCCCGCATGCACCACTTTGCCGTCGATGACCACGCCGGGCGTGCTCATGATGCCGTAGCTCATGATGTCCTTGATGTCTTCCACTTTCTGCAGCGCCACCGGCACACCTTTCTCCCGCGCCACTTCTTCGATCAGCGCAATCGTGGTTCTGCAATTGGCACAGCCGGTGCCAAGGACCTTGATCTCTTTCATTTCCATTTCCTCATAGAACCCAGTTGAACACATAACCCACAACCAGAATGCCGCTGGCCACCACCGCCACGAAGGTGGCGATCAGCCGCATCTTGAGCACCTTGCGCAGGATCACCATCTCGGGGAAGGACAGCGCGATCACGCTCATCATGAACGCCAACACCGTGCCCAGCGCCGCGCCCTTGGCCAGCAGGGCCTGCACGATCGGGATGACGCCGGCGGCGTTGGTGTACATCGGCACACCGATCAGCACCGCCAGCGGCACCGACCACCACGCCTGCTTGCCCATGATGGACGCCATGAAGTTCTCCGGCACCCAGCCGTGGATGCCGGCGCCGATGGCGATACCGGCCAGGATGTAAGGCCAGACCTTGCCCACGATCTCGCGCACGCTGGCAAAACCGGCCTGGATGCGGTCACCCAGGGTCAATCCGCCATCCTGGAAGGCGGCCGACATTTTCGGGATCTCCCGCACCCAGTCTTCCAGATAGGCTTCCATCTTCAGCCGGCCGATCACCCAGCCCGCCACGATCGCCACCGTCAGCCCCAGGCCCAGGTACAGCGCCGCGATCTTCCAGCCGAACAGCCCAAACAGCAGCGCCAGTGCCACCTCGTTGACCATCGGCGCAGCGATCAGGAACGAGAACGTCACCCCCAGCGGCACCCCGGCCTGCACGAAGCCGATGAACAGCGGCACCGCCGAGCACGAGCAGAACGGCGTCACGATCCCGAGCAGCGCCGCCAGCACGTTGGCCGCGCCTTCGCTGCGCCCGGCCAACAGGGCACGGGTGCGCTCAGGCGTGAAATAGCTGTTGATCATGCCCATCACGAACACCACGCCGGTCAGCAGCAGCAGGACCTTTGGGGTGTCGTAGAAGAAAAATTGCAGGGCGCTGCCGAGATGGCTGTTGCGATCAACCGGCAACGCCGCCACCAGGGCTTCCGAGGCCGGGATCAGCGTCTGGTACAGGGCCCACCAGAGCACTGCCGCCACAGCGAGGAACAGGGCGGGATGACGCTGTGGCCACTGTCTGACGGGGGTGGCAATCCGGGTGGCGGTGTTCATGGGGCAGCCTGTGATCGCGTTGAGTCGGTCTACCCACGATGACGAATGACCCGGCAAAAGGATTCAGCCGCACCCCCCGTCGGCCTGATGGCAGCACACCCGCCCTTGCGCATCGAAGCGGACCTGACAAGCCTGCACCAGGCGCTCGCGCAGCCGTTGGCGCGCACGCAGCAGGCGCGACTTGGCGGCGGGAAGGGTCAGACCGTGCGCCTCGGCGTAGGCACGCACGGTCTGGCCGTGCAGGTCACAGGCCTGCAGGATGTCACGGTCCTCGTCGGCCAGCGTCGGCAGCTGGCGTTGGATGCAGGCGTCCAGCGCATCCACGGGCGGGTGTTCCTCGTCGGTGGGGGCAACCAGATCGTCGGGCAGTTCGACCTGGGGTTTGGCCAGGCGAGCAGCATCGATCAGGGCATGGCGGGCCACCTGGAACAGCCAGGCCCGCGGGTTGTCCAGCGTGCAAAAGCCCTCACCCTGGCGCATGGCTTTCAGGAAGACCTCCTGCAGCAGGTCCTCGGCGGCATCGGGGTCGCTGCTGCGCCGCTGCAGGAATGCGAGCAGCTCGCGCTCGTGGGCCACCCAGGCACGCACCACGCAGTCAAACGGCGGGCGGGCAGGGTCGCCCATCTCAACGCGCCTCGTACCAGCCCCGGCTGGCGTTCACCACGCGCACCACGAGCAGCATGACCGGAACCTCGATCAACACACCCACCACGGTCGCCAGCGCCGCGCCCGACTTGAAGCCAAAGAGGCTGATCGCCGTGGCCACCGCCAGCTCGAAGAAGTTCGACGCGCCGATGAGCGCCGAGGGGCCTGCCACGCAATGCGCCTCGCCCAGCTGGCGGTTGAGCCAGTACGCCAGCGCCGAGTTGAAAAAGACCTGGATCAGGATCGGTACCGCCAGCAGCGCAATCACCAGCGGCTGCTCAAGGATCGCCTGCCCCTGAAAGGCAAACAGGAGCACCAGCGTGATGAGCAGCGCCGCGATCGACCACGGGCCGATGCGCGCCATCGCGGCATCAAACGCCTCTTGCCCGCGCGCCAGCAAGCGCCGCCGCCACGCCTGCGCCAAGATCACCGGAATCACGATGTAGAGCACCACCGAGGTCAGCAACGTCTCCCACGGCACATGGATCGCCGAGATCCCGAGCAGCAGGCCGACGATCGGCGCAAAGGCAAAGACCATGATGGTGTCGTTGAGCGCCACCTGGGTGAGGGTGAACAGCGGGTCGCCGTTGGCAAGCCGGCTCCAGACGAAAACCATCGCCGTGCAGGGCGCTGCCGCCAGCAGAATCAAGCCGGCGATGTAGCTGTCGAGCTGCTCGGCGGGTAACCACGGGGCGAACAGCTGGCGAATGACAGCCACGCCAGCAAGGCCATCGAAAAAGGTTTCACCAGCCAGTTGACGAACAGCGTGACCCCAAGACCACGCAGGTGCGCACGCACCTGATGCAGCGCCCCAAAATCGACCTTCACCAGCATCGGAATGATCATCACCCAGATGAGCACCCCGACCGGCAGGTTCACCTGCGCGACCTCAAGCCGACCGATCGCCTGAAAGAGTCCCGGCAACCACTGCCCGAGCAGCACGCCAGCCACGATGCACAGCAGCACCCAGACGCTGAGGTAGCGCTCGAAGGGATTCATACAGAGCAAGACGAAGCCAACCAGGCCGGGCATTGTATCTGCGCCGCCTTCTGGCCTGCACACAGGGCGCAGTCTCTAGCCCATGCAGGGACACTGTCCGGGCGAGCGTGGGGCGAGATGGCATTGCGCAAGCCACGAACCCGTCCGGCCTGCCACCACCTCCAACCGTCAGTCGAGGGGCGTCTGCCACTGCCTGCCTTGTCAGCCCCGGAGGGCTATGCTCCAATCAGGCGCTGTCCATACGGCGCCGCACTTGACGGCAAGTTCTGCAGGGGAAATGCGCATGCATGTCGAACGTCCTTGGTTGGCCCACTATCCCGCCGGCGTACCCGCCGAAATCGATCTGGACCAGTACCCCGCCATTACCGATGTCTTTGCTGCGGCGGTTCGCGACTACGGCCCGAAGGTCGCCTTCATCAACATGGGCAAGGCCATCACCTATGCCGAGCTGGACCAGTTGAGCCGTGATTTCGCTGGCTATCTGCTGGGCGAGCTAAAGCTCAAGAAGGGCGATCGCGTGGCGATCATGATGCCCAACTGCCTGCAGTACCCGATCGCATTGTTTGGCGTACTGCGCGCCGGCCTGACCGTGGTCAACACCAACCCGATGTACACCGCGCGCGAGCTCAAACATCAGTTGAGCGATTCCGGCGCCAGTGTGCTGGTGGTCATGGACAATTTCGGCCATGTGGCCCAGGAAGTGCTGGCGCAGATGCCGCACGTGCGCGCCATCACCACCGGCCTGGGCGACATGCTGGGATTCCCCAAGGGGGCGCTGGTCAACTTCGTCTTGAAGTATGTGAAAAAGCTGGTGCCCGACTACACCATCCCGGACGCGGTGCGCTTCCGCGACGCCCTCACCCTGGGCCGCATGCATTCCGTGCCCGATATCCGCAATGCCCCGGAAGACCTGGCCTTCCTGCAATACACCGGCGGCACCACTGGAGTGTCCAAGGGCGCCATGCTCACCCACCGCAATCTGGTGGCCAATATGCAGCAGGCATCGGCCTGGGTAGGCGGCAACGTGCGCCTTGGCGAGGAACTGATCGTCACCGCATTGCCGCTGTATCACATCTTCGCACTGACCGCCAACTGCCTGGTATTCATCAAGTTCGGCGCACGCAATCTGTTGATCACCAACCCCCGCGACATGCCTGGGTTCGTCAAGGAACTCAAGCATTCCGGCTTCACGGCCATCACGGGCGTCAACACGCTGTTCAATGGCCTGCTCAATACCCCAGGCTTTGAACAGGTCGATTTCTCCAAGCTGCACCTGACGCTGGGTGGCGGTATGGCCGTGCAGCGTGCGGTGGCCGAAAAGTGGAAAAAAGTGACCGGGGTGACGCTGGCCGAGGCGTATGGCCTGACCGAAACCTCTCCGGCGGTCTGCATCAACCCGCTGGATCTGCCCGAATACAACGGCTCGATCGGCCTGCCGGTGCCGTCCACCGATGTATGCATCAAGGACGACAACGGCAACATCCTGCCGGTCGGCGAAATCGGCGAGCTGTGCGTCAAAGGCCCGCAGGTGATGAAAGGCTACTGGAAACGTCCGGATGAAACCGCCAAAGTCATCGATGCCGATGGCTGGCTGCACACCGGCGACATGGCGCGGATGGACGAGAAAGGGTATTTCTACCTCGTCGATCGCAAGAAAGACATGATTCTGGTGTCCGGCTTCAACGTCTATCCGAACGAGGTCGAGGACGTGATCGCCATGATGCCGGGCGTCCTGGAAGTGGCCGCGATCGGGGTGCCCGACGAAAAATCCGGCGAAGCCGTGAAAGTGTTCATCGTCAAGAAAGACCCTGCGCTTACCGCCGAGGATGTCAAGGCGTTCTGCCGTGAAAACCTGACCGGCTACAAGCAGCCGCGTTATGTCGAGTTCCGTAACGAGCTGCCCAAGAGCAACGTGGGCAAGATCCTGCGCAAGGAGCTACGCCAGCAATCGCAAGGCTGACGGCCTGAAAAAAATCCAAGCAAAACCCGCCCCGGCGCCCAGGCGACCGGGGCTTTTTCTTGCGTTTTCAAAGATTTGGGCGCATAGAGGCGGCACGGGCCAAGTCATTTCCCGATACCGCCGGCGTGGCCCGGCCGGCCTCTGCGAATGGAGCAGCGATCATGGCCACTGTAACCCTGGAAAAACGCGTCCCCGCCTCGCTTTGGCTCAATCGCGATTCCAGTGGAAACGGTTCATGTCTGATGGGGAGCATGGAGCCAAGGGTGACGGGGTAGATGCCTGAGCTTGGCGCACAGCAGGTAGCTGATGGCGATCAGGTTGGCGTCAGTGCGATAGCCCTTGGCGCGGGCCTTGGCGGCCTGGATCTGGGCGTTGAAGGCCTCGACCTGGCCGTTGGACAGGCCGGTGTCGAAATGCCGCAGGATGCCGGTGAGGTGGTCGCGGATGGTGGCACCGAGCTTCTTGAAGGGCGTCAGCCGACACCGTCGTGCCCAAGAGACCCACTTTCGGAGCAGCGGTTCGGCGGTGGGGCGATCCGATGCCATCTCGTAGATGCGGC
>NZ_FQUK01000035.1 GCF_900129205.1 Thermomonas hydrothermalis | reverse complement strand
CGCCGAGCGCTGGGAGCGCTACAAGGCGAGCCTGCGGGCGAAGGTGGAGCACCCGTTCCGGGTGATCAAGCGGCAGTTCGGCTACATGAAGGTGCGCTACCGCGGCATCGCGAAGAACGCGGCCCAGGTGCTGACGCTGTTTGCGCTGTCGAATCTGTGGATGGTGCGCCGGCAGTTGATGCCGGCGACAGGGTTGGTGCGCCTGTAAGGCGGGGAAACCCGCCTGAAAGCGCCGGAAACGGCGCGTATACAGGGCATTGGAACGGCATTCGAGACAAAAATCTGCCTTGGAAGGCCGGGATCGAGGCGTCAGGGCGGGTTGTTCAGACCTTCCCTAGGGGGCGGAATGACCATGCCGCGGCGGATGTCCTTCTTTTCAATGCCGCGCAGATTCACGCCCGGCTCGTTGACGCCAATCGGCGCGCCACCGTGCACCGGCGGCGAGCTTTTGGTCTTGATGGTCAGGCGGGCACCATCGGTCGGGGTGCTCTGGCCGGAATCAGTGCCCGATTGCGGCGTTTCGGCCATGCGCGCGACACCACCATGACCGACGACATAGCCGCGGGTGCTCTTTTTGTCGTTGTCTGCAGCCACGGCCAACATGGCTAGCATGGAAAGTGCAACGGCCAGGACAACACGACCAGAGTGACGAACGGGTGTTTGCATGACGGCCTCTCCCTTGCGGTGAACGGTCATGGTCACCATGGAGAGCGGCGGCTGAATTTCGCTTGAATATTCAAGCCTCGTGGCGCCGGTACCTCCACGCGCAAGTGTCCGATATGCGCACCATCAAGCCCATCCACATGTGGCGGCGGGATGTGCGTTTCGCGGCCGGCAGAACGGGCGGATCAAAACGTGCGGAGTGCCCAGCGGGCGCTCAGCGGCATGCCGATCAGCCACAGCGGCAACCAGCCGATCAGCGGGTGGCTGGCGCGGGCGGCGGGCACCAGCAGCACGGTGAGGGCACCCAGGCGCACCAGTTGGCGCAGGCAGGCATCGAGGTCATGACGGGTCATGTCGGTGTCTCCGCAGGCAGAGGGTGTAGCCTGCCTGCGGGTGATCTCACCGGTTGCGACTGCGCACCGCGTGGTCAGTAGCCTGCAGCGTCGAGGGCCTTTTCGGCGGCTTGGCGGCCGATGTCGATCAGTTCGGATGCGCGCCAGAACTCATAGAACAGGCAGATGTCGCGCGGAATCTCGATCAGCAGATCCGGTGGGTCGAGTGCTACCTGTACGCGGCTGATCCGTTCCTGCATGGTTTCCAGGGTGCGGGCGATCATGTCCATGATGCCGGAGCGTTGCGTGCCGCGACCGTTGCCGTTGAGGTGAAACGCGTTTTCCAGCCAGCGGCTGAGCGAGGTGTCTTGCGCGGGTGCGTGTTGCGGTGCGCTGGCAACGACGCTTTCGCGGGACGTATTCCGGCCGCCATTGAGATCGACTGCAATGACCCGGTGCGGGACGGCCAGCCGGGTGGCGGTAATCGGCAATGGTGAAAGCAGGCCGCCATCCACCAGTTCCATTTCGCCCACCAGCAGTGGGGTGAAGATCCCGGGAATGGCAAAGGAGGCGCGCAGCGCATCCCAGAGGTCGCCGCTGCGCAGCCAGACTTCCCGCTGCCTGCGCAGGTCCACTGCGACGGCGGTGAAGTCGATCGGCAGGTCTTCGATGCGGGGTTCACCGATCAACTCGCGTAGGGTGCGCACCAGGCGTTCGCCGGTGAACATGGCCGGTCGGCCCAGGCCGGGGTCGAGCAGGCGCAGCATCTCGTTGCGCGAGGTCCGGCACATCCAGTCGCGTAGCACGTCCAGCTTGCCGGCGGCAAACGTGCCGCCGACCAGCGCCCCGCACGAGGTGCCGGCCACGGCATCGATGTACAGCCCGCGCGCTTGCAATACCTCAATCACGCCAATCTGGGTCAGTCCGCGCGCGCCGCCGCCGCTGAGTGCCAGTGCGATTGGGGTGGTTGCGGCCTGCTCAGAGGGGGATGCGGTCATGGGGTGTCGTCCTGGTAGTTGGAAAGCGCCAGTTGCAGGTGCGCACGCAGTTGCTCGCGCAAGGCACGGGGTTCGACGATTTCTGCATCGGCGCCGTATTGCAGGATGTCCATCAGCAGCTCGCGTGGCACCGAATAGGGCAGCTTCAGCTCATAGCGGCCATCGGCGAGGAAGCGGCCCTGTTGTTGCGAATGCCAGCGCTCATCGGCCACCCAGCGCGCCGCCTTGGCCGAAAAGCGGATCGTTGCCCAGCCCTTGGGGGCGCCGGAGAAAATGCCGTAACTGCTGGCCAGATGGGCGTCGAGCGTGGCGTCGTCGATGTCGTGGGCGGCTTCATCGAGCAGGCGCGGGTTGCCGATGCGATCCACCGAAAAACTGCGCAGACCTTCGCGATCTTCGTCCCAGGCGTCCAGATACCAGTTGTCGCGGTAGTGGGTCAGCCGTTGTGGGCTGACGCTGCGGCGGGTGGTTTCGCCGGTGCTGCGGGCGCGGTAGTCGAAGGTCAGCCGACGCCGGTCCAGCACGGCAGAGGCGACGATGCGAAACACGTGTTCGTCCATCCGTCGCAGCCGGTGTGCGATCACCCGGATCCGCTCCAGCGGCCAGCGTTTGCCACGGGCGTGGGTTTCCAGCAGTTTCTCCACCCGTTGCTGCAGCGGCGCCAGCGCGGAGGTCAGCATGTCGCCGCTGCTGCGTGCCAGCAGTTGCTGCATCGCCAGCAGGGCTTGCAACTCTTCCGAGGTCAGCCATAAACCGGGCAGTTCGAAGCGCTCGGCTTCGTCTTTGTCGTACTGGAAGCCGGCTTCGCCATCCCCCACCACCGGCGCCATCAGGGCATCGCGCAGATAGGCGATGTCGCGATAGACGGTGGCGCGGGAGCAGCCCAGTTCTTCCTGCAGCCGGGTCACGGGCACCGGCCGTCGGGCAGCGCGCAGCAGACGGTCGAGGGCGATGATGCGTTCGGTGCGATCCATGCCCGGATTATGCGGCAGCCGGTACGGAAAACACGGCCATCCCTGGCTGCCGACCCTGCGCTGCATTCATCACGGCGACCGAGGGTCTGGGCTAGACTGCGGACAGTCTGCAAGCCGATGGTTCGACCATGCAGCCGATGTTATGGCTGGCGCTGGCCGCGCCGCCGAGTGTGCTCGCCCTGCCCGTGCAGCCGGTGTTGCAACCGGAGGTGACGCAGCGCCTGCTCGACCCGCCGCAGTGCCTGATGCCGCGCTGCCTCAACGGCGAATGGGTGGTGCAGGACATGCCGCTGATCCCACGCGGCCAGCGTCGGGTGGGGCCGGACGATCTGCCAGGCGGTGGTGGCCGGCTGCGCGTGTCCGATGGTGCGCGCGACTGGGTCAAGGCGCAGGGCAGCAACGCAAGGGTCGGGGTGCAGTACGGGATGCAGGCGGTGCAGACTGCGGCGACCAGCCTCAAGGTGGCGGTGGACACCGGCGTCCGGCTCAAGCCGTATGCCGATGACGGCATCGCCGGGATCGGCCCGATCCTGCGCGGCCAGCTGGAATGGCAGCAGGTGCTTGGGCCGCGGATCCGCCTGCTGCAGACCACCCGGATCGAAACCGGCCAGCACGGTACCTTCCTGCGCAACAGCCTGCTGTTGAACGTGCAGCTGCGACCGACGCTGCTGTTGAGTTCGGGGCTGGACGCCCGACGTGACCGCGATCTGCCCGGACGTGACCAGCGTGATGCCACGCTGAAGCTGCGTTACACGTTCTGAGCACCAGCCTCGATCAGTGTGCGTGCGCCCTGTGCCAGCAGCGCGGCGGCCACCTGTTCGCCCAACGCCTCGGCCGCTTCCGCCGCCCCGTGCGCCTGTGCGCGCACCAGACGGCCATCGGTGGCGCTGCCAACCAGCCCGTCGAGGTGCAGTCGATCGCCCTGCAGTTGCGCCAGCGCCGCCACCGGCACATGGCAGCTGCCATGCAGGGCGCGGTTCATCGCCCGCTCGGCGCGGACGCAGACGCTGGTGGCGGCATCATCGAGGGCCTGGCATAGCGCCGCCACCTGACTGTCGCCCGCGCGGCATTCGATGGCGATTGCGCCCTGCGCCGGTGCCGGCAGCCACAGCGGGGCGGTCAGGCGCTGACGGATGCGTCCACCCAGGCCGAGCCGTTCCAGCCCGGCGCAGGCCAGCACGATGGCGTCGTAGGCGCCTGCATCGAGCTTGGCCAGACGGGTGTTGACGTTGCCGCGCAGGTCGCGCAACTGCAGGTCGGGGCGCAGTGCCCGCAGTTGTGCCTGGCGGCGCAGCGAGGAGGTGCCCACCACGGCACCTTCCGGCAAGGCGTCAAGCGTGGGGTAGCGCATGCTGACCAGAGCATCGGCCGGATCATGGCGGGGCAGGATGGCCGCCAGCACGAACTCCGGGTCCAACTCCATCGGCACGTCCTTGAGCGAATGCACGGCGCAGTCGGCCTCACCGCGCAGCATGGCCAGCTCCAGTTCCTTCAGGAACAGCCCCTTGCCGCCGATGGCCGCCAGCGACCGGTCCAGGATCTCGTCGCCACGGGTGCTGAGCGGCACCAGCGTGACCTCCAGCCCAGGGTGAGCCGAACGCAGCTGTGCGGCGACATGCTCGGTCTGCCACAGGGCGAGCGGACTTTTCCGGGTGGCGATGCGCAACGTGGTCATGCGTGCATTATCGCCGTTCCTTCGGGTGACATGCCCGCAACAGACGTTCCGCTGGCGGCGGTTGGCTCTGCTCAGGACGGGTGCAGGAGTTGGCGTAACAGGGCCAGACAGCGTCGGCTGACGTCCAGTGGTTGCGGTACATCACGCAGGATCGCCTGCACATGCCCATCCTTGTCGCGGCGCAGTTCCAGCAGCCGGTCGCGGGCCACCAGGCAGTTGCGATGGATGCGCACGAAGCGATCGGCAAACTCCTGCTCCAGCGCCTTCAGCGGTTCCTCGATCAAGTCTTCGCCATGGGCGTGGTGGATCAGCACGTATTTCTCGTCGGCCAGCAGATAGTGGATGTCCTCCACCGGAATGCGGCGCAGGCTGCCGCGCAGACGCGCGCACAGATGCCGGCGCGGCGTGCCCGTCGCCGCCTGGCTGAGGCTGCGGCCGACGAGAAACGTGCGGGCTTTGCTCAGGGCGGCGGCCAGACGCTCGGGGCGCACCGGTTTGACCAGGTAATCCAGCGCGTGTGCCTCAAACGCGGGGAGTGCGTGATCATCGAAGGCGGTGCAAAACACCACCGCCGGTGCCGGTTGCAGGGCGGCCAGTCGGTGCGCAGTCTGCATGCCATCCAGCCCGGGCATGGCGATGTCCAGCAGCACCAGATCCGGATGAAGTTGCGTGCAGAGCGTCACTGCAGTCTGGCCATCGCCGGCCTCGCCCACCACCGACACGGCGTCCTGTGCCTGCAACAGGGCGCGCAAACGCTGCCGTGCCAACGGCTCGTCATCGACGATCAGCACGCGTAATGCGGTTGCATCCATGGCCTGGCGTCTCCCCGGCAAGGCCGATTGCCTGCCTGCGATGGTAGCCGCGCCCGGCGGGCCGCGTCATCGCCGTCGGTGGCGTCAGGTCTTCAGCCGGGCGTCCAGCCAGCCGGCCAGGTCGGCGATTTCCTCACCGCACACCGCGTGCTGCATCGGATAGCGCCGCAAGGTCACGGCAAAGCCCAACCCTTCCAGGGCCTGCGCAGCGGCAACCCCGGCCGCCAGCGGCACCACCGGGTCGAACGTGCCATGCGCCATGAACACCGGCTGGGTGCGGGCCTGCGGTTGCAGACGCGCCTGCGCGGTGGCCATTGGCATCGGCAGATAGGTCGAGAGCGCGATCAGGCCGGCCAGCGGCTCGCGCCGGGCAAGCCCGGCCGCCAGGGTGATTGCCCCGCCCTGCGAGAACCCGGCCAGCAGCAGCCGCTGCGGCGGGATTCCGCGTGCGGCCTCGCGCGCAATCAGGGCCTCGACCTCCGCCACGGACGCGTCCACGCCGTCGAGATCGGCACGGTTGGCCAGATCGAGATCGCGGATGTCATACCAGGCGCGCATGCGCATGCCGCCGTTGATCGTCACCGGCCGCACCGGCGCATGTGGAAACACGAAGCGCAGGGCCGGCCAACCCGGACGGACCAACTCGGGCACGATCGGCGCGAAATCATGGCCGTCGGCGCCCAGGCCATGCAGCCACAGCACGCACCACTGCGGGGCGGGGCCGGTTTCCAGTTCGACGGTTTCGAGCATCAATGCTCCGGCGTGTCTTGCGAAAGGCAGGATGTGGTGGGCCCACCAGGACTCGAACCTGGAACCAAGGGATTATGAGTCCCCTGCTCTAACCATTGAGCTATAGGCCCGTGGCGGTGGATTGTAGGGGCTTGCTGCCGGCGGGTGGCAGACACCGCTGCAGAGCCTGTGGTTGCATCCATGCAGCACGGGGCAACGTCGCGTGCGGGGCTGGCGCACGCGGCGTCGGTGGGTTGGGTGTGTGTTTTTATTCGCTGTCGAGGAAGCTGCGCAGCATCTCCGCGCGGCTGGGATGACGCAGCTTGCGCAGGGCCTTGGCTTCGATCTGGCGGATCCGTTCGCGGGTGACATCGAACTGCTTGCCGACCTCTTCCAGGGTGTGGTCGGTGTTCATGTCGATGCCAAAGCGCATGCGCAGCACCTTGGCCTCACGCGGGGTCAGCCCGGCCAGAACATTGCGCACGGTCTCCACCAGGTTGATGTCGGTGGTGGCATCCAGCGGCGAGACCGCGTTGGTGTCCTCGATGAAATCGCCAAGGTGGGAATCCTCGTCGTCACCGATCGGGGTTTCCATCGAGATCGGTTCCTTGGCGATCTTGAGCACCTTGCGGATCTTGTCCTCGGGCATGTCCATTTCCTTGGCCAGTTCTTCCGGCGTCGGCTCGCGGCCGTACTGCTGGAGCATCTGACGGGAAATGCGGTTGAGCTTGTTGATCGTCTCGATCATGTGCACCGGGATGCGGATGGTGCGCGCCTGATCGGCGATCGAGCGGGTGATCGCCTGGCGGATCCACCAGGTGGCGTAGGTCGAGAACTTGAAGCCGCGGCGGTGCTCGAACTTGTCCACCGCCTTCATCAGGCCGATGTTGCCTTCCTGGATCAGGTCGAGGAACTGCAGGCCGCGGTTGGTGTACTTCTTGGCGATGGAGATCACCAGGCGCAGGTTGGCCTCGACCATTTCCTTCTTGGCCTTGCGCGCCTTGGTCTCGCCGGTGGTCAGCTCGCGGTTGATCTCCTTCAGGGTGGCCAGGCTGATCTGCAGCTGTTTTTCCAGCTCGATGGCGGCCTGCTGCTCGGCCTGGATCTTGTCCTTGACGTCGCGCAGGGCCGAGCCCCACTTCTGCTTGCGCTTGAGCAGCTCGTCCACCCAGTCCAGGTTGGTCAGGTTGCCTTCCCAGGCCTTGAGGAAATCCTTGCGTGGCATGCCAGCCACGCGGACGCACAGATCAAGGATGCGGCGTTCGCGTTCCTTGACCTGGTTGACCGCCTCACGCAGGTTCTTGACCAGCGCGTCGGTCAGCGGCAGCGGCAGCTTGAAGGTGACGAAGATCGCCGCCATTTCCTCGCGCGCTTTCTGGGTGGCCTTGGCATCCGGGCCGCCCTTGGCGTAGGCCTTCTGGAACTTGGCGTATGCCGCCTTGAGGGCCTCCATGCGGGTGGCCACTTCGGCCGGATCGGGGCCGGTGGGCGCAGGCTCGTCGATCTCGGCGGCCTCCACCTCTTCTTCCTCGTCCTCGTCCACGGCAGGCTCGGCGTCCGGGTCGAACTCGGCGGCCGGCAGCTCTTCGGGTTCCGGCTCCTCGTCATTGAAGCCCACCACGATGTCCGCCAGCCGCTTCTTGCCGGCCTGGTGCTGGGCATAATCCTCCAGCAGCTGCTGAACCGAAGGCGGGAAGCTGGCCAGCGCCGCGTTCATCTGCGCCAGGCCTTCCTCGATGCGCTTGGCGATGGCGATTTCGCCTTCGCGGGTGAGCAGGTCCACGGTGCCCATTTCGCGCATGTACATGCGCACCGGGTCGGTGGTGCGGCCGCTTTCGCCATCCAGCGAAGACAGGGCGGCGGCGGCTTCCTCGGCGGCGGTTTCGTCCACCTCGCGGCCGCCGGTCTGCTGGCCGGTCAGCAGCAGGGTTTCGACATCGGGCGCCACTTCGTGCACCTCGATGCCCATACCGTTGATGATGCTGATGATGTCTTCCAGCTGCTCCGGATCGACCAGGTCGTCGGAGAGGTGGTCATTGACCTCGGTATAGGTCAGGTAGCCCTGTTCCAGGCCCTTGCTGATCAAGGACTTGAGGTCGGACTGCGGGGCGGACTGACGGTCGTTGGCCATGGAATCGATACCCTGAGGACGGTCTGCAGCAAGGCAGGAAGGAACCTTGCATTATAACGCGTGGTCTGGCAGGTTGCCGACCCGGTGCGGTCAGGGCCGCAGCAGGAAGGTGACCGGGCCGTCGTTGACCAGGCTGACCTGCATATGGGCACCGAACCGGCCGGTTTCCACCCCGGGCGGGTGCAGGCTGCGGCACAGGTTCACCAGCTGGTCAAACACCACACGTGCCTGTGCCGGTGGGGCGGCGCTGCTGAAGCTGGGCCGCATCCCGCTGCGGGTGTCGGCCGCCAGGGTGAACTGGCTGACCAGCAGCAGCTGGCCGCCGGTCTCGGCAAGCGAGCGGTTCATGCGGCCGGCGTCGTCCTCGAACACCCGGTATCCCAGCAGGCGCTGGGCCATGCGCCGGATCTGCGGCTCGTCATCGTCCGGTTCCACTCCGATCAGGGCCAGCAGGCCGGGGCCGATGGCGCCCACCACCTCGCCGGCGACGGTGACTTGGGCCTGTGTGACGCGCTGGATCAGGGCGAGCATGCGGCGATTGTAGGCCGCACTGCCTACAATCGGCGGATGATCGAGCTGGCTGCTACCGTGTTGTATGCCCTGGCCTGGTGCGTGGGGCACCTGCCCTGGCCACTGCTGCGCACGCTGGCCGACGGGCTGGCCTGGCTGTGGCTGCACCTGGGGGCCCGCGAGGCGCGGGTGGCGCGCCGCAATCTTGAGCTGATCTGCGGCGATCTTGACGAGAAAAAGCGGGAAGCGTTGCTGCGCGAGATCCTCCGGACGACCGCCCGTCAGGCCGTGGAGACGCTGCGGTTCTGGACCCGGTCGCCGGCACGGAACCTGGCCGACATCGTCGAAATCCACGGTGAGGCCGCGTTTGACGCGGCCCTCGACAGCGGGCGCGGGCTGATCGTGGCCGCGCCGCATCTGGGCAACTGGGAGCTGTTGAACCAGTGGCTGGCGCACAAGACGCCGCTGGCGATTCTCTACCGGCCACCGGAGTCCCGGGTCGGCGAAGCCTTCCTGCGGCGGGTGCGGGCCCGTGCCGGCGGTCAGGTCGAACAGGTGCGGGCGGAAGCCGCCGGGGTGCGCACTCTGCTGAAGCGTCTGCAGCGGGGCGGCGTGGTCGGCATCCTGCCGGACCAGCAGCCCAAAGCGGGCGAGGGCGAGTTTGCGCCGTTTTTCGGCAAGTCGGCGCTGACCATGACCTTGCTCGGCCGGCTGGCGCACCGCAGCGGGGCGCAGGTGCTGTTGGCCTGGTGCCAGCGTCTGCCGGGATCAGGCCCGCCACGGTTTGCCTTGCATCTGCAGCCGGCCCCGGCCGAGGTGGCGGCGGATGACCCGGTGCAGGCGGTGGCGGCGCTGAATGCTGCGCTCGAGGCGGTCGTCCGGCCGGCGTTCAGCCAATACCAGTGGACGTACAAGCGCTACACCCTGCGACCACCGGGCAGTGGCGAGGAAAACCCGTACCTCGACCTGTATTGACCCGCCCGGGCAAGGGCATTGCCGGCGTGCCGGTCAGCGCGGTTGGTAGCGTAGCGAGTGGGCTGAAGGCGGCAAGGGCCGTTGCTGTTCGGGCAGGCGCAGCCAGGTGGCTGCCGGCCAGACCTGCAGCCAGCGCATCCGCCAGGGCTGCTGGAACAGCGGCTGCGGTGCCCCGGCACGGGCGGGGGTTTGCGCTTCGACAACCAACAGTCCGTCCGGGTGCGTGCGCGCCCAGACGCGGGCATCGGCTTCATCCAGCGCCGCCACGGGCCTGTGCAGGCGTCCGGCGAAGTGGAACTGCAGTTGATACACGCCAAGAAAGGCCAGCGGCTTGCCTGCCTGCGCCGCCTGCGCCAGCCGTTTCGCGGTTGGGGTCAGGTCGTACTGCTGGCGGATCAACGGGGTTGCCGCGGCATGCACGGTGGCCACCGCCAGCAGCAGGCCCAGGGCCTGCGCGGGCAGCGTGCGCCAGCGCCACAGTGCCAGCGCGATCAACACCAGCACACCGCCGGCCAGCGGCGCGGTCGCAAGCACGGCGGCCGGCAGCGGCCACGGCAGCTGCCGTGCGGCGATCAGCGCAGCGCCCAACACCAGCACCACCAGCGCCGGCACCGCATCCAGCCGCGGCCGTCGCCAGGCGGCGGCGGCCAGCAGCAGGGCGATGGCGGGGAAATCCGGCAGCAGGTAGTAGGCCTGCTTGCCGCTGATCAGGCTGAATGCCAGCAGCACCCCCAGCAGCCAGGCCCATGGCAGGCGCAGGGCCGGGTCGCGCCAGAGCGCGGGCAGCTGCCGCCACCACCAGCTCGACCACCACCAGGGTGCCAGCAGCACCAGCAGGATCGGGAAATACCACCAGGCGGGTTCGGCGTGATCGAAGCTGTCCTTGATGCGGCCCGCGGTCTGGGTCACCAGCAGTGCCTGGCGGTATTCCGGGTCGCCCAGCACAAGGGCCGGCACCAACCACAGCGCAAACAGGCCGATCCCGGCCAGCACGGCAAGCGCGGCATGGCGGGCGAAGCGGCTCCCGGCGGCGCGGGCGGCCGGGTGCCATAGACGTGCGGTCAGCAGCGGCACGCCCAGGTGCAGCAGCACCACCGGCCCTTTCGCCAGAAGCCCCAGCCCCACCGCCAGCGCAAAACCGGGCCAGTTCGGGCGCCAGTCCTGTTGCTCGCGTCGGCACAGGGCCAGCAGCCCGCCCAGCACGGTTGCCGCCAGCAGCAGCTCGTACATCAGTTGCAGTGAGAACAGGAAGAAATACCAGAGGCCGGCCATGGCCCAGGCGGTGAGCGTGGCTAGTGGCGGCTGCTGCGGGAACAGCCGGCGCGCCAGCAGCCCGCTCTGGGCAATCACCAGCGTCCCCAGCAGCACCATCAGCAGGCGCGGCCAGATGTCATTCACCCCGCCCAGTACCCAGCCGGCATGCAGCAGCCAGGGCAGCAGCGGGGTTTTGTGCGAATACGGCGCGCCGTTGAACAGTGGCACCAGCCAGCTGCCGCGATCCCACATTTCCCAGGCCACCGCCAGGGTGCGGGTGGAATACAGCGGCAGCGGGCCGTGCAGGAAGATCGACAGCAGCGCCACCGCGGCCCAGGCCAGCAGCGGCGCCCACAGGATGCGCAGATCATCACGGAGCGAAGTCATCCGCCAAGGATACGGCAGCCGCCGAATGTGGCCGGCATCGGTGACAATGCCAGGCGGTTCGGGTGAAAGAAGGAACTTCCATGCAGACATGCATTCTGGTCGTCGGGGGCGCCGGCTACATCGGCTCGCACATGGTCAAACAGTTGCGCCAGGCCGGCTATGCCGTGGCGGTGGTCGATGATCTGTCCTCCGGCCGGCGCGAGGCGGTGCTGGGGGCGCCGCTGCATGTGGGCGATATCGGCGATGCCGGCTTTGTGTCCGCGCTGCTGGCGCAGCTGCGGCCGGCGGCGGTGATGCATTTCGCCAGCTTCATCCAAGTCGGCGAGTCGGTGGCCGACCCCGGCAAGTACTACCGCAACAACGTCACCGCCACCCAGGTGCTGCTGGACGCCATGCGCGCACAGGGGATCGACCGGTTCATCTTTTCCTCGACCGCAGCGATCTTCGGCGATCCGCAGTACACCCCGATCGACGAGGCCCACCCCAAGGCACCGATCAACCCATACGGCCGCAGCAAATGGTTCGTCGAACAGATGCTGGACGACTATGACCGCGCCTACGGGCTGAAATCGGTGTGCCTGCGCTATTTCAACGCGGCTGGCGCCGATCCCGAAGGCGAACTGGGCGAATGCCACGAGCCGGAAACCCACCTGATCCCGTTGATCCTGCAGGTGGCCTCCGGCCGCCGTCCGCACATCACCGTGTACGGCGAGGACTACCCCACCCCGGACGGCACCTGCATCCGCGACTACATCCACGTCAGCGACCTGTGCCAGGCGCACCTGCTGGCCCTGCAGCAGCTGCTGGCCGGCGGTGGCAGCGCCCGTTACAACCTGGGCAATGGCAACGGCTATTCGGTGCGCGAGGTGATCGCGGCCGCGCGCCGGGTCAGCGGGCACCCGATCCCGGTGCAGACCGGCCCGCGCCGCCCCGGCGACCCGCCGGTGCTGGTG
Source organism: Thermomonas hydrothermalis (assembly GCF_900129205.1). Taxonomy (GTDB): domain Bacteria; phylum Pseudomonadota; class Gammaproteobacteria; order Xanthomonadales; family Xanthomonadaceae; genus Thermomonas; species Thermomonas hydrothermalis. The sequence continues at coordinate 10,049 of NZ_FQUK01000035.1, read as the reverse complement.
GCCGATGCCCGCGCCGCGCGCCAGGTACTCGGCTGGCAGCCGCGGCATGCCGATCTCGACACCATCCTCGCCCACGCCTGGGCGTGGGAGCAGCGGCATGGGGCGTGGAAACGGGGCTAGCGCGCCAGTTCCAGAAACAACGCTTCGTAGCGTTGGTGCATCAGCGTGCGGTCGAAGCGGGCCTGCGCCGCGGCGCGGGCGTGGGCGGCCAGGCGGGCGGCTTGCTCGGGGTGGCGCAGCAGATGTTCGAGCGCATCGGCCAGGGCCGTGGCATCGCCTTCCGGCACCAGCAGGCCGTCGTGGCCGTGCTGCAGCACCTCGCGCACGCCAGGCACAGCGCTGCCGATCACCGCGCAGCCGGCGGCCATGCCTTCCAGCAAGGCCAGCGGCATGCCTTCGTAATGGGTGCTGAGCACGCAGAACTGGTGCTGCATCAGCCGCTGTGGCACATCGTGCACCACACCCAGAAACTGCACCTGCGCCGCGATGCCCAGTGACTGCGCCAGCGCTTCAAGCGGTTTGCGGTGCAGCGCCTTGCCGCCACCGGCCAGCTGCACCGGTACATGCCAGCCGCGCTGTTTGAGCAGGGCCACGGCGCGCAGCAGGGTGGCGTGGTCTTTCTGCTTGGACATGCGCGCCACCATGATGATCCCCGGCGTGCGCGCGGTGAACGGATGCGCATCGGCATCGGCAAAGGGCGCAAGGTGGATGCCGTTGGGAATGGCCAGGGTGCGCTCCGGCGGCATGCCCAGCGCCAGCAGGGCATCGCGCACGCCCTCCGAGCAGCCGATGATGCGGTCGGTGCGCTGCGCCAGCCAGCGCGTTTGCAACAGACGCCAGCGGGTGTAGCGCTCGCGGGTGTTGTGCTCGACATGTACCAGATGCGGCACCCCGGCCAGCAGGCCGGCATAGCGGCCCCAGAGGTGTTCGGAAAACCCGTGCGCGACCAGCACATCCGGCTTGAACTGGCGGCAGATCCGCACCAGCGCGGCGATGGTGGCCAGATGCGACCAGCCCGGCACCAGCGCCATCGGGACTCCGCGCGCACGCAGCTGGGCCAGACGCGCCGGCGGCGTGCGCCGTTTGCGGCGCAGCACCAGCAGTGGCTCGATCGCCGTGCCGGCCCGGGCCGCTTCGACCAGCTGGATCGCCACCTGGGTCGCGCCACCGGAAAAGCCGCCGGTGACGAAGTGCAGCACGCGCACGCGCGCGGTCATGACCTGGTCTCCACCGGCGGGCAGCGTTCACCGCGCTGCCAGCGCAGCCAGAACCACGGCCCGTACAGACGGCTGAAGTGACGCCAGCGCGGCCACAGCCGGCGCGCTTCGTAGCGCAGTTTTGGCCAGGGGTTGCGAGACTTTGGTTTGTGGCTGCCGATGGTCGAGGGCACCGGTTCTGCCATCACCACCGCCGGGTGCACGGACAGGATGCGTAACCCGAACTCCCAGGGATGTTGCAGATCGCAGTCGATCGGCCGCGCCACGCCATGAAACCCGGCCAGAAAACGCTCCGCACCCTGACGTGTCCACACCGCGGCGGTGGTGGTGCTGGGCACGCTTAGGCCGTATTCGACCAGGCAGTGGCGGGCAGTGAGGGCGGCCAAGGGCAGCCAGCGCCGTCGCGGGTTGCACAGCTTGAGCACATCCCACTGTCGGCGTGTGTCGGTCTCGCTGCGGCGCAGGGCCAGTGCGGCGTGCAGGGCGTCGGCAAACCCATCGACGAAACAGGCGTCGTCTTCCAGCAGCAGCAAAAACTCGGCAGAGGTAGCGAGGAAGCTGCGCAAGGCCTGGACATGGCCCAGGTAGCAGCCGACCTCGCCAGGGCGCAGCGGCTTGTAGTAGCGGTTGATCCGGGTCAGTGCCGCACGCTCTGCCTCTGGCAGGGTCGCACCGTCCACGCCTTCGATGCGGGTGAAGGGGATGCCAAGCGCCTGTAAGCGTTGCTGCATGGCCGCGAGCCGTTGCGGCGCGCGCGCCAGGTTGAGCACGAAGCATTGGCAATCGGCGGGAAGCATGGTCAGGTCTCGTGCGGACGTGCGAAGTGCAAGCCGGGCAGCCTAGCGCGAATGATGGTGGAGACAAGGGCCGGGCTCACGTCAGCCAGCCTGCTTGTGCAAGTTTGCGCTGGGCACGCCAAGCGCGTAGCCACCAGCCGCGACGGCGGCAATACGCAATGGCGTGCCGTGTGCCATGCGGGAATATCCGCTGCAGACTCTGCCGGCAGATGCGGTCGAACTCCGGCCCGAGCGTTTTGACCTGGACGGCCAGATTACAGAACGTGCGCAGCTGGAAGTACTCCAGGGCGTGGGCGACCTTCGGATGGGCGGCGACGGGCAGTGCCGACAGGCCCTGCTGGAGCAGTTCGCTGGCCAGCACCAGATCGTGGAACTTCTTTTCGTTCAAGGTGGCCAGGATGCTGCTGCCGTGCCGGCGGTAGGCCACCCAGGGCGTTGCCGTGTGCCACCAGGTGCGAGTGACGGCAAGCAGTGATGGGAGGACGGCAATGTCCTCGAAATAGCGGCCTTCCGGAAAAGGAGCAGCGGCCCAGAGCGGGCGCTTGGCAATTTTCGACCAGGCATGTGGCTGCCTGCATGTCAGCAGCCCGGACAGTAGGGTGACCGGATCGTCCATGCACCGACGGGAGGGCCCGGTGTGGGTGCGCTGCATGCGTGATTTACGCCGGCTTTGGGAAGGTTGGGTGTCGTCCAGCAGACGGTAGTCGCACAGGATCAGGTCGGGCTGATGGCGATGGACGATGTCGCGCAATCCGGCCACGGCGCCTGCAAGCAGCATGTCATCGGAGTCCAGGAACCAGACATACCGGCCGGTTGCATGGGTCAGCAGGGTGTTGCGGGCAGCCGACAGGCCGCGGTTGTCGGGATGGCGCAAGAGGCGCAACTTGCCCGGGTGACGGGCGGCATAGGCCTCCACCTGCGCCCAGGAATCATCGCGGCTGGCGTCGTCGAGCAGAATGAGCTCGATGCCCGGATCGTCTGCGCTCTGCGCAAGCACCGAGTCCAGACATGGGCCGATATAGGCAGAGACGTTGTAAACCGGGATCAGAATGCTCAACCACGGCTCGGGCGCGTGCGTGTGGGCGAAGGCCATGAAACGTTCCGTTGCCTCCTCTGCAAGTGGTCAGACGGGTCTCGATTGTCAGGTATTCGGGATCGCAGCGGCATGTTCCGGCATCGCAGCGGATGGCGATGCGAATGCGGTTATGCCATCTGCTGCCGTTTGCGCTGTGCGCGTCGCTCCAACCTGCGGGCGTTGGCGCGCCGGAGTGGGCGGGTGATGGCATCGAGCAGGCGCCGCCAGGGCGGCAGCCCCACTTCGCGTACGCCGCCGCTGACATAGCGGGCTTCCATTTGCGCGCTGCGGTCGAGCCCATAGCGGGCAAACAGGCGTTGCATGTCGTCCTGTGCGGCGTTCATGCCGGTGCGCTTGTACAGTTCGCCGCCGCCGACCGGGCGGGAATGCCAGACCGGCGTGGCATCGAGGATCGCCAGTGCGCGCGGGCCGCGGGCTTCCAGCAGGCGCGGCCACACACAATCCAAACCCCAGCCGCTGTTGCTCTCGGTGAAGCTGGGCAGACAGGTGCGCAGCGCCTCGCGGTCGAACAATGGTGCCATCACTTCGATGAAGCGGATGTAGCGCAGCACATAGCGCGGGTCTTGCAGCAGCAGCGGCCAGGTGTAGTAGGAGTTGCGGGTCAGCGCCGGTTGCGCCAGTGCCAGGCGGAACGCGGCGGCGAGGTCGAACATTCGGTTGAGGGTGTCGGTATCGGCCACCAGATCGTCGTCCGGCAGCCAGACATAGTCGTAGCGGTCGATCAGATCCGGATGCGCCTGCAGCAGCTCGCCGAGCACCGGCCATTTCATGCCTTTGCGGTTTTCGTGGTACTCGGCGTGGTCGGCGTAGCGATCCGGCTGATTGCCGAAATAGCTGACATAGAGGTCGAAGTTACGCTGCGGGCCGCTCACCCAGCCTGGATGCACCGAGTTGTCACCAGCGCGCACCACCACCAGATTGCGTCGCGTCGTCATGCAGTGTGCTCCCGTTGTCGATCAAGCAGGCGGTTGCACAGCGCCAGCGCAGCGCCCACCACCTGATCCATGTTGTAGTAGCGGTACTGGGCCAGCCGGCCGACGAAGCAAACATCCGGTAGTTGTTCGGCCAGCGCCTTGTAGCGTTGGTAGAGCGCCTCGTTTTCCGGGCGTGGGATCGGGTAGAACGGATCACCTTCGGCGCTGGGGTATTCGCGCACGATCGACGTGCCCGGCGCGCGTTCGCCGGTCAGGTGCTTGAACTCGGTGATCCGGGTGTAGGCGTGGTCGTTGGGGTAGTTGACCGTGCCGGTGGGCTGGAAGGTCTCCACGTCGGGCAGGTGCTCGTGCTCGAAGCGCAGGCTGCGGTAAGGCAACTTGCCGTAGCAGTAGTCGAAGTAAGCGTCGATCGGGCCGGTGTAGATGGTCTTCCGGCGGGGTGGCAGGGTGTGGTCACGCTGGAAGCGGACACCGGTGCGCACCTCGATGTTGGGGTGGTCGAGCATGCGCTCGAACATGCGGGTGTAGCCCTCGGCGGGCATGAACTGGAAATCGTCGGTGAAGTAGCGGTCGTCGTCGTTGCAGCGGGTGGGAATGCGCGCGGCCACGCCGGCGGCCAGCTCGGACAGATCCAGGCCCCATTGCTTGCGGGTATAGCCGCGGAAGAACTTTTCGCACAGATCGTGGCCGACGCTGTTGAGCACCACGTCTTCGCTGGTTCGGGCCGGCAGTCGCTGGGTGCGCCGCGCGGCCAGAAAGGCTTCCACGCCCGCCTCGTCCAGGTTCAGGCCATACAGCCGGTTGATGGTGGTGCGGTTGATCGGGATCGGGTACAGCGCGCCGTCCACCTGCGCCAGCACCCGGTGTTCGTAGAACCGCCAGTGGGTGAAGCGGGAGAGATATTCGAAGATGCGTTTGCCGTTGGTGTGGAAGATGTGAGGGCCGTAGGGGTGGATCAGCAGCCCGGCGGCATCGCGGGTGTCGAAGGCGTTGCCGCCGATGTGCGGGCGCGCATCCACCACCAGCACACGCCAGCCGGCGTCGGCCAGCTCGCGCGCGCAGACGCTGCCGGCAAAGCCGGCACCCACCACCAGGGCATCGAAGGCGCGGGCATCGAGAATCGAGGGTTTCGACATCATTCCGAGTCCTGTTCGGAGCGTGAAGGCGTGGCAAGCAGCGTGCCCGGATGACAGGCCCGGCCGGCCTGGCCATCCAGCAGCCACCAGCGGCGGCCATTGGTCAGGCCCATGTCGCGGGCATGGGCGCGGTCCACGCAGGCCGGCAGCCCGTCGCCCTGTTCCACCAACAACCAGCGTTGTTGCGGTCGCGCCTGCTGCCAGCGCAGGCCGGCGGCGAACTGTGCCGACAGTGGTTGCCGGAAACCGAAATCGGCCGCCGGGCGGTCGGCCATCAGCATCTGCTGCTCGCGCCAGCCGACCAGGCCCAGCTCGGCCTGCGGGCCGATCGTCGCGCCCACCGCACGCATCAGGCCACGCGAGGACGAGCCGTCATTGAGCAGCGGTGCGCCGACCAGCGAGTACAGCAGCCACAGCAGGGTGAGCGTGGCCAGCAATGCGGCCGGTGCACGCCGGCGACCAAACCACAGGCAGGCGCCCAGGCCGAAGCTGCCGATGGCAGTGAACATTGCGCCTAGGCCCGTGGCCACGTGCGGTGGCCGGCCTTCCAGCAGGCGACGGGCAAAGCCGGGGTCGGACAGCAGCATGGCTAGCCCAGCCGCCAGCGCCGCCAGTGCCAGCACCAATACGAAGGCCAACAGCACCCGTTGCACCCCGGTGCGGCGCAGCAGACCCGGCAGCAGCGGCGCCAGTGCCAGCGCCAGCATCGGCAGTGCCGGCAGGATGTACATGTCGCGTTTGCCGGCGGGGATGCTGAAGAACACAAACACCAACAGCACCCAGACCAGCGGCAGCAGATAGCGCGGATCGCGCCGCTGCAGGCGTCGGCGCCAGGCCGGCAGTGCCCACGGCAACGCCAGCACGGTCGGCAGCCAGGTGGTCAGGGCGACTTCGATGAAATACCACCACGGCTGCTGATGGTGCCAGGCGTTGGCATAGCGGGTGACGGTCTGGCGGATCAGCAGATCATCGACATAGGCACGGTAGTCGGCGCTGCCAGCGCCGAGCGCGGCCACCAGCATCGGCACCAGCCAGATGCCGCAGGCGGCGATGAAGGCCAGCGGCCCCAGCCAGACGCGCGGATCACGGGCATGCACCCGCACTCCGGGCCAGCCGCGCAACGCGGCGAGGCCGGCGGGAAGCAGGATCAGCAGGGCCAGCACGCCCACGCCCTTGGTGATGGTGCCCAGCCCGGCGGCGGCCCAGCCCAGCGTCCACAGCCGCCAGTCTGGCCCGCGCAGCAGGTGGCGCAGCAGTGCGTAGCAGGACAGGGTGGCCCAGAACACCAGCAGCGGGTCGATCTGGGCGCGCTTGGCCTGAAAGGTGAACTGGAACGCCAGCAGCGTGGCGTAGCCGGCCAGTACGCCGACCCGCGTCGTCCACAGCCGTCGGCCCAGATCGACGACGCACCACAGCGTGCCCAGCGCGGCCAGCAGCGAAGGCAGCAGGAAGGCAATGCGCAGCTGACCGGTCAGCCACAGCAGGGACGCCTGCAGCCACATGAACAGTGGCGGCTTGTCGGAATACAGTTCGATGCCGCGGTGGGGGAACAGCCATTGCCCGCTTTCCAGCATCTGTCGGGCGGCCAGGGCAAAGCGTGGTTCGTCGGCCGGCCACGGATCGCGCAGGCCCAGGCCGGTGCCGAGGATCAGCAGGGCGATCAGCCAGAACAGCCAGGTGGCGCGCCGGGTGGTGGTCATCGCAGGCATGGTGCGGAAGAAGTGGCGGGCTTGCCCAGCCTCGCATAGAAAAACCCGTCCATGCCATCCGCGCCCGGCAGCCGCTGGTGGCCGAAGCCGGTGTCGTGGCCGAAGCGGTTGTCCAGCGGTTCCAGCACCGCATCGGGAGTGCGGGCCAGGAACGCCTCGATCTGCGCCGCGTTTTCCGCCCGCAGGATCGAGCAGGTGGCATAGACCAGCACCCCGCCCGGGGCCAGCAGCGGCCACAGGGCGTCGAGCAGCCGGGCCTGGGTGGTGGTGAGTGCAGTCAGGTCGGTGGCGCGTCGATGCAACAGCACGTCGGGCTGGCGGCGCACGATGCCGGTGGCGCTGCACGGAGCGTCGATGAGGATGGCGTCGAACGGGACGCCGTTCCACCAGTCTGCGGGGGCGGTGGCATCGCCCTGCCGGGTGGCGATGTCCAGCCCGAGGCGGGCGAAGCCGGCCTGCATGCGCTGCACGCGCCGGGGGTCGATGTCCAGCGCCAGCAGGCGCAGTGACGGATCACGCTCGGCCAGATGTGCGGCCTTGCCGCCGGGGGCGGCGCAGGCATCCAGCACACGCGCACCTGCGGCCGGGGCCAGCGCATCGGCCACGGCCTGCGCCGCGCCGTCCTGCACCGACACCGCGCCGTCGGCAAAGCCGGGCAGCTGCGTCACCGGCAGTGGCGTCGGCAGGCAGATGGCATCGGCCAGCGCAGAGGGCGCGTGTGCCTCGATACCCGCCTGATGCAACCCAGCCAGATAGGCATCCCGCGCATGCATCCGGCGGTTGACTCGCAACCACAGCGGAGGCGGCATCAGGCTGGCCGTAAACACCGCCTCGGCCTGCGCCGGCCAGTCCTGTTCGACCTGCCGTGCCAGCCAGTCCGGCCAGGCGGCGCGGGGCGATGCGACGGGCAGGCCTTCGCGCTGTGCCCGGCGCAGCAGAGCATTGACCATGCCGGCCTGATGCGGGCGGCCAAGCGTGCGCACGGCCTCGACCGTGGCATCCAGCACCGCATGGGCCGGCAGGCCCAGTTCGAGCTGGGCAAAGCCCGCCAGCAACAGGGCGCGGAGCAGGCCATCGCGGCGGCCAGGCGGGCGTGCCGCCCAGCCGTCCACGGCGGCGTTGTAGCGGGCCTGCTGGCGTAGCGCCTGCAGCACGATCGCTTCGGTCAGCGCACGGTCGCGACCATCGGTCAGGGTCGGGAGGGTTGCGTTCAGGGCGGCTTTGAGCGAGCGGCCGTGATGCAGCACGGCATCAAGGATGCGTGCCGCCTGGACTCGCGCAGGCGCACCCCGGCTCATGCGCGCAGGTCGCGGCGAGCGTTGAGGTAGTCCTGAGCGGTGACCGGACGGCCACCGTCACGCTGTAGCCGCAGCAACCGCAGCACGCCTTCGCCACAGGCGATGTCGATGCCGTCGCGGCGGGTCGCCAGCACCGTGCCGGGTGCGGCGTCTGTGGTCTGCGCCAGTGCCTGCGCGGCATGGATGCGGACGCGCTCGCCCGCCAACATCGCTTCGGCCACCGGCCACGGCTGGAAGGCCCGCACCTTGTTAGCCAGCACCTGGGCCGGCTGCGTCCAGTCCAGGCGGGCTTCGTGTTTGTCCAGTTTGTGCGCGTAGGTGACGCCGGTGTCGGGTTGTGGCTGCGGCTGCGGCCGCAGGCCGGCACGCAGCAGCCCCAGCCCGTCGGCCAGCACGCGCGCGCCCAGCTCGGCGAGCCGGTCGTGCAGCTCGCCTGCGGTTTCGTCCGGGCCGATCGGAATGGCCTGAGACAGCAGCACCGGGCCGGTGTCCAGGCCTTTTTCCATTTGCATCAGGCATACCCCGGTCTCGCGGTCGCCGGCTTCGATCGCCCGCTGGATCGGCGCGGCACCGCGCCAGCGCGGCAGTAGCGAGGCGTGTACGTTCCAGCAGCCATAAACCGGGATGTCCAGCACCGCCTGCGGCAGCAGCAGGCCATACGCCACCACCACCATCAGGTCCGGGGCCAGCGCACGCAGCCAGGCCTGCACCTGCGGGTCACGCAGGCGTTCGGGCTGCTGCACCGGCAGTCCAAGGCGCAGGGCTTCCTGTTTGACGGCCGAAGGGGTGGGCGCACGACCACGCCCAGCCGGGCGGTCGGGCTGGGTTAGCACGGCGACCACCTCGTCCTTGGCCGCGGCTGCACGCAGACTGGGCACGGCGAATTCCGGCGTGCCGGCAAAGACGATGCGCATGGGATCAGACAACCGGTGAGAGAGACAACGCGCTGCTGGGGGGCGGCTGGGTCATGCGGCGCGACGTGCCTTCAGCAGTTTCTTGCGCACCATCTCGCGCTTGAGCGGGCTTAGATAGTCCACGAACAGCTTGCCTTCCAGATGATCCATCTCGTGCTGGATGCACACCGCCAGCAGACCGTCGGCGGTCAGGGTGAATGGCTGGCCGTGGCGATCCAGCGCCTCCACCGTGATCACGTTGCTGCGGGTGACATCGGCGTAGATGCCGGGCACCGACAGGCAACCTTCCTGGTACACCTGCTCGCCCTCGCGTGCGGTGATGCGCGGATTGATGAACACCAGTGGCCGGCTGCGGTCGTCGCTGACGTCGATCACCATGAAGCGCTTGTGCACATCGACCTGACTGGCCGCAAGGCCGATCCCAGGCGCCGCATACATGGTCTCGAACATGTCGTCGAGCAGGGTCTGGAATGCAGACGTGGCCAGCTCGGCCGGATCGACATCGACGGCCTTGGTCCGCAGGCGGGGATCGGGGAATTCCAGGACCTTCAGCAGGGCCATGGCGGGTCTCCTAACAGGGGGCGGTTGCTTTGGAACCGCGTTATGGCCGATTCTAACGCGGCCTGGCTGCACCGGCGCTGCATAAGTTCAAACACCTTTGGCACTCCTTCGAAGCAGGAGGAGCGCCATGCAAGTGCACCATGCCGGGTACCGAATCCGGGGGTTCTATCGAATAGCCGCCTTGGGTCATCTTTGGGCAATGACCCCCAAAGACGCCCAACGAAGGCTGCACATCCTGCGCTTCTGGGGCACACACGGCCTCAAAGCCACCCAAGACGCCTTCGACGTGTCCCGGCGCACGCTCTACCGGTGGAAGCAGGCCCTGCGCGAACAGGGCGGCAATCCCGCCGCCTTGGCCGCTCGATCCTGCGCGCCCAAACGCCGGC
>NZ_FQUK01000036.1 GCF_900129205.1 Thermomonas hydrothermalis | reverse complement strand
ATGCGATCAGCCTGCGGACGCGCGCCTGGATCGAAACGCACTTCGGATGGCTCAAGGCGGCTGCTGGAATGCGTCAGGTCAAGCAGCGCGGCCTTACGAAGGTCGAGGCGCTGTTTCAGCTGGCGATGGCGGCGAGCAACCTCGTCCGCCTGCCGAAGCTGATCGCCGCGGGGGCCGCGTGATGGCGGCCCCGGCGGGGGAGGTGCGCCCGGAAGCCCGAAATCGGGCTTATTCAGAGCGCGGGACGCGCTTGCGAAGCGCCTGAGCAGCGAGAAATCCGCGCTGCCGACCGAGTCGGGGGCTTCGCCGGGTCGAATTTCAACAGGCTGCTAGGCGACAGATGGGGACACACAGGCATGAACACATCTGGGCAAGACGCACTGGCAGAGGCGCTCGATGCCGACGGCTTTGCTGTCGCCGGTCTGGCGGTGCTGACCGCCCGTGACCCCCGCGAAGCCGCCCGCGCCCTGCTCCGGGGCCTGGCCGGCTGCGGCCGCCCGGCCCGGGCGGTGGTCTGGACCGACCATGGCGAACTGCTGTTCGAACCGGCCGACGCCAGCACGGAGGCGCATCGCCAGGCCGCGATCGCCGCCTTTTCCGGCCAGCCGCTGACCACCCCCGAAGCCCCCGACGTGCGTCTGTTGCCACCCGGCGCGGCCGATGCCGGCGCCCTGGTGCTGGCCGATCCGGGCGCGCTGGCCGGGCTGGAACCCAGCCCGCACCGTCTGTTGCAGCTGGCCGGTCAGCGTCTGGCCGAACTGTTTTCGATGCAGCGCCTGCAGGATGCCGTCAAGGAACTCGAACAGGCCGAGCAGCTCCAGCACGCGCTGTTTGCCATCGCCGACCTGGCCGCCTCCGACCGGGACATGCAGGGCATGCTGCGCGGGCTGCACCAGATCATCGGCCGGCTGATGTACGCCGAGAACTTCTACATCGCCCTCTACGACCCTCGGCGCGAAACCCTGCGCTTCATCTATTTCGAGGATGAAATGGATGCCGGCATGTACGACCCGGATGAGGAGATCCCGGTCGCACAGATGCGCGGCAGCCTGACCCTGGGCCTGATCCGGCACGGCCGGCCGGTACGTGGGCCGTCAGAGGACATCATGCAGCTCTTGGGGCTGCCGCTGGAGGAAGGCATCGGCACCCCGTCGGTCGATTTCATGGGCGTGCCGATGCAACGCGACGGCCAGGTGCTGGGCGCACTGGTGGTGCAAAGCTACAAAGAGGGGATGGGCTACACCGCGTCCGACTGCGCCGTGCTGGGCTTCGTGGCCGAACACGTGCTCAACGCGGTCGAACGCAAGCGCAGCCAGGAAGAGCTGGAACGCCGGGTGGCCGAGCGCACCCAGGCGCTGGCCGAGGCCAATGCCCGGCTGCAGCAGGAGATCCGCGAGCGTGAACGCGCCGCCCATCTGCAGGCCACGCTCTACCAGATCGCCACTTTGGCCAGCAGCACCCACAGTGACGAAGCCTTCTATCGCAGCATCCACCAGGCGGTCCGTACGCTGCTGGACGCGGAGAACTTCTACATCGCTCTGATCTCGCCGGACGGCAGCCGGCTGCAGGTGCCCTACTCGGTGGACTCTGCCGGCGAGGAGCGCCCGGACCGCCCGCTTACCCGCGGCCTGACCGAATACGTGCTGCGCACAGGGCAGACGGTGCTGATCGACGACGCGGGCGTGCGCGCGCTGGTTGCCGCGGGGGAAATCGATGCCGAACACTACGCCGCACGCACACCGGCGGTGTGCTGGCTGGGCGTGCCGCTGCCGGGCGAGGACGGTGTGATGGGGGTGGTGGTCGTGCAGAGCTACCGCCCGGAGCTGGTGTACACCGAAGATGACGCCAAGTTGCTCACGTTCGTGGCCCAGCAGATCGCCAGCAGCCTGCTGCGCCGGCGCCACGCCGAGGCGCTGCAGGCCCTGAACGCAGAGCTGGAACAGCGCGTGCAGGCGCGCACCCGCGAGCTACGCCGGGAAATTGCCGTGCGCGAGCAGGTCGAAGCCCAGCTCAAGCATCAGGTGATGCACGACCCGCTGACCGGTCTGCCCAACCGGCTCTACCTGCGCGACCGCTTCGAGCGCGCCCTGTCCAGCCTGCAGCGCAATCCAGAACAGGTCTTTGCCCTGCTGTACCTGGACGTGGACCGTTTCAAGCTGTTCAACGACAGCCTGGGGCATCTGGCGGGCGATACCGTGCTGCGTGAGGTATCACGGCGGATGCTGGAGTGCGTGCGTACCCCGGACGTGGCGGCGCGGCTGTCCGGTGACGAGTTCGCCATCCTGCTCGAACAGGGTGCGCAGCCATCCACTGCGATCAAGATCGCCCAGCGCATCCTCACCCGCATGCAGGCGCCGATTGCGGTGGGCGAACGCGAAGTGCAAGCCTCGCTCAGCATCGGGATCGCCATCGCCCACCCGCGCTATCTGACCATCGACGAGATCCTGCACGACGCCGACGTGGCGCTGTACCGCGCCAAATCCGCCGGGCGCAGCCGCTTCGTGCTGTTCGACGAGCAGCAGCAGACTGCGGCGATGAACGTGCTGGAGATCGAACAGAACCTGCGCCGGGCGCTCCACCAGGGCGAGTTCGTGCCCTACTTCCAGCCGATCGTGCGGCTAGACGATGGCGCCCATGTCGGTTACGAGGCCCTGATTCGCTGGCAGCATCCGCAGCGCGGCCTGCTCGGGCCGGGCGAGTTTCTGCCCACCGCCGAGGAAAGCGGGCTGATCGAGGCCATCGACTGGCACATGTACCGACTGGTCTGCACACACGGGGCGCCGCTGCTGGCCCAGGGCGGTTTCATCAGCGTCAATGTCTCGGCGCGCCACTTCCAGTACGAGGATTTCGACCAGCGCCTGCTGGAACTGCTGGCCGAAACCGGCTTTCCGCCGGAGCGGCTGCGCATCGAGGTCACCGAAAGCACCCTGTTGGCCGACCCGGACGCGGTGGCCCGGCTGCTGCAACGGTTGCAGGCGGCCGGGGTAGGCGCCGCGCTGGATGATTTCGGCACCGGCTACTCCTCGCTCAGCCATGTGCACCGCTTCCCGCTGCGCAAGATCAAGATCGACCGCAGCTTCATTCGCGATCTCGACCAGCCGGAAGCGCAACGCAGCCACGCCATCATCAAGGCCGTGCTGACCCTGGCCGAGGCACTGCAGCTGGACGTGGTGGCGGAAGGCGTGGAAACCGACGCCCAGCGCCAGGCCCTGCTCGCCCTGGGCTGCACCCAGGCGCAGGGATTTTTGTTCGGTCGCCCCGAACCCGTGCAGCGCTGGGCACACACCGCTGGCAATGCGTGACACCCGTCACAGCTTATCGGCTTCCCCCAACCCAGCCAGTCGCCGCGCTCGGCCATAATGGGCGCAATGTCCAAGCGACCCACTCCCGACCAACCCGGCCTGTTCGATGCACCGGCCGCGGATGCCGACCACGCCTCCGGCACTCCCCCGGAGGCATTGCCGCTGCCCGACTTTCTGGCATCGCCAGCGGCGCCCGATCCGGCTGTCGCCGCCCCCGCCGCAGCGGCGGGCAAGGGCCGCGCACCGCTGTGGGCGCGGCTGCTGGGCCGCCTGCTCGACCCCTGGCTGCGGCTGGAGATCGAGGCCGATGCCGCCACCACCGCAGCGGATGATCCCCGCCCGATCTGCTACGTGCTGGAGGATTACGGCCTGTCCAATGCGCTGATCCTGCAGCGCGCCTGCCACGAGGCCGGCCTGCCGCCGCCGCTGCAGCCGATCCCGGGCGATCCGCTGGGCCGCAAACGCGCCTATGTCGCACTCTCGCGCCGCCATGTGAATGCACTCGGGCTGCTGCCCGGCGCCGAGCACAAGACCCATTCCGGCTCGCTGGCCCGGCTGTTGCAAGCCCATCAAACCCGGCCGCAACTGGACGTGCGGCTGGTGCCGGTGTCGATCTTCGTCGGCCAGGCGCCCAAGCGCAGCAGTGGCTGGTTCTCCGTGCTGTTCTCGGAAAACTGGACCCTGGTGGGCCGGTTCCGCCGGCTGCTGGCCCTCCTGCTCAATGGCCGCGACACCCTGGTCAAGTTCGCTGCCCCGATCTCGGTTCGCGACATCGTGGCGGAAGGGCTGGACCCGGAACGTACCGTCCGCAAACTTTCCCGCATCCTGCGCACCCACTTCCGGCGTGTGCGTGAAGTGGTGATCGGGCCGGACCTGTCCACCCGCCGCATGCTGGCCGATCAGGTGCTGTCGGCACCGCTGGTAAAGGAAGCCATCGCCGACCAGGCCCGGCGCGACAACACCAGCCTGGAGGCCGCCTGGGAGAAAGCCAATGCCTACTTCTGGGAAATCGCTGCCGACTACTCCAGCACGGTGGTGCGCTCGGCCAGCTTTGCCCTGACCTTTGTCTGGAACCGGATCTACCGCGGCGTGCTGGTTCACCATCTGGACCAGTTCAAGCAGGACGCGCTAGGGCATGAGGTCATCTACGTGCCCAGCCACCGCAGCCACATGGACTACCTGCTGGTGAGCTACCTGCTCTACACCCACGGGGTGGTGCCGCCGCACATCTTTGCCGGCATCAACCTCAACCTGCCGGTGGTAGGTACCCTGCTGCGCAAGGGCGGCGCGTTCTTTGCGCGGCGCAGCTTCAAGGGCAATGCGCTGTATTCAGCGGTGTTCCGCGAATACATGGCGCAGCTCGTCGCCGGCGGCTACTCCATCGAATACTTCATCGAGGGCGGGCGTTCGCGCACCGGCCGGCTGCTCCAGCCCAAGGGCGGCTCGCTGGCGATGACCGTGCGCGCCTACCTGCGCCAACCGACCCGACCGGTGCTGTTCCAGCCCATTTACATCGGCTACGAAAAGCTGATGGAAGGCCGCAGCTATCTCGATGAGCTGTCCGGCAAACCCAAGGAAAAAGAATCCATCTGGCAACTGCTGACCGGTATCCCCAAAGTGCTGCGCAGCAACTATGGCCAGGTCGTGGTCAACTTCGGCGAACGCATCCATCTCAATCAGATCCTGGCCGAGCTGGCCACCGACTGGGATGGCCAGCCGATTGGTGACGACGACAAACCGGCCTGGTTCTCGCGCACCATCGATACCCTGGCACAGCGGATCCAGATCAACGTCAACCGCGCCGCCGACGTCAACCCGATCAACCTGCTGGCGCTGGCCCTGCTGTCCACACCCAAGCACGCGATGGGCGAAGCCGACCTGCGCGCCCAGATCGCACTGTCCAAGACCCTGCTGGCCGAAGTGCCGTATTCGGAGTGGGTGACGGTGACCCCGCACACGCCGGACGAGATCATCGCCCACGGCGAGGAAATCGGCCTGATCCAGCGCATCCGCCATCCGCTCGGCGATGTGCTGGGGGTGAGCGGCGACGATGCCGTGCTGTTGTCGTACTTCCGCAACAACGTGCTGCACCTGTTCACCGCCTCGTCGTGGATCGCGGTGTGTTTCCAGAACAACCGCCGCATGGGCCGCCGCCAGCTGCAACAGATCGGCCGCACGCTCTACCCGTTCCTGCAGGCCGAGCTGTTTTTGCCGTGGGACGAGGACGGCTTTGCCGACCGCATCGACCGCACCATCGAGGTGTTCATCCGCGAGGGCCTGCTGGAGCAGGTCAGCGACGAGGATGGCGGCGTTTTGCAGCGCAACGCCGGCCAAAGCGACGAGGTGTTCCGCCTGCGTGCGCTGGGGCATACCTTGCAGCAGGCGTTCGAGCGCTACTACATCGCCATCAGCATCTTGGTCAAAAACGGCAGCGGCACGCTGACCGCCGCCGAGCTGGAAAGCCTGTGCCAGCTGACCGCGCAGCGGCTGTCGCTGCTGTACGCCCCGGCGGCCCCGGAGTTCTTCGACAAGACCCTGTTCCGCGGCTTCATCCAAAAGCTGCGTGAGCTCAAGCTGGTCTGCCCGGACGACGCCGGCCGGTTGACCTTCGATGACCGCCTCAAGGCCTGGGCCCGCGATGCCCGAGTGGTGCTGGGCCGCGAGCTGCGCTCGACCATCGAAAAGATCAGCCCCGCCAGCACCGGGCGCAGCACCGGCGAGCAGCCCGCGCTGCCGGCCGACAACGACCCGCCACCACCGCACGATCCAGCCTGAGCGGGCAGGCTTAAGGAATCTCCGAACACTTCGGAGATTCCTGTCGGCCACGGATGGCCAGCCACGCCCACACCTGTGCCGGGCTGGGCGTTGTTCCAATCTTGCTTAGGCCGGCTCGTCGGGAATCAGCCGGTTTTCGATCCAGGCGATCTGGTCCTTCAGGGCCAGCTTGCGTTTTTTCATGCGCTTGAGCAGCAGCTCGTCGGCCTGCAGATCGCGCTGCAGCCGCGCAATCGCCGCGTCCAGGTCACGATGCTCCTGGCGCAGCTCGGCCAGTCGGCTGACCAAGCGAGAAAGCTGTTCGGGATCGATCGGCTGGCCCATGCCGGAAGGATAACGCGACCAGCGGCGCAGTGACCGGCACAGGTAGAATGCACCGCGATGGACACACCCGCACTCCCGCTCGCAGCTCCCCTTCCACTGGCACATCGGCATAAACGCGAAGCCGACAAGCTGGCCAAACGCCTGCGCCACCAGGTCGGCCAGGCGATTGCCGACTACGGCATGATCGAGGACGGCGACCGGGTGATGGTGTGCCTGTCCGGCGGCAAGGACAGCTACACCCTGCTCGACATCCTGCTGCATCTGCAGAAGAAGGCACCGGTCCGGTTCGAACTGGTCGCGGTCAACCTCGACCAGAAGCAGCCGGGGTTTCCCGCGCACGTGCTGCCGGACTACCTGCGCGCCATCGGCGTGCCATTCCACATCCTCGAACAGGACACCTACTCGGTGGTCAAACGGGTGGTGCCGGAAGGCAAGACCCTGTGCTCGCTGTGCTCACGTCTGCGCCGCGGCGCGTTGTACAGCTTTGCCGCCCGCGAAGGCTTCACCAAGATTGCGCTGGGGCATCACCGCGACGACCTGGTGGCCACCTTTTTCCTCAACCTGTTCTTCCACGCCAAGCTCAGCGGCATGCCGCCCAAGCTGCTGTCCGACGACGGCAAGCACGTGGTGATCCGCCCCCTGGCCTATGTCCGCGAGGCCGACATCGCCGCCTATGCGCGCATGCGCGGGTTTCCGATCATCCCCTGCAACCTGTGCGGCTCGCAGGAAAACCTGCAACGCAAGCAGGTGCAGCGGATGCTCATGGAGTGGGAAAAAGAGCACCCCGGCCGGATCGACAGCATCGCCCGCGCCCTCACCGATATCCGTCCATCGCAGCTTGGCGACCCCAAGCTGTTTGATTTTCTCTCGCTTGGCCGACGCAGCAACGCGCCGCTTCCGGATGCCCATGCCTGGCTTGCCGGCAATCCGCCTGCGACGCCCACCTCGGCACCCACGCCGGACGCCGAGGCCGGGCTTGACCGGCTCGACGGGCTCGACATCCTGAGCCGCTGATCGCCCACCCTTTCTTTCCACCCCGGCCGGCCGCGCTGGCGCCGGCTCATACCGGACACCGCATGTTTTTCCGCAATCTGACCCTGTTCCGCTTTCCCGCCGCCCTGGATCTGACCGATCTGGAATCGCAGCTGGCGGCCTGCACCCTCAAGTCAGTCGGGCCACTGGAAGTTTCAAGCCGTGGCTTCGTCACCCCGATGGGCCCGCATGGCCAGGCGCTGTGCCATGCGGTCGGCGCTGCCCGCTGGATCACGGTCGGCGGCGAAGACCGCCTGCTGCCGGGCGCGGTGATCAACGATCAACTCCAGAAAAAACTGGCCGCGCTGGAACAGAAAGAGGGTCGCAAGCCCGGCGGGCGCACCCGCAAGCGGGTCAAGGAGGAGCTGATTGCCGAACTGCTGCCACGTGCCTTCGTGCGCCCGATTCGCCACGACGCGCTGCTGGATGGTGAGCTTGGGGTGATCGCCATCGACACCTCCAGCCGTAAAACGGCCGAAACGGTGATCTCGGAACTGCGGCGTGCACTCGGCAGCTTCCCGGCACTCCCCCTGAACGCCGGAGTGGCGCCACGCGCCATCCTCACCGGCTGGCTGGCCGGTGATGCCCTGCCTGAGGGGCTCACCCTCGGCGACGAGTGCGAGCTGCGCGACCCGGCCGATTCCGGCGCGGTGGTCAAGGTGCAGCGGATGGCGCTGGAAAGCGAGGAAATCGCCAAGCACCTGGAAGCCGGCAAGCAGTGCACCCGGCTGGCGCTGGTGCTGGACGATCATGTCAGCCTGGTGCTGGGCGAAGACCTGGTGGTGCGCAAGTTCAAGCTGCTGGACGGCGCGGTGGATGCGCTGGAACACAACGACCGCGACGACATCGCCGCCGAGCTGGATGCCCGCTTCGCGCTGATGGCCGGCGAGTTCCGCCGGCTGTTTGCCGTGCTGGAGCCGGCCTTCCAGCTCAGCCGGGCGGACTAACGGCCCTGCTGCGGCTTGGCAAGGCGCGCGCCAGCCCCTCGCTGTTTACGCTCACGCGTGCCTGTGCGGGCCTCGCCTGACTAGCAACGCCAGGGGTGCGGCGGCGGCCCGGCGGTCAGTCCAGGGTGTAGCCGAACTGCTGCCGGAACTGTTCAGCGAACTCGGCGTAGGTGAACCGCTGGTTCTGGGTGCCCGGATGCTCGACCTTGAGCGCGCCCATCAGGTTGCCCATGCGGCCGATGGTTTCCCAGTCATAGCCTTTTTCGATCCCAAACAGCAGCCCGGCGCGGAAGGCATCGCCACAGCCGGTCGGATCGGTCACCCGGCGCTCGTGCGCGGGGGGGATCGTGTACGTGGTGCCGTCGGCGTGGATCTCGGCGCCCCGCGGGCCACGGGTGGTGATGTACGCCTTGACCCGACTGGCGATGTCGCGCTCGCTCCAGCCGGTGCGCTCCTGCAGCAGGTTGGACTCGTAGTCGTTGACGCAGACGTAGTCGGCCAGCTCAATGAAACGGCGCAACTCCTCGCCGTTGAACAACGGCATCGCCTGGCCAGGATCGAACACGAAGGGGATGCCCAGCTCGGCGAACTCGCGCGCGTTCTGCAGCATGCCCTGGTAGCCATCCGGACTGACGATGCCGATGGTCACCCCCGGCACATCCTTCACGTGGTTTTCGTGGCTGCGCATCATCGCGCCGGGGTGGAAGGCGGTGATCTGGTTGTTGTCGTGGTCGGTGGTAATGAACGCCTGCGGGGTGAACAGCTCGTCGATCACCCGCACATGATCCAGCGGGATGCCCTGCTCGGTGAACCACTCCCGGTACGGCCCGAAATCGCCGCCGACGGTGGCCATTGGAATCGGGTCGCCCCCCAACAACTTGAGGTTGTAGGCGATATTGCCGGCACACCCGCCAAACTCGCGGCGCATCCTCGGGACCAGGAAGGAGACATTCAGGATGTGCACCTTGTCGGGCAGGATGTGGTTCTTGAACTGGTCGGGAAACACCATGATGGTGTCGTAGGCCAGCGAGCCGCAGATCAGGGCAGCCATGGACGCCTCGGTCGGATGGAAAGGAGCAAGCCCGTCATGATACCCGGCCAGCGCCCTGGCCGGCAGCGCCGCTGAACCCGACGCAAGCGCCGCTGCGGCCGTTCCTTGCCGCCGGCAAGGGGCATTGCTAGGCTTGTCCGCCCCGATCCGTTCGGGATTCAGCGTCCGCCTCCGCCTGGCCTTTCCGACCGCCTTGCCGCGCGGCCCCTTCCTTATTTCCGGCACGACACCAGCATGTTCAAGTTCCTCAGGGGCTATTTCTCCAGCGACCTGTCCATCGACCTTGGCACCGCCAACACTCTGATCTACGTGCGCGGCCAGGGCATCGTCCTCAACGAACCCTCGGTGGTGGCGGTGCGCCAGGACCGCGGCGGCGGCGCCAAGGCGGTCGCGGCGGTCGGCAGCGAGGCCAAGCAGATGCTGGGCCGCACCCCCGGCCACATGACCACGGTGCGGCCGATGAAGGACGGCGTGATCGCCGACTTCACCTACACCGAGGAGATGCTCAAGCACTTCATTCGCAAGGTGCACAAGAGCCGCTTCCTGCGCCCCAGTCCGCGCGTCCTGGTGTGCGTGCCGGCCGGTAGCACCCAAGTCGAGCGTCGCGCGATCAAGGAATCGGCGGAAGAAGCCGGCGCGCGTGAGGTGTATCTGATCGAAGAACCGATGGCCGCGGCGATCGGCGCCGGCCTGCCAGTGACCGAGGCGCGCGGCTCGATGGTGGTGGACATCGGTGGCGGCACCACCGAGGTGGCGGTGATCGCGCTGAACGGTATCGTCTATTCGCAGTCGGTGCGGATCGGCGGTGACCGCTTCGACGAGGCCATCATCAACTACGTGCGCCGTCACCACGGCATGCTGATCGGCGATGCCACCGCCGAGCGGATCAAGCAGGAACTGGGCAATGCCTATCCGCAGCAGCAGGTGCGGGAAATCGAAGTCTCCGGCCGCCACCTGGCCGAAGGCGTGCCCAAGATCATCACCATCAATGCCAACGAAGTGCTGGAGGCCCTGCGCGAGCCGCTGGCCGGCATCGTCGCTGCGGTCAAGCTGGCGCTGGAACAGACACCGCCGGAGCTGTGCGCCGACGTGGCCGAACGCGGCATCGTCCTGACCGGCGGCGGCGCCCTGCTGCGTGACCTGGACAAGCTGATCAGCAGCGAAACCGGCCTGCACGTGCAGGTCGCCGACGACCCGCTGACCTGCGTGGCACGTGGCGGTGGTCGTGCGCTGGAGCTGGTGGACATGCACGGCAACGAGTTCTTCGCCCCGGAATGACGCAGGCTGCCACGGCTCCGGAATGCGGGCGCCGGCACTCGCCCACCTGCATTCCCCGGGCCTGATCGCCCGTATGCCGGCCTTGTTCCCCCGTTTCCGCCCTGCCCCTGCCGCCCCATGCCCCAACCTGGCCCCTCCGCTGCCCGCTCCGGTGACATCGCCGGCGTGCTGCGGCTGCTGGCCTGGCTGGTGCTGGCGATCATCCTGATGGTGTTCGACCTCCGCGGCGGCTGGCTGCATGCCGTGCGCACGCAGGCGGATACGCTGATGCAGCCGCTGTGGTGGCTGGCGGCGCAACCGGCACGCGTTGCCGATGCCTTGCAACAAGGCCTGACCAGCCATGCACGGCTGCGCGAAGACAACGCCCGGCTGCGGCAGGCCCTGCTGCTGGCCCAAGCCCGCAACGCCCGGTTGCAACTGCTGGCGGCGGAAAACGCCCGGCTGCGCGGCCTGCTGGACAGCGCCGCACGGGCGCATCTGGACGTGCAACTGGCCAGCGTGCTGGATGTCGATCTGGACCCCACCCGCCAGCGCCTGCTGCTGGATAGTGGCGCCACCCGTGGCGTGCGGGTCGGCCAGGTGGTGATCGATGCCGGCGGCCTGCTGGGTCAGGTCATCGCCACCACACCCACCACCGCCACCGTCCTGCTGGTGACCGATCCCGACCACGCGGTGCCGGTGATGGTGGCGCGCAGCGGGGTGCGGCTGGTGGTGTACGGCAGTGGCCGCCGCGATCTGCTGCGCCTGACCGACGTGCCGCTGTCGGCGGACGTGCGCGAGGGCGACCTGCTGCTGACCTCCGGGCTGGGCAACCGGTTTCCGCCTGGCTTTGCGGTGGGCCGGGTCGGCCGGCTGCGCCCGGACGACAGCCGTGCGTTTCTGGAAGCCGACGTCATCCCCGCCGCCCAACTCGACCGTGGCCGCGACGTGCTGCTGCTGCGCCCGGCGTCCGATCCAGCCGCGGCGCCACCGCCGGCGGCGTCCGGCACGCCGCCGTCAGCCCCGGCCCACGCAACGGCGACGCCTACCGGAGGTGCCCGATGAACCGCCTCCGCAACCCCTGGGTGCTGCCGCTCAGCCTGGCCGCGGCCCTGCTGCTGGGCCTGTTGCCGTTGCCCGGCGTCTTGCAGCCGCTGCGCCCGTACTGGCTGGCGCTGGTGCTGACCTACTGGCTGCTGGAAACACCGGAGCGCGTCGGGCTGGGCAGCGCGTTCCTGCTCGGCCTGCTGGCCGATCTGGCGTTCGGCAGTGTGCTTGGGGAACAGGCACTGCGGCTGGTGGTGCTGGCCTTCATCCTGGAACGCTTCCGGGCCCGCCTGCGGTTTTTCCCGATGTCGCAGCAGGCGCTGACACTGGCCGTGCTGCTGTTCAACGACCGGGTGCTGGCGGCGCTGATTCACCTGCTGGCGGGCCTGCCGCAGCCGCCCTGGACGGTCTGGCTGGCGCCGCTCCTGGGCATGCTGCTGTGGCCGCCGCTGCACCTGCTGCTGGACACGCTGCGGCTGCGCCGCAGGGGATGACCGAGCCATGCTGCGCCGTGCCCGCCCGCTCAAGGATCATGCTGCCGAAGCCGCCCTGTTCCGGCGCCGCGCGCTGGTCGGCCTGCTGGCGGTGATCGCCGGTCTTACCGTGCTGGCTGGCTGGTACTTCAATCTGCAAATCATCCAGCACGCGCTGTATGCCACCCGCTCCGACCAGAACCGCCTGCGCCTGGTGCCGGTGGCCCCGGCGCGTGGGCTGATCTATGACCGCAAGGGACGCATCCTGGCCGACAACGTCGCCGCCTGGCGGCTGGATGCCGTACCGGAGCGAGCCGGG
This sequence comes from Thermomonas hydrothermalis, assembly GCF_900129205.1. Taxonomy (GTDB): domain Bacteria; phylum Pseudomonadota; class Gammaproteobacteria; order Xanthomonadales; family Xanthomonadaceae; genus Thermomonas; species Thermomonas hydrothermalis. The sequence continues at coordinate 9,162 of NZ_FQUK01000036.1, read as the reverse complement.
TCCGGGGTGGTGCTGCTGCAGCGGCTGCAGAGCGTGATCGCGCTGGATGCCGAGCAGCAGGAACGCTTCCTGCGCGACTACCGGGCCGCCCGGCCGTTTCAGCCGGTGACCATCAAGCTGCGTTTAAGCGACGAGGAAGCCGCACGGTTTGCGGTCAATCGCTGGCGCTTCCCAGGAGTGGAGCTGGTGCCCTACCTGAGCCGGGTCTATCCCTACGGGTCGCTGTTTGCGCATGTGATCGGCTACGTGGGCCGGGTGGACGCGCAAGATCAGGCCAAGCTCGGCGACGCCGGCAGCGCCTTCACCCACGTCGGCAAGACCGGGCTGGAGCGCTATTACGAGGACGAACTGCGCGGCCGGCCCGGTTTCCGCCGGCTGGAGACCAACGTCGCCGGCCGCACCGTGCGCACACTGGACACGCTGCCGGCGGTGCCAGGACAGGATTTGCAGCTGTCGCTGGACGCCGACCTGCAACAGGCGATGGTGGATGCCTTCGGCGACCTGGAAGGCTCGGCGGTGGCCATCGACCCGCGCACCGGCGAGGTTCTGGCGATGGTCAGCCTGCCCAGCTTCGACCCCAACCTGTTCGTCAACGGCATCCGCCATGCCGACTTCCAGGCCCTCAACGACAACCCTTCGCGCCCGCAGTTCAATCGGCTGATACAGGGGGGCGTGGCGCCCGGCTCGACGGTCAAGCCGTTTCTGGCCCTGGCCGGGCTGGACAGCGGCCTGCGCCGGCCCGAAGACAAGGTGTTGTCCACCGGCATGTTTTATTTGCCCGGCTTCAAGCGCGGCTATGGCGATTCCCACCGCGGCGGTCACGGCTGGACCGATCTGCGCAAGTCGATCTATGAATCGGTCAACACCTACTACTACCGGCTGGCGCTCGACATGGGCATCGACCGCGTCGATCAGTACATGGCCCGCTACGGTTTCGGTGCACCGACTGGCATTGATCTGCCCGGCGAAATCGCCGGCATCCTGCCCTCACCCGCCTGGAAGGCCCAGCATGCCCGTCGGCAAGGGCCGTGGTATCCCGGCGACACCGTGATCACCGCGATCGGCCAGGGCTTCTGGAAGGTCACCCCGCTGCAGTTGGTGCAGGGCACCGGCGCGCTGGCCACTGGCTGGCTGCGCCCGCCGCATCTGGTCAAAGCGGTTCGCACCGGCTTCGGCGCCCCCTGGCAGCCGGTGCAGGTCACGCCCAAACGCCGCATCAGCGACAATCCGCAGCATCTGCAGGTGGTGCGCGAAGGCATGATCGGCACCGTGCACGGCCCCGGCACCGCCACCAACATCCGCCCCGGGTTGACCTATCTGATCGCCGGCAAGACCGGCACCGCGCAGGTGGTCAGCCGGCGCGGCAATACCGCGGTCAACCCCAAGAGCCTGCCGCTCCATCTGCGTCACCGCGCCCTGTTCATCGCCTACGCACCGGCCAATGATCCGCAGATCGCCATTGCGGTCGCGGTGGAAGGCGGTGGTTACGGTGCCGACACCGCTGCGCCGATCGCCCGCAAGGTGTTCGACGCCTGGCTGCTGGGCAAAATGCCGACCCCCGCAGCCAGCACCGGCGCCACCCTTCCGGCACAGCCGGCGCGGGTGGACTTCTCCGGCGTGCGGGGCACCCCGGATGCCGAGCCGGTGCCGCCGTCGGCCCCGCCTGCGACGGCTGCGGAGCCACGTCCATGAGCGCCCTGCTGCACTTGCTACTCAGCCTGCTGCGCCGCTTCGTGCGTAGCCTGGATCCGATCCTGACGCCGGCATTGCTGGTGCTCATGGCGATCGGGCTGGCCGTCCAGTACAGCGCCAGCAATGCCTCGCTGCGCGGGGTCATCGCCCAGGCCGTGTTTTACGGCGTCGGCCTGGCTGGCCTGTGGGTGATCTCCCGTCTCCCGGCGCACCTGATCAAACAGGCCACCCCTGCCATCTTTGCCCTGTCGATGCTGCCAATGGTGGCGGTGCTGTTCATCGGCCAAGGCAAATACGGCAACCACTGGATCAACCTGGGGTTTTTCAATGTGCAGCCGGCCGAGCTGTGCAAACTCACTCTGCCGATGCTGCTGGCCTGGCATTTCGACCGCCACCGGCTGCCACCGTCACCGTCGGTGTTGTTGACGGCCCTGGCCATCATCGCAGTGCCCGTCGGGCTGACCCTGTTGCAACGGGATCTCGGCACTGCGGTGCTGATCCTGGCCACCGGCGTGTTCGTGCTGTTTTTAGCCGGCACGTCCTGGTGGTGGTGGGGGATCGCCGCGACGGTCGGCGGCGGCGGCTTCGCGCTGGCCAAATGGGCGCCGATCGAATGGTTCTGGTTCCTGCGGCCCTATCAGCAGCAGCGCATTCTCACCTTCCGCAGCCCCGACAACGACCCGCTGGGCGCGGGCTGGAACATCCTGCAATCGCAGATCGCCATCGGCGGCGGCGGGCTGACCGGCAAAGGCTGGGGCCTGGGCACGCAGTCGCATCTGAACTACCTGCCCGAGCACACCACCGATTTCGCCTTCTCGGTATTGGCCGAGGAGTTCGGCTGGCTGGGCGTGGTGCTGGTGCTGACGCTGTATCTACTGATAATCGCACGCTGCCTGTGGATCGCGGCCGACGCTCGCGATGGCTACGCCCGCCTGCTGGCCGGGACGATTGGCCTGTCGCTGTTTGCGTTCGTATTCGTCAATGGCGGCATGGTGGCGGGCCTGTTGCCGGTGGTCGGCGTGCCGATGCCCCTGCTCAGCTACGGCGGCACTTCGGCCGTCACCATCCTGCTCGGCTTCGGGCTGGTGATGGCGCTGCGCGCGCACCGGCCGCTGCGCGGCTGAAAACGGGGCCGGGTTCGGCCCGTTCACGTCCGGCGTGCTACCCTCGGCGCCGATGATCCGACGTCTCCTGCTCTGTCTGCCCGCGGCACTCCTGGCTGCCTGCACGACATCCCCGGTGCATCCCGTCGCGCCGCCGTCGTCGCCGTCGCCGCCCGCCGTGCCGGCGCCCGCACCGGTCACGCCCGCCGCGAATGCCGAGGTGGACCTGGCCACGGCGCGCGCGGCGTTCGTGCGCGAAACCGCCCAGCGCTTTGGCATTCCCGCCCGACAGATTGAGGCGGTGCTGGCGCAGGCACAGATCCGCGAGCCGATCCGCGCCGCCATGGCCAACCCGGCGGAGGCCAAGCCCTGGCGTGAATACCGGCCGATCTTCCTGCAACCTTCACGGATCGAACGCGGACGTGCCTTCCTCGCCGCGCACCGCGCCGCCCTGCAGCGCGCCGAGGACACCTACGGTGTCCCGAAAGAGCTGATCGTCGCCATTCTCGGCGTGGAAACCGGCTATGGCGCCAACCAGGGCCGCTGGCCGGTGCTGGATGCCCTCTACACCCTGGCCTTTGCCTACCCACGCAGCGGCGACCCGGCCAAGGCCGCCTACGAAGACCGGCGCGCGGCGTTTTTCCGCGACGAGCTGGCGCAACTGTTTGCGCTGGCCAAGGACGAGGGGCTGGACATCACCACGCTCAAGGGCAGCTACGCCGGCGCGATGGGCTGGGGCCAGTTCATGCCGTCCAGCTATCGTCAGTACGCGGTGGACGGCGATGGCGATGGCAAGCGCGATCTGTTCAACGACCTGGATGATGTGATCGCCTCCGTGGCCAACTATTTCGCCCAAAAAGGCGGCTGGCAGCCCGGCGGCCCGGTGATGCTGCGCGCGGTGCGGGATGCGGCGGCGGCCGACCTCACCCAGTCAGGCAATACGGTGGTGCTGGATCAAACCCTGGCCTCACTGGCCTCGCTCGGCTATCGCCCGGCCGCAACAGACGTGATGCCGCCACCGCAGACCCCGGCGGGCCTGATCACCCTCGACGGCGAGGCTGGGCCGGAATACTGGATCGTCTTCAACAACTTCCGCGCGATCACCACCTACAACCTCTCGCGCCTGTACGCGACTGCGGTGTACCAGCTTGCGCAGGCGATCGCCGTCCAGCCGGAGGGCGAGGCATGAACCGCCATTGGCGCCTGCCGGGCCTGCTGCTGCCCTTGGCCCTGGCCGCCTGCGCCACCACCGGCGGCGGCGCGCCCAGCACGGGCGGGAGCGCCCATGTGCCACCGCCCCCGGTCGTCACGACGCCGCCCCCCAAATCCTCGCCCTACCCCCCGGCGCAGGAAGACCCCGACAAGCGCGGCGATTACGTGGCCGGGGGGCTGTTCCGCCCTGGTGTGCCCGACAGCGTGCCGGAGGACATCCCGGACGTGGATGCCATCCCGGAACCGGATGTGCGCGCCGAGCCGCGCGCGCCCACCGGCAACCGCGATTACGTGGTGCTGGGTAAGCAATACCGGGTTCTGGACGATGTCGCAGGCTACAGCGAAGAGGGGCTGGCGTCGTATTACGGCACCAAGTTCCATCGCCGCCGCACCTCCAGTGGTGAGGTGTACGACATGTACGCCTTCACCGCCGCGCACAAGACCCTGCCGCTGCCCAGCTTCGCCCGGGTGACCAATCTGGAAAACGGCAAGTCGGTGGTCGTGCGCGTCAACGATCGCGGGCCGTTCCATCCAGGCCGCATCATCGACTTGAGTTATGCCGCCGCGGTCAAGCTGGGCTTTCGCGACAAAGGCAGTGCCCGGGTTCGGGTGGAGGCGCTGACTCCGGACCAAGACACCGCCGCAACACCGACCAGCCCGCTGGATGGCCTGCTGGCCGGCCTGCCGGATCGTCCCGCCTCAACCGACACCACCGCAACCAGCCCCACCCCGCCCCCCGCCAGCGCATCGACGGCTTCTGCCAATGCGCACGTCACGCCCGCCCCTGCTGGCAACCGCGGCCTGATCCTGCAGATCGCCAGCTTCAGCGACCGCCGCAATGCCGAGCAGGCGCTGCTGCGCCTGCGCGCCGCGGCGATCGAACAGGCCTGGCTGGAACCCACCCAGCGCGACGGCCGCACGCTCTGGCGGCTGCGCGTTGGCCCATTGAACGAGGCCGACGGAACGGAACTCGCGGCACGGATTGCCGGTCTGGGATTGGGCACGCCCACGCGCGTGCATGACTGACCCGATCTTTCCCATACGACTTAGAATGGCCGTTTGCATGCCATGCCGCTGCCAGGCGGCCCAGGAGTGTTGTTGATGATGCGTTCCCTGTTTGCAGTCACCTTGACGGCCGCCGTGCTGTCGGTCGGCAGTGGGCTGGCCATGGCGCAGCCACAGGCACGACCGACCGCGCCGACCGCTGCTGCCCTGCCGATCCCCGACGCGCCTGCGCCCGCGGTCAGCAAGGCCTGGCTGGTGATGGACTACACCACCGGTCAAGTCCTGGCCGGTGAGAACATCCACACGCGGGTGGAGCCGGCCAGTATCACCAAGGTGATGACCAGCTACGTGCTCGCTGCCGAGATGGCCACGGGCCGGATCAAACCCAACGATCAGGTACTAATGAGCGAGCACGCCTGGCGCACCGGCGGCGCCGGCACCGATGGCAGCTACAGCGGGTTCGAGGTCAACAAAACCGCGCCGCTGGTGGAGATGGAAAAGGCCATGGTGGTGCAGTCCGGCAACGACGCCGCCATCGCCCTGGCCGAACACGTGGCCGGCAGCGAGCAAGCGTTCGCCCAGCTGATGAACGCCTATGCCAAGAAGCTCGAGATGCGTAACACCCACTTCGTCAACCCGCATGGGCTCAGCGCCGAGGGCCACTACAGCACCGCGTATGACCTGGCCCTGCTCGGGCGGGCGCTGATCCGCGATTTCCCGGTGGCCTACAGCTACAACAAGATCAAGGAGTTCACAGTCGGGCCGATCACCCAGCCCAACCGTAACCTGCTGCTGTGGCGCGACCCCTCGGTGGACGGCATCAAGACCGGTCACACCTCCAGCGCAGGCTACTGCCTGATGGCCTCGGCCAAGCGCGGCGACATGCGCCTGATCACCGTGGTGATGGGCGACACCAGCGAAAACCAGCGGGCGGTGGACTCTCAGGCCCTGCTCAACTGGGGGTTCCGTTTCTTTGAAACCCACCGCCTGTATGAGCCCGGCAAGCCGCTGGCCACCGCCAAGGTCTGGAAGGGAGTGACCAACACCGTTCCGGTCGGGGTCAGCCAACCGCTGTTGATCACCACCCAGCGCGGCCGCTACAACGACCTCAAGCCCAGCATGGCGCTGCCCAAGGCGCTGACCGCCCCCATCGCCAAAGGCCAGCGGATCGGCACGGTGCAGGTGCGCCTGGATGGCAAGGTGATCGCACAGGCGCCGCTGGTGGCGCTGGCCCCGGTCGAACAAGCCGGGTTCTTCAAGCGCCTCTGGCACGAACTGCTGATGTGGTGGCAGGGCTGAACGGCCCGGTTCGGCACCGACTTACAATGACACCATGACCGGCATCCATTCCGATAACCCGGACCACGGCTTCCAGTTCCCCGGCGTCTTCGAGCTGTCCGCCATGGGGCCCGCCGACCGCCAGCTGGAAAGCGAGCTGCCCCGGCACCTGATGGAGGCCGGCATCGAGGTGCTGCACGAAGAGGTGAACTGGCGGCATTCCAGCAACGGCCGCTACGTCTCGGTGCGGATCCGCTTTCGCGCCAACTCGCGCGAGGAATACGAACGCGCCCACCAGGCCTTGCGTGACCATCCAGATGTGAAATGGACGCTGTAAGCCCGGCCTGCGCCACACCGACCACCCCGGCAAGCGCCATCCGGGCCGGGATCGTGCGCGACCTCGGCCAGCAAGCCTATGTGCCGGTCTGGCGCGCCATGCAGGCGTTCACCGATGCCCGCGACGACGACACCCCGGACGAACTCTGGCTGGTCGAACACGACCCGGTATTCACCCTCGGCCAGGCCGGCAAGCCCGAGCACGTGCTGATGCCCGGCGACATTCCGGTGATCCACGTCGATCGCGGCGGCCAGGTGACCTACCACGGCCCCGGTCAGATCGTGGCATATCCGCTGTTGGATCTAAAACGCCTGAAGATCGGCGTGCGCGACTACGTGTGCCGGCTGGAACAGGCCGTCATCGACACGCTGGCCGAATGGAACATCGGCGCCGCCCGCAAAGACGGCGCACCGGGCGTGTACGTCAATGGCGCCAAGATCGCCTCGCTGGGCATCCGCGTGCGCCGCGGCTGCACCTTCCACGGGCTGGCGTTCAACATCAGCGGCGAAAGCACGCCGCCGTTTTCCCGCATCAACCCCTGCGGCTATGCCGGCCTGCAGGTGGTGGCGCTGTCCGACCTCGGTGGCCCGGCGTCGCTGGAGGCGGTCAAACCGGTCTTGCTGGAACAGCTCGGCCGGCAGTTCGGGCTGGCGTGGCAACACGGGATTGCACCATCGCCGATTTCCTGATGCCGGCTTGCTTTATACCAAAGCTCGCATTTCCTTAGCCGTTTCCGTAAGCGAAATTCACTCAGCGCCCCTTGCTTTAATCTACTCCAGAATAATGGGCGCATAATCGTGCGCTGCGGTTACGGATTGCGCGGCTGAGCAGCCATTTCCATAGCGCGGCGACCAGAATCAAAATACATTTTTATTTTCGCTTCATCTAAATTTGGGTGGGTGCTGCGGAATTGACGCTCGAATTCGGCTGCCCTGACATCGCCCCGGACTCCCGCCAGCCGAATACCGGCAACAATGGGTTCGTCGGGCGCGCCGAAGATGGAAGCGGAATGTGCCAGCCCCCACAAATATCCTGCCATTGCGTTTGTAGGGTCTTGCATCAAAGCGCTCAAGGTAACGCTCATTTTTCCGAAGTTCCTGAGCGGCCCGGTACCACCATCTGGGGAAAGGTGCTCTACTGAGCGTCTGGCTCTTTGAAATTCCAAGATATCCATAGCGATTCTTTCAACAAAGAATGCCATGGCAAATTTCTCACCCGATTTTGCTCTGTTTTCGAGAAGGTAGTCCGGCAAGGCGCGATAGTACGAGGCGATCCCAACCGAGGGGATACCCAACGCCAGTGCACCTTGTGCATCACTGGTATAATCAAAACCAAGAACAGATGCAGGATTCTCTGACGCGCGACCTCTCGTTTGTAACGCATGACTTGCCGAAACAGCACCCATCACAGGCACAGCACTTTCGTGCAAGGGTTTTTCATTGTTGCGCGCAGACTCTGCACGTCCATGGGACGGCTCCACACATCCCATTAAAGCAAGCGAACCTGCTAATAAGATTCCAAAATTATAAACTCTGCTCACTGACTGCATCCATTTTGTTTCATGTCTTTAACCCATACAGCGCATTCATGATCTCGCACGGCCGATTGGTATGCAGAAGCCCCAAAGACCGCAACGGCACCACGGTATATATCGGCCAAACCTGCGCACTGATTATAGCCAGAGCTACTTGAAACCAAGCTGCAAGCACTCCTCATTTCATCTCCAAAACGTTCATCACAGAATGCCTTATCAAAGGCTAGACCATAGCAACGATCATGATTGTTGCACGCCGCCTCGAAAGAAACCCCGGAGTACGGCGCATTGTAATTTCCAGCAAAATCATCAGGAACAATAGCCATGATACCGAGTTGCATTGCCGCCTGTACTCGCCAATTATTCCCACACCCATTTGGTCGCCAGCTTGGATCCGTATCAGGCGTTGCTGGAGGACTACTCGCACTGCAACTGGACGGCTTCTGACTCTTTAGCATGCCACAAAACTGGCTTCTGTCGACTCCTGATTGATCGATTGAAATCACATCCATTTCAATCGGTGGTGGCGCTGGAAGCAACGAATTAAGCAGACCCGCACACCTGTATCCGTAGCAGATAATTTTCCCACCGTCAGTCGCAGGAACAGCTCGAACTGGGGGAAGGTCAACTGGGGGATCAGCTGCATTCGCACCCACAACTAACCCAGCGACCAACATTACAGAACACCATTTCAAGGCTCCATCGCGTCTGGTGTGGAACGGGCCGCCGGATGATGTCAGCCTTGGCGGATGCAAGAACAACTCTTCACCCAGGCTTTGGGGCTGACGCCGCCGTGGGCGGTAGACAGCGTGTCGTTTCGTCCGGATGAGGGGGCGATCCACTTCGAGGTGTCGTGCGATACGGCCCGGCTGGCCTGTCCGGTCTGCGGGGCGGCGGACCAGCCGGTGCACGACCGGGTGGAGCGCACCTGGCAGCATCTGCACTTCTTCCAGTTCAAGGCCTTCATCCACTGCCGGGTGCCGCGCGTGGCCTGCCGCGAG
>NZ_FQUK01000005.1 GCF_900129205.1 Thermomonas hydrothermalis | reverse complement strand
ATCCGCTCGCTCCGGATCGAGTAGAACAGCTGCAGCAGCTGCGCCCGCATCAGTTTCTCCGGCGCGATGGAGGCGCGGCCGGTATCGGCGTACAGCGCCGAAAACAGGCCGCTCATGCGTCTGAGCGCCTCATCGGCCAGCTCCCGAATGGATCGGAGCGGATGGTTCGCCGGGACGAAGTCGGCGAGCTTGGCGACCGTGAACAACGATTCCTGAGTGACGTCTGCACCGCGCATCCCACGCCCTCCACTATGGCTGAGGTCGATATCGCAAACAGAGGGCTTGAAAGCAAGCTCTGGCGCGGGAGAATTTCAACAAGCTGCTAGGTGTGCCTGCCCCGTCCTGTTCAGGCCTGTCTGCGCCCGTTATCGGCAGGCGCGGCGCAATCTGTTGCCAGATTACTGCGCCGGCCCGGCCAGGGAGCGTTGCGCCCGTTCCACATAGTCAGCCAGATACCAGTGGCCATCGAGGCGGACGGCCCGCAGCTCGGCATCCACCGGGGTGCCGGCCAGCAGGTAATGCAGATGGAGTCGGGCCTGATCCCCGGTCTGCTCGACCAGACGGACGTCCAGACCGCGCAGGGTGGCGTCCAGATCCAGCCCGTACTGCTGACGCAGTTGTGCCAGCAGGGTGGCGAAAAAGGGAGAAAGCCGGTTCAGGCTCTGGGTCATGCCGAGGGCGGCCAGCGCTGGCCAGCCGGCCTGGCCATCGAGACCGGTGCGCCGGGCGGCGGCGGTCAGGGCGGTGAAGAACCGGTGGGCGCGGGCGGGGTCGTCCAGTGGCGCCTGGATCGCCCAGCGCCCGAGTGCCTCGATGGCCTGCAGGGTCTGGGCCCGCTCATCCGGGCCGAGTGACGGATCGCGCGCCACATATTCCTCGCCGAACACCACCAGGGTCCGCACGGCCTGGTCGATGTCGCGATCGGCGTGAGCGAACTGGCGGTTGAAGCTGGCCATCAGCGCAGTCTCGGCGTTCGGCGCCTGCAGGGCGGCCAGCATGGCCGGGAGGTGCGCATCCAGGGGCAGCTCGTCCAGCGGCCAGCGGCTGCGGCCCTCGCGCCAGGCCTGACCTAGCTGCGCATGCAGGTCTGGCGGCACGGCCAGCCGGGCAAAGCCGGCGCCGTCGCGGGCGAGCAGGCGGTCGCGCAGCAGATACACCGCATCCACCGGGCGGGTGGCGGCTTCCGCGGGTACGTCCGGGACGCGTTCGCCGGCCGGCTGCTGGCAGGCGGCAAGCCCGAGGCAGGCCAGCAGTGGCCACACGAGGTGACGGCGCACGCGCGCAGCAGGGGTCCGGCGGGTCGGCATGGCCGCAGTGTCGGCAACCACGGGCTGCGGTGCAAGCGCCGCCGGGCGCAGGGGCTCACGTGCGGGCGTCAGTCCTCGGTGCGCAAGGCGTCGCGTTTGGCCTGGCGGCGGCGCTCGGCAGGCTGGGACCAGTCGTTATTGAACAGCGCCGGTTCCCAGCTGCCATAGCTTGGGTTGGGCAGCATGAACCAGCGCACCCCGAACCAGTCGCGGTACTGTTGCACCAGCGCGGCGCGGGCTTCCGGCGTGTTGGCGATGATCTCGGTGAAATCGCCCAGCTGGTCGCCGATCTGCATCAGGATTCGGTAGTGCTGCCCGGCCAGCCGGCGGCGGCAGGATTTTTCGCTGCCGTTCTGCTCGCAGCCCGGCACAAAGGTGCCCAGCCCCATGAAGACGCTGGCGTCCTTGATCGGGAACCCGGCCGCCTTGAGGTTGTCGAGGGTGGCCTGATCCAGATCCACCGCACGGTTGGAGATGTACAGCACGGTGATGCCGCGCGCCGCGGCAGCCTGGGCGAACGCCACCGCACCGGGCACCGGGCGCGCCTTGCGGGCCTTGACCCAGGTGCTCCAGCTCACCTCGTCATACGCCTGGTCGTCGCGGATCAGGCGCGCCTGGTAAGGCGAGTTGTCCAGCACGGTTTCGTCCACGTCCACGATCACCGCCGGCGGCAGGGCCTCGGCCGGGGTCTGGCGGTCTTCCGGGGGCAGGGCGTCCCAGTGCTTGTCGCGCAGGGCCTCGTCCAGCCGGGCTTGGGCGGCGCGGTACACCGTTTCGGTCACCGCGGCATATTCGGCGGCCTGCTGCATCCACACGACGGCGTTGAGGTTGTCGTGCGGCGCCGGGCCGCGGGCAGCGGCCGCGGTGTCGGCAGCGACTGGACGGGTGGCGGGCGCGGCGGCGCGCGGCGCGGTGGTCTGGCAGGCCGACAGGGCCAGTGCCGCCGCCAGCAGCGAGAGGGCGAAGGGACGACGCAGGGGCATGGTGAGGCTCATGGCAGGCAGAGCAGCAAGTGTACCCGGCGAAGATGACGATTTTTGTCCGGCCCAATGCGTTCAGACCGCCTCAGTCCGCCAGCAGCGCCTGGATATCGGCAAAGCTGGCACGCCGGCGCTCGGCACGTTGCGCGGCCTCGGCCTCGGGGTCGGCACCATCGTGGTGCAGATCGGCGTCCGGCAGCTCGTCCAGGAACCGGCTGGGGCGCAGGGCCACCCGTTCGCCCCAGCGTTGTGCCTGCCGCGAATAGGACAGCCACAAACGTTTCCGGGCGCGGGTGATGCCCACGTACAGCAGCCGGCGTTCTTCCTCCAGCCGGCCTTCTTCCAGGCTGGCCTCGTGCGGCAGGTTGCCGTCCTCGACGCCGACGATGAACACATGGTCGAACTCCAACCCTTTGGCCGCATGCAGCGACATCAGCCGAACCTGATTGCCGGGTTCGCCCCGGTCGGCATGGGTCAGCAGTGCCAGTGCCGCGGCCAGATCGCCCGGACCGGACGTTTTCGGGCCGTCGAACCAGTCGGCCAGCTCGTCCAGGTTGCGCCGGCGCGCCTGGAACTGCGCTTCGTCCTTGCAGGCGGCGCGCAGCGCGGCCAGCAGCCCGCTGCGCTCGTTGAGCTGGCGCACCAGCGCCGATGGCGGCAGGGTCTGCGCCGCGGCGCGCAGAGACTCGACCAGCGTGACGAAGCCGTGCAGGGCGTGGGCGCTGCGTGTGGGCAGTTGTTGCAGGACGGTGGTCGAGGCAGCGGCGCGGGCCAGTGACAGGTGGCGAGCCGTGGCCAGCTCGCCCAGCTTGGCCAGCGTCCCGGCGCCGACGCCGCGGTTGGGCGAGGTCACCGCCCGCAGGAAGGCAGCATCGTCGTCGGGATTGGCCAGCAGGCGCAGCCAGGCCAGCGCGTCCTTGACCTCGCCACGGTCAAGAAACGCGGTGCCGCCGGACAGGTGGTAGGGGATGCGCCGCTGCTGCAACGCTTTTTCCAGCGGCCGGCTCTGGTGGTTGCCGCGGAACAGGATGCAGAACTCGCCCCAGCGCGGTGAGTCCGGTGTCTGCGCTCGCGCCAGGTATTGGATTTCGGAGGCGACCCGTTCGGCTTCGTGTTCGGCATCGCGGCATTCCCAGACGCGGATGCGCTCGCCCTCCTCGGCTTCACTCCAGAGCTGCTTGAGATGGATGTGCGGGTTGTGTGCGATCAAGGCGTTGGCGATGCGCAGCACCCGCTTCGAGCAGCGGTAGTTCTGCTCCAGCTTGATCACCCGCAATGTCGGGTAGTCCTGCGCCATGGCCAGCAGGTTGTCGGGATTGGCGCCACGCCAGGCGTAGATGCTCTGATCGTCGTCGCCGACGCAGGTGAACTGACCTGCGGGGCCGGCCAGGGCCTTGAGCAGCCGGTATTGGGCGTCGTTGCTGTCCTGGCATTCGTCCACCAGCAGGTAGCCGATCCGCGCCCGCCAGCCGGCGCAGACCTCGGGGTCGGTTTCCAGTAGGTGCAGTGGCAGGCGGATCAGGTCATCGAAATCCACCGCGTTGAATGCGGCCAGACGTTGCTGGTAGCGCGCATACAGGTCGGCGGCCTCGCGCTCGCGTGGGCTGCGCGCGGCCTGCGCCGCCTGCTCCGGCGACAGCCCGGCGTTTTTGGCGCGGCTGATCAGCTGTTTCATGGCCTCCACTGCATCCGGCTTGCTGCCGGCCGACAGCAGGTCCTTGAGCTGAGCGCTGGTGTCATCAGCATCGAACACGGAAAAGCCACGGCGCAGACCCAGCCGGGCATGTTCGATCTGAAGCAGCTTCAGCCCCAGGGCGTGGAAGGTGCATACCGTCAGGGCGCTGGCGGTGTCGCTGCGCAGCCGCTTGCCCACCCGTTCCCGCATCTCGCGTGCCGCCTTGTTGGTGAAGGTGATGGCGGCGATGCGGTGGGCCGGATAGCGCCCGCTCTGCACCAGATGGGCGATTTTCTCGACGATCACCCGGGTCTTGCCGCTGCCGGCACCAGCCAGCACTAGCAGCGGGCCTTCGGTATGCAGGACGGCGGCGCGTTGCGCGGGATTGAGGCCATGCATGGGCAGGCAACGGAACAGGTGAGGGGACGAAAGAAGGCGGGTATTCTGGCATCGCAGCGGCGGGCGCGCCCGCTTGACGTCATCCGTCTTTTCATCTTCATCGCATGGCCAAGCTCTACTTCTACTACTCCGCAATGAATGCGGGGAAGACCACCACGCTCTTGCAGAGCGCACACAACTACCGTGAACGCGGCATGCGGGTACTGATCCTGACGCCGCAGCTGGACACCCGCGCCGGTGGCGGCGTGGTGGCCTCGCGGATCGGGCTGCGCGCCGAGGGCATCGCGTTCAGGCACGAGGACGATTTGCAGCGCCTGGTCGAAGCCGATATCGCAGCTCAAGGGGCACTGCATTGCGTGCTGGTGGACGAGGCGCAGTTTCTGTCGCGGGCGCAGGTCTGGCAGTTGAGCGAGGTAGTGGATGCGCTACACATTCCGGTGCTGTGTTACGGGCTGCGCACCGATTTCCGCGGCGAGTTGTTCGAAGGTAGCCAGTACCTGCTGGCCTGGGCCGATGAGCTCAGCGAAATCAAGACCATCTGCCACAGCGGCAAGAAAGCGACCATGACCGTCCGGGTGGACGATGCCGGGCGTGCGGTGCAGGCCGGGCCGCAGGTGGAGATTGGCGGCAACGAGCGCTATGTCTCGGTCAGTCGCGCCGAGTTCAAGCGGGTCATGCGTGGGGAAGGCCGGATCGCACCGGTGCAGGTGCCGCTGCCGCTGTGATCACGGTTTGACCGGCGCGCCGCAACGCTGTCGCAGTCGCGCCACCGTGCGCGGCACCACGCCGCCTTCGGGCAAGGCCAGCTGCATCTCGGCCAGGATCGCATCCAGGCTCAGCCGGGCCTGCTGGGGGGTGGTGGTGCAGGCCTGCTCGGCCGCATAGGCGCGGGCCAGCCACGCCGCTTTGCGTTGCTCCAGATTGTCGTCGGCCGGCAGCCCCAGGCGTTGCAGGCGCAGAGGAGCATCCGGCATGCCATTGAGCGCTTGCAGACGGGCCAGGGCGATCTGGGCGCGGCGGGTGTGCGAGTGGCGCGGGCCGTAGCCGGCCTCGGTATTGCGCACGGCAGCGGCCAGCAACGGTGCGGCGGCGTGCGGTTGGTCGAGCCCGGTCAGGATTTCGCCGAGCAGGCGCTGGCTGTCGCCCAGCGGGCTCAGGGCTCCGCGCTGGGATTGGCGCAGCACCAATGCCTGCTGGGCCGGGGCCAGGGCGTCGCGGTCGCGGCCGGCGTCGTGCAGGATCATCGCCAGGTTGAACAGGCCGGCCGCCTGCTGCAGCGGCGTGCCTGTGCGTTGCCAGCCGGCCACGGCCTGACGTTGCAGTTGCAGGGCGCGATCGGTTTCGCCGCGTTCCCAGGCGGCGATGGCCAGACTGTTGTAGGCGCGAGCCAGATCCGGGTGATGCGGATCCAGACGCGCCTGCAGCCAGGCGGTGGCGTTGACGAACAGCTCCTCGGCTTCGCTCAGCCGTCCCTGATCCAGCAGCACCGCCGCCAGCTGGCGTTGGGCGTCGATGCTGGCGCGGTGATTGCTGCCGTGCAGGCGTTGTGCCAGCGCCAGTGCACTGCGGCAGTCACGCAGGGCGGCATCCAGCGCGTCCAGCTGACGTTCCAGGGCGCAACTGCTGCGCAGCAGTTCGATGGCCAGCGGATGCTGTGGGCCGGCCGCCTGACGCAGCCGGGCCAGACCGCGCTGCAGGGTGGCCAGCGCGTCGGCCGTGTGGCCGGTATCGGCCAGCAGGTTGGCCTGGTCGAGGGTGGTTTCCGCCACCCCGGTTTCGTCCTGCTGGCGCTGGCGCAGATCCAGCGCACGGGCATAGAGACGTTGGGCCGTGGTCGTATCGCCGAGCGCGTGGCGGCAGCGGCCCAGTTGGTTGAAAAAAGCCGCCACCGGCAACGGCAGGCGCGGCTCTTCCTGGTGTGCCAGGGCATACCGGGGTTGCATGGTGGCCACGCAGGCGGCGGGATCCCCCAGTTGCTGCTGGGTCTGACCGCGCAAGGTGGCGGCCTGCAACTGCAGTCCGGTCGGCGCATCTGGCAGCGCCGCCAGCAGGCGTGCCTGGCGTTGCAGCAGGTCGGCGGCTTCGCGGTAATCACCCAGGCCCAGACGCAGCTGGGCCACCACGCCGTACAGCTCGGCGCGCGCCAGCGGTTGCCGGGCCAGGCTGTGTTCGCCGCGCACGATGCCCAGCGCCAGCAGGCGACGCAGATCGATCGGCGTCGCCCCGGCGCTGCCGGCATCCTGGAACAGTTCGGCGACATAGCGCTGCATCGCCTGTGCGCGCGCCGCCTCGGCCAGGGCGCGTTGCGCCTGCCAGGTCACGATACCCAGTGCTGCCAGCAGCACCAGCAGCACACTGGCGGTGGCGGCCAGCCCCCAGCGGTGGCGCTGCAGATATTTGCGCAGGCGATAGCCGAAGCGTTCGCCACGGGCCGACACCGGCTGCCCGCGCAGGTAGCGAAGCAGGTCCAGCGACAACGCCTCGACCGAGGAGTAGCGGCTTTCCGGACATTTGGCGATGGCCTTGAGCACGATGTTGTCGAGGTCGCCCGCCAGCGCCCGCGCCAGCCGTGCCGGGGGATAGGGGCGGGTCGTTTCCGGCGCGGCCTGGGCGGCGGCCTGCGAGGGGCGGATCGGTTCGCCGCTGACGATGGCCTCTTCCCATGCCGCATCGGTCTGGCGGTTGAGCCGGTAGGGCTTGCCGCCGGTCAGCAGTTCAAACAGCACCACGCCCAGCGAATAGACGTCGGTCATGGTGGTGACCGGCTCGCCGCGGATCTGTTCCGGCGCTGCATAGTGCAGGGTGAATGCACGCACCCCGGTGCGGGTCTGTTCGGTTCGCGCTGGGGTGGCATCGATCAGCTTGGCGATGCCGAAGTCCAGCAGCCGGACCTGCCCGCTTGACGTCACCAGAATGTTGGATGGCTTGAGGTCGCGGTGCACGATCAGATTGGCGTGCGCATGACTGACGGCATCGCACACCTGCCGGAACAGGTCCAGCCGCGCCGGGATGTCGAGAGAGTGACTTTGGCAGTAGCTGGTGATGGGTTCGCCTTCCACGTATTCCAGCGCCAGATAGGGCTGGTCGTTCTGATCGATGCCGGCATCGAACAGGCGGGCGATGAAGGGGTGTGCCAAGCGGGCCAGGATGGCCCGTTCGCGGTCGAAACGCTGGCGCAGGGTGTGGTCGGCCAGTCCCGGACGCAGTAGTTTCAGTGCAACTCGGCGTTCGTAGAGGCCGTCGGCGCGGGCCGCCAGCCAGACCTGGCCCATGCCGCCTTCGCCCAGCAGGCGTTCCAGCCGGTATGGCCCCAGGCGTGCGCCGGGGATGAGCGAGCCTGCGATCTGCACGATCGGGGTCAGCAAAAACTCGGCCTGGTCGGCATCAAGCGTCAGCAGGCGTTGTAGCTCATCGGCCAGCGCCGGATCTTCCGCGCGCAGCGTCGCCAGGTGCTCGCTGCGGGCAGGTTCCTGCAGCTCCAGCAGGGCGTCGAGCAGTGGCGATAGACGCTGCCAGCGTTGCGCGTCCATGGCGGGGCCGCCTGCCCGACCTTGCGGTCAGGTCGTGGGCGCCTCCTGCAAGATGGCCAGCAGGAACAGCCGTGCTTTCTGCCAGTCGCGGCGGATGCTGCGTTCGGAGCGCTGCAGCAGAGCCGCGATTTCCAGCTCCGACAGACCGGCGAAATAGCGCAGCTCGACCACCTGGGTCAGGCGCGGATCCACCGCAGACAGCTGCTTCAGTGCCTCGTCCAGCGCCACCACGTCCTCGTCCAGGCGAACCCCGCTTTCGAGCTCCTCCGGCAGTTCGGTGACACGGTGCAGATCACCGCCGCGTTTCTGGGCCAGGCGCTGGCGGGCATAGTCCACGATCACCGAACGCATCGCCGAGGCGGCATAGGCGAAGAAATGGCTACGGTCGTCGAAGTGGGCGCCGCCACGGCCGACCAGCTTCAAATAGGCCTCGTGCACCAGGGCGGTGGCATCCAGGGTGTGGCCCTGCTGCTGCCCGGCCAACTGGCGGCGGGCCATGGCGTGCAGTTCTTGATACAGCGTGGCCAGAACCTGATTCATGGCCGTGCGGTCGCCCGTGCGTGCGGCCTCCAGCAAAACGGTGATGTCACCGGGCGCGGTCATTGAACGGATACGGCAGGGTGTCGGGGGACGTTGGCACTATAGCGAATGACGGTCGGGTGTGGAGATTCGGGGGCGACATCCCTGGCCGACGCGAATCGCCGCAGGGTTCGGCGACGTCTTAGCGCTGGCAGTGGCCACACCAGACGGTCGTGCGCTGACCCAGGCTGGCCTGCTTCAGCGGGCGCCCGCAGCGGGTGCAGGGCTGGCCACCGCGCCCATACACCTGCAGCTCCTGTTCGAAATAACCAGGTGCGCCGTCGGGGCTGAGGAAATCGCGCAGGGTGGTGCCGCCGCGGGTGATGGCGTGGCTCAGGATCGCCTTCACGGCCTGTGCCAGCGCGATGTAGCGCGCGTGCGAGACCCGGCCGGCTGCGCGCAGCGGGGAGATCCCAGCCAAAAACAGCGCCTCGGCGGCGTAGATGTTGCCCACACCCACCACCACCGTCTGGTCCATCAGGAATGTCTTGACGGGTGTCTTGCGGCCGCGGCTGAGGTCGAACAGGTAGTCGCCGTCGAACGCCTCCGACAACGGCTCCGGGCCCAGCCCGGCCAGCAGCGGGTGGGTCTGCCCCGGCGCCTGCCAGAGCAGGCAGCCGAACCGGCGCGGGTCGTTGAAGCGCAGCACGCGCTCGCCTTCCAGCCGCATGTCCACATGGTCATGCGCACGCACCGGCGCGTCGGCGGGCAGCACGCGCAGAGTGCCGGACATCCCCAGATGCAGCAGCGCGCTGCCGGCGGCGGTGTCCAGCAGCAGGTATTTGGCGCGGCGGCGGATGGTCGCGATGCGTTGGCCGGGCAGCTGCGTCACGACTTCGCGCGGGATCGGCCAGCGCAGGTCGGGGCGACGCAGCAGTATGCCTTCCACACGCCGACCTTCGACGTGGGGCAGCAGGCCGCGGCGGGTGGTTTCGACTTCGGGCAGTTCGGGCATGCGGTTATTCTGGCAGCTGGCTGCTATCGTGTTTGGCCAGGTCGTGATCAATCTGGGGAAATGTCATGCGTCGCATCTTGCTTGTATTCGCACTGCTTTTCTTGACCCATGTGGCGCATGCCGGCGGGCCGACGATTGGCGAGGTGGCGCCAGTGGCGGTCGGTAAAGGCCGCGATGGCAAGCCGCTGACGCTCGATCAATATCGCGGCAGGATTGTCGTGCTGACCTTCTGGGCGTCGTGGTGTGGATATTGCTTGAAGGAGCTGCCGGTGCTGGATTCCCTGCAGCGACACGCCGGGCAGGTGCTTCAGGTGATTGCGGTGAACGTCCAGGACACGCCGGATGACTATCGCGTGATGATGCGCCAGATGAAGCACTACACCCTTGTCCAGAGTCGGGATTCCGATGGCGGCATTGCCAAGACCTATGACGTGAATAGCTACCCGAACCTATGGATCATCGATCGAGAAGGCAGGGTCGCCGCGCACTACAAGGGCTATGATGAAGACACGTTGGAAAGCATCATCGACGACATCAACGCCCTGCTGCGCGCTACGCCTGCTAGCGCAATGCCACCGGCAGCGGCGGCCAGTGGAGAGGCGGGCTGATATCGGGCGGCAGGGCGGCAGTCAGCTGCGGCATGCCATGATGCAGTCGCGCTGATAGGCGCGATTCTGTCCGAGACTTCCAATGCCCGCGTCCCTGCTCGATTCCTCTTTCCTCGACTTCCTTGCCGGTGGCCTGCTTCAGTTCGGCTGGGGCGAGATGCTGCTGTACCTGCTGGTGGTCACCCAGATCACCATCTTCACCGTCACCTTGTACCTGCACCGCAGTCAGGCCCATCGCGGTGTGGACTTCCACCCGGTGGTCGCGCATTTCTTCCGCTTCTGGTCATGGCTGACCACCTCGATGGTCACCCGCGAGTGGGTGGCGATCCACCGTAAGCACCACGCCAAGTGCGAGACGGAAGAAGATCCTCACAGCCCCATGCACAAGGGCATCGGTACGGTGTTCTGGCGCGGCGCGGATTTGTACCGTCAGGCGCGACTGCGGCGCGAGGACATCGAGCAGTACGGCAAAGGCTGCCCGGACGATTGGATCGAGCGCCATCTCTATACCCGCCACGCCAACCTTGGTGTGGTGCTGTTGCTGGCGGTGAGCTTCGTGCTGTTCGGCTTCAAGGGCGTTGCCGTGTGGGCGATCCAGATGGCGTGGATCCCGTTCTGGGCTGCCGGCGTCATCAACGGCCTCGGCCACTGGTGGGGCTACCGCAACTTCGAAACCACCGACACCGCCACCAACCTGACCCCGTGGGCGGTGTGGGTCGGCGGTGAGGAGCTGCACAACAACCACCACGCGTTCCCGTCGTCGGCCAAGTTCGCGCTGCGCCGATTCGAGTTCGACATTGGCTGGGCGGCCATCAAACTGCTGGAAAAGGTGCGCCTGGCCAAGGTGCTGCGCGTTGCGCCCAAGCTCAACCTGCGCCCCAACATCACGATGCCCGACATGGAGACGGTCAAAGCACTGCTGGCGCTGCGTGTCCAGGCGATGACCGATTACCAGCGCACCGTGCTGACGCCGGCGCTGAAGGAAGAAGCCGCCGCCGCAGGCGCCAATCTGCGCGCACTGCTGCCGCGCCGGCTGCGCAAGGGCATGGCGGATGACGGCCGCTGGCTGACTCCCGAGTCGCGCGCCCATCTGCAGGCGTGGGTGGATGCGCGTCCGCGCATCCGGGCGCTGCTGGAGCACCGCCGCCGCCTGGCCGATGTGCTGGAAAGCCGCGGCCACGATGCCGCCGAGCGTCTGCGCCGTCTGCAGGCCTGGTGCGCCGAGGCTGAGGCCAGCGGTGTGCGGGTGCTGCAGGACTATGCCGCGCGCCTGCGGGGCTATGCATTGGCGGCCGCATGAAGTCGATGCGGATGCAGCGGTGGCGCGCGTTGTTGGCACTGCTGCTGATACCGGCGGCGTCGGCGCAGCAGGTGCAGCGCGCCGGTGATTATCTGGCGCGGATGGATACCGATGGCGACGGTCGTGTGTCGCGATCGGAGTACCTGGACTGGATGGGCTATGCCTTCGATCGCATGGATCGCAACCGCGATGGCGTCCTGAGTGCAGACGAGTTGCCGGGTGGTCGCGGCGCACCGCTCACCCGGCAGGCGCATCGTGATCGCCTGACTGCGCGGTTCCGGTTGCAGGACAGCAATCACGACGGATATCTGGATGCCCGCGAGCTGGCCGCACCGCCGCATTGAGCCGCAGGGATGGCCGGTGCTACGCCGCATTTCTGAACGGCAGCCATTCTTACGTTTGTGTTTTATCGCAAAGCCATGTACCGTGGCCTGGCTGATTGACAAGGGTCACCTTGAATCGTGGCCTGATGTAACAGACACACGTCCTGTTTCGTGACACCCGCTTTTCGAATCTCCTTGGCACCAGCGCAACCGCCGCATCCGCGGCATCACCCGTTCCAAGGAGTATTCAACATGTCCAATACCGAAACCGGTACCGTGAAGTGGTTCAACGACGCCAAGGGCTTTGGCTTCATCACCCAGGATGGCGGCGGTGGCGATCTGTTCGTCCATTTCCGTTCCATCGAGGGCTCGGGCTTTAAGTCCCTGCAGGAAGGCCAGAAGGTCTCCTACGTGGCCGTCAAGGGCCAGAAAGGGATGCAGGCCGAGCAGGTTCGTCCGCTCTAAGCCACGCTCACGCGTGACCCAAAACGCCCGGCCCCGTGCCGGGCGTTTTCGTTTCAATCCCCGTTCGATGCGGGCCCGGACAGCCAGACGCCGGCATGAGGCCGGCGTCCGCGGCAGCGCATCGACCAAGGCGCTTACCAGATCTTCACCCGCGCCTCCGGTGCCAGGTACAGCGACTGTCCAGGCTTGACCGCAAAGGCGGCATACCAGGGGTCGAGGTTGCGCACGGTCAGCGCCCGCCAGGGCCCAGGCGCATGTTCGTTGCCGACCACCTGTGCGCGCAGGGCGGCTTCGCGCTGCTTCTCGCGCCAGGACTGGGCGAAGGCGATGAAGAAACGCTGGTCGCCAGTCAGCCCGTTGATTACCGGCGCCGGTTTGCCGCCCAGCGCCTTGTGGTAGGCCACGTAGGCTGCTTGCAGGCCGGCCAGGTCGGCGATGTTCTCGCCCAGGGTCTGCTGACCGTTGATGTGCAGGCCCGGCAGGACCTCGTAGGCGTCGTACTGCTGCACCAGCTTCTGGGTGGCGGCCTTGAAGTGCGCGGCATCCTCCGGTGTCCACCAGTTGTGCAGGCGGCCGTCGGCATCGAACTCGGCGCCCAGGTTGTCGAAGCCGTGGCTGATTTCGTGGCCGATCACCGCGCCGATCGAGCCATAGTTGGCGGCGGCATCCGCCTTGGGGTCGAAGAACGGCGGCTGGAGGATCGCCGCCGGGAAGTTCATCGCATTCTGCAGCGGCAGGTTCACCGCATTGACCGTCTGCGGCGTCATCCACCATTCGCCGCGATCCGGGGTCTTGCCGAGCTTGCCAAGCTGGTGACGGTATTCGGCCAGTGCGGCGCGGTCGGCATTGCCCAACGCATCGTCTGCCTTCACCACCAGCGTGCTGTAGTCGCGCCAGCTATCCGGATAGCCGACGCCGACCTTCATGGTCTCGGCCTTGCGTTTGGCCATCGCCTTGGTCTGCGGGCTCATCCACGTCAACGTGTCGATGCCATCGCGGAACGCGGCCAGGATATTGGCCACCATCGCCTCCACCTGCGCCTTGTCCGCGGGCGAGAAATACTGCGCGACATAGCGCTGGCCGATCGCGTCACCCAGCGCGGTATTGGTTGCGGCCAGTGCACGCTTCCAGCGATCACGCTGCTGGGTAGTGCCTGACAGCTGGGTGCCGTAGAAACCGAAATGCAGGTCGGCAAACGCCTTGGGCAACAGGCTGGCATGGCTGTTGAGGGCATGGAAGCGCAGGTAGTCCTTCCAGGTCTGCAGCGGCTGGCTGGCGACCAGTGCCGACAACTTTTTGATCGCCTCCGGTTGCCAGACCACCAGCACCGGCTGGGTGTCCAGCTGCGCGGCTTTCAGGAAAGCGGGCCAGTCGATGCCAGGCGCGCGTGTGTTGAACTCGGCGGTCGGCCACGGGTTGTTGGCCTTGTGGATGTTCTGGGTGTCCACCACGCTGGCGTGCGCCTGGGCGATTTTCATCTCCAGATCGAAGATGGCCTGCGCCTTCTTCTCGGCGTCCGTGTCGCCGGCCTGCTTCAGCAGCGCGGCGATATAGGCCTTGTAGGCGTCGCGGGTCTTCGCCATGTCCTTGTCGGCGGACAGGTAGTACTCGCGGTCGGGCATACCCAGGCCGCCCTGCAGCAGATAGCCGACGTTCTTCGACGGGTCTTCCAGGCCTTGCGCCACGAACAGGCCCATCAGGTTCTCGGTGTAGTAGTTGGTGGCGTTGATCGGGTCGACATCGGCACGCAGCGTGCTGCCCAGATAGGCTGACAGCGCCTTGCGGTCATTGATCGCAGCCACCGCATCCAGCGTGGGCTGCAGCGGCGTCAGGCCGCGTGCCTCGATGCCGGCCTCGTCCATGTAGGCGGTGTAGTAGTCGGCGATGCGGCGCGCGTCGGTGCCCGGCGCTGGTTGCTGTTTCTGGAGTGACTGCACCAGGTCGGCCAAGCGCTTCTCGGCCTTCTCGAACACGGTGTAGAACACCCCGGTGCCGGCGCGATCGGGTGGGATTGTCGTCGTCGTTTGCCAGGTGCCGTTGGCATAGGCGTAGAAGTCATCGCCAGGGGCGACATGCGTGTCCATGCCGGCCAGGTCGATACCCGGCGCGGGCGTGGCGGCGGTCGCAGAGGCGGCCGGCGAAGTTGTCGTCGCTGTCGTCTGGCGGGGCGAGCAGGCGGCAAGCGTCAGGCCCGCGAGGGTGCAGAGGGTGGCCAGGGCAAGCGGGGTGCGGCGCAGGGTGGAAAGCATGATCGGCTCCGTGGATGGCAACTGGCGCATCTTGCACGTTTTGTCGTGGCGATCCAGTGCAGGACGTCGCGGTGCGGCGGCCCAGCCCAGCATGGCGGCGGTTGTAAGATGACCGGATGACGCCTGCGATGGTCACTCGGCGGAAGAGCCGCCAGAGCGATCGCGTCGGACAACCTTCTGGCCGGACAGGCGGATGCCTGATGCGGACGGAGCGGATGGACGCGTTCAGACCTTGCCATGGCGTGGCTGTGCCCACCACGGAACCAGAGGAGAGACGGGATGCACCAGCGTGATCGGGTGGAGGCCGCCACCTTTGCGGCGAAGGCCAACATCAACCGCGAGCAGTACGAGCAACTGTGCGCGCAGGCGGTGCAGGATCCGGACGGGTTCTGGGCCGGGCTGGCACAGCGCCTGCACTGGTACCGCTTCCCGACCCGGATCCGGGATGTCAGCTACGACCTGCGTGATTTCCGTATTCGCTGGTATGAGGACGGCGTGCTCAATGCCAGCGTCAACTGCCTGGACCGGCATCTGGACAGCAATGGCGACAAGGTGGCGCTGATCTTCGAGCCGGATGATCCCGACGCGCCGGTGCAGAAGCTCACCTATCGTGAGCTGCATGCGCGGGTGTGTCGGCTTGCCAATGCACTGCGCAACCTCGGCGTGGGCAAGGGCGATCGGGTGACGATCTACCTGCCGATGATCCCGGAGGCGGTGGTGGCGATGCTGGCCTGCGCCCGCATTGGCGCCGTGCACTCGGTGGTGTTTGGTGGCTTTGCCCCGCAATCGGTGGCTGACCGCATCGCCGACTGCGGCAGCAAGCTGGTGATCACTGCCGACGAGGGCCTGCGTGGTGGCCGGCGTATTCCGCTCAAGGCCAACGTCGATGCGGCGCTGAAGCTGCCGGGCACGCATAGCGTGGAAACCGTGCTGGTGGTGCGCCATACCGGCGCTGCGGTGCCGATGCAGATGCCGCGCGACCGCTGGTTCGATGCCGTGGTGGATGGTCAGCCGGACAGTTGCGAGCCTGCTCAGATGAACGCGGAAGACCCGCTCTTCATCCTCTACACCTCCGGCAGCACCGGCAAACCGAAAGGTGTGCTGCACACCACCGGCGGGTATCTGGTCTGGGCCAGCTACACCCATGCGCTGGTGTTCGACCTGAAGCCGGAGGACGTGTTCTGGTGTACCGCCGACATCGGCTGGATCACCGGCCACAGTTACGTGGTCTATGGCCCGCTCGCCAACGGCTGCACCCAGGTGATCTTCGAGGGTGTGCCCAATCACCCGGATGTCTCGCGCTTCTGGCAGGTGGTGGACCGGCACCAGGTCAGCATCTTCTACACCGCGCCTACCGCCATTCGCGCCTTGATGCGCGAGGGGGATGCGCCCGTGCGGGCCACCTCGCGTACGTCGCTGCGCCTGTTGGGCAGCGTGGGCGAGCCGATCAACCCGGAGGCCTGGCGCTGGTATTTCGAGGTGGTCGGTGAGGGGCGCTGCCCGATCGTGGACACCTGGTGGCAGACCGAAACCGGCGGGATCCTGATCAGCCCGATCCCCGGTGCCACCGACCTCAAGCCGGGCTCAGCCACGCGGCCGCTGCCTGGGATCCGGCCCGCGCTGGTGGATGCCACAGGCACCCTCTTGGAGGGCGAGGCCGAGGGCAATCTGGTACTGCTGGACTCCTGGCCGGGCCAGATGCGCACGGTGTACGGCGATCACCAGCGTTTCATCGACACCTACTTCAAGACCTATCCCGGCATGTATTTCACCGGCGATGGCTGTCGCCGCGATGCCGATGGCGACTACTGGATCACCGGCCGCGTCGATGACGTGATCAACGTGTCCGGCCATCGCATCGGCACCGCCGAAGTGGAAAGCGCGCTGGTGGCGCACCCGGCGGTGGCGGAGGCGGCGGTGGTCGGCGTCCCGCATCCGGTCAAGGGGCAGGGCATCTACGCCTATGTGACCCTGGTGGCCGGCGAGCAGGAGACCGAGGAACTGCGGCAGGCGCTGGTGGCACAGGTGCGGCAGATGATCGGCCCGATCGCCACCCCCGACGTGATCCAGTGGGCACCGGCCCTGCCCAAGACCCGCAGCGGCAAGATCATGCGCCGCATCCTGCGCAAGATTGCCGAGGACGCGCCCGAGCAACTGGGCGACACCAGCACGCTGGCCGACCCGTCGGTGGTGGATGCATTGCTGCGTGGCCGCCCGCGCTAAACACGCGGCAACGCAGGCGATGTCAGCCTGCGCCCAGCCCGACACCTGTTCGCGCTGGCGCAGGCGACGCAATCGCGGGAAGGCTTAAGGCAGCACCGCGTCGTGGGTCAGAAGCCATAGCGCAAAAATCCGCCGTCCACGGCGATGCATTCGCCGGTGATGTAGCTGGCGGCGGGCAGGCAGAGGAAGGCGACGGCGGCGGCGACTTCCTCTGGCTCGCCGATCCGGCCCAGCGGGGTGCGCAGCAGCACCTCGTCGAGGTAGTCGGGGTCGGCCAGTTTGGGGCGGGTGCGGCGAGTGCGGATGTACCAGGGCGCCACGGCATTCACCCGGATGCCGTCCTCGGCCCATTCCACCGCCAGATTCTTGGTCATCTGGTGCAGCGCCGCCTTGCTCATCCCGTAGGGCGCGCCGGTGCGCACGTGGGTGAGCCCGGAGACGCTGCCGACATTGACGATCGCCGAGGCTGCGTGTCGGCTCAGTTGCGGGTGCGCCAGCCGGCACAGTTCGAAGGCGGAGAACAGATTGATCTCGAAGATTTCCCGCCACTGGTCTTCGCCGTAATCCAGGGTGGGGCGGGTCAGGTTGCCACCGGCGTTGTTGATCAGGATGTGCAGGCCGCCTTGATCGGCCGCCCAGTCGATGATGTCGGCGCGCTGTTCATCGTCGGTGACATCGGCCGGCAGGGCCAGCACGGCGTCTTCCGGCCCGGGGAATTCCTCTTCGAGCTCGGCGCGGGCCTGCTCCAGTGCATCGGGATCGCGCGCCACCATCAGCACCTGGGCGCCGAAACCCAGCAGCTCGCGGCAGATGGCAAGCCCAATACCGGCGCTGGCACCGGTGACCAGCGCACGTTGTCCGGACAGGCTCCAGCGGGGTGAGTGCATTGGCAATCTCCATGACAGACGACCGGCGTAGCATAGGCCACGGCCCGCCTCGGAGAACGCCATGTCCCGGATCATCACCGTGCTTGCCCTGACTGGCCTGCTGACCGCGTGTGGTGCGCCACCGCCGCCCGATCCCGAGCGGCCACCAGTGCCCAAGGCCGAGTCGCCCATCACTGCGACTGCCAACACCTACAAAGACGCCGCCCGCAGTGCGGTGCAGGCCACCCAGGCCCAGGCCGCCGCGCAGGCCGGCGCGGCCGATGCGGCAAACCGCTGAGGTCTGGGTACGGCGCACTTCACGCCGTGCTGATCCATCCCGGCACGATGTGCGCGCAACCGCGTGCGTGACGGCTGCGCGCATGTCGCTGGGTTCTTGTCAGTGCGGCGCGCAGAAGCAATACGCCAGCGCGGTCACTGGCGGTCGGCCGCGTGCGTGCAGCGCGTTTTCGACGAAACGCAGCGGTGCCGCCTGATCGAGCAGGCGCAGGCGGTGCGCTAGCAGGAGTTGGTCGCCACCGGTCTGGTGCAGCAGGGCTACGCCGACACGGCTTTGCAGCAGATCGCCCAACCACTGCGGGAACGGGGTGGCGGTGGTTTCCAGATAGCGCGTCTGCCAGTGCCCGGCCGCCAGTCCGGCGCGGCGGGCGGCTTCAGCGCTGGCCTCGTCCAGCCCGCCAAACGCATCCACCAGGCCGCGTTGCAGCGCCTGCGCGCCGCTCCAGACCCGGCCCTGCGCCACCGCGTCGATCTGCGCCACGGTCTTGCCGCGCGCCTTGGCCACCTTGCCGGTGAAGTCGCGGTAGCCCTTCTCGATCACCGCCTGCACGGTGGCCGCGACCGCCGGATCCAGCGGGCGGGTGAGGTCGAACGCGCCGGCGTAGCGGGTGGTGCCGACACCGTCGGTGTGCACGCCCAGTTTGCCCAGGGTGCGATCGAACGTCGGCAGCAGGCCGAAGATGCCGATCGAGCCGGTGATCGTGGACGGGTCGGCATAGATGCGGTCGGCATTCATGCTGATCCAGTAGCCGCCGGACGCAGCGACATCGCCCATCGACACCACCACCGGCTTGCCAGCCCTCTTGAGCGCCTCGACCTCACGACGGATCTGCTCGGAGGCAAACACCTCCCCGCCTGGCGAGTTGACCCGCAGCACCACCGCCTTGATGTCGTCATCATCGCGGGCCTGACGCAGCAGATCAGCGGTGGAGTCGCCGCCGATCTTGCCCGGTGGCAGCTGGCCGGCAGCGATCTCGCCCTCGGCGATCACCACCGCCACCTGCGGCCGGCGGTCGGTCTGCGGCAGGGCACGATCCAGGTGTTGCAGGTAGGTGTCCAGGTCCACCTGGCGGAAGCCGCCTTCGGCATCGTCATCCGCCACCCCGCGTTCGCGGAGCAGGCTGTTGACCTCATCGCGGGTCTTCAGCCCGGTCACCAGCTTCTGCTGCAGCGCCAGTTGTGCCAGATCGCCGTGTGCGGCCACCACCTGCTGCGGCAGGGTGTCGGCGTACTGCTGAAGCTGCGCCGGATCCAGCCCGCGCACCTGGCCGATGTCTTGCAGCATGCGCCGCCATAGATCGCCCATCCAGTACAGGT
The DNA here is from genome assembly GCF_900129205.1 of Thermomonas hydrothermalis. GTDB lineage: Bacteria > Pseudomonadota > Gammaproteobacteria > Xanthomonadales > Xanthomonadaceae > Thermomonas > Thermomonas hydrothermalis. The sequence goes on along the minus strand of NZ_FQUK01000005.1, from coordinate 79,767 downwards.
CTGCTTCCTTGGCCGCCGGCGAGGCGGCATCCAGCACATACGGCTCGGCAGCGGACTTGTAGGTGCCCACCTTGAACAGGTGCACGTCCACGCCCAGCTTGTCCTGCAGGGCTTCGCGGAAATACTGGCGATAGTCGGCTAGCCCTTCCAGCATCACCCCGGTGGAGGACATCGGGTCGAGGTAGATCTCGTTGGCCTGCACCGCCAGCAGGTACTGGCCCTGCGCAAAGCCCTCGCCGTGGGCGACGATCTGCTTGCCCGCCTTGCGCAGCGCCGCCAGCCGGGCGGCGACTTCGCGCAGGGAGGCCAGGCCGGACGGTTGCAGGTGGTCCAGCATGAGCGCAACGCGCTCGATCCGGGTGTCGGTGCGAGCAGCATCCAGTGCGCGCAGCAGGTCGCGCAGGCGCACTTCGCGGCAGTCCTCGCTGTGGCTGGCGCGGGCCAGATTGCGGCTGAGCGCATCGCAGCTGTATTGCTCGACCAACCGGCCTTCCGGGGCGATCACCAGGGTAGTGCGGGACTGCAGCGGGGCCAGTTTGCCGCCGCCCAGGAACGCCAGCAGGATCAGCAGCAGCACCAGCAGGAACAGCAGGTTCAGCACCAGCCGGCGCAAGAAGTTGAGCGTCTGCCAGCCACCCACGATCAGGCTGGCGATCGGGCCGCGACGACGCGGTTCGTTCATGGGGAAACTCCAGAAGGCGCCACAGGGCAGGCGCAGAGACGGGGGGAGACGCACATGCTAGCGAGCTGCGCCGGCGGAATCATCCGGCGTTGGTCATGGTCGGCTGCTGTCGGCTGCGCTGCAGAAAGCGCAGGCCAAGCAGCAGCGCCGCCATGCCCAGGCCCGCCGTCAGGCCCAGCCACATGCCAGCGGCGCCCCAACCCAGGCCCAACCCCAGGCCTGCGCCCACGGGCATGCCGATGCCCCAGTAGGCCAACGCCGCCAGCAGCATCGGCACGCGGGTGTCCTGCAAGCCGCGCAGCGCGCCCGCCGACACCACCTGGATGCCATCCGGGAACTGAAACAGCGCAGCCAGCAGCAGCAACCGGCCGGCCAGCTCGATTACCTGTGGATCCTGGCTGTACAGCCCGGCGATGGCATCGTGCCCCAGCAACAGCACCCCGGCCGACAGGCTTTGGGTGAGCAGCGCCAGGGCATACCCCGCCATGGCCGCCCGTCGCACGCCGGCCGCATCGGCACGCCCCAGCGCATGACCGACCCGTACCGTGGTGGCCTCGGCCAGCCCGAACGGCACCATGAAGCACAGCGAGGCGACATTGAGCGCGATCTGGTGCGCTGCCGCCGGCACGTCGCCCAGTCGGCCGATCAGCAGCGCAGTGGCGGCAAACAGGCCGCCTTCCATCGCCACGGTCACGCCGATCGGTAAGCCGGTGCGCAGCAGGGTGGCCAGGGTGGCCGGGTGCGGCGGTTCCCAGTGAGTGAACAGGTGCAGGTGGGCAAACCGGCGCGCCCGCGCCAGGTACAGGGCAAGCCCCAGCGCCTGCAACCAGAACATCAGCGCCGAGGCCAGCCCCACCCCGGCGGCGCCCAACTCGGGCAGGCCGAACAGGCCATTGGTCAGTACGTACCCGGCAGGTGCCAGCAACAGCAGGCCGCCGAAGCCGACCACCATGGTGGGCACCGACCAGTGCAGCCCGTCGCTCAGATAACGCAGCGCCAGATACAGGGTGAAGCCTGGGATGCCCCAGCGGATTGCGTGCAGAAACGCCGTGGCACCCGGCACGATGTCGGGGGCGATGCCCATCGGTCCTAGCAGGTGCGGCAGCAGCGACAGCAGCACGAACATCAGCCCACCCAGCAGCAGGGCCAGCCACAGCGCCTGCCGCAGCAGTGGCCCGATGTCGGCGTGGCGGCCGGCGCCGTCGTGCTGCGACACCATCGGCGGCAGCGCCATCAGCGTGCCCATCGGGATCAGCATCGGCAGCCAGAACAGCGCCGCCCCGACCGAGACCGCCGCCAAGGTCGTGGTGCCGTGATGTCCGGCCACGACCGTATCCACCACCCCCACCAGCCCGTGCGACAGATGTCCGGCCACCAGCGGGGCGGCCAGACGTGCCGTATGCACCGCGTCGCGGTGCAGGAAAGAGCGGTCAGGGGAAGGCATGTGGAAAAAGGCCCGTACGCGGGCGGATGAGCAGCTGCATTTTAGCGATGAGCGCCTCTACAGCCCGCCTGCTTGGCAGGCGCTGGTCGGGTGTCATGCCTCAGCCGTTCAGTTGGGCGGTGAGCCAGGCGTTGCGGCGCTCGGGAGGTAGGGCCCGCAGGGCATCTCGCAGCCGGGCGCGTGCCTGCGGCGGGGTACTTTGCGCCAGCCGAGCCAGCAGCGCCCGCTGTTCGGCATCGGCGTTGCGCAGCATCTGCAGCAGGGCAGGCCGTTCGTCGGCGCGGACGTAGGCGAGAAGCGGCGCGATCTGCGGCCAGTCGCGGCCCAGCCGTGGGCCCAGGTGCCAGCCGCGATGGGCGTCGAAAGGCAATGCGGCATAGCGGCTCAGCAAGGCCTGCTGTTCGGAGTCGGACAGGGCGTCGAAGCGGGCTGCCGCCGCACGCAGGCGCGCACGTTCGTCGTCGGTCAGGGCTTGCCACTCCGCCCAGGCGCCGCGCGCACGGGCGCGCTCAACCGGAGCGAGGCGATCCCAGGCGTGCATACGCTGGCGCAGTCGAGGCGAGTGGATGGGCTCAGGCGGTGCGGCGGGTAACGTCGCGGTCTGCCCCGGCGCGGCCGGCAGGGCCTCGGCGTCCAGCCAGGCCAGCACCGGCAGGCGCCGGGCCAGCGCCAGTTCGCCTGGGGCGGCCAGCAGTGGCAGATCCGGGTGCCCGGCCGGAGTGTCGGGGTCGAACCATGCCCGCGGCGGCGCCGGCGGGGGCAGCGGCTGGCCGTGAATGCGTTGTCGCCAGCCATCCAAGGCTGTGCGGCCGATCGGGGCCAGGAAGGTGGCCGCCAACGCCAGGGCGCACAGCAGCACGCCCAGCCAGAGCCAGCGCAGTCGCCGCTGGCGTGCGGCAGTCGCATCCGCCGGGATGACGGCAGGCGGCGCCGGGGCGGGATCGGGCAGGGTGTCCAATGCGCGCTTCACGGCGGCATGCCAGGCGCGCCAGACATCCAGATCGGGTTGGCCGTGCGGATCTTGCGGCAGGGCCGCACGGATGCGGGCGTGGTAGTCGGTCAGCGCCAGATCGAGCACGGCGGCGCCATCGGTATCGTCCAGACCGGCGACCAGGTGCAGCAAAACCGCGGCACGCTGGGCCGGGGGTAAGCGGGCGATGCCGGGCAAAAGCCCCGCGGCCGGGCGGCGCACGGTGTGCCCCATTGCCGGCGTGGACAGCAGGAGACGCCAGAACACCCGCGGCCACTCGGGCATCGGCCATTGGCTAGCCTCGGTGGCGAAAACCCGGCTGGCGGCGATCACGGCGGTCTGCCCGGCACGGGCGTCGCCGGTCTGAATCTGGGCCAGCAGGCGGGCGCGCCGATCGACGCCGCGCAGAAATGCGGCGACGGCGGAGGGTGGCGATGGCCGGGAGTCCTGGGTCATGGCAGGTGCATGGGCATGCAGCATCTTACGTGACCTGTGCCCAATCAGCGGCCGCCTCGGCATGCCCCGGCATGCCCCGGTAGGTGGGTGGCGGGTGCTTGACAGCAGGGGGGATCGGGGCTCCGCCAGCACTGGCGCGGGCTGTGGACAATCAAGTTGTGCACAGCCGTAAAAAAGCCGTCACAGCCCTGGTTTCACGCCTGAATGTCGCTTCAACAGGTGTTCCGTTCCACGGATAACATCTTGTCTTGTAAAGATTTTTTTGACGTGGCGATTTTTTGACCAGGACGACGCAAGGGCCGCTACACCGGCCCTTGCGCAGGGTGTTCAAGCGGCTGTCAACACAGTTATCCACAGATTGTGTGGATAACGAAACTTCTCGATGGAAAACAACGGTTTGCCGTCAGTTCCTCAGCATTCAGGAAATAGATGCGGGCAACGTGCCGGGCGCACGGGGCGGGCTCGGCGTCCACGCCATCCGTAGGCCAGCCGTGGCCGAGGGGCGTCTCCGGAGTGGTCGGAGATTCCCTAGACTGCCGGCATGACCGACCCCACCGTCCTGCAACTTGCCCTGCCGGTGCCCCTGCCGCAGGTGTTCGACTACCTGCCGCCGGCGGGATGGGCGGCGGAGCAGGTGCAGGTCGGGCAACGGGTGCGGGTGCCGTTCGGCGCGCGCACGCTGTGCGGCATCGTGGTCGGCCACGGCCCGGCGCCGGACGGGGTGACGTTGCGGGCGGTGGAGGCGGTGCTGGACGAGGTGCCCGTGCTGCAGGGGGAGCTGTTGGCCTCGCTGCGTTGGTTGTCTGGCTATCTGCACGCGCCGCTGGGCGAGGTGCTGGCGACCGCGCTGCCGGCAGCACTGCGTCACGGTGAACCGCTGCCCGACATCACCCGCCGTGGCTGGGTGCTGAACGAGGCCGGTCGCACCGCGCTGTCGGCGATGCGCGCGGGCAAGCCGAAGGCATTGGCCAGCCTGTTGGCCGAGGAGGCCCGTGACGAGCGTCAGCTGGATGCCGCGCTGCCGGGCTGGCGCGCGCCGTTGCGCGCGTTGCGCGAGCGTGGGCTGGTCGAGTCGGTGGCGTTGCCGCCGGCCCCGGCCGTTGCCCCGGCGGCGATGACGCTGACGCCCAACCCGGCGCAGCAGGCGGCGATCGAGGCCGTGTGCGCCGCGCGCGGGTTTGCGCCGTTCCTGCTCGACGGGGTGACCGGCAGCGGCAAGACCGAGGTGTACCTGCACGCCATTGCCGATTGCCTGGCGCGTGGTCGGCAGGCGCTGGTGCTGGTGCCAGAGATCGGCCTGACCCCGCAGTTGCTGGCGCGGTTTCGGGCGCGGCTGGGGGTGCCAGTGCATGCGCTGCATTCGGGCCTGAGCGATGGCGAACGGGCGCGGACCTGGCTTGACGCGTTGCACGGACAGGCGCGGGTGGTGGTCGGGACCCGCTCGGCGGTATTCACCCCGTTGCCGCAGGCCGGGCTGATCGTGATCGATGAGGAGCACGACGGCAGCTACAAGCAGTTCGAAGGGGTGCGCTACCACGCCCGCGACTTTGCCCTGGTGCGTGCGCGTGCGCTCGGTGTGCCCATCGTGCTGGGCAGTGCGACGCCGTCGCTGGAGTCGCTGCACAACGCGCGCAGCGGTCGCTACCGGCATCTGAGCCTGCCGCAGCGGGCAGGCCAGGCGCGTCCGCCGCAGGTGCGGGTGATGGATGTGCGCAAGCGGCCGCTGCAGGCCGGTCTGGCCGCAGCGGCGGTGGCGGCCATCGAGTCCGCGCTGCAGGCAGGCGGGCAAGTTCTGGTGTTCCGCAATCGGCGCGGCTACGCCCCGGTGCTGCTGTGCCACGACTGCGGCTGGAGCGCGCACTGCCCGCATTGCAGTACGCCAGAACGGCCGACCGCGATGACCGTCCATGCCCAGGGCCGAATGTTGCAATGCCATCACTGCGGCTACCGGCGACCGGCGCCACCGGCCTGCCCGGACTGTGCCAGCCTGGCGCTGCAGGCGCAGGGCAACGGGACCGAGCGCATCGAGGACGCTTTGCGCGAGCGCTTTCCAGACTGGCCGGTGTTGCGCATCGACCGCGCCAGTACCGGGCATCGCGATGCCGTGCAGAAACATTTCGACACCCTTGGGGCCCGGCCCGGCATCCTGGTCGGCACGCAGATGCTGGCCAAGGGCCACGACCTGCCCGGGTTGACGCTGGTGGTGGTGGTCGGCGTCGATGAGGGGCTGTTCTCGGTAGATTTCCGTAGTGGCGAGAAGCTGGCGCAGCTGCTGGTGCAGGTGGCCGGGCGCGCCGGCCGCGCCGACCGGCCGGGCGAGGTGCTGTTGCAAACCCACCACCCCGACCATCCCTTGCTGCAGACGCTGCTCGTAGGGGGCTATCACGCCTGGGCCGAGGCCGAGCTGGCCCAGCGCCAGGCCGCCGGCCTGCCGCCGTTTGCACATCTGGCCTTGCTGCGGGCGCAGGCGCGGCAGCAGGACCCCGCCCGTGCCTTCCTGCAGCGTGCCAAAGACCTGTTGGCCGCGCATGCCATCGAGGTGGCTGGCCCGCTGCCAGCACCGATGCCGCGGCGTGCCGGGCAGGTGCGCATGCAACTGGTGCTGGTCAGCCCACAGCGGCCGCGACTGCATCGCGCCTTGGCCGCCGTCGTGCCCGCCCTGTACGCCGCGCCCGAGGCGCGGCGGGTGCGCTGGTCGCTGGATGTCGATCCAGCCGACCTGTATTGATCGTCGTATCGGCGACAATGCTTGGTTTCGACACCGCAACGTGCACACCCATGACCACCCCGCTCGACCAGCTACGCCAACTGTCCACCGTGGTCGCCGACACCGGCGACATCGACGCCATCGCCCGGTTCCGGCCGATCGATGCCACCACCAACCCCTCGCTGCTGCTGAAAGCGGCCCGTCTGCCTGCCTACGCCGAGCACGTGGCGGCGGCGCTGGCGGCGGCCGGCGGTGATGATCCGCTGGCCGATGCCTGCGACCGGCTGGCGGTGGCGATCGGCGCTGAGATCCTCAAGCTGATTCCGGGCCGTGTCTCCACCGAGGTCGATGCCCGGCTGAGCTTCGATACCGAGGCCACCGTCGCCAGGGCCCGCCGTCTGGTGCAGCTGTACGCCGATGCCGGTATCGGCAGCGACCGGCTGCTGATCAAGATCGCGGCCACCTGGGAAGGCATCCGCGCCGCCGAGCGGCTGGAGCGTGAGGGCATCCACTGCAACCTCACCCTGCTGTTCTCGTTTGCACAGGCGGTGGCCTGCGCCGATGCCGGCGTGTTTTTGATCTCGCCGTTCGTCGGCCGCATCCTCGACTGGCATCTGGCGCAGGGTCTGCCCGCGCCGGCCACGCCGCAGGAGGATCCGGGCGTGCAGTCGGTCACCCGCATCTGGCACCACTACAAGCGGCACGGCTATGCCACGGTGGTGATGGGCGCCAGCTTCCGTAACACCGGGCAGGTGCTGGCGCTGGCCGGTTGCGACCGGCTGACCATTGCGCCGGAGTTGCTGGCGGCGCTGGCGCAGGGCCAGGACCGGGTCGAGCGCGTGCTGTGCGATGACGGCCAGCGGCTGCCTGCGCCGGCACCGCTGCCGGAACCTGTGTTCCGCTGGCAGCTCAACGAGGATGCGATGGCCACCGAGAAACTGGCCGAAGGCATTCGCAAGTTCGCCGCCGATCAGCGCGCGTTGGAGGCGTTGCTGGCCGCCCAGCGCGGTTGAGCGCGGGCGCGGTGTTTCCCCACAAAACGGCCCGGCCCGGCGGAGTGGGCCGCCGGGCCGGGTGTGTGGTCATTGCGCTGTCGTGGCGACGGTCTTGCGGGCCGCGGCACCGGCCGGCAAGCCCTGCGGCTTATGCCGCCAGCAGTGCCCGCATCTTTTTCAACGCGCTGGCTTCGATCTGGCGGATGCGCTCGGCAGAGACGCCGTATTCGTCGGCCAGTTCCTGCAGGGTGACCTTGCTGTCCGGATCCAGCCAGCGCCGCTTGATGATGTCGCGGGTGCGCGGATCCAGCTTGGCCAGCCCGTCACGCAGGATTTCCAGCTGGTTGGCTTCGGTGCTTTCGGCCTCGTACGCCGCGGCCGGGTCGGCACCTTCGGCCACCAGATAGCTCACCGGCGACGGCGTGGCATGCTCGTCATCGCTGTCCTCGGGCAGGTCGAAGCCGATGTCACGGCCGGACAGACGGGCTTCCATCTCCATCACGTCCTGCTCGCTGACATCGAGATCGCGGGCGATGGCGCGCACTTCCTCGGCATTCATCCAGCCCAAGCGGGTCTTGTTCTTGCGCAGGTTGAAGAACAGCTTGCGCTGGGCCTTGGTGGTGGCGATTTTCACGATCCGCCAGTTGCGGATGATGAAGTCGTGCATCTCGGCGCGGATCCAGTGCACGGCAAACGTCACCAGTCGCACGCCGAGCGACGGGTCGAAACGCTTGACCGCCTTCATCAGGCCGATGTTGCCTTCCTGAATCAGGTCGGCCAGCGGCAGACCGTAGCCGGCATAGCTGCGAGCCACGTGCACCACGAAGCGCAGATGCGACAGGATCAGCTCCTGCGCCGCGGTCAGGTCGTTATGCTCGCGCAGACGCAGCGCCAGGCGGTGTTCTTCCTCGGCGCTGAGCATGGGAATCTGGTTGACCGCACCGATGTACGCCTCCAGCGAACCCATCGCGCTGGGGACGGGAATCGGCAGGTTGTTGGCGACCAAAGCGGTAGTTGTCATGGTGGTTTCCCCTCGTATGCTGCCATCCTAGCAGTCGCCGGGTTGGACTGCTAAAGAAAGAACGAGTTCCTGAGTGTTGCAATACTGCAACGCTGGCCGTTCAGCCGTCGTTTGGCTGCCGATTCTGATGTGAATGGGGGCGCCCTGCCAGGTTGGCAAGGGCCTGCGCCGGCGGCAGCTGCCAGTCGATCGGCGCCTGCCCGGTCCGGGCCAGGTAGGTGTTGGCGGCGGAGAAGTGCCCGCAGCCCAGAAAGCCGCGGTGCGCCGACAGCGGCGAAGGGTGCGGCGCTTTCAGCACCCGGTGGCGGCGCGGGTCGATCACCGCGCCTTTTTTCTGGGCGTAGCTGCCCCACAGCAGGAACACCAGGTGCTCGCGTTCACGGTTGAGCACGTCCACCACGTGGTCGGTAAAGCCTTCCCAGCCCCGGCCCTGATGGCTGCCCGGCCGCCCGGCTTCCACCGTAAGCACGCTGTTGAGCAGCAGCACCCCGCGCTGGGCCCACGGGAGCAGGCAGCCGTGATCGGGGCGGACGAAGCCGGTGTCGCGGGCCAGCTCCTTGTAGATGTTGTCCAGCGACGGCGGTACCGCCACGCCCGGCGGCACGGAAAAACACAGCCCGTGCGCCTGCCCCGGGCCGTGATAGGGGTCCTGGCCGAGAATCACCACCTTCACCGCCTCGAACGGGGTGGCGGCAAAGGCGGCAAAGATCTGCGGGCCGGGCGGATAGATGGTTGCCCCGTCCGCTTTGCGCTGGCGCAGAAACGCCGCCAGCTGGCGCATGTCCTCGCGTTCGAACCAAGCCCCCACGCGGGCCTTCCAGCTCGGTTCCAGGCGGACGTCGGGCGAGGCGGATGCGGTCATCCCGATCAGATCACACCACGCTTCTTTTCAAACAGCAGATAGGCCACGCCGACGGCCGCGCCGATGCCCAGCGCCGCCAGCCAGCCCAGTGGGCTCAGCCATTTCACCAGCCCTGCCACGATCAGGCCCAGGACGACAAACTGCGAATAGCGCCAACGGCTCTCCCGGAACGTCTTCAGTGGCGGCTGTCCGTCCATGGGGTTAGACCTTGTAGCCGGTATGGATGGCGACGATCCCCGCGGTCAGGTTGCGGTAGCTGCAACGGGCCAGCCCGGCGGCTTCCATCATCGCCTTGAGGGTGTCCTGGGGCGGGTGTTTGCGGATGGATTCGGCCAGGTAGCGGTAGCTGTCGGCGTCGTTGGCCAGCAGCCGGCCCAGCCGCGGCAGCACCTGGAACGAGTGCAGGTCGTACAGGGGTTTGAGCCAGTCGGCCGTGACCGTGGAGAACTCCAGTACCCGCGCCTGGCCGCCCGGTTTCAGCACACGCGCGATCTCGCGCAGGGCGGCGTCCTTATCGGTGACGTTGCGCAGCCCAAAGGCCATGGTCACCAGGTCGAAGTTGGCGTCGGGAAATGGCAGCGCCTCGGCATTGCACTGCACGTAGTCGAGCCCACGCACCAGGCCGCGGTCGGTCAGACGATCGCGGCCGACCCGCAGCATGTCGCCGTTGATGTCGCCCAGCACGATGTGGCCGTGGTCGCCCATCCGCTCTTTTAGCAAAGCGGCGATGTCGCCGGTGCCGCCGGCCAGATCCAGCACCCGGTCGCCCTTGCGCAGCTGGCAGGTGGCGACGAAAAAGCGCTTCCACAGCCGGTGGATGCCGAAGCTCATCGCGTCGTTCATCCGGTCGTAGTTGCGGGCGACCGAGGAGAACACCTGGCCGACCAGCTTTTGCTTTTCTGAGACGGGAACTTCGCGGAACCCGAAATGGGTGGTGCCGGTGTCGCCAGGTGAGCTGTTCATGCGGCGATTATCGCACTGCCGTGCACAAACGAAACGCCCGCCTTGCGGCGGGCGTAGGGTGGCTGACGCCAGGAAGGCGGCTTACTTGATCTTGCCTTCCTTGTAGATCACATGCTTGCGAATGACGGGATCGAACTTCTTGATCTCCATCTTGTTCGGCGTGTTCTTCTTGTTCTTGTCGGTGGTGTAGAAGTGGCCGGTGCCAGCCGAGGAGATCAGACGGATCTTGTCGCGCTTGGATGCCATGGTGTGCGCCTCCCTCGTTAGACCTTCAGGCCCTGCTTGCGCAGATCGGCCAGGACGGCATCGATGCCGTTCTTGTCAATGGTGCGCAGCGCGGCGGTGGAAACACGGAGCTTGACCCAACGGTTTTCCGAAGCGACCCAGAAACGGCGCTCGTGGAGGTTGGGCTGGAAGCGACGACGGGTCTTGCGGTTGGAGTGCGAGACGTTGTTGCCGGTCGTCGTGCGCTTGCCGGTGACTTGGCAGACTTTGGACATGGGCACCTCGGAAGTGGTGTTGGGACCTCCCATGGCCCGGGAGGCGGCGGCCCCGGCACAGGGCCGGGCAGCGCTGCTGGACGCAGCGAGCCGCGCATTATGCCCGGCGTCGATGGCGCCTGCAAGCGCGTGTATGAGTCCACCACCTTTGGCACTCGGGGTGTGGGGGCGCAGCGGGCGGGCGAGGCGTCTTACGGTGCAGGGGCGCTGGGTGCGTCAGCCTGGCGGGCGGCGATCCAGGCCCGCACCTGGGCCTGCAGGACGGGCAGCGGCAGGGCGCCCTGGCCGAGCACGACGTCGTGGAAGGTGCGGACGTCGAACCGGGGGCCCAGTGCGGTTTCTGCCTCGTGGCGCAGGTCGCGGATCACCAGTTCCCCGAGTTTGTAGGACAGCGCTTGCCCGGGCCAGCTGATGTAGCGGTCCACTTCGGTGTCCACTTCGTGGGTGGAGAGTGCGGTGTTGTCGCGCAGGTAGGCGATGGCGCGTTCCCGGCTCCACCCGAAATGGTGGATGCCGGTGTCGATCACCAGCCGGCAGGCGCGCCACATGGCATAGGTGAGCCGGCCGAACTCTTCGTACGGGGTTTCGTAGATCCCCATTTCCTTGCCGAGCCATTCGCTGTACAGCGCCCAGCCTTCGCCGTAGGCGCTGATGTAGTCCTTGCGGAAGCCGGGCAGGGCGCCCTGTTCGCGCACCAGTTGCTGTTGCAGCGAGTGGCCGGGTGAAGATTCGTGCAGGGTCAGTGCCGGCAGGTTGTACAGCGGTCGGCTGGGCAGGTCGTAGGTGTTGACCCAGTACACGTCGGCGCCGCCGCGGCCGGCGGTCCAGTAGGGGGCAATCGCGGCGGGCACGGGTTCGATGGTGAAGCGCCCACGCGGCAGGGTGCCGATCAGTTGGCCGATCCGGCCGTCCACGCGTTTGCTGATCCAGGCCGCGCGCTCCAGCAGTTGCTGCGGGGTTTTGGCATAGAACTGCGGGTCGCTGCGAAGAAAGGCGAGGAAATCCTGGAAGCGGGTCTGCGGCGAGCGCCCGGTAAATCCGAGCTGGTCGAGCAGGGCCTCCATCTCGGCACGGGTGGCGGCCACCTCGCGCAGGCCGATGGCATGGATCTGCTCCGGCGACAGGTCCAGGGTGGTGTAGCGGCGGATCTGCTCGCGGTACCACGCCTTCCCGTCTGGCATCGCCTCGGCGGCCAGGGTGGTGCGGGCCTTGGGCAGATATTCCTCGCGGAAAAATGCAAGCAGCCGTCGATAGGCCGGGATCACCGCGTCGCGGATCGCGGCTTCGCCCTCGGCGCGCAGGGTGGCCTGCTGGGCTGGCGGGATCGACGCCGGCATGCGCTGATACGGGGCAAACAGCACGGCCTGCTGTGGATCATCAAGTAAGGCCACGGCGGCGATCGCGGTATCGCGGCCGGTCAGCACGGCGCGCGGCACCGAGAAGCCGCGTCTGAGCCCTGCGCGCATGTTGGCGATCTGCTGCTCGAAATAGCGCGGGATATCGCGCAGGCGGGCGGCATAGGCGCGATAGGCGTCGGCGTCGCGCAGTTCGGCGCGGGCCATGAAGTCCAGATCCGACCAGAACGCGCTGTCGGAGTTGAACGGCATTTCGTATTCGCGGAAACGCAGCGCGGCGATCCGGTGTTCGATCTGTGGCCGATAGACCGCGTAGTTGAGTTGCTCTGCGGGCGACAGTGCCTGCACGTCGATCTGGTCGAGCTGGGCGAGCAACTGTTCCAGGTAGGCCAGCCGTGCGGCCTGCGCTTTGGGGCTGACATCCGGCAGTCGGGTCTGGGCGACACCGGCCTGGGCATCGTTGTCCTCGTCCCAGACGGCGAGCTGCTGCTGTCGCCACTGCCACTCGCTTTCGTAGAGCTGACGCAGCCGCGCGTCCATCTCTGCGGGATGGGGGGAGGTCTGGGCCAAGGCCAGCAACGGCCAGCACAGCAAAATCAGCAGCAGGTGACGCGGCATCGAGGGGCTCCAGAAACGCACGGTTCACTCCGAAGCATCGCCACGACCGGGGAGGCGGCCGTGGCAATGTCTCAGGGTGCTGGCATTGTCATGGATTTGCAGGCGGCGTGGCGTGTGCCTGTGGTACGGCCAGAGTCGTGTGCTGTGCCGATGCGGAGGTTTCCTCGGCGTCGCTGTCATGCCACAGCTCATAGCTATCGATTCGCACGCGCAGTGCGGCATGCAGGGCATCCACCCGCGCCACCCGTTCCTGGGCCCGGCTGGCACGGGCCATGCGTTCGGCCTGTAGCCATTCGGGCAGGCTGGCCTCGCCCAGTTCCCAGGCGCGCCGGGTGCGCGCACTGGCCGCTTCCTGGGCCAACGCGGCGGCCTGCAATGCCTGCCACTGGGCCTGGCGTGCCTCGGCCAGATCAGCAGTGGCCTGGGCGTCACGGACGATTTCCAGCCGCACCATGGCCTCTTCGGCTTCGACCTTGGCGGCATGGGCGGCTTCGCGTTCGGCCACATCACGACGGTAGCGGGTGCCGAGTGGCACCGAGACGACCAGCCCGACCGCACGCTCGGCACCGCCGCGATCATCCAGCACACGCAAGCCGATGCTGGGGTCGGGCAGCCGGTCGGCACGCGCCCGTGCCGCCACGCTCTGCTGGCGCAAGGTGTTTTGGTGGGCGATGCCGATTTCGTGGCTGCGCTGGATGATCAGATCCCGCCAGTAGGCAGCCCCATGCGGCAGTGGCGTCGGTTCTGGAAGTTGCGGTGGTTTGGCGGGTAAGGGCAGTTGCGGATAGGTCGTGGCCAGTGCTTTGCGGGCCGCATCGGCGTCTGCCCGCGCAGACAGTTCGGCGGCACGCAGTTGCGCCAGTTCTGCATCCATCAGGTCGAGATCACGGCGGGCGGCATCGCCAAGTTGAACTCGCCGTGCCAGCAGTTGGCGTGCCTGTTCCATGAGCATGCGCTGCTGCTGGGCGTCATCAGCCAGCGCTTCGGCGCGCAGCCAGGTCATCCAGTCCTGTCCAAGCCGACGCGCGGCCTGATGGGTGGCGTCATCGATGCCGAGTTGCGCTGCGGTCAGCGCATGTTCGCCGATGGCCCGATCCAGTGCGGCTTTTCCGGGCAGACGAATGCGCCGTGACAGTTGGCCTTCAAACTCGCGATAGCGTAGCTGCGGATCCACCGTGCGCCGTTGCGGGATCATGATGGCTTCCCACTCGTAGCTGCCAGCGGCCAGGGCATCGCGTTCGGCAGCAGCGGCCTGGGCCGCTGCCACTGCGGCACGGACATCCGGTTGTGCAGCCAGCGCACGCATGGCCAGCGGTTCCGGCGGCAGGAAATCGCCATCGCCAGCGCGGGTCGTGCCGATGATGGCCAGCGCCAGCAGTGGCAGTAGCAGATGCCGAGTCATGCCAGCCTCCCGCTTTCCAAAACGGCTTCGGTCCACCAGCGCACGTCGTCAGTGGCGATGACGGTGCGAACTGTGTCCAGCACCATGTCCAGTTGTGCCGGTTCGAGCAGGATCCACAGCACTCGCCGCTGCACGCGGCCACGGACCTGCTCGGCGACCGATGCACGCAGGAAATCACGGGTATGCCCCTCGGCGGACAGCAAGGTGAAGCCGGGCAGGCCAGGATGGGCGCTCAAGGCATCGGTGATGGGATCCTCCAGCGAGGGAGGAAAGACCAGAGTGAGGCGAACCAGGGCAGTCATGCGGCGGCTCCGGACGTCATGGCTGGATGACCGAAACGGCGGTACAGCAGCGGCAGCAACAGCAGCGTCAGTGCGGTCGAGCTGACCAGACCACCGATCACCACGATGGCCAGTGGTCGCTGGATTTCGGCCCCAGGCCCGCTGGCCAGCAGCAGCGGCACCAGGCCGAATGCGGTGATGCTGGCGGTCATCAGCACCGGACGCAGGCGACGCATCGCGCCTTCGCGAACGACGCGCTCGATTGGAAGACCCAGTGCGTGCAGTTGGTTGAAGTGGGCAACCAGAACCAATCCGTTGAGCACGGCAATGCCGAGCAGGGCAATGAAGCCGACCGATGCGGGCACCGAGAGGTACTGTCCCGACACCCACAAGGCAAGGATGCCGCCGACCAGGGCGAATGGAATGTTGCCCAGGATCAGCAGTGCCTGTCGTGCCGAGCCGAAGGTCATGAACAGCACCACGAAAATCAGCCCCAGGGCCACCGGCACCACCAGCCCGAGTCGGGCTGCGGCGCGTTGCTGATTTTCGAACTGGCCACCCCAGACCAGCCGGTAACCGGCCGGCAATGGCACCTGACGCGCCACCGCAGCGCGGGCTTCGTCCACGAAGCCAACCAGGTCGCGGCCGCTGACGTTGGCCTGCACCAGAGCAAAGCGGGCGCCGCCTTCGTGGCGCACCGCGACCGGGCCGGTGGCAGGTGTGATCGTCGCCAGTGCGGTCAGCGGGATGTCACCTTGGCCGTCGCCCCGGGCCAGCATGCTGGCAGTAAACCGCTGTGCCGAAGCGCGCAGCGCGGGGGTTCCGCGGATCACGATCGGTGTGCGTTTGTCAGGCTCGATCACGCTGCCGGCGCGCATCCCTTCGATTTGCGCGCGCAGTTCGTCCTGCACTGCGGTGATGCTGAGCCCGGCGCGGGCGGCAGCCTGTGGATCGACCCGCACCTGAAGATACTGCACTTGGTCGGTGGCCTGGGTGAGCACATCCTGAGCACCGCGGATGCCTTCCAGGGTCGTAGCGATCCGTCCGGCCAGGTCATTGATGGTGGCAAGGTCTGGGCCGAACACTTTGATGGCCACGTCACCGCGGCTTCCGGTGAGCATTTCCGAAACCCGCATTTCGATGGGCTGGGTAAACCCGAACTCAAGACCAGGGAAATCGGCCAGAACCTGACGGATACGATCGGCCAGCGCCTCCTTGTCGGCTACTTGCCACTGCTCACGTGGGGCCAGTTGCATGAACATGTCGGTCTCGTTGAGTCCCATCGGGTCAAGACCAAGCTCGTCAGAACCGGCGCGGGCGATGATGTGGCGCACTTCCGGCACCTGCCGCAGGATCGCGCCCGCCACGGCGTTGTCGGTGGCCAGTGAGGCATTGAGGTTGATCGTCGCCGGTTTCTGCAGTTGCAGCAGGATGTCGCCTTCATCCATGACCGGCATGAAGGTTTTTCCAGTTCCCAGCCACGCCAGCACACCCACCAGCAGCCCGGCCCCAGCCAGCCCCAGCGCGGTCTTGGGGTGTTGCAGGGCACGTTCCAGCAGCGGAGCGTACAGGGCATGCAGGCGCTGCATCAGCCAAGGGTCGCCGTGCGTGCGTTCCTTCAGCAGCAGCGAGGCGAGCACTGGCACCAAGGTCAACGAGAGCAGCAGCGAGGAAGCCAGTGCGAACACGATGGTCAGTGCCACCGGAGTGAACAGTTTGCCTTCCAGCCCTTGCAAGGTGAGCAGCGGCATGAAGGTCAGGCAGATGATCAGGATGCCGGAGGCCACCGGCAGCGCTACTTCGCGGGTGGCGGCATACACCCGGTGCAGGCGCGGCAGGAAGGCGCCGGAGCCGTGCGGATCAAGCCTGCTCACCGCGTTTTCCACCACCACCACGGCCGCATCCACCAGCATGCCGATGGCGATGGCCAGCCCGCCCAGACTCATCAGGTTGGCGCTCATGCCGGTCAGACGCATCAGCAGGAATGTCGACAGCGCCGCAAACGGCAGCATCAACGCCACCACCAGGGCGGCACGCAGCTCGCCGAGGAACAACAACAGCAGGATCACCACGAGTACGGTGGCTTCCAGGAGCGCGTGTTCGACCGTTGCGACGGCGCGCTGGATCAGGCTGCTGCGGTCATAGAAAGGCACGATTTTGACGCCGGGCGGCAAGCTGGCTGCCAGCTCGTCCAGACGCTGGCGCACCGCCTTGATCAGCGTCGACGCATCGGCGCCACGCAGTGCCACCACGATGCCCTCCACGGCCTCGCCTTTGCCATCGCGGGTGACGGCGCCGTAGCGAGTCAGAGCGCCGATCTTGACTTCGGCCACATCCCCGACCCGCACCGGGTGCGGTCCATCAAGCACCGGCAGGGCGGCGATATCGGCAGCGTCGCGCAGGGCTCCTTCCACCCGCACCACCAGAGTTTCTTCGCCGACATCGACGCGGCCGGCACCATCATTGCGGTTGTTGCGCTCGATGGTCTGGGCGAGTGCCTCGAAGCTCAGCCCGGCCTGGGCGAGCCGCGCCGGATCGGGCACCACCACGAAGCTGCGGGTTTCACCGCCCAGGGCATTGACGTCGGCCACGCCGGGCAGGGTGCGCAGGGCGGGGCGCAGGGTCCAGTCGAGCAGGGTGCGTCGTTGCGCCAGGCTCAGCCCACCGCCTTCGATGGTGAACATGAAGACATCTGACAGCGGCGTCGAGATCGGTGCCAGCCCGCCTTCGATTCCAGCCGGCAGCGAAGACGCGACCGAGGCATAGCGCTCGGCGACTTGCTGGCGTGCCCAGTAGAGGTCGGTGCCTTCCTCGAAGTCGAGGGTGATGTCGGCGATGGCGTATTTGGCGGTGGAGCGCAGCACCGTGATGCGCGGCGTGCCCAGCAGTTCCATTTCCAGCGGTGCGATGACCCGCGTCTCCACTTCCTCCGGAGTCATGCCGGGCGCCTTCAGAATCAGTTTGACCTGGGTCGGTGAAACATCCGGAAAGGCGTCGATGGGCAGACCGGCGAACGCCCAGATGCCGGCGGCGGCAAGCCCCAGTGCCGCCAGGAGCACCAGCAGGCGTTGCCGCAGTGAGAATTCAGTGAGGCGGCTGAGCATGGACGACCTCAGCGCGAGTCAGGATGTGTGGGGGAAGGCAGGATTGCCTTCAGGGCAACGGTGCCGCGGATCACGACTTCGGCACCGGGCGTCAGTGCTGGCGCCAGAACCACGGCGGTCTCGCCAGTGCTTCCCAGCACGTGCGTGACCTTGACGGCACGGAAGCGACCATCCCGATGCAGGTAGGCCAGATAGCCATCCCCGTCGGGGAGCAGGGCGGCACGCGGAAGCGACAGTGCGCCGGGCGGTGGCGGCAGGTGCAGCGTCACTTCCAGCCGCTCCCCGGCCAGATGTGCGCCAGGGGATTGGAGGCGGGCACGAATCGGCAGCTGCTGGCTGGCCGGATCGAGATCGGCCGCCACGGCCACCACCTCGGCCTGGCTGCCGTCGGCAAGCGTCACACGCAGGCCGGGGCGGATCTGGGCACGATGCATGGCCGGCACGCCAAAGGCGATGTCCAGCCGGTCTGGATCGGCAATCAGCAGGGCAGGCTGTTGGGGCATCAGGCCATCGCCCGGACGCACCAGTCGGCGTAGCACCTGGCCGCTGATCGGCGCCAGCAACTCGACCTCGCCATCGGCCAGCCGGACTCGGGCACCGGCCAGGGACTCGCGGGCGCGGGCAAGCTCAGCCTCGGCGCGCCGGGCCTGCGCCTGTGTCTGTTGGTAACGGGCGGCGGGGATGATGCCTTCGGCCAGCAACTGCGCATCCCGGCTGGCCTGCTGCCGGGCCAGATCGGCTTCACTGCGCGCCTGGGCCAGATCAGCACCGGCGCGCAGCGCTTCGACGCTACGCAACCGCACGACCGGCTGGCCGGCCTGAACGTGCTGGCCTTCTGCGATCAGGACGGCGGTCACCGTCCCGGCCCAGGGGCTTGCCACCTGCTGGCTGGCACCCAGCGGGGCCTGAGTTTCCGCCAGCAGGCCGGGCAGCGGCACGCTGGTGGCGGTCTCGACCTTGCCCAGCGCGATACCAAGGGCCTGCTGCTGCGAGGGGGCCAGCGTCACACTGCCGTCTGGCGAGGCGACCGGTGGGCTGCTGGCAGCGGTGGTGGTGGGTTGGGGGTGATGGAGCAGGCGCCAGGTCAGCAGGCCGATGATACCGACGGCCAGCACGGCGCCAGCATGACGGGTCAGGCGCAGACGCATGGGTGACCTCCAGGCTGCCGGGGGTGGTGAGCAAGGCGCGGCGACGGCACTTGGTCAGGCATGGCGAATCCACAGGCAGGAAAACCTGTGACTAACATGCCGGCCGAGTCTTGGGATTCGCTTAAGGTGCCGTGCCTACAGCGGTGGCAGTGGGCCAAGCTGCACCCGCAGCCGGCCCTCTTCGAGGGTAAAGGCAAGCGGAATCGCGCAGGCATCGGCCAGTGCGCGGCACAGCGCCAGCCCAAGACCGGCATGCTGGCGTGGCGTGGCGGCATCGTGCTTGCGCCAGAAGCGTTGGCCCAGCCAGGTCAGGTCGGCGGGTTCCAGGGTCGGCGCCGGGTTTTCCAGGGTGACGACCGGGCCGTTGGGGCCATGCCACAGATGGCAATGGACGCGGCTGTTGCGTGGTGCGTATTCCAGTGCATTGTCGAGCAGGTTGCTGAGCAGCCGTTCAAGCATGCCGGCATCGCTTCTGCACCAGTCCTCTGGCGGCAGGGTTGCGGTCAGCTGCAGGCCACGTTGGCCGGCACGCGCCTGACCACGGGCGAGCAGCTCGCGCAGCAGGGTGCAGAGGTCGAAGGGGTCGGCGGCGGGCTGCTCCAGACCGGATTCGATCCTGGCCAATGCCAGCAGCGATTCGATGCTGCGCTGCATGCGTTGCCCATCTTCCAGCACGGCGACCAGTGCGGCCCGTGCGGCCGGGTCCTGCACCTGTTCCAGCGCCGATTCTGCGCTGGCGCGGATCTCACTGACCGGTGTGCGCAGTTCGTGGGCCATGTCGTGGGCAAACCGGCGTTCGCGCTGCACGGCTTGCCGCAGTCGTTCCACTCCGGTCTGTAGGGTGTGTACGAATGGAGACAGTTCGCGCGGGAGATCATCCGGCAATTGCACCGGCTGGTCCGGATCGAGGGTCGACAGTTGCCGGCGCACCTGTTCGACGTACCCAAAGCCTCGGCTCACCAGCCACAGGCAGACCAGGATCACCGCGAGCAGGGCGAGTGCGATGCCACCCATAAGCAGCCCATGGACGCGCCGCTCCACCGCATCCCAGTGGGTGCGCTCGGTGCCGACCACCAGGATGCCGGGGTGGGCGGGATCCGTCGGGGTCTGATGCGGCAGCGCCAACAGTCGTCCCGGGTGGCCGTCGGGAAGCGCCGCATCGTAGTAGCGCGGCAAGCGCATTTCCGGAGATGGGCGCGGCAGCGTCAGGCCGTGGCTGTTGGGCGAGGTGGTTTGTACCCGGCCATCGGCGCCGTAGAGCGTGTAGAACTCGGTGTGACTGTCTTCCTGGTATTCACTGAGGGGCAGGTCATCGTGCTCGCGCTGCAGGGTGTGGGCGATCACTTCACCCCGCAGCGCCAACGTCTGATCGAGGTGGGCATAGATCTCACGATCGATCAGCACGTCCAGCAGCACGAACAGCAACGCCAGCACCGCACCAGCGCCAAGTGTCAGTTGCCAGGCCAGCCGCTGGCGCAGCGACCAGGTCGGGTGTGACGCGGGCGTCATGGCCGTGTTCACGGAATGAAGTAGCCAAACCCGCGGCGGGTCTGGATCAGATTGCCGATGCCGACACGGGCCAGTTTTCCGCGCAGCGTGCTCATGATGACCTCGATCACTTTGTCGGACGCCTCGCTGCCATGATCGTACAGACGCTCGAACAGTTGCGTGCGCGACAACACTTGGCCGCGTGCCCGTAGCAACGCCTCCAGGAGGGCGTATTCCTTGGGTGACAGAGGCAGCGACTGCTCACGATAGCGCGCCTGTCGCAGGCGTGGGTCCAGGGTCAAGCCGTCGTGCTGCAGCAGCGCGGGCAGGGCATGCGCCGGCCGGCGCAGTAACGCCCGTAGTCGGGCCAGCAGCTCGTCGAGTGCGAATGGTTTGACCAGATAATCATCGGCGCCGGCATCCAGTGCTTCGACCCGATCGCGGATCTGATCGCGCGCCGACAGTACCAGCACCGGGACGGCATCGCCGCGCGCACGCAGCCACCGCAGGACATCCAATCCATCCAGCTTCGGCAGCATCAAATCCAGCACCACGGCGTCGTAGCGCGGGTCACGCAGGTGGGCCAGCGCCTGCTCGCCATCGCGGGCGAGATCGCAGGCATGGCCATGCCGCTCGAGATGATCGTGCAGGATCTGGCCAAGTATCGGGGAGTCCTCGACCAGCAGTACGCGCATCACGCCCTCCCTGATGGCGGTCTCAATGACTGGCGCGATCCTTGTGCCAGCCGCGATGGCGGATGTCCAGATACAGGCTGTAGCAGGCGGTGAAGGTCGGGAACAGATTCTGCAGGATGCCGACCGCATCGTTCTTGCCGAAGATGAAGTAGCTCAGCGTCATCACGCTGCCAAGGATGCTCATGTACCAGAACAGCCGCGGGATCACCGGCTTGCCGTAGCGCTTGCTGGCGACGAACTGAACCACCCAGCGGCCGCCGAACATCAACGCGCCGGTCAGGCCGATCAGCTTCCACGGGCTCATATGGATGCCGGTCCATAGCAGCCATGGGATCGGCGTGTCCATGACGCCCGCCGGGGCAGCGATCATGGCCGCACTTCCTCGATGGCGGTCCGGCGGCTACGGGCGATCAACCAGGACACGCCCAGCAGGTCACGGATACCGACCAGGGCGCGGCCCAGGTTGGTGTACTTGGACACGCCGGCGCTGCGCGGCCGGTGGTTGACCGGCACGCTGACGGTTTGCCAGCCGGCGCGCTGCATCAGCGCCGGCAGGTAACGGTGCATGTGGTCGAAGTAGGGCAGCTCGAGAAAGGCCTCGCGTTCGAACAGCTTGATGCCGCAGCCGGTGTCGGGCGTGGCATCGCGCAGCAGGCGGCTGCGGATCGCGTTGGCGAACTTCGAGGCCCAGCGCTTGCTGCCGGAGTCCTGACGGTTGACCCGCCAGCCGGCAAACAGCTTGACATCGGCCGGGGCGCGATCGCGTTGCGCCAGCAGGTTGGGGATGTCGGCCGGATCGTTCTGGCCGTCGCCGTCGAGGGTGGCGATCCACGGTGCCCGCGCGGCCTTCACGCCGTTGCGTACCGCGGTGCTTTGACCGGCATTGGTGAGGTGGCGGATCACCCGCAGCTCCGGCGTGACCGCCTGCAACTGGCGCAGGCGTGCCAGCGTGCCGTCGCGCGAGGCATCGTCCACATAGACGATTTCGAAGTCGATCCGTCCGCGCAGGGCGCGCAGGATTTCATCGACCAGTGGCGCGACGTTGTCCTCTTCGTTGTGGACGGGGACGACCACCGAAAGCTGTGGCATTGCAGGGGGTTCCTTGCGATGAAAAACGGTCAGCGCCGGCGCAGGCGTTCCAGCACGCCTTCCAGGGCATCGAGGTTGGCGTAGTGGATCACCAGCCGGCCTTTGTTGCCGCGGCCGTTGAGCACGCTGACCTTGTTGCCGAGCAGTTCGGTCAGCTCGCGCTCCAGCGCGGCGATGTCGGCCTGCGGGGGTTTCCGGGCCGTGGTCTTGCGCGGTGTCACCGGCATCTTGCCGGCAAGCAGTTGCTGCACGTGGTGTTCGACCTGGCGCACCGACCAGCCTTCTGCGGCCGCCTGTTTGGCCACCGATACGGCCATCGGTTCGGCCAGCGGCAGCAGCGCGCGCGCATGGCCCATTTCCAGTTCGCCGGTCTGCACCAGTGCCCGCACCGGTTCGGGCAGCTCCAGCAGGCGCAGCAGGTTGGACACCGCCGCGCGCGAGCGGCCGACGGCTTCTGCCGCGGCAGCATGGGTCAGGTCGAACTCGTCGATCAGCCGTTGCAGCGCTTGCGCTTCTTCCAGCGGATTGAGGTCTTCGCGCTGGATGTTTTCGATCAGCGCCATCGCCACCACGGTGCGGTCGTCCACTTCGCGGATGACCACCGGCACTTCGCTGAGGCCGGCGCGTTGCGAGGCACGCCAGCGGCGCTCGCCGGCGATGATCTCGTAGGTGCGGCCGCTCTTGCCGTCGGGGCTGCGGCGTTCACGCACCACGATCGGCTGGATCACGCCCTGGGCCTTGATCGAGGCCGCCAGCTCGTCCAGCTTGGCATCGTCCATGGTTCGGCGCGGCTGGTAGCGGCCGGGCACCATGGCGTCGATCGGCAGCGTGCGCAGTTCATCGCCTGGCATGGCTTGCTGCAGGGCCGGCGCCTCGGCGGCGGCCTTGGGGCCCAGCAACGCTTCCAGTCCGCGTCCCAGGCCGCGCTTGCGCGCGGCGGGTTTGTTGGCACTGCCTGTGCTCATGCTGCCGTTCCCCCCTGTGCTTGCATCCGTTCACGCTGACGGCGCAGGACTTCGCCGGCCAGCCCCAGATAGGCCACGCTGCCGCGGCTGGCCTTGTCGTAGCCGATGATGCTCTGACCGTGGCTGGGGGCTTCGGCCAGCCGCACGTTGCGCGGAATGATGGTGCGGAACACCAGATCGCCAAAGTGACGGGTCAGTTCTGCCGAAACCGCGTTGGCCAGGTTGTTGCGCACGTCGAACATGGTGCGCAGCACGCCTTCGATCTCCAGCGCCGGGTTGAACCGGCCTTTCAGGCCCTCGATGGTGTCCAGCAATGCCGACAGGCCTTCCAGCGCGTAGTACTCGCACTGCATCGGCACCAGCACCGAGTCGGCGGCGGTCAGCGCGTTGAGGGTCAGCACCGACAGCGAGGGCGGGCAGTCGATCAGGATGAAGTCGTAGCCATCGCGCACCTGTTGCAGTGCGCGCTTGAGGTGGCCTTCGCGTTCGCGGGCATCGAGCAGGCGGATCTCGGCGGCGGTCAGGTCGATATTGCCCGGCAGCAGGTCGTAGCCGTCTTCGCAGCGGACGATGGCGGCATCCGGCGCGGCCTCGCCCAGCAGCACGTCGGTGACCGAGGTGGCCAGCTCGCGCTTGTCGATGCCGCTGCCCATGGTGGCGTTGCCCTGCGGGTCGAGGTCCACCAGCAGCACCCGCACCGGCGTGCGGGCCAGGGCGGCGGCGAGATTGACGGCGGTGGTGGTCTTGCCGACCCCGCCTTTTTGATTGGCGATGGCGATGATCCGGGCCATGCGGCGAGTGGAGTCCCTGCGGCTTGAGCCTGCACCGGGGCAGGCAGGCGACGGACGATTATGCCTTATGCCCGGCTGCGGGCGATGTCGAGCAGGTGGCGTTCGGCGGAAAGCCCCGGCACCTGCAGGCGGTGGATGGCCTGCACCTGCCAGCCGGGCGGCAGGGCGGCGATCTCGTCGTCGGGCACCACGCCCTTCATCGCCAGCAGGTGGCCGTCGGCGGCCAGCAGGTGCCCGCCCAGGGCCAGAATCTGCGGCAGGGTGGCCAGGGCACGGGCGGTGATGGCGGCAAACGGGGTCTCCGGCTGAAACGCTTCGATGCGGGTTTCGGCCACCGTCACCTCGTTCAGGCGAAGCTGGCGGACCGCTTCGCGCAGGAAGCGCGCTTTTTTGCCGTTGCTTTCCACCAGGGTCACCCGCAGCCCCGGCGTGGCGATCGCCAGCGGGATGCCCGGCAGACCGGGGCCAGTGCCGAGATCGGCCAGGCTGGTCAGGCCCGCCACGTACGGCTGCATCGCCAGCGAATCCAGCAGGTGCTTGACCAGCATTTCGTGCGGGTCGCGGATGGCGGTCAGATTGTAGGTGGCGTTCCAGCGCTGCAGCAGCGCCAGATAGTCCAGCAGTGGCTCAGCCAGCGCCGGGTCGAGGGAAAGCTGCTGCAGCCCGGCATCCAGCACGGGCCGCAGGGCGGTGATATCGACGGTCATGCGCACAGTATGCCGCGCCAGTGCCGCCCGGCTGAATGGCCGGTCAGAGACGCGAACGCTGCCGTCACGCCCGGTGCGGTAGACTGGCGTCGTGCCCGGAGCGTTCCGCACCGGGGCATCGCGGGGAGGACGGGCCGCCTCGCGCGCATTCACAGGAGGGCATGTCCATGAGTCTCATCATCTGGTTGGTTATCGGCGGCATCATCGGCTGGCTGGCCAGTATCGTCATGAAGACGGACGCGCAGCAGGGGATCATCCTCAACGTGGTGGTCGGCATCATCGGTTCGTGGATCGGCGGCTGGCTCATCGCCCCGCTGATCGGGGGTGCCGGCTTCATGGGCTACGTGTCCGCTTTTCTGGGCGCGATCGTCCTGCTGGCCATCGTCAACCTGTTCCGGCGCGGCCGCGTGCGCTGACGCGCGGCAGACGCGGACGTCATGCGAAGGCCCGGCAACCACCGGGCCTTCGTGTTTGCTGCCTTCGCCGATGGCTCAGTCGAGAACGACGAACGCCGGCGCGTGGTCGCTGGCGCGCTCCCAGCTCCGCGGCGTGGTGTCGATGCCGGCCGCCTGCACGTGCGGGCGCAAGGCGTCGGACACCAGGGTGAGGTCGATGCGCAGCCCGAGGTTGCGGCGGAACGCGGCCTGCCGGTAATCCCACCAGCTAAACAGCCCGCCTTCCTGGGTGTGCAGACGCAACCCGTCGTGCAGGCCCAGCGCCAGCAGGCGTTGGAGCGCGGCACGCTCGGCGCTGGAGGTGAGGATATGGTCTGCATTCCAGAGCTGTGGGTCATGCACGTCGCGATCGTCGGGCGCGATGTTGAAATCGCCCAGCACCACCAGGTTCGGATACGTCTTGAGCTCATCGGCCAGCCAGTCATGCACGGCGTCCAGCCAGCGCAGCTTGTAGGCGTATTTTTCGCTGCCCACGTCCTGGCCGTTGACCACGTAGAGATCGACGATGCGCAACTCGCCCACGGTGGCGGCGATCGCCCGGGCCTGGGTGTCTGCAAAGCCAGGGATGCCGATCTGCACCGCCTGCGGGGCCTGCCGTGCCAGGATCGCGACCCCGTTGTAGGTCTTCTGGCCGTGGAAGACGCTGCGGTAGCCAAGTTCCGCCAGCGCGGCGTCGGGGAAGCGGTGATCCTCCAGTTTGGTTTCCTGCAAGCCCACCACGTCCGGTGCGGCCTCCTGCAGCCACCGTTGCAGATGCGGCAGGCGCACGTTGAGCGAGTTGACGTTCCAGCTGGCGATTTTCATGGGCAAGGCGGGGTGGTCAGCGCACGATCCGGTCGAGCAGCCAGCGGACCCGGGCATAGGGCGGCCTGAGCAGGTCGCCGGCGGTCAGCCGGGCCTGGCGGAACACCGGCAGTGCCTTGCTCATGGCATCAAAGCCGGCGCGACCGTGGTAGGCCCCCATGCCGCTGGGCCCGACCCCGCCGAAGGGCAGGTTGCCGATGGCAAAGTGGAACAGGGTGTCGTTGATGCTGACGCCACCGGCCAGGGTGGCATCGAGGATCTGCCGCAGCCGGGCGCGGTCGTGGGTGAATGGATAAAGCGCCAGCGGGCGGTCGTGGCTGTTGATATAGGCGATGGCCTCATCCAGCGTGCGGTAGCTCTTGAGCGGGAGCAGTGGGCCAAAGATTTCCTCCTGCATGACCCGGGTGGCATCGTCCGGGTCCAGCAGCACCGTGGGCGGCAGCAGGCGGCGTGACGGATCGGCCTGCCCGGCCAAGGGAATGATGGCAACGCCATGCGCGCGGGCATCGTCCAGATAGCCCTGCAGGCGGGCGTACTGGCCGTCATTGATGATGCGGGTGTAGTCGTCCAGGTTGTCGAGGGCTGCGCCGTAGCGCGCCTGCACCTGCTGGCGCAGGGCATCGACCAGGGCATCGCGGCGGTCGGCGGGGACCAGCACGTAATCCGGAGCGATGCAGGTCTGGCCGCAGTTGAACCACTTGCCGGTGGCGATGCGGGCGGCCGCCTGCTCCAGGGGGAAGTCGTCACACAGCAGGGCTGGCGATTTGCCGCCCAGTTCCAGGGTCAACGGGGTGAGATTGGCGGCGGCAGCGGCCATCACCTTGCGGCCGACCGCGGTGGAGCCGGTGAACACCAGGTGATCAAACGGCAGCGCCGCAAAGGCCGCGCCGACATCGGCGCCGCCGGTGGCCACATCCACGCGCTCGGGCGGAAACACATGGGCCAGCAGCTCGCGCAGGAAGGCGCTGGTGCGGGGCGTGTGTTCGGACGGCTTGAGATAGACGTGGTTGCCGGCGGCAATTGCGGTGGCCAGCGGGATCAGCGCCAGGTTGACCGGGTAGTTCCACGGTGCGATCACGCCCACCACGCCCAACGGGTGTGGCTCGATCCAGGCCCGTCCGGGCCAGAACCGCCAACCGACCGGCACCCGCTGTGGCCGCATCCAGCGCGGCAGATGGGTCAGCAGGTGGTCGATGTCGTTGAGCACGGTCATGCCGTCGGCGATCCGGCTCTCATCCAGCGAGCGATGCCCGAAATCGGCGGCGATCACCCGCGTCATCTCGTCCAGCCGGGCCTTGAAGGCGCTACGCAGGCGGCGCAGATCGTCGCGGCGCTGGGCGAGGTCGGGTTTGTGCGCCTGCCAGGCGGTACGCAGGCGGGTCAAGGTCGGGGCGAGCGCACTGATCGGGGTGGTGTCCATGCGGCCCAGTGTAGTGCGGGGCGGCGCAGAATCCAGCAGCGGGAGGCGGTGAATGCGGCCCGCCGTGGCCGACAGTGCTCTCCGACGGGTGCGCAGATTCCGTTTTTCCGGTCAGAGGTTCGATAATGCCGGGATGGACATTCGCCCTTATCGTGGTATTGCGCCCCAGCTTGGTGCCCGCACTTATGTCGATCCACGTGCCAGCGTGATCGGCGACGTGGTACTGGGTGATGATGTGTCGGTGTGGCCGTACACGGTCATCCGCGGTGACGTCAATTTCATCCGTATTGGCGACCGCACCAATATTCAGGACGGCACCGTCATCCACGTCAGCCACGACGGCCCGCACGCCAAGCTGGGCGGTTTCGCCACCCGCATCGGCAGCGACGTCACCATCGGCCACAAGGCCATCATCCATGCCTGCACGATCGAGGATGCGGTGCTGATCGGGATGGGTGCCATCGTGCTGGACGGCGCAGTGGTGAGAAAGCACGCCTTCGTCGGTGCCGGCGCGCTGGTATCGCCGGGCAAGGTGGTGGGCGAGGGGGAGCTGTGGCTGGGCAACCCGGCCAGAAAAGTGCGGATGCTGAGTGATGCCGAGATCGAGGCGCTTTACTACAGCGCCGGCCACTACGTACGCTTGAAAGACGAGTATCTGGCGGGCGACGCGGGGTCATGAGGGGCGCGTCTTGCGCGGTAGATTTCGGGTGTGTGGGGATTTGATCGAACACCAGGGAGAGGCAACCATGCGTTTGTTGCAAGCAGGCGTGCTGGCGCTGTGGCTGGCCTGTACCGGGGCGCAGGCCGGGACGGCACCGGCGGAGCAGGGGTCGGGCGAAAGCGTGTTGACCATGCGGGTGGATGGGGAGCTGACCATTGGCACCCAGGGCGAAGTCGAAGCCTATGCCCTGCGTACCGAGCTCACCCCGGACATTCAGAAGATGCTGGACAAGGCAATCCCGAAGTGGGCATTTGTGCCGATCGAGCAGGATGGCAAGCCGGTTCGGGCGAAGACGCCGATGCGGATCACCCTGGTGGCCCGGGAGATCGGGGAGCAAAAATACGAGGTCAAAATCGACAATGTCATATTTTCGCCGTTGACCAAGGAAGACCGAGAGGCAGCCGAACGTGCGGCTGGCAAAGCGGTGGCCAGGATGAATAGGCTCCCCTTCCCTCGATATCCTCAAGAATTGATGTTGGCTGGTATTGAGGGCAGCGTGTTGCTGCGCCTGCGCCTTAATCCGGATGGCAGTGTGGCGGATGTATTTGCTGAACAATCAAGCCTGTATAATGTCAAGGGCAGCCGAAGAGCCCTCGACAAGGCAAGAGCGCTGTTGGAAAAGAGTGCGACGGATGCTGCGCGGAAGTGGACGTACAGTGTCGAAAACGCGAGCGCTGAGCAGACGCAAGATATTGACGTCAAGGTGCCGGTGAAATATTCCCTAAAGGGGCCAGATGAAATCGAGCGCGATGGAGTCGGCGTCTGGCGTTACGAATACCGCGGCCCCCGGCTGGATCCGCCATGGAAGAAAGCAGATGACATGGAGCCGATCGTGGGTGTGTCCGATCTCAATAACGGCGAGATGGTGTCGGGCAATACGCCGTTCCGATTGCGTGACCGCAGCGTGTTGAATCAGGCGCTTTGAGCGTTGACGAAAGGCGACGCGCACAGGGGGCGCGCGTCGCGCATCTGGGTTAGTCGCTTACGGGCTGCGTATCGGTGAGACGGCGCACGTCGGCATAGACCGGGTCGGTGTCTGGACGCACGCCGTGCCAGCACTGGAAGCTTTCCGCCGCTTGTTCCACCAGCATGCCCAGCCCGTCCAACGCCTGCGCGCAGCCGGCGGCGCGGGCCCAGGCCGTGAAGGGCACGGCTGCCCGGCCGTAGGCCAGATCCACCGCAACGCTGCGAGGGGCGGCCAGCGCCATCGGCAGGGGCGGCAGGGGGGTGCCGGTCTGGCCGGCCGAGGTGGCGTTGACCAGCAGGTCGAACTCGCCCAGTGTCGGCAGCGCGTCCCAGCCGCGGGCGTGTACCCGGGCGGGGTCGCCGAGTGCATCCGCCAGCGCGTCGGCGCGTGCGCTGTTGCGGTTCACCACGTACAGCGCGTCGATGCCGGCATCCAGTAAAGCGGGGGCGACGCCGCGGGCAGCGCCGCCGGCGCCCAGCAGCAGCACCCGCCGCTCGCGCAGATCGACGCCGTGGCGTTCGGTCAGGTCGCGCACCAGACCTGCGCCGTCGGTGTTGTCGCCGTGCCAGCCGGCGTCGGTGCGAGTCAGGGTGTTGACCGCCCCGGCTCGGCGTGCGCGTGCGCTGACACTGCGGCAGTGCGCAAAAGCGACTTCCTTGAGCGGCAGGGTGATGTTGGCGCCTGCGACGCCGCTGGCCGCGAGTATGGCCGGGAAGGTGTCGCGGGTGGCCTCGATGGCCAGATACTCCAGGGCGATGCCAGTCTGCCGGGCAAACGCGGTATGGATGCGCGGCGAGAGCGAGTGGGCGATCGGTGAGCCAAACACGGCATAGCGGCGCATCGGCAACCTCCTTTCATTCCCGCAGCCAGCGGGCGGCATCCAGTGCGAAATAGGTGAGGATGCCGTCGGCACCGGCGCGTTTGAAGGCCAGCAGCGACTCCATCGCCACCTGGCGGCGGTCGATCCAGCCCTGCGCGGCGGCGGCCTGGATCATCGCGTACTCACCGCTGACCTGATAGGCAAACGTCGGCCGACGGAACTGCTGCTTGACCCGATACAGCACATCCAGATAGGGCAGGCCCGGCTTGACCATCACCATGTCGGCCCCCTCGGCCAGATCCAGCGCCACTTCGTGCAGGGCCTCGTCGCTATTGGCCGGGTCCATCTGGTAGGTGAACTTGTCGGCTTTGCCGAGGTTGCCGGCGCTGCCCACGGCGTCCCGGAACGGGCCGTAGAAGCTGCTGGCGTACTTGGCGCTGTAGGCCATGATGCGGGTGTGGATGAAGCCGGCGTTTTCCAGAGCGTTGCGAATGGCGCCGATGCGGCCGTCCATCATGTCGCTGGGCGAGAGAATGTCGGCGCCGGCTGCGGCATGCACCAGGGATTGCCGGATCAGCGCCTCGACGGTTTCGTCGTTGAGGATGTAGCCGCTGGCGTCAATCAGCCCGTCCTGGCCGTGTGTGGTGTACGGGTCGAGCGCTTGGTCGGTCATCACACCCAGCTCGGGGAAGCGCGCTTTCAGTGCCCGCACCGCACGCGGCACGATGCCGTCCTCATCCCAGGCGGCGCGTCCATCTGCGGTCTTGCGGGCCGGGTCGGGCACGCCGAACAGATCCAGCACGGGCACCCCTAGGTGCAGGGCCTGTTCTGCGACGCGCAGCAGTTCGTCGATCGACAGGCGTTCCACGCCGGGCATCGACGGCACCGGGATCCGGCCGGATCCCTCATGGACGAACACCGGGTAGATCAGATCGTTGCAGGTCAGGACGGTTTCGCGCATCAGCCGGCGCGAGAAAGCGTCACGGCGCATGCGGCGCGGACGCACGGGGAGGATGCGGGCAGTGGTATTCATGCCACTCAGTGTACGCCCGTCGGCGCGATGGCCTTTGCCTGAGGTCAACGCATTCAGAGCACGCCGCCGCCCAGCAGCAGGCGGGCCGCACCGACCACGATGGCGGTGAGGTTGAGGAGCAGCCCGGCCTTGGCGCGGCTGCGCCCACCTGGGCCGGCGATGATCAGGCCAAGCGCGGCGATGATCGCGCCCACCACCGCGAACGGGATCATGAACCAGTTGCCCCAGCCCAGCAGCGGGATGAAGGCCAGCAGCATCCACAGCAGGGCCAGAATGCCCCAGATCAGGCTGATGAGTCCCATGTGCGCGTTCTCCTTGGTGCGAGGTAGGCCCGAACCGGCGCAGCATACCGGTGCATCCGCGCCTCGGGGGATCAGCCGTGGCAGCCGTCGATTTCCACCTGTAGCTCGCGCCGGCAGACATGGCCATGCAGCACGATGCGCGGAACGTCGGGCAGGTGCGCCTGCAGCCAGGCGTCCACGGTCGGCATCGCCTCGGCATCGCGCACATAGACCTTGAGCCGGCTGCCGGGGCCGGGGGTTGCGGGCAGGGTGGGACGCAGTGCGCGGGCCGCGGTCAGCAGGCTGCGCAGGTTGGTCAGGATCTCGTTGAGCTGCTCGCGCAACGACTCGCCGTGGGATGCGTGGCCGACCACCGCAGCGGTGCCGGAGATCAGCAGCGGCATCGCCGGCGAGGGAGGCAGCAGGGCACGCGCAAACCCCGGCGGTTGCGGCCCGTACTGACGCGGGTAACGCCAGGCCTGCACCTGGCGCGGATTCTCCAGCGGTGTGCCGGGTGTGCTGGCGGCCAGCCAGTACACCAGCATTCGGCCGGTCGGCTGCGGATGGCCGATGGCGGTGGCGGCCGGCAGTTCCCCCGGCGCTTGCGGCCGCCCGATGCCGCGCGCGCGGCCAACGCAGAAGCGGCGATAGCGCTCGGCATCACCGTCGCCGGCGGTGATCGCGTCCAGGTAGTTCCAGACACGCAGCAGATGGGGATGCGGGCTGTCGGCCAGCCAGCGCTGCAAACGGGCATAGGCGGTGGCGGTGGTGGCTTCGGCATCGCCGTGGTCGGGCAATTCCAGTGCACCAAAACTGAGCGTGCCGGCGCGGCTCCAGGCAATGCCGGCGTCGTGCCCGCAGTGCACGGCATCCTCCACCCACCAGCATTCCAGCGGCGGCCGGCCCAGCGCGGGCAGCGCGATGTGGCGGTAGCGCGGATCCGGGTGCTGGGGCGGGGCGGCGTCCCCGAAACCGAACACCGCCAGCAGCCCCGGTGTGGCGAGCACGTGCGCCAGCGGCGCATCGACGTACTCGACGCGCAGCGCGGGGGCAGGGGAAGACGCGGCAGAGGGTAGGGACATCAGGCTGCGGATGATAGCGCGGGTGTCCGGTGGCCCGATGCCGGGACGACCAAAGGCACGGGTGGGCAGGTGGCTGCCGCGGTAGCATCAGCACGTTGTGCAACCGCTTTGGAAACGGATGAGGATGCGATGGGACGATGGCACACCCTGGCCCCCCTGCTGGCGGGGGCTCTGCTGATGGTCACGACGCAGGCAAATGCGACGCAGGCCGTCACCGAGGCCGACTATGCCCGTGCGGCGGCGATGCTGGGCGACCGCACGGCGCCGCTGGTGGATCACTGGGTCAGCGGCGGACAGTGGCTGGATGACGGCAGCCTGATCTACCGCGAGCAGACGGACGGCAAGACCCGCTATCTCCGCTTCGATCCGGTTACCGGCAAAACCGCCCCCGCGTTCGACGCCCAGGCACTGGCCGCGGCCATGAATGCCGCCGCCGGCGGCAAGGGGCACCCGGTCAACCCCGACCGGCTGCCGCCACTGACGTTGCGGCGCGCCGCCGATGGCGCGTTGCAGATCAAAACGCCGGCCGGCAGTTTCCGCTGCGAAGCCGACGGCTGCACGGCGATCGCGCGCGCCCCGTCCGGCAGCGAGCCGGGTGCGCCCTCGCCGGATGGCACGCGCGAAGTGTTCATCCGTGATTGGAACCTGTGGCTGCGCGAGCTGGCCACCGGCAAGGAAACCCAGCTGACGTTCGACGGTCAGCCTGACTACGGCTACGCCACCGACAATGCCGGCTGGAAGCACACCGACAACGCCATCGTGGTGTGGTCCCCGGATGGCAAAAAGATCGCCACCTTCCGCCAGGATCAGCGCAAGGTCAACCGCATGACCCTGGTTACCACCAATGTCGGTGCGCCCAGGGTCGAGCAGTGGAGATATCCGTTCGCCGGTGATCCGGACATCATCATGATCGAACGGGTGATCATTGATCTGACCGGGCCTGCGCCGGCGCTGATCCGCCTGCAACTGCCGCCGGAACCGCACCGTTCCACCTGTTCTGACGATCTGGTCTGTGATGACGGCTGGGACGACGTGCAGTGGGCGCCCGACGGCAAGACCCTGGCGTTCATCAGCACGGATCGTGGTCACAAGTCCGCCACCCTGCGCGTGGCCGATGCCGCCACCGGCAAGGTGCGTGACGTGTACACCGAGACAGTGGCCACCCAGTACCAGAGCGCGCCGACGCTGGGGCAGGCCAACTGGCGCTACCTGCCGGAGAGCAACGAGTTCCTCTGGTTCAGCCAGAAGTCCAACTGGGGGCATCTCTACCTGCACGACCTGACCACCGGCAAGCAAAAGCGCCAGCTCACCCGTGGCGATTGGAATGTCACCTCGATCCTGCATCTGGACCCGGTGCGCCGGGTGCTGTGGGTGACCGGCGTCGGCCGCGAAGCCGGGCGCGACCCGTACTTCGTGCACCTCTACAAGCTCGGTCTGGACGGCGGCGACGTGCAGCTGCTGACGCCGGAGGACGCCAACCACAGCCTCACCGCCTCGGCGGATGGCAAGTACATCCTCGACATCTACTCCACCATTGCCACGGCACCGGTGGCGGTGGTGCGCGATGCCGATGGCAGGCAGGTGGCCGAGCTGGCCCGCGCCGACCTGACCCGGCTGAAGGCCGCCGGCTGGGTCGCGCCGGAGGCGTTCACGGTGAAGGCGCGCGACGGCAAGACCGACCTCTACGGCCAGCTGTTCAAGCCGTCGAACTTCGACCCGAAGAAGAAGTACCCGATCATCACCTACATCTACCCCGGCCCGCAGGTGGGCTCGGTGCGCAGCCGCAGCTTCGTGCCCGCGCACGGTGACCATCAGGCGCTGGCGGAGCTGGGCTTCATCGTCATCGCCTTGGACGGCATGGGCACGCCGCTGCGCAGCAAGGCGTTCCAGGATGCCTGGTACGGCAACATGGCCGACAACACCCTGCCCGACCAGGTGGCGGCGCTGCAGCAGCTGGGCCAGCGCTATCCGTGGATCGACACCACCCGCGCCGGCATCTGGGGTCATTCCGGTGGCGGCAATGCCACGGCGGCGGCGATGTTCCGCTACCCGGACGTGTACAAGGTCGGTATCGCCGAATCCGGCAACCACGACAACCTGTCCTACGAGGACGACTGGGGTGAGCGCTACCACGGCCTGCTCGAAAAGAAGGCCGACGGCACTAGCAACTACACCGGCCAGGACAATGCCTCGCAGGCGAAGAACCTCAAAGGCCGATTGTTCTTGATTCACGGCATGATGGACGACAACGTGCCGCCGCAGTCCACCCTGCTGGTGGTGGATGCCTTGATCAAGGCCAACAAGGACTTCGACCTGCTGCTGTTGCCGCACGCCCGCCACGGCTTTGGCGCCGACAGCTACTACGTGATGCGTCGCCGCTGGGACTACTTTGTGCAGCACCTTTTGGGCGCTACGCCGCCGAAAGAGTTCGAGCTGAAACCGCAGTTCTGACGGCGCAATCCAAACTGCTCTGCACGACGGCGCCCACGGGCGCCGTCGTCGTGTCCGGGGTCAGCGCGGCCCCTGCCCGAACAGCACCTTCTTCTCCTCGTCCGACAGCGGCTTGCCCGCATTCGGATTGACCTGCCGCACCAGCGCGTAGGCACGTGCGGTGGCTGGGCGGGCGGCGATCGCGGCATGCCAGCGGCGCACGTGGGCAAACGGGGTCAGGTCAATGGGTGCCTTGTCGTACACATTGATCCACGGATATGCCGCCATGTCGGCGATGCTGTAGCTGGCGCCGGCGATCCACTCACGCCCGGCCAGACGCCTGTCGAGGACGCCCAAGAGGCGCTCGACTTCCTTGCGGTAGCGCTCGCGTGCATAGGGAATCACCTCTGGCGCGTACACATGGAAGTGACCGTACTGCCCGGCCATCGG
The DNA here is from genome assembly GCF_900129205.1 of Thermomonas hydrothermalis. Lineage (GTDB taxonomy): Bacteria > Pseudomonadota > Gammaproteobacteria > Xanthomonadales > Xanthomonadaceae > Thermomonas > Thermomonas hydrothermalis. The sequence continues at coordinate 45,061 of NZ_FQUK01000005.1, read as the reverse complement.
CCCCAGCCCGGCGACCTGCCAGAACAGCCATTCGTCCACCTCGATGCGCTGCCGGCGGGCGCTGGCGGCATCGGCACCTTCGGCCACGCCGGTGAAGCGGCCGGTCTTCTCCGCCAGGTAGCGCAGGATCGCACCGGATTCGAACACCGTGATTGGCGCCCCGCCGTCGCCGGGGTCGTGATCGACGATGGCCGGCATCTTGTTGTTGGGCGAGATCGCCAGGAATGCGGGCTCGAACTGCGCGCCCTTGCCGATATCCACCGGCACGATCCGATAGTCCAGACCGGCTTCTTCAAGAAACAGGGTGATCTTGTGGCCGTTCGGGGTGGGCCAGTAGTACAGGTCGATCATGGTGGGCGCTCCGCGGTTGGGGGGACGCGCCACTTTACGACGGCGCGGCACGGCGGCCCGCGTCTGCGGGCCACCGTGCCGGTGCGTCAGAACGAGTAGCGCACGCCCAGCAGGTACTGGCGCCCGTACTCGGTGTATTCCTCGGGGAACATCAGGCCCAGCCCGTTGGAATCACTCACCTGGGTGGTGAACGGTTCGTTGTTGAGGTTGTTCACCTGCAGCAGCAGCGACAGGCCATGCAGACGGCTGGTTTGCGGGAAGTCATAACCCACCTGCATGTCGATGGTCCGCTCGCTGCGGGTATAGCGGTAGCTGCGCTGCCCGAAGATGTAGCTGTACTCGCCGCGGTAGGGGTCGCGGAAGCGCTCGCTCACGCGGGCCGAGAACCCGTTCTTCTCGTAGAACACGGTGGCGTTGGCGACGATCTTCGACAGCCCCGGGATGGTGTCGGTACTGGAGCCGCCGGGGCCGTCCGGGTCGATCGACGATTCGGTGTAGGAGCCGTTCAGCAGCAAGCCGAAGCCCTCCAGCGCCGGATGCAGCAGCTCGCCACCCAGCGAGGTGCTGAACTCCACGCCGCGCATGTAGCCGCCCTGGCCATTGGCCGGCGCCGAGAAGGTGCCGATGTTGGACTGCGGCGGGGTCGGGGTATCGAATTCGTAGCCGGAGAAGTCCCACGGGATGGTGCTGGTGTAGACGTACGACTCCAGGTCCTTGTAGAACGCCGCCAGTGCGACGTAGCTGGCCGGCCCGAAGTATTTCTCCACCGAGATATCGAACGCCTTGGCGCGGAAGGGCTCCAGCCGCGGGTTGCCGCCGCTGCCGGACCACTGGGCGACGCCATTGCCGACGCTGACGCCGACATTGGCGTACGCGCCCATGTCGTTGATGCGCGGCCGCATCTGTTCCTTGGCCGCGCCGACGCGCAGGTTCCAGCCATTGTTGAAATCGAACACCAGGTTGATGCTGGGCAGGAAGTCGTTGTACGAGGCGCCCACGCCGGACACCGCTGCGGGGCCGGTGGGGGTGATGCCGACGCCGTTCGATTTCTGGTTGGTGTGGATGTACTGGAAGCCGACGTTGCCGCGCAGATTGACGCGCTCGCCAAGCGTCGTGTCGATGTTGGCCTTGGCGTAGAAGGTGCCGATGTCTTCCTCGATCCGGTAGTCCTTCTGCAGATCGTCGTTGGTTTCGCTCAGGTGCACGTTGTAGTAGCGCGACAGCAGCGCACGCGGGTCAAAGGTCAGCACGCTGCCCATGCCGGCGAAGCCGAGGTCGGTGGGCGACTGCAGCAGGGAGGGATCCACCGCCACCGGGGTGCGGCCGGGCAGGTCGGCGAAATAGACATCGGCGTGCTTGTCCTTGCTGCGGCGGCTGAAGTTGTAGCCGATGTCGTAGCTGGACAGGAACGAGGAATCCAGGGCGTGGTTCAGCGACAGCCGGAACGCCTTCAGGGTATCGACCTGGCGCGAGTCCTCCAGGCGGCCATCATGTCCCCAGCCCTGCGGGTCGCCCAGCTTCACGCTGGCCGGCGCGGACAGGTCGGGCAGGCCGTACCAGGCATAGCCGGCGCTCAGCGGGATGCGGAAGTCCACGTTCAGCCCGGTGGTCATCCCGGCATAGGTTTCCAGCATGGACTGCTCGCGTTCGGCGCGCGAATAGCTGAGATCGGCGGTCACCGTGAACGGGCCGGTCTTGTATTCGGTGTTCCAGCCGAAGGCCGACAGGGTGTCGTTGCGCAGGTTGTTGTCGTTGCGCACCACCGGCCGGATGCCGCTGAGGGTGCCGCTGGTCACCACCGGGGTGCCGTTGTAGTTGGTGGTGTTGGCGCTGGTGTAGGTGACGGCGCCGTTGTTCCACCAGGGGTCGTTGGTCCACATCGCGCCGCGCATCCACTCGCTCTGGTCGAACTTCGAGTGGTAGGCGTCCAGCACGCTGTGCCAGGTGTCGTTGGGCTTGAATTCCAGCACGGCCATCACGCCGTCGCGGGTGGCATCGCGCGACTTGACCCAGGCCTCGGCGCCTTGCAGGGCAATGGCGTCGTCCGGCTTGGCGCCTTGCGGTGCGCCCCACAGGCTGGTGTTGGCCCACCACCAGGACTTGTAGTGCTTTTCCTGGAACGGGGCATTGAGCCGGGCCGCGCCGATCGCCAGGCCGATGGTGTCGTTGGCGAACTGGTCGATGTACGAGGCGGACAGCCGGTAGCCGGTGTGCTTGCCGCCGTCGGTGAGCTTGCCGAACGAGTTGCGCTCGCCCTGCGCGCCCACCACGATCTTGCGTTCCTTGAAGTCCAGCGGGCGCACGGTCTGCATGTCGACGGTGCCGGACAGGCCCTGGCCGATGAGCGAGGCATCGGGGGTCTTGTAGACGGTGACCGCGTTGATCAGCTCGGCCGGGTACTGGTCGAACTCCACGCCGCGGCTGTCGCCGGTGCTGACCTGTTCGCGGCCATTGAGCAGGGTGCCGGCGAACTGTTCGGACATGCCGCGGATGTGGATCACCTGACCACGCCCGTCGACCCGCTGCATGGTCAGGCCCGGCAGGCGCGAGATGGAGTCGGCGATGCTGATGTCGGGCAGCTTGCCGATGTCCTCGGCCGACACCGCCTCGACGATCGAGGTGGCCTCGTTCTTGGTTTCCACCGAGGTGGCGATGCTGCGGCGGATGCCGATCACCTCCACCTTGTCGAGGGTCTTGGCGGTTTCCTGCGCCGGTGCCTTGCCGGCATCGGCCGACTGCGCCTGCTGGGCTTGTGCGGAGAATGCCAGCACGGCGGAGCAGGCCAGGGCCAGCGCGCTGGCGCGGGGCAGGGCGGAAAAGCGGCGTTGCGTGGGCATTGCCGGAACGGTGGAGCGATGGTGTGACTGCGGCATGGATGTTTCCCCCGGTGCGAAAGATTTTGACAGCGCTGTCATAATGAAAAGCAAACATTCCCGATGTCAACTCAAATCCTTGCGCGGAGCCTGTCGATGGGGCGAACACCCGTAATTTCAGTGGATCGTGAGAATTTTTTGGTGCGCTGCACCAGAATTGCCCGAGGCCAGTGGGCACAACGCGGCGGGGCGTTGCTGCTGGCGACGCTGGCCGCAGGGTGCGCCACGCCGCAGGCCGGCGTGCGGCCGGCGGCGGCCGAGCTGGAAGCCTGGACCACCACGGCCGACCACCGGCTTGCGCTGGCGCCGGCCACGCTGGACTTCGATGCGGTGGACCGCCGCGAGGATCCGCTGCCGGCGGCGGCCGTTTCGATCGAGATCGACGCTGCGACGCGCTACCAGCGCATGGTGGGGTTCGGCGCGGCGATCACCGATGCCTCGGCGTGGCTGATCCAGCAGCGGATGGCGCCGGCCCAGCGCGAAGCCCTGCTGCGCGAACTGTTCGGTCGCGACGGTGACGGCATCGGTTTCGACTTCGTGCGGCTGACCATCGGCGCCTCCGACTTCTCGCGCCACCATTACAGCCTGGACGATCCGCCGGCGGGCCGGCCCGATCCGGCGCTGCGCCACTTCAGCCTCGATGCCAACCGCGACGACGTGATTCCGGTGACGCGGCAGGCGCTGGCGATCAACCCCCAGCTGTGGGTCATGGCCTCGCCGTGGAGCGCGCCGGGGTGGATGAAAGACAGCGGCAGCCTGATCCGCGGGCGCTTGCTGCCGGAGTACTACGATGCCTTTGCCCGCTATCTGCTGCGCTATGTCGAGGCGATGGCCGGGGAGGGCATTCCGGTCCGCGCGCTCACCGTGCAGAACGAGCCGGACTTCGAGCCCGCGGATTATCCGGGCATGCGCTTCAACGCGCCGGCCCGGGCCCGGTTCATCGGCGACCATCTGGGGCCGCTGCTGGAGCGGCACGCACCCCAGGTGCAGGTGTTCGACTGGGACCACAACTGGGACAAGCCGGAGGAGCCGTTGGCGGTGCTGGCCGATCCGGCGGCGGCGCGCTACGTGGATGCCGTGGCCTGGCATTGCTATGGGGGGCTGCCAGCGGCGCAATCACGGGTCCGGCAGGCGCATCCGGACGTGGATGTCTACATGACCGAGTGCTCCGGTGGCGATTGGGAGCCCATCCGCAGTGGCGGTCTTACCCAGCAGGTGGAACGGTTGATCGTGGACACCACCCGCCACTGGGCGCGTGGCGTCCTGTTCTGGAACCTGGCACTGGATCAGGACAATGGCCCGCATGCCGGCGGCTGCGGCACCTGCCGCGGCGTGGTGACCCTCGATGCGAAGACCGGCGCGGTCACCCGCACCGACGATTACTACGCGCTCGCGCATGCCAGCCGGTTCGTCCGCCGTGACGCATGGCGCGTGGCGTCCACCGCGACGGAGGCGGGCGTGGCCAACGTGGCGTTCGTCAACCCCGATGGCAGCCGCGTGCTGGTGGTCAGCAATGCGAACCCGCAGCCGCGCGTCATCCACGTGCGCGAGGGCGGGCGTCGCTTCCGTCACGCCTTGCCGGGGCGCAGCGTGGTGACTTTCCGCTGGCCTGCGGCGCAGTGAAGCAAGGCAGGCAGGGCGGGCCTGCGGTGGCGCACTGCGCTACTGCGGCGGGCATTCCACGCGCTGGTCGAAGCGGGTGCCCAGCGCCACCTGCGACAGCGACAGCTGCAGCCCGGCGCTGCCACGAATCGCGAACGGCACCGACAGGTTGCCGGCGTCGGCACCGGCAACCTGCAGACAGCGCAGCGGCACGGCCAGTTGCGACCATTGGCCGCGCGGCAGCATGGCCAGTGTCGGCCCCAGCGGCAGCTCGGCGCGGCAGCCCTCGCCGCAGCCGACCATGAAAGCAGCTGCGCCGTCCGCCGGCAGGGCATCGACACGCAAGGTGGCGATCACCGCCATCCCGCCCTGGGCCTCGCTGGCCAGATCCAGCGGTGCATTGGCGTGCAACCGCACCTGGGCGGGACCGCGGAAATCGAACTGGCGCGCGCCTTCCTGGACGGTGGTGTTGATCGCGCGCATCACCAGTGCGCCATCGGCGGTGGTCGCGGCGGGATGGATCACATCCATCACCACGCCGTCGGCACCGGCCAATTGCAGGGTCATGCCGGTCGTCGCAACGCCGCGGTCGAACCACGGTTGGTCGCGCTGCCCGGCGTCGCCGGCGAGGCCCGGGTCTTCCGGGAGCGGGGTCCATGTGCCCTTGTCGGCATAGGTCAGGCCATAGCCGAACGGAAACAGCGGGTCGTAGCCGGGCTGGCCGACGTTGTTGGCAAACTGGTCGGCCCGCTTGGGCCAGGAGAAGCTCAGCTTGCCGTGGAAATCGAACTGTATGCCACCGTCGGGCTTGCGTAGCAGCACGTCGGCGATCCCGGCGCCTTCTGATCCGGGCAGCCAGGCAGCGACGAAGGCGTCGGCGGCATTGATCTCACGGTTGACCCACAGTGGGCGGCCGCTGAGGAACACCGCCACCACTGGAATGCCGTCCGCCTTGAGCCGTTTGATCATTTCGAGGTCGCCGGACTTGCCTGCCTTGAACATCAGATTCGGCAGGTCACCCTGGAACTCGGCGTAGGGATCCTCGCCAAAGACCACGATGGCGACATCCGGCTTCACTTGATATTTGCCATCAGGAGCCAGCTCTGCTTTGCCGCCAGCAGCCTCGATCTGCTTGCGGAAGCCGTCCCAGATCGAGTCGGCATTCGGGAAATCATCTCGATGGGTGCCGCCCCCCTGCCAGGTAAGTGTCCAGCCGCCACTTTGCTTGGCCAGGTTGTCAGCGCCGTCACCCGCCAGCAGGATGCGTTGCTTGGGTGATAGTGGCAGGATGCCGCCAGCGTTCTTCAGAAGTACCAGCGATTCGCGTACCGCACGACGCGCAACGGCACGGTGCTCGGGCGATCCCAGCAGGTCGAATCTGCCACCAAGTGTGCGCTGGGACGGTTTCGGTTTTTCGAACAGGCCCATCCGGAACTTTACGCGCAGGATGCGACGCACCGCGTCATCGAGGCGCGCTATCGGGATGTCGCCGGACTTTACGTGCGCCAGCGTTGTTTCGTACAGGCCTTTCCAGCTGTCGGGCGCCATCGCCATGTCGAGGCCGGCATTGAAGGCCTGCGCGCAGTCGGTGTTGCTGCAACCCGGCACCTGGCCGTGGCCGTTCCAGTCGCCGACCACGAAGCCGCCAAACTGCATGCGGCCTTTCAGGACATCGGTCAGCAGCACCTTGTGGCCATGCATTTTCTGGCCGTTGACGCTGTTGTAGGAAGCCATCACCGATTGCGCGCCGGCCGCGATCGACGGCACATAACCGGCGGCGTGTACGTCGCGCAGCACTGTTTCGCTGACGCGGGTGTCGCCCTGGTCCTTGCCATTGGTGGTGCCGCCGTCGCCGAGGAAATGCTTGACGGTGGTCATGACGTGGCGGTCGTCCAGGAAGTCGGCTGTACCGGCCTTGCCTTGCAGGCCCTCGACCATCGCCGGTGCCAGCATTGCCACCACCTCCGGGCTTTCCGAATAGCCTTCGTAGGTGCGGCCCCAGCGGTCGTCCTGCGGCACTGCTACGGTTGGCGCGAACGTCCATTCCATGCCGGTGACGCGCGTCTCGATGGCAGTAATGCGGCCGATCTCGCGGATCAGTTCGGGGTCTCGGGTTGCGCCCAGCCCGATGTTGTGCGGGAACAGCGTGGCGCCGACGATGTTGCTTTGGCCGTGCACTGCGTCGATGCCCCAGATTATCGGGATGGCGTGGCCACCGCCGGAGGTGTCCATCGAGGCTTCCCAGAACGCATCAGCCAGCGCCAGCCAATCCTTTGGTGGGGCGTTGTAGCGCTTGCCGGGGTCGGAACCGCCGCCGGCCAGGATCGAACCCAGCCGATACTTGCGCACATCGTCCGGGGTGATCGAATCAATATCGCCCTGAATGATCTGGCCGACTTTCTCCTCCACCGATAACGTTGCCATCAGTGCGTCGATGCGGCGCTCCAGCGCGGGATCGGGTGGCAATGGCCAGACCGGCTGCGGCCAGATATCGGGATGGATGGTCACGGGGTCAGTGCCAGTCGTGGCGGCCTGCGGTGGTGCGGCGTGCAGCACGCCGGTGCATGTGGCGACCACACAGGCCAGGGCACCGATGCGCAGCGACCGGAGGCGCATGGACAGGTGCGATGCGGAGAGGCGAAGCGTCATGACGGCGGGCTCCTCGGTTCGATAGACGACGGCGTGAGATTTGGTGCAGGGCGCCGTGACAGCGTTGTCATGTGCGCGCAGAATAGCGACTTCAGCCTATCATGGCTTGTTGCAGAGCGACATGCCGCCATGGGGGAAGCGGCGGCAGCCACGTTGCCGCCGACGCGGGGTGACGGTCAGAACTGGAACTCGAATCGGACACAGTATGGGCAGCAGTAAGCGACATGGGGATGAGGGTGGTGGCAGGCCCAAGGCTGGCCGGGTCCGTATCGAGGACGTGGTCGAGCGCGCGGGAGTGTCGATGAAGACCGTCTCGCGCGTGCTCAACAACGAGCCGAACGTGTCGGAACGTACCCGCCAGCGGGTCGAGGCGGCGGTGAAATCGTTGCGTTATCGCCCGCTGCCGTCGGCGCGGGTACTGGCAGGGCGGCGGTCGTACCTGGTGGCGCTGCTGTTCGACAACCCGTCGGCCAACTACCTGATGGAAATCGAGATGGGCGTGCTGGACGCCTGCCAGTCGCAGCACTACAACCTGATGCTGGTGCCGTTGACCTACCTCGACAAGCGTCTGGTGGCGAAGGTCGAGGCGCTGGTGTTGCAGACACAGCTGGATGGATTGTTGTTGACGCCGCCGTTGACCGACGATGCCGCCTTGCTGGGCCGCCTGGCAGCGCTGGAGGTGCCATGGTCCAGCGTCTCGGCGATGGAGCCGCATCGCCGGGTGGGGGTGGTGGTGGACGAGTTCGGGGCAGTTTGCGCGCTGATGGAGCACTTGGTTGCGCTGGGGCATCGCCGGATCGCGCACATCAGCGGCCACCCCGCGCATGGCGCCACCGGTTGGCGCCTGCAAGGCTATCGCGAAGGCCTGCGTCGGGCCGGTCTGGAGGAAGACCCCGCGCTGGTGGTGGCCGGCGAGTTCACCCACGAATCCGGGTACGTGGCGGCCAACCGGCTGCTGGATCTGGATCGCCCGCCGACGGCCATTTTCGCCGCCAACGACGACATGGCCGCCGGGGTCATCTGCGCGGTCAGCGAGCGCGGGCTGTCGGTGCCGGGGGACGTGTCGGTGTGCGGCTTCGACGACATCCCCATCGCCCATCAGGTGTACCCGGCGCTGACCACGGTGCGCCAGCCCACCCGCGACATGGGGCGGCTGGCGGCACTGGAGCTGCTGCGCGAGATCCGCGAGCCCGGCCGCGGCGGCATCGTCGAGGTGCCCTATGCCCTGCAGCTGCGGCGTTCCACCGGCCCCGCCGCCGGCAGCTGATCGGGCCAGGCCGCCTTGCGGCGGCCGGCAGGCTCAGTGGCCGCGATCCCCGGCCAGCCGGTCCAGATCGATGCCCTGGCGCCGCAACGAGCGGCTTGCCGCCACTGCGTAGAAGGCAAGGTAGGCAAAGCAGGCCACGCCGACCCAGAAACTCATGTGCACGCCCACCCGGTCGGCCAGCGCGCCCTGCGCCAGGCTGATCCAGCCGCCCCCCATGATCATCATGATCAGCAGGCTGCTGCCCTGGTTGGTATGCCGGCCCAGCCCGGCGATGGCCAGCGCGAAGATGCACGGCCACATCGTGCTGCAGAACAGGCCCACGCTGATGAACGCGATGATGCTGGTCTTGCCGGTGGACGCCATGCCGATCAGCAGGGCGGTGATGCCGCACAGCGCGAAGTACAGCAGCATCCGTGCCGGGTTGCCGCGACTCAGCAGGGTGGCCGCGATCATCAGCACGATGACCAAGGCATAGCCGTAGAACTGCGAGACGTCGTGCTGGGCGATGGCATTGACCGCCAGATACACCCCGAAGGCGAGGAACGGCAGGATCAGCGTCAACATCCTGCGCACGCCCGCGCCCACCTCGAACGCGCCGGCCGCACCGGTCCAGCGGCCGATCATCAGGCTGGCCCAATACAGCGAGACGTACGGGGCCAAGTGGTGGGTCTGGATCCCCAGGCCCTCGTGCAGGTAGGCCGGCAGGTTGGAAACCGTGGACACCTCGACGCCGACATAGACGAAGATCGCCAGCATCCCCAATGCCAGTTGCGGATAGGCGAATGCCGAGGGCTTGTGGACCAGCTTGCCGGCATCCTCGGCCTCATCCGCGGCCAACGCGTCCAGGTCGATGTGGTTGGGCACCGACGAGAAGCGGAAGAACAGCGCCACCAGCACGAAGGCCACGCCCAGCACCAGGTAGGGCGTCTTGACGCTTTCGATGCTGGCCTCGGTGTTGCCCGTGGCCAGGCTGCCGAAGATGGCGAAGCTGACCAGCAGCGGGCCGATGGTGGTCCCGAAGTTGTTGACGCCACCGGCCATGGTCAGGCGTTGCGCGCCGGTGGCCGGGTTGCCCATCACGATGGCCAGAGGATTGGCGGCGATCTGCTGCAAGGCAAAGCCCAGGCCGACGATGAACAGCCCCGACAGCATCAGCGGGAACGAGCGGGTGTTGGCCGCCGGGTAGAACAGCAGCGTCCCCACGGCCGAGATCAACAGGCCCAGGCTGATCCCGTTGCGATAGCCGATCCGGTTCAGCAGATCCTGCCCCAGCAACCGTGAAACCCCGAAATAGAGCAGCGAGCCCACGGTGTAGGCGACATAGAACGCCATCGCGACCAACTGGCTCTCCGCCTGCGACAGCGCGAATTCCTTCTTGAAGACCGGGATCAGGATGTCGTTGCTGGCGGCCACGAAGCCCCAGAAAAAGAACACCGTGACGAGGACACCGAACTGGGACCATCGGGTTTGCTGGGGTGCCATTGCGTAGCCTGCCGGGGAAGATGGGACGGGACTGGGTGCGATGCCTGGCGCCTGCCGCTCTCCCTGGCAAACGCGCGGTCGGTTTGCAGCTTGTACATGGCCTCTGACAGCGCTGTCAAACGCGGGCTGCCCGACCTGCACTGCGGTAGCCGGTAAACTTCGGGCGATGGATGTCTCCCACCTCCTCGACGGGCTGAACCCGGCCCAGCGCGAGGCCGTGTCCGCCGCGCCCGGCCACTACCTCGTGCTGGCGGGCGCCGGCTCCGGCAAGACCCGCGTGCTCACCCACCGCATCGCCTGGCTGCACGAGGTGTTCGGGGTGCCGCTGCACGGCATCCTGGCCGTCACCTTCACCAACAAGGCCGCCGGCGAGATGCGCGCGCGCATCGCCGCGCAGCTGGGCGGCGAGCCGCGCGGCGCCTGGATCGGCACCTTCCACGGCCTGGCCCACCGCCTGCTGCGGCTGCACTGGCAGGAGGCGAAGCTGCCGGAAGGTTTCCAGGTGCTGGATGCCGATGACCAGCTGCGCCTGGTCAAGCGCGTGGTGCAGCAGCTGGCGCTGGACGACGGCCAGTTCCCGCCGCGCCAGATCGCGTGGTGGATCAACGCGCAGAAGGACGAAGGCCGCCGCCCGCAGCACATCCAGCCGGCCGCCAACGACCCGTGGAACGACGCCCTGCTGCGCGCCTACGCCGCCTACCAGGAACGCTGCGAGCGCGCCGGGCTGGTGGACTTCGCCGAGCTGCTGCTGCGCGCGCACGAGCTGCTGCGCGAGAACCCCGGGCTGCTGGCGCACTACCGCCACCGCTTCGGCCAGATCCTGGTGGACGAGTTCCAGGACACCAACGCCATCCAGTACGGCTTCGTGCGCCTGCTGGCCGGCGACAGCGGACACGTCTTCGTGGTCGGCGACGACGACCAGGCCATCTACGGCTGGCGCGGGGCCAAGGTGGAGAACGTGCAGCGCTTCCTGCGCGATTTCGCCGGTGCGCAGACGATCCGGCTGGAACAGAACTACCGTTCCACCGGCACCATCCTGGCCGCTGCCAATGCGGTGATCGCCCACAACGATGACCGCCTGGGCAAGCGGCTGTGGACGCAGGCGGGCGAGGGCGAGCCGATCGATCTGTATGCCGCCTACGATGAGCTCGACGAGGCCGCTTATGTGGTCAGCCGCATCCAGCAATGGGTGCAGGCCGGTGGCAGCCATGGCGATGCCGCCATCCTCTATCGCAGCAATGCCCAATCGCGGGTGTTCGAGGAAGCGCTGCTCAAGCGGCAGATGCCGTATCGCGTCTATGGCGGCATGCGGTTCTTCGAGCGCGCTGAAATCAAGGACGCGCTGGCCTACCTGCGCCTGCTGGCCAACCGCGATGATGATGCGGCATTCGAGCGTGCGGTGAACACGCCCACGCGTGGCATCGGCGAGCGTACCCTCGACGAGTTGCGCCGCACCGCCCGCGCCCAAAACCTGTCGCTCTGGCAGGCGGCCTGTCGTCTGTGCAGTGGAACCACATTGGCGGCACGCGCACGCAACGCGCTGGCCGGGTTTTTGCAGTTGATCGAAGCGCTGGCCGACGAGACTGCGACGATGCCGCTGGCGGAAAAGATCGACCATGTGCTGACGCGCTCCGGGCTGCGTCTGCACTACGAAAACGAATCGCGCGGCCAGATCGAATCGCGCACCGACAACCTCGACGAGCTGGTGTCGGTGGCGTCGCGTTTCGTACGTGGCGATGAGGAAGACGCCGCGGCGATGCCGGAGCTGGTGGCCTTCCTGGCGTACGCCGCGCTGGAAGCCGGCGAAGGCCAGGCCCAGGCCGGCGAGGATGGCGTCCAACTGATGACGCTGCACAGTGCCAAGGGGTTGGAGTTTCCGCTGGTCTTTCTGGTCGGGCTGGAAGAAGGGTTGTTCCCCAACATGCGCTCGGCCGAAGAGCCGGGCCGCATGGCCGAGGAGCGCCGGCTGGCGTATGTGGGCATCACCCGCGCCCGCCAGCAGTTGGTGCTGTGCCACGCCGAGCGTCGGCGCATCCACGGCAGCGACATGTACGGCCTGCCGTCGCGCTTCCTGCGCGAAATCCCCAAGGCATTGCTGCGCGAGATCCGCCCGAAACCGCAACCCGCGTTCGCTGCGCGAGGTCAGGCCAGCGTGCCACGCCGTGATGCCGGCCATGCCGCGCTGGAGCCGCCGCCGATCCGGCTGGGGGCCAGCGTCCGCCACCCCACCTTTGGTCTTGGCTGTGTGACCGACGTGGAAGGCAGCGGCGCGCACGCACGCGTGCAGGTCAACTTCGATGAAGTCGGCAGCAAGTGGCTGGTGCTGGCCTACGCCAATCTGACGCCGGCCTGAGGTGTTGCGGCCGGTTTACCAGCTGAACAGCTTGTAGTAGGTCATTGGCCCGCCACGGTTGTCGCGTTCGTCCACCACGCCATCGCCGTTGCGGTCGTAGATGTAATAGGTCGGCCCGCGGGCGGGCACCACCTTGACCATCACCAGCCGGCCGCCGGTGCGGTATTCGGTGATGACATCACCATTGCCGGCGGTGTAGGTGGCCGGTGTGGCATTGCGTGCCAGCAGTTCTTCGGGCGGGACCGTGGTGCAGGCGGCGAGGGCAAGCAGGCATCCGGCAAGCGTGGCGTTGCGCATAGGGGCAATCCTAGGCTGGAAATGCGAGCAGTATGCGCGCATCAGATTGGCCGGGACAGCCCATCCGGGTGGAGAGGGGCTGAGCAACGCCATCGTGGTGTTGTGTCTGATCTGGCCGCCGGGACTCTCCGAGCTGTTCAGAGCGTCCCGGCAGCCTGCGCGGGTTTGCGCACTGGCGAGGTCAGGCGTGGCCGAGAAAATCCTGGGCGAAGCGTTGCAGCACGCCGCCCGCCTGATAGATCGAGACTTCCTCGGCGGTGTCCAGCCGGCAGCGCACCGGAACCTGCTGCTGGCTGCCGTCGCGACGGTGGATGACCAGAGTCAGCTCAGCGCCAGCATCCGGTGTCCCCGCCACGTCGAAGGTTTCGCTCCCGTCGATGCCCAGCGTCAGGCGGGTGGTGCCCGGCAGGAACTGCAATGGCAGCACGCCCATCCCGATCAGATTGGTGCGGTGGATGCGTTCGAAGCCTTCCGCCACGATCGCCTCCACCCCGGCCAGACGCACGCCCTTGGCGGCCCAGTCACGTGAGGAGCCCTGACCATAGTCAGCGCCGGCGATGATGATCAGCGGCTGGCGGCGGGCAATGTAGGTCTCGATGGCCTCCCACATGCGCAGCACCGTGCCGTCCGGCTCCAGCCGGGTCAGCGAGCCCTGCCGGATGCTGCCGTCGGGGTTGCGCACCATTTCGTTGAGCAGCTTGGGGTTGGCGAAGGTCGCCCGCATCGCGGTCAGATGGTCACCGCGGTGGGTGGCATACGAGTTGAAGTCCTCTTCCGGCAGGCCCATGCGTGCCAGATATTCCCCGGCTGCGCTGTCGGGCAGGATGGCATTGCTGGGCGAGATGTGGTCGGTGGTGATGTTGTCACCTAGCACCGCCAGTGGACGCATGCCGCGCAGCGTGCGCGGATACGCGGCCAGGGCGCCGATGCCTTCGCGGTCCCAGTACGGCGGCCGGCGAATGTAGGTGCTGGTCGGGCGCCAGGCGTACAGCGGCTCGCCGCGTTCACCGGCGGGGCGTGGGGCGAACATCTGCGTATAGACCTCGCGGAACTGTTCGGGCTTGACGCTGGCGTGCAGCACCGCATCGATCTCCTCGTCGCTGGGCCAGATGTCCTTCAGCCGCACCTCGCGCCCCTCGCCATCGATGCCCAGCACGTCGCGCTCGATGTCGAAATGGATGGTGCCGGCGATGGCATAGGCGATCACCAGCGGCGGGCTGGCCAGGAAGGCCTGCTTGGCATAGGGATGGATGCGGCCGTCGAAGTTGCGGTTACCTGAAAGCACCGCCACGGCGTACAGATCGCGGTCGATGATTTCCTGCTGGATCGCCGGGTTCAGCGCGCCGCTCATGCCGTTGCAGGTGGTGCAGGCAAAGCCGACGATGCCAAACCCCAGCTGCTCCAGTGCCGGCAGCAGCCCGGCGTCCTTGAGGTAGCGCTGTACCACCAGCGAGCCGGGTGCCAGCGAGGTCTTCACCCAGGGCTTGCGGTGCAGGCCGCGGGCAAGGGCATTGCGCGCCAGCAAGCCGGCGGCGATCACGTTGCGCGGGTTGCTGGTGTTAGTGCAGGAGGTGATGGCGGCGATGATCACCGCGCCGGTCGGTAGCCGGCCTGCGGCTTCGTCGGCGCGGGCGGCGGCCAGCTTGGCTGGATCGGCGATGCCGCGCTCGGCCAGCGCCGCCACTGGCAGTCGGCGATGCGGGTTGGAGGGGCCCGCCAGGGTGCGCTCGACCGTGGTTAGGTCGAAGTGCAGGGTGCGGTCATAGCGGGCCTGGGCCAGGCTGTCGGCCCACAGGCCCAGGGTCTTGGCATAGGTTTCCACCAGAGCGACCTGGGCATCGCTGCGGCCGGTCAGGCGCAGGTAGTCCAGGGTGTTGTCGTCGATGAAGAACAGCGCAGCAGTGGCACCGTATTCCGGGGCCATGTTGGAAATCGTGGCGCGATCACCGATCGACAGCGCCGCAGCGCCCTCGCCGCGGAACTCCAGATAGGCGCCGACCACTTTCTCGCGGCGCAGGAACTCGGTCAGCGAGAGCACGATATCGGTGGCGGTAATGCCAGGGCCGGGTTTGCCGGTCAGTTCCACCGCCACGATTTCCGGCAGGCGCATCATCGAGGCGCGCCCCAGCATCACGCTTTCGGCTTCCAGCCCGCCGACCCCGACGGCAATCACACCCAGCGCGTCCACATGCGGGGTGTGCGAGTCAGTGCCGACGCAGGTATCCGGGAAGGCCACGCCGTCCTGGGTGAAGATCACCGGCGACATTTTTTCCAGATTGATCTGGTGCATGATGCCGTTGCCGGCCGGGATCACCTCGACGTTGTCGAACGCGCGTCGGCACCAGTCGATGAAATGAAAGCGGTCGGCATTGCGGCGGTCTTCGATGGCGCGGTTCTTGGCGAATGCCTCTGGATCAAAGCCCGGGGCTTCCACCGCCAGCGAGTGATCCACGATCAGTTGCACCGGCACCACCGGATTGACCTGCGCCGGGTCGCCGCCCTCGGCCTGGATTGCCTCACGCAGCCCGGCCAGATCGACCAGCGCGGTCAGGCCGAGGATGTCATGGCAGACCACCCGCGCCGGGTACCACGGGAAATCCTGGTCGCGGCGATGCTCGATCAGTTGCAGCAGATAGTCGTTGATCCGGGTCGGCTCGGCCTTGCGCACGATGTTTTCGGCGTGCACCCGGGCGGTGTAGGACAGGCGCGCCCAGGCGCCCGGTCGCAGTGCCTCCACCGCCTCGCGGGCGTCGAAATAGTCATAGCCCGTACCAGGCAGCGGCTTGCGGTAGCTGGTGTTGATCATGGCGAGCTCACGCTGGGAATCTGAAGCTGGATATTGTCGCGCATCCGGGGCGGGGTGACCGGGCACCGTACAATGCCTGGGTGATCGTCACGCCCGCCATTGCCGCCGATACCCTGCGCCTGTCCGTCGCCCCGATGATGGACTGGACCGACACCCATTGCCGCGCCTTTCACCGCGTGCTGGCACCGCATGCCCGGCTGTACACCGAGATGGTGCATGCCAATGCGGTGATCCACGGCGACCGCGCCCGCCTGCTGGCGATGGATCCGTCCGAACACCCGGTGGCGTTGCAGCTGGGTGGCAGTGAGCCTGCGCTGCTGGCACAGGCGGCACGGATCGGTGCCGAGGTCGGTTTCGACGAGATCAATCTCAACTGCGGCTGTCCGTCCGATCGCGTACAGGCCGGGCGCTTTGGCGCCTGTCTGATGCGCGAACCTGGCCTGGTGGCCGAATGCGTGGCGGCCATGATCGCCGCAGCGCCCAGGGTGCCGGTGACGGTGAAATGCCGGCTTGGGGTGGACGATGACCACGAATGGGAGCGTTTTTTGGGGTTCATCGACACCGTGGCCGCGGCCGGCTGCCGGATGTTCGTGGTGCATGCACGCAACGCCTGGCTGCAGGGGTTGAGCCCAAAGGAAAACCGCGAGGTGCCGCCGTTGCGTTACGACTGGGCGTACCGGCTCAAACAGGAACGCCCGGCATTGCAGGTGGTCGTCAACGGGGGCATTGCCGATGCCGCGCAGGCGACTGTACATCTGGCGCATGTCGATGGCGTGATGCTGGGTCGGGCGGCCTACCACACCCCGTATCTGTTGCATGAACTCGACGTGCGCTGGTTTGGTGGCCAGCTGCGCACGCGCAGCGAGCTGCTGCGCGCCTACCGGCCCTACGTGGAGGGGCAGCTTGCGCAGGGCGTGTTTCTCAAGCACATCACCCGTCATCTGCTGGGCCTGTTCGCTGGCCAGCCCGGCGGGCGCGCGTTCCGGCAGGTGCTCAGCGAGGGCGCGCACAAGCCCGGCGCCGGCTGGGCGCTGGTCGAACAGGCGCTTGCCGCCAGCGAGGGCTACCGGCGCTCGGCGCTGGCGGTGTAGGCTGGCAGCGCCTGGATGGCGGTGTTCAGGCCTTGCTTTGAAAAACTTCAGGGGGAGTTCACCCCCGCCACACAAGAATCCTTAGCCAATGTCCTGTCCGGTTGCCATCGCCATGTCCCACCTCCCGCATGCACCGATGACTCTGCTCGCGGCGGCCGTACTGGCGGCACTGCCGGTGGCCGCGGTCAATGCCCAGCAGCTGCCGCCCTGGATGCAGCAGGGGGCGCTGCGTGATCGTCCGCAGCCACCCACCGACGCCCCTGCCCGACGCGACACCTTGAGCGACACCATCCGTCGCGCCGAACGGGATACCCGTGGCGAAGTGCTGTCCGCCGAGCGGGTGCAGTTCGATGGCCGCGACATGCACCGGGTCAAGGTGGTGGACGACCAGGGCCGGGTGCGCGTCTATATGCAGGAGCCAGGGCGGCGCGGTGGCCCGGCGTCCAGGCCGCCCGGGCAGGATGATTGAGGGGGCCGCCTGCGTGCCGTAAGCCGGGGACACTTGCGGACTTGCAGCATGGGCGCAGCGCGCCAGAATGGCAGCATCCGGTGCGCCGACGGCAAAACCGATTCCAACCGTTCAAGGAGTGATCCATGCGTATCCTGCTGGTCGAAGACGAAGCCCCACTGCGTGAAACCCTGGCGGCCCGCCTCCGCCGTGAAGGCTATGCGGTGGATACCGCGCAGGATGGTGAAGAAGGCCTGTACCTGGGTCGCGAGGTGCCCTTTGATGTCGGCATCATCGACCTGGGGTTGCCCAAGATGAGCGGGATGGAGCTGGTCCGCACCCTGCGCGAGCAGGGCAAGAAATTCCCGATCCTGATTCTGACCGCGCGCTCCAGCTGGCAGGACAAGGTCGATGGCCTCAAGCAGGGCGCCGATGATTACCTGGTCAAGCCGTTCCATGTCGAGGAACTGCTGGCGCGCATCAATGCGCTGGTGCGGCGCGCCGCCGGCTGGAGCAAGCCGACCCTGGAGTGCGGCCCGGTGGTGCTGGACCTGGCCGCGCAGACGGTCAGTGTCAATGGTGCCAATGTCGATCTGACCAGCTACGAGTACAAGGTGCTCGAGTATCTGATGATGCATGCCGGCGAACTGGTCTCGAAGGCGGACCTGACCGAGCACATCTACCAGCAGGATTTCGACCGCGACTCCAACGTGCTCGAAGTGTTCATCGGTCGGCTGCGCAAGAAGCTGGACCCGGATGGCACCCTCAAACCGATCGAGACCGTGCGCGGCCGTGGCTACCGGTTTGCCATTCCACGTAGCGGCGAGTGACGCCGCTGCCTGCGCACCGGCATGACTTCGGCACCGGCTGATCCGGACGCCCATTCCGCGCCCACAGACCGGCGGCGCATGCGGCTGCGCCTTGCCCAGCCGCGCTCACTGCAGTCGCGCCAGCTGTGGGCGGCAAGCTTCGGCCTGGTGGCATTCCTGGCGCTGGCCGGGTTTGCGCTGGATGGCGCGTTCCAGCGCACCGCCCAGAGTGGCCTGCGGGAACGCCTGCACAGCTATGCGCTGGCCTATGCCAACAGCGATTTCGCCCGCGATGGCAGCGTGATCCCGCCGTGGGAGCCACCGGATGCCCGCTTCCGTCGCCCCGGCAGCGGGCTGTATGCGCAGATCGTGCTGGAAAACGGGATGTGGGAGTCAGAGTCGGCGCAGGGGCCGGAGTTGCCGCCAGCGCCGATGCTGCCGCCCGGCAAGCAGGTGTTCGAGGGCCCGCTGCCGTTCCGGCAGATCAACGGCGCGCCGGGGATGGCGTACCGCTTCGGTTACGGCCTGACCTACGCCCGCGATGACGACGAAGGCCACGACATTCGCTATACCGTCTATGTGCTCGAAGACAGCACTGCGCTGGCGCGCCAGGTAGCGGCGTTCCGTGCCGCTTTGTGGTGGTATCTGGGTGGCGCCGGTGTGATCCTGCTGCTGTTGCAGATGTTCGTGCTGCGCTGGAGCCTGCGCCCGCTGCGCGACGTGATTCTGGAGTTGAAGCGGGTGCAGCGCGGTGAGGCCAGCGGCATGAGCCAGGCCCATCCGCGCGAACTGGCGCCGCTGACCGAGAGCATCAATGCCTTCATCCAGAGTGAGCGTGAGAACCTCGAACGCCAGCGCAATACCCTGGCCGATCTGGCGCACAGTCTGAAGACACCGTTGGCCGTGTTGCGCACACGCCTGGAAAGCGGCGCCAGCGAGGCCGAGCTGCGGCAGGAGCTGGACACCCAATTGCGGCGCATGAACGATCTGGTGAGCTACCAGCTGGCGCGCGCCGCGCGATCCGGCCATGTGCTGTTTTCGGCGCCGATCGAGATCGAGCCGCAGGCCGAGCAGATCGTGGTCGGGCTGGAGAAGGTCTATGCCAGCAAAGGGGTGTTGTGCGAGTTCGACATCGACCCCAAGGCGCGCTTCCACGGTGAAACGGGCGATTTGCAGGAGCTGCTCGGCAACCTGCTGGAAAACGCGTTCAAGTGGGCGAAGTCGCGGGTGCTGTTGACCGTGCGGGAACTGCCGGTCGGGCCGGAGCGTCGCCCAGGGTTGAGCATCGCGGTCGAAGACGATGGCCCGGGCATCCAGGAGGAACGCATCCCGCTGATCCTGCAGCGCGGTGTGCGGGGTGACCAGCGGGTGCAGGGGCATGGCATTGGGCTGTCCATCGTGCAGGACATCCTCAAGAGCTATCGCGGTGAGCTGCATGTCGGGCGCTCCCAGGAACTGGGCGGCGCCCGTTTCGAGGCGGTCTTTCCGGGCGGTCTGTGAGAGCTTGGGACGTGGACTGACAACGCCAGGATGGCGTTGTGCACGCTTGATCCTAGATGACCAGCAGCGGTGGCCCGTAGAACCGCTCCAGATGGTCGGCCACGGCGGGCATCGCCTGGCGCAGGGTGACCGGGTCGCTGAAGTGGTATTCGCTGCATACCGCGAAAAACTCCTCTGGCGACTCGCTGGCATAGGGGTCGATGGGCGATGCGTCGCCGGCATCCACCTGCGCGCACAGCGCATCGTAAGCACGCTGGAAATCGTCAGCCCATTGCCGTTGCCAGGCGCGCGGCAGGGGTGGCGTGCCGTCCATGACGCCATCGAGGGCGTCGAGTTTGTGCGCCATTTCGTGTGCCACCACGCAGTAGCCGTCGGTCGGGGCCGCGATGTCGGCGCGCACATCCGCCCAGGACAGGATCAGCGGACCGTGCATCCAGGCTTCACCGATCAGTTCCTGCTCGCCTTCGTGCAGGATGCCGTTGGCATCGAGATGGCTGCGCCGGGCGCGGAACGCGCCGGGATACACCACCAGCTCATGCCAGCCATACAGGCCTTCGCCACCGAATTTGAGGAGTGGCAGGCAGCACAGCAGCGCCAGCCGTATCCGCTGGACGTCGTTGAGACGCAGCCCTTGGACCGGGGTGATGGTTTTTTCGTGGAGGAAGCGTGCCGCTAGGGTGTGCAGGCGCTGGCGGTCAGCGGCGTCGAGCCGGCGCAACCAAGGCAGAGGTGCGCCGGCCTGCTGAAGCAGGACCGGATCAAGCGGGGGCGGGGGCGTGCGGCGGCGCGAAAACGGCCAGATCACGGCGTGCCGGCCACTCCGTCAGCGGAACATGCCCGGCAGAAAGCTGTGGAACCGCGCCGGCAGCATGCGGTTGTCGCCGCTGGGATGACGGGTCGGCTGGACCGCGGGTGCGGTTTTGCTGCGCGCAGCCCGTTGGGCATGGGTGGTCGCGGTTGCGGCGCCGTCGATCTCGACCTCGTCCAGCCGGTCGTTTGGGGCAGGCGGTGCCGGGTCGGTGGGGACGGGCGCGCCGTCGGGCGTCGGATGACGCATGTCAACGGCCAGCGCCGGGCCGGCGGCAGCGGTCAGGAGCAGACAGGCCAGCAGCTGACGTGGGGAGAACAGGCGCATGGCGGTCACCAGGAAGGCGGCGGCATCGGGGCACGCCAATGGCCGACTATAGCAGCCGTTGCAGGAGGCGGGTATTGCACCGCAGCAGGCATTTGCTGCCAGCGCCCGGCACACTTGCAGGATGACCGAAGCCGTACTGACACCGGTCGGGTCTTCCCGACTGACCGCCGCTGCGCTGCGGCGCGCCTTGATCGCCGGCGCTCGCCGGGTGATCGCCGCCCGTGACGAGCTCAACCGCATCAATGTGTTCCCGGTGCCGGATGGCGATACCGGCAGCAATCTGGCATCCACACTTGGCTGTGTGCTGCAGGGCGCGCTGGCCCAGCGTAGTCGGCATGCCGGGGAGCTTTTAGCCCGGGTCGGCAGCCACGCCATCGACGGGGCGCGGGGCAATTCCGGGGCGATCATGGCGCAGTTTTTGGCCGGGATGGCAGACCGGCTGCGCGATCATGCCTCCGTGGATGCGCACGCGCTGGCGCGGGCGGCCCGGGGCGGTGCCGAGAGCGCACGGGCCGCACTGGCGCAGCCGGTGGAAGGCACCATCCTCAGTGTGATCGCGGCCTTTGCCGAGGCGCTGGAGGAGGCGGTGGCGCGCCAGCGGCAGGATCTGCGCCAGGCCTATGCGCAGGCCTTGCAGCGGGCGCGGATCGCGCTGGCACAGACACCGCGGCAGCTGCCCGCGCTGCAGAAAGCCGGGGTGGTGGATGCCGGGGCGCGCGGCTTTGTGGAC
Source organism: Thermomonas hydrothermalis (assembly GCF_900129205.1). Classification (GTDB taxonomy): domain Bacteria; phylum Pseudomonadota; class Gammaproteobacteria; order Xanthomonadales; family Xanthomonadaceae; genus Thermomonas; species Thermomonas hydrothermalis. The sequence continues at coordinate 23,668 of NZ_FQUK01000005.1, read as the reverse complement.
TGGCTGGAAGGGATCGCCGAATACGCCAGCACCGGCCCTTACCTGCCCTGGCGGGTGGCGGCAGCGCCGGTGCTATCCGGGGCCGGGTCGGCGCCGAGCCATGTGCACGAGGACATCGACCCGCAGTACCGCTATTGCACCGAATGCCTGGTGCTGGGTGAGGCGATTGACCCTGCGGCACTGCGGCAAGCCCTGCTGGTGGAGGGGATCGACTCGCTGGTGGTGGCCGGCAACCGGACGCGAGTGCGGGTGCATGGGCATACCGGGGTGCCGCAGCGCCTGTTCGACATCTGCGCCAGATATGGCCAGGTCGATGCGATGAAAGCCGATGACATGCTGCTGCAGCAGCGCAGCGCCGAATCGCCGCAGCAGGTGGCGGTCGTGACCGACAGCGCGGCCGATCTGCCGCCGGCGTTGGTGGATGCGTTTGGTATCCACGTGGTGCCGGTGCGGGTCAGCCTGGATGGGCGGGACTATCTCGACCGGCTGGGCCTGACCGCTGCCGAGTTCTATCGCCGCATGGCAGGTGCAGCGCAGTTGCCGTTGACCAGCCAGCCGCCGCCTGGCGATTTCCGGCGGGTGTTCGAGCATGTTCTGGCGTACCAGCCGGCGGGTGTCTACGTCGGGTTGTCACGGCCGTTGTCGGGCACGTTGCAATCGGCTGAAACCGCCGCGCGCGGGCAGGCGCGACCGATGCACTGCGTCGATAGCGGGCAGGTCAGCGCCGGGCAGGCCTTGCTGGCCTGGCGGGCGGGTGAGCTGGCGGCAGCGGGCGCCTCGGCGGAGATGATCGTGGCTGAGATTGAAGCGTTGCGGCCGCAGGTGCATACCTGGGCGATGGCGCGCGACATCCGGCATGCCGTTCGCGGCGGGCGTATTCCGCGCTGGGCCGGCCCCCTGGTGCGCTGGAGCGGGCTGACCCCGGTTGCGCGGGTCAATGCGGCGGGCCGATTGCAGGTGGCCGGCGGCCTGCTGGCGCGTCGGCGCGCGCCGGAGGCGTTCGCCCGCTATGTGGCGCGGCGGGTGCCGACGGGTCTGCGCTGGCGGTTGATCGTCGGCCATGCCGATGCGCACGCGGACGGTGAGCGTCTGCTGCTGGCCTTGCAGCAGCGGTTGGCGATCGAGGCGGCGCATCTGGTCGAAGTGGGGCCGGCGGTCGGTGCCCATGCCGGCCCGGGCACGCTGGTGGTCGGGCTGGCGCCTGCGCCGGTGCAGGATGACCGGCAGGTGCAGCCAGCGCAGCGGGATTGAGTGCGCCGGTGCGGCGTCCGGGCCTGGACTGCACCCGATGCGGGTGGACACGTTCGCGCCTGCGCCTGCGTATCATCCGCGCATGGATGCACGTCTCATGATCACCATCGCCGTGTTGCTGGCGGCCTATCTGTTGGGATCGGTGTCCGGCAGCCTGCTGCTGGGCCGGCTGCGCGGGATCGATATCCGCCAGCATGGCAGTGGCAATGCCGGCGGCACCAATGCCTTGCGCACCCTGGGGTGGCGATTTGCGCTCGCTGTGGTGAGCATCGATATCGGCAAGGGTGCACTGGCGGTGTGGTTGGCGCTGTGGTTGGCCCCGGCGTGGGCCTACACGGCCGCCGCACTGGCGGTGGCGGGGCATGTCTGGCCGCTGTGGCATGGGTTCCGCGGCGGCAAGGGGGCGGCGACGGCGGTCGGTGCGTTGCTGGTGCTGTGGCCGCAGGCGGTGCTGCCGCTGCTGGTGGTGTGGCTGCTGGTGCTGGTTTTGAGCGGGTATGTCGGGCTTGCCACTGTCCTGGCCGCGCTTGCGCTGCCGGTCTGGGTCTGGTGGCAGCGGGCCGGTGTCGCCCCCCAGCTGTTTGCGCTTTGGCTGGCGGTCTTTCTGACCTTCACGCATCGCAGCAATCTGTCGCGCTTGCGGCGCGGCTGCGAGTCGCGCTTCGAACGGGCGCGGTTGCTGCATCGCTGGTGGACGCGGGCGTGAGCAGCGACGAGCGTGCTTTGGTGTGCCGTCTGGCGGCTGGCCCGGTGAGCGGCGATGTGCTGGCGGCCGAGCTGGGGTTGACCCGTGCGGCAGTGTGGAAGCGCATCCAGGCCTTGCGTGCGGCAGGGCTTGCCGTCACGGCAGCGGCGGGGCGTGGCTACCGTCTGGCCCAGCCATTGGACCTGCTGGAGGCCGATGCCATTCGGTCGGCGCTGCCGCCCGCCGTCCAGGCGCACTTGGCCGCGCTGGAAGTCGCCTGGAGTGTCGATTCCACCAATACCCGCCTGCTGCGTCAGCCGGCGCCGGCACAAGGGTGTACGGTGCTCTTGGCCGAGCGTCAGAGCGCTGGCCGCGGCCGACGCGGACGTACCTGGGCGTCGCCGCTGGCGGCGCACATCTATTTGTCGCTGGGGCGGCGTTTCGAGGGTGGGCTGGCACGGCTGGGCGGGTTGAGCCTGGTGGCCGGCATCGCGGTGACCGACGCGCTGCATGACCTGGGGCTGTCCCAGGTGGGTCTGAAATGGCCGAATGACCTGGTGGTGGCCGGGGAGGACGGCGGCCTGCGCAAGCTCGGCGGGCTGTTGGTGGAAGGGGGCGGGGAAGCCGGAGGCGCGGCCTATGCGGTGATCGGCCTGGGGCTGAATGTGCGCATGCCTGCCGCCATTTCGACGACCATCGACCAGCCTTGGGTGGATCTGGCGGCGCTGCATCCGGCGCTGCCGTCGCGGAATGCCGTGGTTGCGGCGCTGCTGCGTCGTCTGCTGCCGGCGCTGGAGACCTTCGATGCCGACGGGCTGGCGCCGTTTCTGCCGCGGCAGGCGGCACTGGATGTTCTGGCCGGCCGCCGGATCACTGTGCATGACGCCAGCGGAACCTGGCCCGGCAGGGCGTTGGGGATTGCCGAAGATGGCGCATTGCGGGTTCATGCGGAGGATGGCCGCGAACGTCGGCTGCATGCTGGCGAGGTGAGTGTGCGGTCATGAGCACCTGGCTGTTCGATCTCGGCAATACCCGCCTGAAATGGGCACCGTTGCAGGCCGACGGCCAGCTCGGCCCGGTGACGGCGTCCCCCCATGGCGATGGCGATGCCTGGCTGCAGACGCTGCCACAGGGCCAGCTGGCCTGCATCGCCAGCGTCGCCGCACCGGAGCGGCGGCTGGCCCTGCTGGACGCGTTGCTGCCCCGGTTCGAGTGCCTGGTGCAGGTCAGCAGCGAAGCGGCGCTCGGGCCGTTGCGGATTGCCTATGCCGATCCGGCGCGGCTGGGTGTGGACCGTTTTCTGGCCATGCTGGGCCAGTGCGATGGCCGGCCGATGCTGCTGGTGGGCGTGGGCACCGCCCTGACGCTGGATCTGGTCGATGGCGAAGGCCGGCATCGTGGCGGCCGCATTGCCCCGGCACCGGATTTGATGCGGCAGGCCCTGCATGCTCGGGCCACCCAGCTACCGCCGAGCGGTGGCCGGTTCGTCCCGTTTGCCGACACCACTGAGGATGCACTGGCGTCCGGCTGTCTGGGCGCGGCGTTGGGATTGATCGAGCACAGCCTGCAGGCGGCGCGTGCCGAACTGGGCGTGCAGCCGCAGCTGCGGGTGCACGGTGGTGGTGTTGCGGCCTTGCGGCCATGGCTGCCGGAGCACGTGGTGGTCGCCGATGCGGTGCTGGTCGGGCTGGCCCGCTGGCACGCACTGAGGATCGCATAAACTCGCCGCATGCCGCTGCGCGCTGCCATCGTCATGCTGGTGCTGCTCAACCTGGGGGCTGCCCTCTGGTGGCGTTTTGCGCCACCCCCGCCGCCGCCCCCGGCGCTGGAGGGGCCGGGGTTGCGTCTGCTGTCCGAGGCGACGCCGAGTGCCCCGGCGGCGCAAACGCCGGCTGCGGTGCCGGTCGGGTTGCCTGGACAGGCTGATCGGCCACCGGTGTGTGTGCGGCTGGGCCCGTTTGCCGATGCTGCCTCGCGTCAGACTGCGCGCACCGCCTTGCGTGCACTCGGGGTCGAGGCGCAGCCGGTGGGCACGCCAGCGCCCGCCCGTGGTGGCTGGAAGGTGTTTCTGCCGCCGCAGCCCTCGCGCGAGGCCGCCCAAGCCTTGGTCGATCGACTGCGGGCGGCCGGAGTGGGGGATGTGCGCGTGTTGACCGAGGGCAAAGACGCCAATGCCATCGCCTTGGGCCGGTTCAGCAGCGAGGCCGGGGCGCGGCGTCGGTTGCAGGCGCTGGCTGCCTTGGGCGTGTCCGCACAACTGGCGCCGGTGCAACCGGCGGCCACCGGCTGGCTGGACGCGCGCCTTCCAGACAGCGTCGATCCGGAGCATCTGACCCTGATTGCGCCTGCCCGGCCACTGGATTGTGCTCAGCTGCCTGAGGGCCGGCCAGCAGGCGGGTAGGCTGCTAGAATCTCGGTCGCGCCGCTTTAGCTCAGTCGGTAGAGCAGCTGTCTTGTAAACAGCAGGTCGTCCGTTCGATTCGGACAAGCGGCACCACACCAGGCATGCCTGACAGCGGCCGCTTCCGTGCCGATGCAGGGCAGGGCGGCATTGCCTTAAGGGCCTGTCGGTTGCACACGTCGCCATCGTGTGTGTGATCGGTACATGGCCGGCCATGCGTGGCCGGAACCCCCTCTGATGCAATCAGAGGCGTTTTTGTCGTTGCCCCTGTCCATGCCTGGGCGGGGGGTGTATCCCACAGGAGGCCGCATGACCCGTCGCTATCCACCCGTGTCTGTGTTTGGCGTGCCCACCGATATTGGCGCGTCGCGTCGAGGCGCATCGATGGGCCCGGAGGCATTGCGGGTGGCCGGGCTGGTGGAGGCGCTGTCGGCGCGGGGGGTGGATGTCGAGGATCTGGGGGATCTGTCCGGCCCGCGCAATCCGCTCAGCCCGCCGGTGGATGGCTACCGTCATCTCGACGAAGTGGTGGCCTGGAACCAGGCCGTGTACCAACGCAGCCGTGACGTGCTGGCGCAGGGGCGGATGCCGATCCTGCTGGGGGGTGACCACTGCCTGGCGATCGGCTCCATCGCGGCGGTGGCCGCGCACTGCCGCAAGGCCGGCAAGAAGCTGCGGGTGCTGTGGCTGGATGCTCATGCCGACTTCAATACCCGTGAGATCACCCCCAGCGGCAACATCCACGGCATGCCGGTGGCCTGCCTGTGCGGCTTAGGCCCCGACGCGCTGACCCGGCTGGGCGGCGAAGCGCCGGCGATCACCCCGGAGCAGGTGCGCCAGATCGGCATCCGTTCGGTGGATCCGGGCGAGAAGCGGCTGGTCAAGGAATACGGTCTGGACATCTACGACATGCGCTATATCGACGAGGTCGGGATGCGCCAGACCATGGAAGAAGTGCTGGAGGGGGTCGATGAGGCCACCCATCTGCACGTCAGTTTCGACGTGGACATGCTGGACCCGGCCATTGCCCCCGGGACGGGCACCCGGGTACCGGGCGGCGTCAACTACCGCGAGGCGCAGCTGATCATGGAAATGGTGGCCGACACTGGCCGCCTCGGCTCGCTAGACGTGGTGGAAGTGAATCCCGCGTTGGACCGCCGCAATATGACCGCCAAGCTCGCGGTGGACCTGGTGGAAAGCCTGTTCGGCAAGTCCACCCTGATGCGCGATTGAGCGCGGTTCAGGCCAGGTTGTGCGGCCGTGGCGCTCCCTTGCCGGCAAGCCAGCCCGGCCGTTGCGCGCAGGGCTGGGCAGCACCTAAGCTGCGCCGTCATTTCATCACAGGAGGATGTTCGATGCTCCGTATTGGCAAACTGATGCTCACCGTTCTCGTGTGCCTGTGCGCGCTTAGCGCCTGCAACACCATCGAAGGTGTCGGCAAGGACGTGAAGAAAGCAGGCGAGGCGATCGAGCGCGCTGGCAAGTAAGCGGTCACTGTTCGGCAGGGGTCGGCACCCGCCGGCCCCGCCACCGGGCAAGCAAATGCAGCCTGCCGGGTAGAATGCAGGCCCGTTTTCGTTTGCGCTGCCCGCGCCATCGCATGAGCAAGATCCGCGTCCTCACCGGCATCACCACCTCCGGCACCCCGCACCTGGGCAACTATGTCGGCGCGATTCGCCCGGCTATCGCTGCGGCCCAGGCCCCCGATGTCGAAAGCTTCTATTTCCTGGCCGACTACCACAGCCTGATCAAGGCCCAGGATCCGGCCCGTACCCAGCGCAGCACGCTGGAGATCGCGGCGGCGTGGCTGGCCTGCGGGCTGGACCCGCAGCGGGTCTGGTTCTACCGGCAGTCCGACATTCCAGAAATCCCCGAGCTGACCTGGTTGCTGACCTGTGTGGCCAGCAAGGGCATCCTCAACCGCGCTCATGCCTACAAGGCGGCAGTGGACAAGAACCGCGCCGAAGGCGAGGACGACGATGCCGGCATCACCGCCGGATTGTTCATGTATCCGGTGCTGATGGCGGCCGACATCCTGCTCTTCAACGCCGACAAGGTGCCGGTGGGACGCGATCAGATCCAGCACATCGAAATGGCGCGCGACTTCGGCCAGCGCTTCAACCACGTCTATGGCGGCGACTATTTCGTGTTGCCGGAGGCCGTGGTGGACGCCCAGGTGGCCACCCTGCCCGGGCTGGACGGGCGCAAGATGAGCAAGAGTTATGGCAACACCATCCCGCTGTTTGCCCCGCGTGACGAGCTGAAAAAACTGATCTTCAGCATCGTCACCGACTCCACCCCGCCCGGTGCGCCCAAGGCCACCGAGGGGTCGGCGATCTTCCAGCTCTACCAGGCGTTTGCCTCTCGGCAGGAAACCGAGGCCTTCGCGCGTGCATTTGCCGACGGCATCGCCTGGGGCGATGCCAAGCAGGCGCTATTCGAGCGGATCGACGCCGAAATCGCCCCCTTGCGCGAGCGCTACCAGGCCCTGCTGGCGCGGCCGGACCAGATCGAGGCGCGATTGCGCGAAGGGGCGGCGCGCCTGCGCCAGGCCTATGCCATCCCGATGATGGCACGCCTGCGCGATGCGGTGGGGCTGCGCGACCTGTCCAAGGTGACGGTGGCGAGCGCGGATGCGCGGGCGCGCAAGTCGGCGCAGGAAACGCCGGTGTTCAAGCAGTACCGCGAGGCCGATGGCAAGTTCTACTTCAAGCTGGTGCAGGGCGACCGCGTGCTGCTGCAGAGCATCGGGTTCGATTCGCCACGCGATGCCGGTCAGCGGCTGGCCGCGCTCAAGCAGGGCGAGCTGGGCGAACCCGGCAGTGACTTCGTGCTGGGCGAGGGTGTGAGCGCCGACGAAGTCAATGCGGCGCTGGCGGCGTTCGTCGCGGCGGCAATGGAAGGCAACAAGGCGTAAAGAATCGCGGCGGGTTTGCTCCCCGCCGCGTGATCTTGCCTCCGGGATGGCGGCCGTAAGGGTTACTGCGGCAGCGCCAGATCGTCCAGCAATGCTTTGAGGAAGCGCGCCGCCTCGCCACCGGTGCAGGCGCGGTGGTCGAAGGTCAGCGAGATCGGCAGGCGGCGATGCACCTCGATGCCGCCGATCACCGCCACCACGTCATGACACAGCTTGCCGGCACCGACGATGGCCACGCACGGCGGCACCACCACAGGCGTGGCGTAACGGCCGGCAAACATCCCGAAGTTGGATAGCGAAATGGTGTAGCCGGTCAGTTCGCTGGCCGGGATGGTGCGGCTTTCCACCTGTGCGCGCAGCCGGTTGATGCCTTCGCGGATACCGCGCGCATCCAGCATGTCGGCGTTGCGCAGGGCGGGCACGAACAGGCCGTCGTCGGTGTCCACCGCGATGCCGATGTCCACGTGCGGGTGCAGGGTGCGAGTGAGCGCCTCGCCGTCGAACCAGGCGTTGAGCGCCGGCACCGCCTTGCAGGCGGCCACGATCGCCCGCACCAGGCGCGCGGTGATGTCCTGCTTGCCGATCCAGGCGTGCAAGTCGGCGTCGTCCACCAGCGTGGTCGGCACCACCTTGGCATGGGCGTCGGCCATCACCCGGGCCATGTTGCGGCGCACGCCTTTGAGCTGTTCGGGCTGGCCAGCCGCGGTGACACCTGGCGGTTGGGTGCGCATCGGCTTGCCGGATTGCGACAGCGGGCTGCGTTGCGCCGGGGCGGCGGCCACCGGGGCTGGTGCGGGTGTTGCCGCAGGTGCCGACGCAGGCGTCGCACCGAGCTTGGCCGAGCCATCGGCGGCGGCGCGCTTGACGTCGTCCATGGTCACCGTGCCGTCCGGGCCGCTGGGACGCACGCGGGTGAGATCCACGCCCAGCTTGCGTGCCATGGCGCGCACCGCTGGCACCGCTTTGACACCGCCCACCGCGATCGCGGCTTCCTGAACCACCGTATTGCCCACCTGCATGGCACCGACCACGGTGCCGGCGTCTTCGGGCTCCGCCTTCGCGGTGGCTGCCGGCGCTGCGGGCGCGGCTGGTGCGGCGTGGGTCGGGCCGTGGTGATGGCCGGTGTCCTGGCCTTCGGCGCGCTGCGGCAGATTAGGGTCGATTTCGAACTCGGCCAGCAGAGCGCCGGTGGCGATCACGTCGCCTGGGCCGCCGGCCAGCTTCAGCACCTTGCCGGACACCGGCGAGGGCACGTCCACCACCGCCTTGGCGGTCTCCATCGACACCAGGTTCTGATCCAGCAGGATGGTGTCGCCTTCCTTGACGTACCACTCGACGATGGTGGCATCGGGCAGGCCTTCACCGAGGTCGGGAAGCAGGAACTTCTTGATCATGGGGCGTCCTTCACGAATAGGCCAGCGCGCGCTTGGCGGCGGCAACGATCTTGTCCACGCTAGGCAGGTACTTCATTTCCAGGCGGAACAGCGGGATGTGGGTGTCGTAACCGGTCACGCGTTCGACCGGCGCCAGCAGGTCGAACAGGCATTCCTCGGCAATGCGGGCGGCCACCTCGGCGCCGAAGCCCGCCGTCTTGGCAGCTTCATGCACGATCACACAGCGGCCGGTCTTGGCCACTGATTCGGCGATGGTGGCAAAGTCCAGCGGCTTGAGCGTGGCCACGTCGATGACTTCCGCGCTGATGCCCTCAGCGGCCAGCTTGTCGGCGGCTTCCAGGGTTTCCTTCACCTGTGCGCCCCAGGTCACCAGGGTGATGTCGTGGCCATCGCGCAGCACGTAGCACACGTCCAGCGGCAGCGCCTGGCCGTCGTCTGGCACCAGCTCCTTGTATTGGCGGTAGATCCGTTTGGGCTCCATGTAGATCACTGGATCCGGGTCGCGGATCGCGGCCAGCAGCAGGCCATAGGCGCGCTGCGGGGAGCTGGGCATCACCACGCGCAGGCCCGGCACGTTGGTGAAGATCGCCTCGTTGGCCTCGCTGTGGTGTTCTGGAGCGCGGATGCCGCCACCCCAGGGCACGCGCAGCACCATCGGGCAGCTCAGGCGGCCGCGGGTGCGGTAGCGCATGCGCGCGGCGTGACAGACGATGAAATCGACCATCGGATAGACGAAGCCGTCGAACTGGGCTTCCGCCACCGGCTTCATCCCCTGCGAGGCCATGCCGACGGTCAGGCCGGCGATGGTGGTTTCATCCAGCGGCGTGTCCAGCACGCGCTGGTCGCCGAACTGCTGCTGCAGGCCCGCGGTGGCGCGGAACACGCCGCCGTTGACGCCGACGTCCTCACCCAGCACCACCACCGACGGGTCGTGCCGCATTTCGTAGGCCAGTGCCTGGGTGATCGCCTCGATGAGGGTGATGGGCTGGGCGCTCATGCGCGGCCCTCCTGCGCCAGGGCGGCGGCGCGTTGTGCCAGCAGGTCGGCCGGCATGTCGGCGTACAGGTAGTCGAACATCGCTTCCACCGGCTGTACCGGTGTCTCCAGATAGGCGTTGATTTCTTCGTCCACGCGCTTGCTGCACTCCTCGACCCAGGCGTTTTCCTGCGCCTCGTCCCACAGACCTTCCTGGGTCAGGAAGCTGCGCAGGCGCAAAAACGGTTCCTTCTGCCAGGCGGCTTTGACTTCCTCCTCGCTGCGGTAGCGGCGGGCGTCATCGGCGGTGGTGTGGTCGTGCAGGCGATAGGTGAGGAATTCGATCACGCTGCCGCCTTCGCCATTGCGTGCGCGCTCGGTGGCGCGACGCATCGCTTCCAGCACTGCGATCAGGTCGTTGCCATCCGCCTGCAGGCAGTGCAGGCCGCCGGCCAGGCCTTTTTGCGCCAGCGTCTGTGCGCCGGTCTGGGCCTTGCGTGGCACGCTGATCGCCCAGCCGTTATTGACCACGCACAGCACCAGCGGCAGGGTGTAGGCACCAGCGGAGTTCACCGCCGCGTAGAAGTCGGCCTTCGATGAACCGCCATCGCCGCAGCAGGCCACCGCGATCCGCGCCTGGTCGCGCAGCTTGAAGCTCAGCGCCGCACCGGCCGCCATCAGGCATTGGGTGGAGATCGGCACGCACCAGGGGTAGTCGTGTGCCGGGGCGCCGGTGAGCAGGTTGCCGCGCTCGTCACCGCCCCAATACATCAGCACCTCGCGCGGGCGCAGGCCACGCATGAACTGTGCGCCGTATTCGCGGTAGCTGGGTGCAAACACGTCTTCCGGCCGCATCGATGCGCCGATCCCGACGTGGGTGGCCTCATGGCCCAGGCAGGAGGCGTAGGTGCCCAGCTTGCCGGTGCGCTGCAGGGCGATCGCCTTGCCGTCGAAGGTGCGTACGAACAGCATCTGCTTGAACAGCGGAACCAGCATGGCCGGATCGGACACTGCCGGCGGCAGTGGTTCGGCCAGGCTGCCGTCGGGGCGCAGGTACTGCAGATAGTCGATGTCGAAGTGTGCCGCCGTGGTCATGGTCACCCTGGGGGAAGTGGAGCGATTGCTCTATGATACCCGGCAGGTGATGACAGCCTGTTGCGCGCTGCGGCATCGCTGGATGGCGGCGCGGCAGATGTCTGCTCTGCCGGGCATGCGACAATCGCACGATGAGCAACCCACACGACTCCGACTCCGCGGGCGGCAACCGGCGCGCCCTGGAAACCGGCATCCACACCGATCTGGCCGGTCGCGTCACCTATGGTGGCTATCTGCAGCTGGATCGCCTGCTGTCGGCCCAGCATCCGCTATCCGACCCACCGCATCACGACGAGATGCTGTTCATCATCCAGCATCAGACCAGCGAGCTGTGGTTGAAGCTGTTGATCCACGAGCTGCAAGCGGCGCAGATGTATCTGCGCAACGATCGCGTCTGGCGCTTCAACAAAGTGGCTGCACGGTGCAAGCGGGTATTTGACCAGCTCACGGCCCAGTGGTCGGTGCTGGAAACGCTGACGCCAGCGGAGTACATGGAGTTCCGCGACGTGCTGGGGCCGGCGTCCGGGTTTCAGTCGTTGCAGTACCGCACGCTGGAGTTTTTGCTGGGCAACAAGAACGCCGAGATGCTCAAAGTGTTTGCCCATGACCCGGCCGGTCAGGCGGCGCTGGAGGCGGTGTTGCGCGCGCCCAGCCTGTATGACGAGTTCCTGCGCTATCTGGCGCGCTGGGGGCATGCGGTGCCGGATGGGCATCTGGTGCGCGACTGGAGCCAGCCGCATGTGCTGGACCCGGAGCTGCTGCCGGTGTTCGAGCGGATCTATGCCGACACCGAACGGTACTGGCGCGAATACCAGCTGTGCGAGGATCTGGTCGATCTGGAAACCCAGTTCCAGCTGTGGCGGTTCCGCCATATGCGTACGGTGATGCGGATCATCGGCTTCAAGCGCGGCACCGGCGGTTCCAGCGGCGTGGCCTTCCTCAAGCGTGCGTTGGAGCTGAGCTTTTTCCCCGAGTTGTTCGAGGTGCGCACCCGCATCGGCCTGGTGCCGGCAGGCCCGCAGCTGTGACGCACGGCGGGCTGCCTGCCGCGTGCGGTTGACCGTGCTGGTGCAGAAAGGGGGGGCATGGTGCCGGTCGGCGGGTGGGGGATTTGACGTTGGCCGCCCGGCTCGGCCATGCTCGCCCGGTTTCGCGCAGGTCCTGCGCGGAGCCGATTCCAACAGTCCAATCCATGTCAATGAGGGGGACACCGCATGAGCGGAGCCGCAGACACGACCACCCCGGTGAAGCCGCCGGAATTCCCGCAGCTGCTCGGACACCCGCGGCCGCTGTGGATGCTGTTCATGACCGAGTTCTGGGAGCGCTTTGCGTTCTACGGAATGCGCTGGGCGCTGACGCTGTATGTCGTCGCCCAGTTCTATGGCGGTGCGGGTGAAGGCCAGGCCCCGGCCAGCCGCATCTACGGCGCTTTCCTGGCGCTGGTCTATGCCACGGCGATCTTCGGTGGGTTCATTGCTGACCGGGTGATCGGCTATCAGCGCTCCATTCTGCTGGGGGCAGTGGTATCGGCGCTCGGCTATTTCCTGATCATGGTGCCCGAGCAGTCGATGTTCCTGCTTGGCCTTGCCACCATCATCGTCGGCAACGGTCTGTTCAAGCCCAACATCTCGGCCCAGGTGGGGCAGCTGTATGCGCAGGGGGATGCCCGCCGCGACTCTGGCTTCACCATCTTCTACATGGGCATCAATGCCGGCGCGTTCGTCGCACCGATCATCACCGGCATCCTCGCCGATCGCCTGGGCAACCCGGGCATGCCGGCCTACAAGGCGGTGTTCATGGCCGCCGGGATCGGCATGCTGATCTCGACTCTGTGGTTCTGGTTCGGACGCCGGCAGCTTGGCGAGGTCGGGCGTCCGCCGGCGGGTGCGGAAGGCCTGGGGCGTGTGGCCGCGGTCGTGGCAGGTGTGGCTGCGGCGATTCCGGTGATCTATCTGCTGATGTCGATCAACGCCACCTACGTGGGCTGGATCCTGGCGGCGCTGTTTGTCGGCCTGTGCGTGATGGTGCTGGTCGAGGGCATGCGCGAGGGCAGCGTCAGCCGTGATCGCGCGCTGGCGATGCTGATCATCTTCGCGTTCAACGTGCTGTTCTGGATGTTCTTCGAGCAGGCCGGCAGCTCGTTCAACTTCCTGGCCCAGCAGATCGTCGATCGCAACCTGGGCGGGTTTGAGTTCCAGGTCGGCTGGTTCCAGTCGGTCAATCCGATCGCCATCCTGGTGCTGGCGCCGGTGTTTGCCTGGCTGTGGATGCGGCTGGGACGTGCCAACCCGTCGATTCCGCGCAAGTTTGGCTTGGGTCTGATCCTCAATGGCCTGGCATTCCTGCTGCTGATGTTTGCCCTATCCAGCCTGGTGGATCCGCAGACCCACAAGATTCCGTTCTGGACGTTGTTCATGGTCTATGTGATCCAGACCGCCGGTGAGCTGTGTCTGTCACCGATCGGGCTGTCGATGGTGACCAAGCTGGCGCCATCGAAAGTGGTGGGCCTGGCGATGGGCGGGTGGTTTTTGTCCACCGCCATCGGCAACAACCTGGCGGGCATTTTTGCCGCCGAGGTCAGCGGCGAGACCGGGATGACCGTGGAATCGGCGCACGCCGGCTACACCTTCGGCTTCTATGCGTTGGTGGGCGCCGGTGTGCTGCTGTTTTTGATCGCCCCGCTGATCCAGCGCTGGATGCATGGGGTGAAGTAATGCCGATCGCCGCGTCGCGTGACGCGGCGTCCGGCAGTTCCGCACGGCGGCCTTCGGGCCGCCGTGTGCGTTTCAGGCAGTGGGTTTTTTCGCGGCTGTCGGTGCCGATGTGGCTTCCGCGCGCAGCTCCAGCTCGTCGAGACGATCCAGCAGCCGGAAGAGCGCGTCCCGTTCCTCGGCCGGAAGCCCGTCCAGCACCTGACGTTCAAACCCCAGTGCCAACGGGACGATCTGGTCGTACACCGCGTAACCGGCGTCGGTCAGGTGCAGGATCGAGCGTCGGAGATCGCCGGGATCGGTGTGGCGCTGCAGCCGACCGCTCGCCTGCAGCCGTGCCACGGCGCGGCTGACCGCGACCTTGTCCATCGCCGTGCGCTGGGCCACCTGGTTGGCCGACAGCCCCGGATGCGGCCCCAGCACGGCCATGACCCGCCATTCATTGACGCTGAGATCAAAGCGGCGCGAGTACTCGCGCGCGATCGCGCTGCTGATGCGGTTGGTGAGCACGCTCAGCCGGTACGGCAGGAAGCGTTCGAGGACGAGCCGGGCATGGTCAGGCATGACGGTTGCCACTTGAGATGGTTTCTGGTGAAACTATAATCCGGTTTCCGCCAGATGAGGATCCGCCCATGAATGCGCAACCGAATGTTGGCATGCAGCCGACCACGTTCGAAAACCCGATGGGCATCCACGGGTTCGAGTTCGTCGAGTTTGCCGCGCCGGCCGGCCAGGGGCCGCGCATGCGCGATTACCTGGAGAAGCTGGGGTTCACCGCGGTGGCCCGACACAAGGCGCGGCCGATCACCCTGTTCCGTCAGGGCGGGATCAACTTCCTGCTCAACGAATCCCCGGACTCGTTTGCGGCGGATTTCGCTGCCCAGCACGGCCCGTCCGCCTGCGGCTTTGCCATCCGCTTCACCCGGCCCACCACCGAGGTGCTGGCACACGTGCTGGCCAATGGCGGTGCCAAGGTCGATCACAAGCCGGACACCGGCGCGGTGGACACGCCGGCGATCAAGGGCATCGGCGACTGCATGCTGTATCTGGTGGATGCCGGGCGCGAGGATCTGTACGCCGATTACGAGCCGATCCCCGGGGTTGACCAGTGGCCGAAGGGCTTTGGTCTGACCTTCATTGACCACCTCACCCACAATCTGTATCAGGGCAACATGCAGAAGTGGTCGGAGTACTACGAGAAGCTGTTCAACTTCCGCGAGATCCGCTACTTCGACATCAAAGGCGTCAAGACCGGCCTGTTGTCCAAGGCGATGACCGCCCCGGATGGCCTGGTGCGCATTCCGCTCAACGAGTCGTCTGACGAAAAGAGCCAGATCAACGAATACCTGCGGGAATACAAGGGCGAGGGGATCCAGCACATCGCCCTGTTCACCGATGACATCTACACCACCGTCGAGCAGATGCGCGACGCCGGGATCGAGTTCCTCGACACCCCCGACACCTACTACGAGGTGATCGACCAGCGGATCCCCAACCACGGCGAGGACGTGCCGCGGCTGGCGCGCAACAAGATCCTGATCGACGCCGATCCGGAGACCAAACAGCGCAAGCTGTTGCAGATCTTCACCCAGAACGCGTTCGGCCCGATCTTCTTCGAGATCATCCAGCGCAAAGGCAACGAAGGGTTCGGCGAGGGCAACTTCCAGGCCCTGTTCGAGAGTATCGAGCGCGACCAGATGCGGCGCGGCGTGCTGTAACTGCGGCGACTTCCACTCGACGCCCGGCGCGGGCTTGCAGAGCGAGCAGACCATGGCGATCCATAGCAACGGTTATCAATCCGGCTTCGGCAACGAATTCGCCACGGAAGCCATCCCCGGCACCTTGCCGGTTGGGCGCAACTCGCCGCAGCGGGTGGCGCACGGCCTGTATGCCGAACAGCTGACCGGCACCGCCTTCACCGCGCCGCGGCATGCCAACCGGCGCAGTTGGCTGTACCGGATCCGCCCCGCGGTGCTGCATGGCCGCTTTGAGCCGTTTTCCCAGCCGGCCTTCCATAACGACTTCGGTCAAGGCCCGGTGACGCCGGAACAGCTGCGCTGGAGTCCATTGCCGCTGCCGCAGGCACCTGCTGATTTCATCGACGGGCTGTTCACCATGGGCGGCAATGGCGGCCCGGCGGCGGGGACGGGCGTGGCCATCCACCTGTATGCCGCCAACCGTGACATGCAGGATCGGTTCTTCTATGACGCCGACGGCGAGCTGCTGATCGTGCCGCAGCTGGGCCGGCTGCACATCGAGACCGAGCTGGGCGTGCTGGACGTGGAACCGCAGGAGATCGCGGTGATTCCACGTGGCGTGCGCTTCCGCGTGGCCCTGCCGGACGGCAGCGCGCGTGGCTATGTCTGCGAGAACTTCGGCGCCCTGCTGCGCCTGCCGGATCTGGGGCCGATCGGCAGCAACGGCCTGGCCAATCCGCGTGATTTCCTGGCGCCCAATGCGGCTTTCGAAGACGTGGAAGGCAACTTCGAGCTCATCGCCAAGTTTCAGGGGCATCTGTGGCGGGCACCGATCGACCACTCGCCGCTGGACGTGGTCGGTTGGCATGGCAACTACACGCCTTACAAGTACGACCTACGCCGGTTCAACACGATTGGTTCGATCAGTTTCGATCATCCCGATCCGTCGATTTTCCTGGTGCTGCATTCGCCCAGCGATACGCCCGGCACCAGCAACATGGATTTCGTGATCTTCCCGCCGCGCATTCTGGCGATGCGCGACACCTTCCGGCCGCCGTGGTTCCATCGCAACGTGGCCAGCGAGTTCATGGGGCTGGTGCATGGCGTGTACGACGCCAAGGCGGACGGGTTTGTGCCGGGCGGCTGTTCGCTGCACAACTGCATGACCGGGCATGGCCCGGACGCCGCCACCTTCGAGAAGGCCAGCGCGGCCGACACATCCAAGCCGGATTACATCGAAGACACCATGGCCTTCATGTTCGAAACCCGTGCGGTGATCCGGCCCACCGCACAGGCGCTGGCGGCAGCCCATCGTCAGCACGATTACCCGACGTGCTGGGCTGGTTTGCGCAAGCATTTCCAGCCCTGAAGGTGCTTCACCACAGGTGCGCCTGTGGTCAGGCAGCGCCTTAAGCGTTATGCAGAGGCGCGCAACGGGCGGTGGTGATGCCGTCGGGTGGCGGTGAGGCCGCGGGTATACTGGCCGCATGAATACGCGGATTAAGGTACTGGCGCGCGCGCAGCGTGCGCTGGCAGAGTTTTTCCGGCTGGAAGCGGCCGGCGGCATCATCCTGATCCTGGCCGCAGGGTTGGCCATGCTGGCTGCCAATTCGCCCTGGGCGCATCTGTACGAGCTGGCCCGGGATACCCCGCTGGGCAGTGGCGAATGGGCCAAATCGGCGCATTGGTGGATCAACGACGGCCTGATGGCGGTGTTCTTCCTGCTGGTGTCGCTGGAAATCAAACGGGAAGTCGTGTCCGGGCAGCTCTCCAGCCGCGCCCAGCTGGTGTTGCCGGTGGTCTGCGCCGCCGCCGGGGTGGCCGTGCCAGCCCTGCTGTACACCTGGATGAACCATGGCGACGCCAGCGCCATGCGCGGCTGGGCGGTGCCCACCGCCACCGACATCGCCTTTGCGCTGGGTGTGCTGGCCTTGCTGGGGTCGCGGGTGCCGCTGGGGATGAAGCTGCTGCTGTCCACCATCGCGGTCGCGGATGATCTGATTGCGATCCTGATCATCGCGCTGTTCTATTCGGAAGGCCTGCAGTGGTGGGCACTGGCGGCATCGGCGGGCGTGGTCGCACTGATGGGGTGGCTCAACCGGCGTCAGGTGACGCATCTTGCGCCCTATCTGCTGCTTGGGGGCGTGTTGTGGGTGCTGGTGCTGCAGTCCGGGGTGCACGCCACCCTGGCCGGCGTGGTCACCGGCCTGATGATTCCCCATTACGATCGCAAGAACGCCATCGACGACGCCATCGAGCATTCGCCGCTGGAAACGTTGGAGCATGCCTTGCACCCATGGGTGGCCTACGCGATCCTGCCGTTGTTTGCATTCGCCAATGCCGGGCTGTCGCTGGTCGGGCTGCACGCAGGCGATCTGCTGGCACCGTTGCCGGCCGGTATCGGTCTGGGATTGGTGTTGGGTAAGCCGATTGGAATCGTGACGGCGGCGCTGCTGATGCGGGGGCTGGGTCTGGCGCGGTTCCCGGACGGGATGGATCTGCGCGCGATGATCGGGTTGGGCCTGCTGTGCGGGATCGGCTTCACCATGAGCCTGTTCATTGCCTCGCTGGCGTTCGGTACCCAAGGCGTGCTGTACGCCGAGAGCGTGCTCGGCGTCCTTGGCGCATCGGTGACTGCGGCCTCGGTCGGGTTGCTGTGGCTGGCGCTGACGCTGCCACGGGCCCGTTGAGCGAGCGGGGTCAGTCGATCCGGAGACCGGCCAGACGCTCCAATGCTTCGGCGTACTTGGCGCGGGTCTTGGCGATGACCTCGGCGGGCAGGTGCGGGCCGGGTGGCGTCTTGTCCCAGTCCAGCGTTTCCAGATAGTCGCGCACGAACTGCTTGTCGTAGCTGGGCGGGCTGATGCCGACGGCGTACTGCTCGGCCGGCCAGTAGCGGCTGGAGTCCGGGGTCAGCATCTCGTCCATCACGTAGAGCTTGCCGTCGGCGTCGGTGCCGAACTCGAACTTGGTGTCGGCGAGGATGATGCCGCGCTGTGCGGCATAGTCGCGGGCGAAGGCGTAGATCGCCAGGGTGGCGGTGCGGATCTGCTCGGCGCGTTCGCGCCCCAGCATGTCGATGACGGTGGCGAAGTCGATGTTCTCATCGTGGTCGCCGACCGCGGCCTTGGTGGATGGGGTGAAGATGGGTTCGGGCAGTTGCTGCGCCAGTTGCAGTCCCGGTGGCAGGGCGATGCCGCTGACGGCGCCAGTGCGCTGATAATCCTTCCAGCCGCTGCCGATCAGGTAGCCGCGCGCGATGCACTCCACCGGCACCGGCGTGAGCTTCTTCGTCACCACCGCGCGCTTGGCGTACAGCGTCGCGTCCACGCCGGCCGGCAGCACGCTGGTGACATCAATGCCGGTCAGGTGGTTAGCAATGATGTGGGCGGTCTTGTCGAACCAGAAGTTGCTGATCTGGCAGAGCATCTCACCCTTGCCGGGAATCGGGTCGGGCAGCACCACGTCGAACGCGGAGAGGCGGTCGGTTGCCACCATCAGCAAATGGCCGTCGCCGAGATCGAACACATCGCGCACCTTGCCGCGGTGGATCAGGTTCAGGCCGGGCAGATCGGCGTGCAGCAGGGTGGTGGACATAGGCGGGCACGTGGTGACGGGGTGCATAGTGTAAGGGCCGAACGCCGCCTCGCTGTACACTGGCGGGATGCGACGCTGGTACGGGCAATTTTTCGGCTTCATCGCGGGCTGGCTGCTGCTGCGCCATCCGGTGGGAGGCTTCATCGGGCTGTTGATCGGATATCTGTTCGATCACGACGCCTTTTCCAGCCCGCGTCGGCACCGGCCATCGGCGCGGCGGGCGCAACCGCCGCCGCACGAGGATGACCAGACCGATTGGGCCTACCAGGTGTTGGGCCTGACCGAGCAGGCCAGTGCGGATGAAATCGATCGCGCTTACCGCAAGCTGATCAGCCAGTACCACCCGGACCGATTGGTCGGGGCGGCGCCAGAGTTGCAGGCGCTGGCGGAACGCAAGTCGCGCGAGATCAACGCGGCCTATGACCGCATCCAGACCCTCCGGAAGAAAAAGAAATGAGCATGCAGCCTGCCGTCATCGCACCGTCGATCCTGTCCGCCAACTTCGCCAGGCTGGGTGAAGACGTTGAGCGCGTACTCGCGGCCGGTGCCGATTGGGTGCATTTCGACGTGATGGACAACCATTACGTGCCCAATCTGACCATCGGCCCGATGGTGTGCGAGGCGCTGCGCGGTCATGGCATCCGTGCCCCCATCGACGTTCACTTGATGGTGGAGCCAGTGGATCGGCTGGTGCCGGATTTCGCCAAGGCCGGTGCCAGCCTGATCAGTTTTCATCCGGAAGCCAGCCGGCACGTGCATCGCACCTTGCAGCTGATCAAAGCGCATGGCTGTCAGGCCGGGCTGGTGCTCAACCCGGCCACGCCGGTGGAGGTGCTGGAGTGGGTGCTGGACGAGCTCGACCTGGTGCTGTTGATGTCGGTCAACCCTGGCTTTGGCGGGCAGGCGTTCATTCCGGCCACGCTGGACAAGCTGCGCCGGGTGCGGGCGATGATCGATGCCTGCGGTAAACCGATCCGCCTGGAGATCGACGGTGGGGTCAAGCCCGACAACATCGCCGAAATCGCCCAGGCCGGCGCCGACACCTTCGTGGCCGGCAGCGCCATCTTCGGCCAGCCCGACTATGCGGCGGTGATCAGCCGGATGCGGCAGGAGATCGCGCGCGTGCGTTGATGCCAGTGAGCCAGGCGCTGGCGCGGCAGCCTGGCGAAAAAACAACGCCCGCCGAATGGCGGGCGTGGTTGTCGAAGATGGCAGCCCCGGATGGATTCGAACCACCGAATGCCTGAGTCAGAGTCAGGTGCCTTACCACTTGGCGACGGGGCTGTGGGATGCGAATTGTAAAACCAAAACCACCCGCTGGTGCAATCCCGCCAGCGGGCGGTGAACGCCGGTTTAGCGCTTGGAGTACTGGGTGGCGCGACGGGCCTTGTGCAGACCCACCTTCTTACGCTCGACCTCACGGGCGTCGCGCGTCATGAAGCCGGCCTTGCGCAGCTCGGCCTTCAGCGAGGGGTCGTACTCCACCAGCGCACGGGCGATGCCGAGGCGGATCGCGCCGGCCTGACCAGTGGTGCCGCCACCGCTGGCGGTGACCACCACGTCGAACTTGTCGGTGGTCTTGGTCAGTTCCAGCGGCTGGCGCACGATCATGCGCGCGGTTTCGCGGCCGAAGAACTGATCCAGCGGACGGTCATTGATGGTGATGTTGCCGCTGCCCTTGCGCAGGAACACGCGGGCGACGGAGGACTTGCGGCGGCCGGTGCCGTAATTCTGAGTGATAGCCATGATGATCGGACCTTAGATGTCGAGCGGCTGCGGCTGCTGGGCGGCGTGCGGATGCTCCGAGCCAGCATAGACCTTGAGCTTGCGGTACATGGCGCGCCCCAGCGGACCCTTGGGCAGCATGCCCTTGACCGCGATTTCGATCACGCGCTCAGGGTGGCGCTCCAGCGCCTGCGCCAGGGTCTCGGTCTTGAGGTTGCCGACATAGCCGGTGAAGCGATGGTACAGCTTGTCCTGCAGCTTCTTGCCGGTGACGACGATCTTGTCGGCATTGATCACGACCAGATAGTCGCCGGTGTCGACGTGTGGGGTGTAGGTCGGCTTGTGCTTGCCGCGCAGCCGATAGGCCAGGGCAGCGGCCAGACGGCCCAGGGTCTTGCCCGTGGCATCGACGACGTACCAGTCGCGCTGGACGGTCTCGTTCTTGGCGATGAAAGTTTTCATGGGGAGCTCTTTGATCAGGGGTGCCTGGTCGGGCTGGTTCGGTGGCGCACCCCCGAACGTCGCCTCGCGTTGTCGATTTCGTGCCGGCAGAGTAAACCTGCCCTGGCGCGAAAGAAGCGGAAGTTTAGCCTGGCAGCAGCGTCGGTGCAACCGGCCCCTACGGCCGGGGCGGCACGGCTAGAATCGTGGCATGACTGCGATCCGCCATCTCGACCCCTTGGACCGGCTGTTGGACTCGGCCCAGAATGCGCTGGTCACGTTGCTGGGCCGCCCGCGCGCCGCGCGCTGCAATCCCGGGCTGGCCGAGCCCGAGGTGGTGCTGGATCCGCCTGAGCGCCGCCATGCGGCCGGCCTGATGCGGATCAATCACACCGGTGAGGTCTGTGCCCAGGCATTGTATGTCGGTCAGGCCGCGGTGGCGCGCGATCCGGCCACCCGCGACCACCTGCTGGCGGCGGCGCAGGAAGAAACCGACCATCTGGCCTGGTGCGCCGACCGGCTGCGCGAGCTGGACAGCCGTCCGAGTCTGCTCAATCCCCTGTGGTATGCGGGCAGCTGGTTGATCGGTGCGGCGGCCGGGTTGCGTGGCGACGGCTGGAACTTGGGCTTCGTGGTGGAAACCGAGCGCCAAGTCGAGGCGCATCTGGAGGAGCATCTGGCCACGCTGCCGGCTGCCGATGCCCGCAGTCGGGCGATCCTTACGGTGATGAAGCAGGACGAAGCGCGTCATGCCGAGCACGCCCGCAAGGCCGGGGCGCGACGGCTGCCGCCGCCGATTCCTGCACTGATGGCGGCGACGTCCCGATTGATGAAGGCGGTGGCCTACCGCATCTGAAGGGTTGGACGGGGTGGTACAGGAAAACGCCGGCCTTGAGGCCGGCGTTTTCCGCGATGGCGCAGGTGAAAGGCTGCCGTCAATCGATCAGGTTGCGGCCGTGGTAGAGCTCCTCGATCTCGCGCTTGAGGCGCGCCTCGATCTTCATGCGCTCCTTGAATGACAGATTGCGTGCCTTCTCTTCGAACAGGTACTGGTCGAGGTCGAAGTCTTTCAGGTGCATCTTGGTGTGGAAGATGTTCTCCTGGTAGACGTTGACGTCCAGCATCTCGTAGCGGGAGCGCACGTTCTTGGCCAGGTAATCCTGGATCGAGTTGATCTTGTGGTCGATGTAGTGCTTGCGGCCCTTGATGTCGCGAGTAAAACCGCGCACCCGGTAATCCATGATCACGATGTCGGACTCGAAGCTCTCGATCAGGTAGTTGAGCGCCTTCAGCGGCGAGATCACGCCGCAGGTGGAGACGTCGATATCGGCGCGGAAGGTGGCGATGCCGTTGTCCGGATGGGTTTCCGGGTAGGTGTGCACGGTGATGTGCGACTTGTCCAGGTGCGCGACCACGGCGTCGGAGATCACGCCCTTGGCGTCGGCCTTGTCGATCACCGGCTGTTCGGAGATCAGGATGGTCACCGAGGCGCCCTGCGGGTCGTAGTCCTGGCGGGCGATGTTGAGGATGTTGGCGCCGATGATCTCCGCCACGTCGGTGAGGATCTGGGTGAGGCGATCGGCGTTGTATTCCTCGTCGATGTACTCGATGTAGCGCCTGCGCTCGTCCTCGGACGCGGCGTAGCACACGTCGTAGATGTTGAAGGACAGCGACTTGGTGAGGTTGTTGAAGCCCTGAAGCTTCAGGCGCGGCAGCGGCTTGACCACGGCAGTTGCATCCGGCAGGTGGGAAAACGGTACAAGTCCATCATTATGCGGCAAACCTGCCGCCTGCGGGGGGTGGCAGGCCGGGGCATGGCCGGCGCTGAGGCGGCCTGGCATTTGCTTGCTGGCGACGGTTGTGCCTAAGCTTGCGCATTCACAGGCGACCCACCGCAATGAGCACGACGTTTCCCCAGCCCGCCAAGGCGCCCGCGGACAGCCCGTTGCTGGCCGATGCGGGCACCATCGAGCGGTTCATTGCCAACTGCCACCGCCGCAAATACCCGGCGCGGACGGATGTGTTCCATCCCGGCGATCCGGCCGGCACGCTGTACTACATCATCTCTGGCTCGGTCAGCATCATCGCCTGCGAGGACGATGGTCGGGAGCTGGTGTTGGGGTATATCGGCCCGGGCCAGTTCGTTGGCGAGATGGGGCTGTTCGTGCACAGCGATCAGCGCGGCGTCGCGCTGCGGACCCGCACCGTCTGCGAGCTGGCCGAAATCAGCCATGAGCGTCTGCAGGCCTTGCTGGCGGCACAGGCCAATGATGCCACCCGCCTGCTCTATTCGATCGGCGCGCAGATCAGCCAGCGTCTACTGGACACCAGCCGCAAGGCCGGTCGGCTGGCGTTTCTGGATGTGGCCGACCGGATTTACCGCACCCTGTTCGATCTGGCTCGCGAACCTGACGCCCTCAGCCATCCGCTGGGAACCCAGTTGCGGATTTGGCTCAATCGCGATTCCAGTGGAAACGGTTCATGTCTGATGGGGAGCATGGAGCCAAGGGTGACGGGGTAGATGCCTGAGCTTGGCGCACAGCAGGTAGCTGATGGCGATCAGGTTGGCGTCAGTGCGATAGCCCTTGGCGCGGGCCTTGGCGGCCTGGATCTGGGCGTTGAAGGCCTCGACCTGGCCGTTGGACAGGCCGGTGTCGAAATGCCGCAGGATGCCGGTGAGGTGGTCGCGGATGGTGGCACCGAGCTTCTTGAAGGGCGTCAGCCGACACCGTCGTGCCCAAGAGACCCACTTTCGGAGCAGCGGTTCGGCGGTGGGGCG
>NZ_FQUK01000040.1 GCF_900129205.1 Thermomonas hydrothermalis | reverse complement strand
TATGCGATCAGCCTGCGGACGCGCGCCTGGATCGAAACGCACTTCGGATGGCTCAAGGCGGCTGCTGGAATGCGTCAGGTCAAGCAGCGCGGCCTTACGAAGGTCGAGGCGCTGTTTCAGCTGGCGATGGCGGCGAGCAACCTCGTCCGCCTGCCGAAGCTGATCGCCGCGGGGGCCGCGTGATGGCGGCCCCGGCGGGGAAGGTGCGCCCGGAAGCCCGAAATCGGGCTTATTCAGAGCGCGGGACGCGCTTGCGAAGCGCCTGAGCAGCGAGAAATCCGCGCTGCCGACCGAGTCGGGGGCTTCGCCGGGTCGAATTTCAACAGGCTGCTAGCGCTTGCGTTCGCACGCGCCGCGCTCGCTTTGATGCGCGCACATCCATCCAGCATGGCCACGGCGGGATTTTTCTGAACGATTCCCGACCAATCCCCGCCCGCACTACCCGCGGCAAAAAAATCGCGCCCCTGGCGCCGATTTCTGCTCATGCAGGCCGGGCACTCCCGCCCCGGCTGCTCTCCCCAAAGGACACTGCCATGTCACGCATTGCCACCACCACATTCGCCTTCCTGCTTGGCCTGTCGCTGCTGCCCTCGGTACAGGCCCAGTCCACCGCTCCCCAGCCGGCATCGCCGGCCGCGTCCGACACCGACCAACAGGCTGGCGAAAAGAAAGTCGTGAAGTTCAAGGCCGACGCCGAGCTGACACCACACACGCGCGAACAGGCAGCGCAACCGGCCAGCCCCGCACATGTCCAGATTTGCCCGCCCTATTGCGGGCCTGCCAACGGCACGGCCCGGGAACTCCCGGTCGGCCCAGGCGCGCAGATCAACCGGCCGCAGCCGCCCAAGCCGATCGAAACCCGGCTGGCCCATCCCAATGCCCCCGGCAGCGAGCCAGGTGGAATCATGGGCCCGGCCGCGCCGCGCCCCGGTCTGAACCCGCCGGCAAAGGCCGTTGCCCCAGCGGCAACGTCGCTCCTGCGCAGTGCCGCGCCGAGTCCCGGTTTGAACGGTGCCAATACCACCATCGGCAAGTGCCCGAAAGGCTCGCACTGGGTGCAGGGCCCCGGTGACCCGCACGGCCACTGCGAGCTCAACCCGGTGCCACAGGACTGAACGCAGGCACCAAGGCCGCCCGGACGCGGCCATGTCGCTCCAGGGGAGGACGTCAGCAACCGGGGCAGGGACGCCCCACCTTCCTCCCACTCCGCTCTGACAGCGCCCAGGCGTGAATGATCCGGGCAATCGCCGCCACGCCATCGGTCAGCGCCGCCGGCCCCGGCTGCAAGATCAGCGGGGATTTGATTTCGAACAGCTGCCCGTCCCGCACGGCAGGGATCGCCGACCAGCCGGGGCGGGCAGCGACGTTTTCCGGCCGGAACTTTTTGCCGCACCAAGATCCCAGGATGATGTCCGGCGCACGGCGGACGACCTCGTCGGGATCTTCGAGGATGCGGGCCTTTGCCAGCGGCGCTGCCGCGCGCTCCGGGAAGATGTCATCCCCACCCGCGATGCGGATCAGCTCCGCCACCCAGCGGATGCCGGTGATCAGCGGCTCGTCCCATTCTTCGAAATACACCTTCGGCCGGCGCGGCAACCGCGCTGCCTCATCCGCGATGGCCGCAAGCCTGCGCTGCAATGCATCGGCATAGACGGCGGCGCGGTCGCCGGCACCGACCAGCGCACCGAGCCGGCGCACATAGTCCAGGATGCCGTCCACGCTGCGATGGTTGCTGATCCACACCTCCACGCCGCGGCGGATCAGCTCGGCGGCGATGTCGGCCTGGATGTCGGAGAAGCCAATGACGAAGTCGGGTTCCAGCTTCAGGATTTCGTCGATCTTGGCGCTGGTGAAGGCGCTGACCTTGGGCTTTTCTCGCCGCGCCTGCGGTGGCCGCACGGTAAAGCCGCTGATGCCGACGATGCGGTCCTGCTCGCCCAGCGCGTACAGAACCTCGGTGGGCTCTTCGGTCAGACAGACGATGCGGCGCGGCCCGACCGGCATCGCACTCACGGATACAGCATCCGCTGCGACCAGCGGCCGTCCGCAGCGCGCTCGAACAGGTGCCGCTCATGCAAGCGGTATTGCGCGCCGTACCAGAACTCCACCGCATGTGGCACCACCCGGAAGCCGGTCCAGCGCGGCGGTCGCGGCACCTCACGCCCGGCAAACTCGCGCTCGAACTGCGCCAGCCGCGCCTCGAAGGTTTCGCGCGTGTCCAGCGTCTCCGACTGTTTCGACGCCCAGGCACCGAGCTGGCTGCCGCGCGGACGGCTGGCGAAATACGCATCGGCCTCGTCAGCGGTGACCTGCTCGACGCTGCCTTCGATGCGCACCTGCACACCTTCCCGTACCCGCGGCCAATGAAACAGCAGTGCAGCGCGCGGATTGGCCTGCAACTCGCGGCCCTTGCGCCCGTCCAGATGGGTGTAGAACACGAACCCGCGCGCATCGTGCGCCTTCAGCAACACCATCCGCGCGGATGGCACACCGTCAGGCGTGGCAGTGGCCAGCACCATCGCGGTCGGGTCGGGTTCGCCGGCAACGCGCGCCTCTTCGAACAGAGCATCGAACCGGGCCAGGATGTCATCGGGGATCGTGCGCATGGCGCTATTGTCGCGCAATGGTCGCAGCGCTGCATTCCACTGCTAGCATGTGACCATGCACGACCGCCCCCACCTCGTCCTGATTGGCCCGATGGGCGCAGGCAAAACCACACTGGGCCGCCTGCTGGCACAGCAGATGCAGCGGCCCTTCGTCGATCTCGACACTGTCATCGTGCAGGCGGCGGGCGTCACCATCCAGCTGCTGTTCCAGCGCGAAGGCGAACAAGGGTTTCGCAAGCGCGAACGTGCCGCGCTTGCCGACGTGCTGGCCGGCCCCCCGGCGGTCATCGCCACCGGCGGCGGCGTGGTGCTGGATCCGGACAATCGCCACGCTCTGCGCCGGCATGGCTACGTGGTGTACCTGCGGGTGTCGCTGGCCACCCAGCTCCATCGCCTGCATGGGGATACCAGCCGCCCGCTGCTGGATACACCGGATCCGGCCGCACGGCTGGCCGCTTTACAGGCACAGCGCGAACGCCTGTACCTGGAGACCGCCGATCTGGTGTTCGACGCCGATGCCGGGTCGCCCGAGGCACTTGCGGCCGCACTGGCGGCGCGGCTCAACCCGACCGGGACGTGCTACGCATGACGGAGACCAACCGACACGTGGACGTCGGCGGCGCCGCGCCCTATCGCATCCATATCGGCCCCGGCCTGCTCGACGACGGCACGCTGCTGGCGGAGACGCTGCGCGGCCGCCATGCGCTGATCGTCAGCGACAGCCATGTGGCGCCGCTGTATGCCGGGCGCGTGCAATCGGCATTGCAGACCGCCCGGCCCGACCTGTGCCTGGCGTGCCATGTCCTGCCCGTCGGCGAAGCGGAAAAAACCCTGACCCG
This sequence comes from Thermomonas hydrothermalis, assembly GCF_900129205.1. GTDB lineage: Bacteria > Pseudomonadota > Gammaproteobacteria > Xanthomonadales > Xanthomonadaceae > Thermomonas > Thermomonas hydrothermalis. The sequence continues at coordinate 14,499 of NZ_FQUK01000040.1, read as the reverse complement.
CTTTGCCGAGGTGATTGATGCCCTCGCCAGCTTGGGCGCCACCCGCGACGCCTGCGTATATGCCCTGGGTGGCGGGGTGGTCGGCGATCTGGCTGGCTTTGCCGCCGCCTGCTGGATGCGCGGCATCGACTGCGTGCAACTCCCCACCACCCTGCTGGCGATGGTGGATTCCTCGGTGGGCGGCAAAACCGCCGTGGATATCCCGCACGGCAAAAACCTGGTCGGTGCCTTCCACCCGCCGCGCGCGGTGCTGGCCGATACGACCACGCTGCGCACCCTGCCAGCGCGCGAGCTGCGCGCAGGTCTGGCGGAAGTGATCAAGTACGGCGCCATCCGCGATGCCGCCTTCCTCGACTGGCTGACCGACCACGCCGACGCCCTGTTGGCAGGCGAGTCCGACGCACTGGCCGAGGCCATCGCCCGCAGCTGTGCGCACAAGGCCGAGATCACCGAGCGCGATCCGCTGGAACGTGGCGAACGCGCACTGCTCAACTTCGGCCACACCTTCGCCCATGCCATCGAAGCCGAACAGGGCTACGGCCAGGGCCTCAATCACGGCGAGGCGGTGGCGGTGGGCATGGTACTGGCGGCGCGACTGTCGGCCAGACTGGGTCTGGCCGCCTGGGCGGACGCGGAGGCGCTGCGCACGCTGCTCTTGCGCTTCGGCCTGCCGGTGGCGCTGCCTGCCGGGCTGACACCGGACGCGCTGCTGGCGCGGATGCGGCTGGACAAGAAGGCGCAGGCGGACGGCCTGCGCTTCATCCTCTGGGACGGCCCCGGTCTGGCCCATGTGGTGACCGGTGTGGAAGAAGCTGCGGTATTGGCGGTCCTGGGCGACGCCGGCTGACCGTCCGCAAGTCTCATTGCCCCGGCGGCGGCTCCCACAGCTCGACCTTGTTGCCATCCGGGTCCATCACCCAGCCGAACTTGCCGAATTCCGAGTCCTCGCGTTTGTCGAGCACCTGGCAGCCTTCCTCACGCAGCGCGGCCAGTAGCGCGTCAAGGTCGGCCACCCGGAAATTGACCATGAACGGCGCGGTGCTTGGGGCCATGTAGTCCGTGTCCGCGGCGAATGGCGTCCACAGGGTCATGCCTGGCGCGCTATCAGGACCGCCCCACGGAAACACCGCACCGCCCCAGTCCGTCACGTCCACGCCAAGATGCGTCCGGTACCAGGCGCCAAGGCGCTTGGGATCCGGTGATTTGAAGAAAATGCCGCCGATGCCAGTCACGCGCTGCATGTCGTCCTCCTGAAGTGATCCCCGGCCAGCACGGCCGGCCAGCGATGTAGCGCCGGGGCGCGCAGGCGCCGGCTACGCACCTTACAATGCCGCCCCATGCGCCTGCTGCTGCAACAACGTCCTCTCGCCGGCGAAGCCCCGCGCTTCGTCCAGCTCCAGCTCCAGCAAGACCTGCTGGGGGGCTGGGAACTGCTGCGCGAAAGCGGCCAGACCGGCGGCCGCAGCACCCTGCGCCGCACGCTCTATCACGATCATGCCAGCGCCGTGGCGGCGCTGGAGAAAGAACGCGACGCGCTGCTGCGCAAGGGGTTCCAACTGGTCTTCGCCAAAGGTGACCAGGTGCCCAACGGCATGACGGCATGACCCGGCCTGCACGCCTGTCCTCCCCCACCGCCTTTGCCCTGGCCAGCCTCCGGGCCAGAAGGATCACCCCATGACACAGCCCCTGCACAACGATCGCCTGCTGCGCGCGCTGCGCCGCGAACCGGTGGACTGCACCCCGGTCTGGCTGATGCGCCAGGCTGGTCGCTACCTGCCGGAATACCGCGCCACCCGCAAGGCCGCCGGCAGCTTCCTGGCCATGGCCAAGACCCCGGAGCTGGCCTGCGAGGTCACCCTGCAACCGCTGCGCCGGTTCCCGCTGGATGCGGCGATCCTGTTCTCCGATATCCTCACCGTGCCCGACGCGATGGGGTTAGGCCTGCATTTCGTCGAGGGCGAAGGCCCGAAGTTCGAGCGCCCGCTGCGCAGCGTGGCCGAGATCGACGCGCTGGCCGTGCCCGACATGGAGACCGAGCTGCGTTACGTGATGGACGCGGTGCGCCTGATCCGCCGCGAGCTGGACGGTCGCGTACCGCTGATCGGCTTTTCCGGCAGCCCGTGGACGCTGGCCTGCTACATGGTGGAAGGCGGCGGCAGCAAGGACTGGGGCAAGGTCAAGGCGCTGGCGCTGAATGAGCCGGCGGCCATGCACCGGCTGCTCACCACGATCACCGAGGCGGTGATCGCCTATCTCAGCGCACAACATGCCGCAGGCGCGCAGGCGCTGCAGGTGTTCGACACCTGGGGCGGCACGCTGGGCCCGGCGATGTACCGCGAGTTCTCGCTGCCCTATCTCACCCGCATCGCCACCGCCCTGAAAGGGCTCGGTGCGCCGGTGATCCTGTTCGGCAAGGGCAACGCCCCGCACCTCGACGCACTGTTCACCAGCGGCGCCGACGCCATCGGTGTGGACTGGACGGTGACACTGGAGGATGCCGCGCGCCGCAACGCTGGCCGGGTGGCACTACAGGGCAACATGGATCCGGCGATGCTGTACGGCAACCCCGAGGCGATTCGGGCCCAGGCCCGCGCGGTGCTGGACAGCTACGCCGCCGGCAATGGAGGCAGCCGCGAAGGCCATGTCTTCAACCTTGGCCACGGCATGTCGCCGGACATGAACCCCGACCACGTGGCCGTGCTGGTGGACGAAGTGCACGCCTACAGCAAGCGCTGACACCCACAGCTGCGCCCCAGCCTCCGGCGCCAGTGAGGCAGCGCAACCAAGCGCGTATCGGGGAGCGACTTGCGCGGCTCGCTGGCGCCGGAGGCGTTGCCGCAACCAAGCCCGCTTCACCACGCGCGGTTCTGGATTCACAGGCGCATCAGCGTCTAGCCGCCTCCAGCGCACGCGCCAGCATCTCCCCGGTCACTGGCTTGCGCAGGAACGCATCGAAACCGGCCGCGCGGGCCTGACCTTCGACATCGCCATCGGAGCGCGCCGTGACCGCCACCAGCGGGCCGGAAAACCCGTGCGTGCGCAACATGCCCGCCAGGGTCAGGCCGTCCATGCCGGGCAGGTCCAGATCAAGCAAGGCAGCATCGAAGGGGCCACCGCCGCGCAGTTCCGCCAGCGCCGCCAGGGCATGGCTGGCGTGGCTCACCGTATGTCCTTGCCCGCGCAGCAGGCCGGCAATGACCTCGGCCACGATGGGGTCGTCTTCCACCAGCAGCAGCCGCAATGCCTGCTGTGGCAGGCGTTCGTCCGGGGTGGCCGTGGGCGGAGCCGCCACCACCGGCAGCGGCAGCTCGACTTCAAAGCGAGCCCCCTGCCCCGGCGCGCTCTCCACCCGGATCCGCCCGCCCATTGCCGCCGCCAGTTCCTGCGAGATCGCAAGCCCAAGCCCACTGCCGCCGTAGCGCTCGTAGGTCCGCACGCCTTCAGCCTGTTCGAACCGACGGAACAGGCGCTGCTGCTGTTGCTGACTCAAACCGGGGCCACTGTCGCGAACCACCAGACGCACGCCGTGTGGCGACAACGCCTGCACTTGAACCCCGACCTCACCGGTCTCGGTGAATTTGATCGCGTTGGCCAGCAGGTTGAACAAGATCTGGCGCACCCGGGTGCAATCACCGCGCAGGCCGGGCGGCGCATCGGGGGCGATCTCGACGGTAAAGCGCAGCCCCTTACGCTCCGCCACCGGCCCCAGCAGGCCGGCGACATCATCGACCAGGGCACGCAGAGAAAACTCATCTTGCGCCAGCTCCAGCTTGCCCGCCTCGATCCGGGCCATATCCAGGGCATCGTTGACCAGCCGCAGCAGATGCTCACCGGCGCGATGAATGGCCTCCACCCAGCCGCGCTGGCGCGCATCCAGCGGCGAGGACTGGAGTAGCTCGGCCATGCCCAGCACACCGGTCATGGGGGTGCGCACCTCATGACCGAGGGTGGCCAGAAACCGCGATTTCGCCAGCGAGGCCTGTTCGGCCAGCTCACGCTTGTGTTCGGCCAGCTGCCAGGCATGTTGACGGCGCAAGCGCGCACGGTACGCCAGTGCCAGCAACACCAACGCCAGCAGCGTCAACAGCGCGTAGGCGGCCAGCGCCCAGCCGGTGCGCCACCAGGGCGGCTGCACCTCGAAACGCAGCGTTTGCTCGGCGGCCGGCGTGCCGGCGGCGTCCTGTGCCCGCATGTGCAACACGTAGCGGCCCGGTGCCAGCCCGGTGAACACCCGCTCGCCACTCGCACCCAGCGCCACCCAGTCGCTGTCGAAACCGTCCAGCTTGGCCCAGTAGCGGTGCCCGCTGGGATCATCGAAGTCCAGCAGGCGCGCCCGGATCCGGAACTCGCGGTCATCCGGCCCGAAGCGCAACCCGCTGTGCACGGGGATGTCGCGCCAGTGGCCCTGTCGGCGCACGGCGACGCTGTCTAAGCGCAGCGGCGGGGCTCGCCGCGTCGGCTCGGTGAAGGTGGTATCGACCAGGCGCAGGCTGCCATCGGCCGTGGCGGCCACCAGCACGCCGTCGTCACGCAGCACTGCAGCGCGATCCAGGTATTCCTCGTGACCACCGGCGACATCGAGGGCCACCTGGGCCAGCCGGCGCTGTGCGGGATCCCAGCGGAACAGACCGCGCGTGGTCGTGATCCAGACGCGATGCCGGGCATCCACCAGCAGCGCGGCGGCAGCCACGACCGGCATCCCCTGGCGGGCATCGACATGCTCGCTGCGCACCCAGTCGCGGCCCTGCCGGCGGTAGCTCTCAAGACCGGACAGACGTTGCAGCCAAAGTTGATCCGGCCCATCGAACCCGAGCGCGAAGACCCGCCCCGACCCCATGGCCGGCACCGGCACGAAACGCCCGCGGTCAGCGTCGAAACGCAGTACGCCGGTGCTGGTGCCCACCCACGGTGTGTCGTCTGGTGCCAGCACCATGGCGTCGATGTCGGCCATGCCCAGACCGCTGTCCTCACCGGCCGGCAGATTGCGAAGAATGGCACCGCTGTCCGGATCGCGCTGCTGCACCCCGCCACCCACCACGGCCACCCACAGCCGGCCGTCCCGCGCCGGCAACACGAACCCGACCTGCCCGGCCGGCACCGGGGCCACGGGGTCATCTGCCGTCCATTCGTCGATGCGACCATCGCGGCCCACCCGAACCAGTCCGCCGCGGTGCGCCAGCCACAGCTGACCGTGGGCATCCTCTGCGATCCCGGCCGGCTTGATGCTGCGCAGCCGGTCGAGAACCGGCTCCGGCAAGGTGCTGACCTCGCCCTGAGGATCGAGGTATTCGATCATGCCGCTGAGCCCGCCCAGCCAGACCCCGCCCAGACGGGACTTGCCAAGCGCACGGTACACCGCGCCGTGCAGGCCGTCCTCGGCGCCCTGATACAGCGCCAGCTGCCGCCAATCCGAGCGCAGGTAGCCCAGACCCCGGCCCTGCACCGGCACCCATAAGGCATCGTCTTTCTCGCCCAACAGGGCTCTGATCGAGCGCGGCACGTCCGGCATCCCCAGCGGCACCGGCACCGGCGGCTGGTCGCCATGCTGGTACCACAGCCCTCGCTGACTGCCGATCCAGTGATCGCCATGGGCATCGGTGACGATGGCGAGCAGGGCATTGGGGCGCTGAAACATCGGCGCCCACTCCGGCACCTGCCAGCGGCCGTCCTGCCAGCGCCACACCCCCTGACTGGCGCCCAGCCACACGCCGTCGGATTGCACGCTCACCGCATAGACCATGCCGGGATTGGCCTGCGCTGGCAGTGTGACCAGCTCGAACACGTCCCCGCGCAGGCGCGCCACGCCCCGGATGGTGCCCACCCACAGCACGCCCTGCCCATCCACGGTCAGCGACAACACGGTGTCTGCGGGCAAGCCCTGGGCGCTGCCGTAGTGACGCAGGGTGCCGTCTGCATCGACCCGGGTCAGACCGCCGTCATAGGTGCCCAGCCAGACGGCATCACCCTGCCGGGCCATGGCCCAGACATCATCGCTGCCCAGTTGTGGATGGCTGCGCTTGCGCAGGGTGTGGACGTGTTGCCGGGCGGCATCGAGAATGCTGACGCCTTCGCCTTCGACCGCCACCCAAAGCCGGTTGCGTGCATCCACCAGCAGCGCCTGGACGTGGTTGCCCGGCAAACCATCCGCCTGCCCCGGCATATGCCGCCATACCCGCATTTCCACGCCGTCGTAACGCGCCAGCCCGTCGGTGGTGCCAATCCAGACATACCCGTCGGCATCGCGCACCAGCGCGTTGATCTCGGTGGACGGCAGCCCCTGCGCAGTTCCGACGATGCGCAGACGCGGCCGTTCCGGCACGCCAGCCCAGACACAGGCACACCCCAGCCACAGCAGCAGCAATGCAAGGCTTCGACGCATGGTTCCCTCCCCGATGCCGCGATGCTGGCAATGCCGCTGGCCACTTGCAAGCATCCAGACCGTTCAACCCTGCATGAAATGTCGAACCATGTCCGCGTCGAACGGCCAGTCGAGCTCGGCACCATCCGCCCGCTGCAGCACCGGCACCCGCAGGTCATAGCGCGCCTGCAAGGCGGCATCGCCATCGATGTACACACTGTCGAACTCAGGCACCCGGGCCTCGGCCAGCACCGCCAGGGCCTGGTCACACAGATGGCAGTGGTCACGCTGATACAACACCCAGCCCATACGCCTGCGTCACGGTGACTCCTGAAAGGGCGCCTAGAATAGCGATCTCCCCGATTCCAGCGCTGCGTGCATTCATGGCCGTCTCCACCTTCGACCTCTACAAGATCGGCATCGGCCCCAGCTCTTCGCACACGGTCGGCCCGATGCGGGCGGCGGCACGCTTCGTCAGCCACTGGCTGGCTGAAAACGGCATGCTGGAACGCACGGCGCGGGTACGCGCGGAAGTGTTTGGCTCGCTGGCCATGACCGGCCGCGGCCACGGCACCGACAAAGCGATCCTGATGGGGCTGGAGGGCCACTGGCCGAACCTGATCGACCCCGACATCATCCCCGCGGCGCTGGAGCGCATCCGCGGCAGCAAACGCATCCGCCTGCTCGGCCGGCACGAAATCGCCTTCGACGAGAAACACGATCTGGTGATGAACAAGCGGCAGAAGCTGCCGTTCCACACCAATGGCATGCGCTTCACCGCCTACGATGGCGATGGTCAGGTGCTCGCCACCCGCGACTATTACTCGGTTGGTGGCGGCTTCGTGGTCAACCAGGACGAAGCAGCCGAGGATCGCATCGTCGCCGACACCACCGAACTTCCCTACCCGTTCCACAGCGGCGCCGACCTGCTGGCACAGTGCCAGCGCAGCGGCTTGAGCATCGCCCAGCTGATGTTCGAAAACGAACAGGTCTGGCGCACATCCGAGGCCATCCGCGATGGGCTGCGCGAAATCTGGCAGGCCATGCAGGACTGCGTGGCGCGCGGCATTCGCCACCCTGGCGAACTGCCGGGCGGACTGCACGTGCCGCGACGGGCACCGGCCCTGTACGCAGAGCTGTCAGCCCGGCCGGAAGCCGCACTGCGCGATCCGCTCACCGTACTCGATTGGGTCAACCTCTACGCGCTGGCGGTGAACGAAGAAAACGCCGCCGGCGGCCGCGTGGTCACCGCGCCCACCAACGGTGCCGCCGGCATCGTGCCGGCCGTGCTGCACTACTACACCCGCTTCTGCCCCGGCGCCAATGAGCAGGGCGTGTTCGATTTCCTGCTGACCGCCGCCGCGATCGGTATCCTCTACAAGGAAAACGCCTCGATCAGCGGCGCCGAAGTCGGCTGCCAGGGCGAGGTGGGCGTGGCCTGCTCGATGGCCGCCGCCGGCCTGACCGCCGCGCTGGGTGGCACGCCGGGGCAAATCGAGAACGCCGCCGAGATCGGCATGGAACACAACCTGGGCCTGACCTGCGACCCGATCGGCGGGCTGGTGCAGATCCCCTGCATCGAGCGCAACGCGATGGGCGCGGTCAAGGCGATCAACGCCAGCCGCATGGCCCTGCGCGGCGACGGCAGCCACAAGGTGTCGCTGGACAAGGTCATCAAGACCATGCGCGACACCGGCCGCGACATGCAGGACAAATACAAGGAAACCAGCCGCGGCGGCCTGGCCGTCAACGTCATCGAGTGCTGACCGGCCGGGCCGGGGTCAAGTCCTGCCCTTGCTGGCCGCTATCGACACTGGAACGCCGTTACACGCCGTAGGACTGCCTGCCGCGTGCTGCGCCATGGCACGCGCGGGCATTTTGGCGTTACTCTGCTGCGGAAGGCTTGAAGGGGGAGCACCGTGGGCAACCACGCCAGCGCCAGTCAGCGCACCTGCGCAAGGCCGCCAGGGAAGGCGCTTTTGCGCGGGCTTGCCGCCGTGCTGCTGGGCCTGCTGCCGTGCCTGCAGGCGCTGGCACTCACCCCGGACAAACCCTACCGCGATTACGTGGTTGACACCTGGGACGTGGCGCAGGGCCTGCCGCAGATCAGCGTCATGGCCATCACCCAGGATGCCGAAGGGCGGCTCTGGCTGGCCACCCAGGCGGGTCTGGCCCGCTTCGACGGGGTGCGCTTCGAACCCGTTTCCCGCCCGCGCGTGCTGGGCCTGGACAACATGGCGCAGGCGCTGCTGCCGGATCGCCAGGGCCGGCTGTGGATCGGCACCCCGCAAGGCCTGCTGGTGCTGGCCCACGGCCAGCTGCGGACAGTGCCGGCCGATCCCATTCCCAGCGCACGCCGATTCCCGGTGAACGCTCTGGCACTGGCAGGCGACACCGTGTTGGCGGCCGGGCCGGATGGCGTGTACAGCGTCGTCGGTGAGCGGCTGCGCCGCTTGCATGCCCTGCCCGGCCCGGTCACCGGCCTGCTGGTACAAGGCGACACCCTGTGGGCGGGCAGCCCGGGGCAGGTGACCCGGATCCAGCGTGGGCAACGGCAGGTGCTGCCCTTCCCGGCCGGGCTGGAACGTGCCGACGCCGATCATCTGGTGTGGTGCGACGGCACGCTCTGGGCCGGCACCCGCAGCGGTCTGTTGCGCCTGCGCGACCAGCAGTGGGATCTGGTGGCCGGCCAGCAGGGTGAGCGCCAGCGCGCCATCGAAGCATTGGCCTGCGACCGCGACGGCAACCTCTGGCTGGCCACCCCGCACTATCTGGAACGGCTGTTCCCCGGCCGCCCGCCGGAGCACATCGAACACCAGCCCGGCAGCCGCAACGTCCGGGTGATCTTCGAGGATCGGGAGGGCAGCCTGTGGACCGGCAGCCTGACCGACGGGCTGGCCCGGATCTGGAATGGACGGACCCGGCTGCTCTCCACGCCAGAGGGGCTGACCTCCGCGTTGCTATGGACGGTGGTGGCCTCACCCGACGGCAGTGTGCTGGCGGGCGGCAGCGACGGGGTGGCCCGCTGGCAGGCCGGCCGCTTCACGCCAGTGGTGCGCGGCAGTGCCCTGCCACATCCGGCCGCCTACAGCCTGCTGGCCGAACCCGATGCGCTCTGGATTGGCACCCGCAGCGGAGTGGCCGTCCTGCGGCGCGGCCAGCGCCAGCCCGAACGCCCGCCGCTGCTGGCCCCGCTGCAAGGGGCGCAGGTGCACGCCATCCTGCGCACACGCGACGGGGCGCTCTGGTTTGGCACCACCCAAGGCGCCTTCCGGCTCTGGCAGGGCAGGCTGCAACGCTATGACGCGCAGGCGGGCCTGACCGACCCGCGCGTGCGCATCCTGTACCAGACCCGCGACGGCCGCCTGTTACTGGGCACCACGCAAGGCCTGTATGCCTGGCAGAACGGCACGCTGCAACCCATAGGCCGGCAGACCGGGCTGCCGGACGGGGTCGGGGTCACCGCACTCCTGGAGCTGGACGACGGCGGCCTGGTGCTGGGCGGCGACCAACACCTCTGGCTGTACGCGCAGCGGCGCTGGCACGAACTGGCGCAATCCCATGGCCTGCCGTCCAACGTGCCGACCCATCTGGCGGAAATCGGCGATGACCTCTGGGTGGCCGGCACCCAGGGCATCTACCGCCTGCCCCTGCGCGAACTTCGGCGTATTCCCCACAGCCCCGCCACACCGCTGCAGGCGCGCATCGTCATCAACTCCGGCTTCGACCGCCCCGGCGGCCAGCCGGGCAAATGCTGCAACGGTGCGGGTAATGGCCGCGGTCTGCTGCGCGATGGTCTGCTGTGGCTACCCACCCGTGAAGGCATGCTGCAGGTCAGCGCCGCCCCCCTGCCTGCCGGGCCAGCCTGGCCGCTGCGAATCGAACGCGTGGTGGCGGGCCAGCAGACGTTCCTGCCAGAGCCCAACGGCCTGCGCCTGCCCCTGGAGGCGCGCAGCCTGAAGATCGAGTTCAGCGCGCCCGCGCTCGACCCGCGCGCCTGCCCGACCTGTACTACCGGCTGGTCGGCCATGACCGCGACTGGCAGGCTCTGGACACCCCAGGTCAGCGCAGCATCGCCTATGCCGGGCTGGCACCAGGCGATTATTTGTTCGAGCTGGTCGATCGCAACCCCGATGCGCCACTGGCCGGGCCGGCCCGGTTGCGGCTGCATGTGCCGGCGCATTTCTACGAGACCAAGGCATTTGCGGCCGTACTTGCCATGGTGTTGGCTGTGCTGGTGTTTGCCGGCTACCACTGGCTGCAATACCGACATCGCCGCCAGCGCGAAAAACTGGAACGCCTGGTACAGGAACGCACCCAGGCCTTGCAGGAAGCCAATGCCCGGCTGGAACAACTCAGTTTCACCGACCCCCTGACCGGCCTGCACAACCGCCGCTATCTGACCCAGCAAATGCCCCTGGATCTGGCGTTTTACGCCCGCGATCCGGCCTTTGCCGCAGGCCGCGAGGCACTGGTGCTGGCGCTGCTGGACGTGGATCACTTCAAGCGCATCAACGACACCTGGGGGCACGCCGCCGGCGACCAGGTGCTGGCCCAGCTCGGCACGCTGCTCAATAGCCTCAAACGCGACGGCGACTACGCGGTGCGCTGGGGCGGCGAGGAGTTCCTGCTGGTGCTGCGGCCGCAACCACGCGGCAGCCTGGATGGGATCGGCCAGCGCCTGTGCAGCCAGATCGCCAGCCATCGCTTCGACCTGGGCAACGGGCAACAGCACACAATCACGGTCTCGGTCGGCCTGGTCGAATGCCCCCTGTTCCCGGAACATCCGCAACTGCTGCGCTGGGATCAGCTGGTGACCCTGGCCGACCGCGCCCTGTACGCCGCCAAGGCCGCCGGGCGTCACCGCTGGATGGCCTTCCGGCCGACGCCCGGCGTGCAACTTTCAGGACACCTCGACCATGCCGAAGGCGACCCGGGCTGGCTGGTCGAACAGGGCCTGGTGACGCTTTACGGCGCCCCTTGCGGGCAACCCGAAACCCTTTCATCCGAGAGAGGCGCGCCATGAATCCGATGGCCTCCCAACTCTCGCGAGGTGTTCTGCTGGCGGCGCTGTACTTCGCAGGGGCGGCCATCGCCGTGCTGTACCTGCACACACCCGCTGACGTCGCTCTGTTCTGGCCAGCAACCGGCATTGGCTTTGCCGCCGTCCTGCGCTTTGGTTCGCCCTATGTGCTGTCGGTCATCGCCGGCCAGCTGCTGCTGCACCTCCTGTTGGCCCCGGTGCCCCTGCTGTTCCTGCCGTTTTCGCTTGCCAGCAACGCCATCGCTATCTGGGTCGCGGCCCGGTATGTGCGTGCCACGCATCCGCAGCTGCGGCTGCGGACCGAGACCGGTTGGGCACTGCTGCGCGCAGGCAGCCTGCTGTGCACGATCAGCGCCAGTCTCGGCAGCATTGGTCTTGTCGTTGCCGGGATGGTGCCGCTGCACGAGTGGCCGCGTGCCTTCCTGCAATGGCTGCTGGGTAACCTGCTGGGAGCGACCGCGCTGACCCCCACCATGCTGCTGTTGTTCGGAGCAGCGCAGGAGGATCTGACGCTAGCGTCTCCCCAAAGCCCGGCCCGCTTGCGTGAACGTGTGGTCTGGTTGCTGCTCATGCTGTTGCTGCTGAGCGGCGGCATGGCATTCCCGGAGCGCGACAGCTTCTACCCGCTGGCACTGGCCGCCCTGCCGCTGGCGCTGCTGCTGTGGTCGGCGGCCCGGTTCTCGCCCGCCTTCACAGCGGTGGCGACCTCGCTGGTGACGATGCTGCTGGCACTGGTGCTGGGCCTGGGCATTGGCCCACCCGGCTTCCACCGTCCCCACTCGCTGCAGGACACCGCGCTGCTGATGGGTTCGCTGGTGGTGCTCTCCGTCATCCCCATCCTGCTTGCCGCCTCCTACCACGAACGCCGCCAGGCAATGGCGGCCCTGCAACATCGGACTATGGTCGACCCGCTAACTGGGCTGCTCAACCGCGATGCCTTCGAAGAGCAGGCCCGTGCCCGGCTGGCGCACTCGCAGGGGCCGCTGAGCCTGCTCTACATCGACCTCGACAATTTCAAGCTGGTCAATGACGCGGCCAGCCATGCCGCTGGCGATGAGGTGCTGCGGCAGGTCGCGCGCTTGATCCAAAACACGTTTGCTCCCAACGCTCTACTTGCGCATAGCGGCGGGGACGAGTTCACCGTGCTGCTGGAGGCCGCCGCCGAACAGGCCTCGGTACCCGCGCGGCGCCTGCTGGCTAGCATCGAAGCACTGCGGGTGGGCTGGCAAGACGCCAGCCTGCGTACCACGGCCAGCATCAGCCTGGCCACCAGCCTGCCGCCGCATGCCGCCTTTCACGAGCTGCTCTCCCGAGTCGATGCCGCCTGCCAGCAGGCCAAGGATCTGGGCGGCAACCGCCTGCTGGTGGTGGCCGAGGACGACGAAAGCCTGCGCACCCGCAACCGCATGATGCGCACCGCGCTGGACGCCCGCGATGCGCTGGAACGGCGCCAGATCGAACTCTGGTGCCAGTCGATCGTGCCACTGACATCGCCACCGAACCCGCGTCAACTCCATTTCGAAGTACTGCTGCGCTGGCGTGACGCCGACGGCACCTTGCATCCACCGGCCAATCTGGTGGCCGCCGCCGAACGCTTCCGGCTGGGGCCACGCCTGGATCGGCATGTGATCAATGCCACCCTGGCCTGGCTGGATCAGCATCCCGACGCCGCCGCACGGGTGGCCCATTGCGGTCTGAACCTGGGTGGAGCCACCCTGGTGGACGAGGAGTTCGGCGACTACCTGGCCGGTCGCTTGAGCCGCAGCAAGCTGCGCGCCGAACAGCTCTGTTTCGAAATCACCGAAACCAACGTGGTGCGTGATCTCTCGCTGGCCCGCCAGTTCATCCAGCGCATGCGCACCCTGGGCTGCCGGTTCGCACTGGACGACTTTGGCACCGGCTTCTGTTCCTTCAGTTACCTGCGCGATCTGCCAGTGGACTACCTGAAAATCGATGGCAGCTTCGTTCGCGATCTGACGACCTCCCCGCTATCGGAGTCGGTGGTTCGCGCGATCACCGACATCGCCCACCTGCTGGGCATGCGGGCGATTGCCGAACAGGCGGAAAACGAAGCCCAACTGGCCCTGCTGCGTGCGCTCAAGGTCGATTTTGCGCAAGGGTATGTGTTCCAGCGGCCGGTACCGATCGCCGAGTTCTTCTCACAGTCGTCATAGGCGCTGCCCGGCCTGGATCGCCAGCGCATCATCCAGCAACGCCGCGGCGGTCACCTCGGCGCCAGCCCCTGGCCCCTGCAACACCAGCGGCTGACGGGCATACCGGTCCGACCAGATCGCAACCCGATTATCGGTACCGCTGCCCGCAGCCAGCGGGTCATCCGCCGGCACCATCGCAAGCCCCACCTGCGCTGGCCCGCCCGCCTGCCAGCGGGCGATGTAGCGCAACCGCCCACCTGCTTTCCAGGCCTCGGCATAGCGCGCCCGCAGTGGAGCATCGAGCGCTGTCAGCGCCGCATGCACGCCATCCACCGGCACGGCCGCCAACGCCGGCGGTACCAGTGACGCCACCTGCACCTGACGCGCATGCAGCGCCACGCCGGTCGCTCGCACCAGGATCAACAGCTTGCGGCGCACATCTTCGCCGGATAAGTCTTCGCGGGGATCGGGCTCGGTATAGCCGGCCTGCCAGGCCTGCCGCACAAATCCGGAAAACGGACGCAATCCGTCGTACTGATGCAGCAGCCACGCCAGCGATCCAGACAGCACGCCGGCGATGGCGTGGATGCGATCACCACCCGCCTGTAACGCGCGCAGGGTGCGCAGGATCGGCAGCCCGGCGCCGACCGTGGCGCTGTCGCCGTAGTGCGCCCCACTGGTCTGGCGCGCCGACTGAATGGCCCGCCAGCGCGCCAGTGCCGCGCCCTGTCCACGCTTGTTGGGCTCCATCGCGTCTGGTGTGGAACGGGCCGCCGGATGATGTCAGCCTTGGCGGATGCAAGAACAACTCTTCACCCAGGCTTTGGGGCTGACGCCGCCGTGGGCGGTAGACAGCGTGTCGTTTCGTCCGGATGAGGGGGCGATCCACTTCGAGGTGTCGTGCGATACGGCCCGGCTGGCCTGTCCGGTCTGCGGGGCGGCGG
>NZ_FQUK01000027.1 GCF_900129205.1 Thermomonas hydrothermalis | reverse complement strand
AGCCAGGCCTCGAACTGGAAGAAGTCCAGGTGCCGCCAGGATCGGCGCAGCCGGTCGTGCACCGGTTGCGTGGCCGCACCGCATGCCGGGCAGGCGAGCCTGCTGGTGTGGCAGCCGATCTCGAAGTCGATACGCCGCTTGGCGGTGTCGAGCCTGACGTCATCGACGACCCACGGCGGCTGCAAGCCCAGCGCGCTGGTGAACAGAGCTTCTACGGCAATGCCCATGGACTCATCCTCCTGATCAAACACGCCTCGTGGACATGTGCACAGGCCGGCCAGCGGCCTGCACACATGCCCACCGGGCTCAACAACCAGGGGAGCATTGTGAGTGTTGTGTTCCACACGAAATGACGAAGAGCCACCTGCGCCTGGACCTGATTGCCAGCGCCCAGGCGGAACTGGCCCGCGCGCACGAAGTCGCCCGCGCCGCCAACCAGGAGTAAGCGATGAAGACGCCCACGACCTATCCATGCGCGCGCTGCCAGGGGAAGGGTCGTCTTGCCATTTACGCCAACGTGCTGGGCGGCGTGTGCTTCAAGTGCGGCGGGACAGGCCGACAAAAGACCAGGCCAGCTGCCCCATCGCGCCGTTGGTCAGTGAATGCGATCCGCACCACCGATCATCACGACTGCGTCGTGTTCCACGTCCGGGCAAAGACGGAGAGAGAAGCTCTCAATAAGGCCTCCGCCACCATATCCCGTGCGCGCGAGCAGATTTACGACCCCACGACCATCCGGGTCACGCCCTGGCCCGATTAGATTGAAAAAGCGCTTGGCTTCTCCATCGAACATCCAGCGCGACTGCTTCACAGCGCCTCCTCGGCATCCACATCACTGGCGTCGGCAGCATCGGCTGTGCCGACCAGGTCATCGAAACGGACACCATCCGATTCCCGTACCGCCTGCGCCCCGGCGTACTCCTGCCAGCGGCGAACAATCACGTCGACGTACTTGGGATCGAGCTCGATCAGTCGTGCCTGACGCCCCGACTTCTCAGCGGCGATCAGCGTCGTGCCGGAACCTCCAAAGGGATCAAGCACCACATCGCCGGGCCGACTGGAGTTGCGGATGGCGCGCTCGACCAGCTCCACGGGCTTCATCGTCGGGTGCAGATCGTTGACGCGCGGCTTGTTGAAGTGCCACACATCCCCCTGATCGCGGTCGCCGCACCAGTGACGCTCGCCACCCTCCGGCCAGCCGTAGAGGATCGGCTCGTACTGGCGCTGGTAGTCCGAGCGACCCAGCGTGAAGGTGTTCTTGGCCCAGATGATGAAGGTGGACCAGTGGCCGCCGGCGGTGCGGAAAGCCGCCTGCAGTGTATCCAGTTCGCTGGAGGACATGGCGACGTAGATCGCGCCGCGGGTGTGGGCAACGAGCAGCGACAGCGCGTCGTAGAGGAAATCGTAGAAGCCTTCGCCCAGCGCATCGTTGAGGATGGGGCGGTGTTTGCCGCGCAGCTTGTCCTTCGCGCTGTTGGCGTAGTTCACGTTGTAGGGCGGATCGGTGAACACCATGTCCGCCCGCTCGCCGTCCGGAAACAGGCGCGCATAGGCCTCGGCGGTGGTTGCGTCGCCGCAGACCAGGCGGTGCGGCCCGAGTCGCCAGACGTCGCCCAGCCGGGAGACGGGTTCCTCGGGCACGTCGGGAGCAGCATCCTCGTCGGTGTTGCCCTCGGTGGTGGTCTCCTCACCCGCCATGATCTCCAGCAACTCGTCGGCATCGAAGCCGGTGAGCGCCAAGTCGAAATCGGCCTCCTGCAACTCGGCCAGCTCCAGACGCAGCAGTTCCTCGTCCCATCCGGCGTTCTCGGCGATCTTGTTGTCGGCGATCACCAGCGCCCGACGCTGGGTCGGCGTGAGGTGGTCAAGCACCACGACCGGCACGGTGGTAAGCCCCAGCTTGCGCGCCGCCGCCAAGCGCCCGTGACCGGCCACAATGATGCCGTCGCTGCCCACCAGGATCGGGTTGACGAAGCCAAATTCGGCAATCGATGCGGCAATCTGAGCAATCTGCTCATCCGAGTGCGTGCGCGGGTTGCGGATGTAGGGCAACAGGCGCTCGGTCGGCCAGCGCTCGATTTTGTCGGCGAGCCAGTTCATTTGCGATTGCGCCCCCAGGGTGAATACGGCGGGTCGGCCAATTTCGCCATGCGGTCGTTGAAGACGTCCGACAGGCGTTTCTTGGCGTCGGCATAGGTTGCGGTCACGCCCTCGGGCTCCCGTTCAGCCTTGACCTCGTCCCAGGTCTGGCCGGTGGACTCCAGCACCGGCGTCTGGTCGGGGTGGTTCTTGATCCAGCGGATCACGGCCACGTCGACATACTCTGGCGCAAGCTCCGAGGCCCTGACCCGGCGGCCGCACGCCTCACCCGCCAAGATCGTGGTGCCCGAGCCTGAGAAGGGCTCGAAGACGACGTCGCCCTCGTTCGTGTAAGCCTCCATCACGAACTGCGGCAAGCCGATGGGAAAGACCGCCGGGTGGTCGATCTCTCGTTCTTTGTCGATCGGCCCGCGCTGGCGCGTGATGCTGATGACCGAGTCGGGGATGCGGTAGTCCTGCGTCGGCAGCCCCGCGTGGCACCAGGCGCCGACCTTGCCGTCCTTGCCGCGCATCGCGGTGGACGAACCGTCGGCGCGCAGGTGGGTTTCCTGCCCGGCCCACTTGCACGGCACGATCTTGTTGGGCTTTCGGGCTTCGCGGTTGAAGTGGAAGATGAACTCGTGGCGGGGGGCCAGGCGTCCTACCCAATCCCCCGGCACCGTCACGCCCTGATCCCACACGTACCAGCCAAAGCGCCGCCAGCCTTGCGCGCGCATCCACTCGATCCAGCCGTCCCAGTAGGGCTGCCATTCACCGTCGCGATGCACCAGGCCCAGGTTGACCAGCATCTGGCCGTCGGCGCGCATGATCGGCATGGCCGCGGCAAAGACGCCATGCATGAGCGCATCCCAGTCCGCAATGCCGCCCGTGGTGTAGTTGCGCTGGTTGGCATAGGGCGGGCTGGTAAAGAGCAGCGCCGCACGCTCGCCCGCCATCAAGCGCTCGATGGCGGCGCTGTCGGCCGAGTCGGCGCAGATGAGGCGATGCTCACCCAGCCGCCAGATGTCGCCCGAGCGGCTGATGACGATGCGCGGCACCGTGATGTCGTCCTCGTCCGCGTCGCCTTCCGGCGCACGCTCGTCCTCATCGGCGGACGGTTCCGTCTCCTCGATGTGGTCGAGCAGGCCTTCGATCTCGGAGGCCGAGAAGCCGGTCAGGTCCAGATCGAAGCCGGCGTCGGCCAGTTCGGCGAACTCCAGCGCGAGCATCGCCTCGTCCCAGCCGGCGTCGAGTGCGAGCCGGTTGTCGGCGATCACGTAGGCGCGCTTCTGCGCAGGCGTCAGGTGCGCAAGCTCGATCACCGGCACTTCGGTGAGCCCCAGCTTGCGTGCGGCCAGCAGTCGGCCGTGGCCGGCGATGATGCCGTTTTCGCCATCGACCAGGATCGGGTTGGTCCAGCCGAACTCGGCGATGGTGGCGGCGATGCGCGCGATCTGCTCGTCGCTGTGCGTGCGCGGATTGCGGGCGTAGGGGATCAGCGTATCGACCTTGCGGTACGTGACGGCGAGCGTGTCCAGAATCGGTGCCTCGGAAACGAAGAAGCCCGCCGACGGCGGACCGTGGGCGGGCTTGGGGTGTCGGGGAGAAGGTCTCGGGCTGGAGGGCTGCAAACCGCAAACCCTGCAAACCTCGGTTTGCACCCTGACGGTGGCGAAGCGCCGCGCTCGCGCCCCCCGCATAGCTGGGTGCCCAGGAAGGACCCGTGGATGGCTGGACGGCTTGCTTGACCGTCGCCGCTGTCCAGTCCAGATCTTAGCCGAGATACTACCCTCGGACCGGCGGATTTGTTGCACCTGTGCGCACGCCCGGTTTCGCATCCAACCCCAAACCGCGAGCAACCGAGTGCGGCGTTAATCGGCGTTGCGCATGGCTTTGGGAGTGGTGCTTCGTCCTGCCGCTGCGCTGGCACCTTGTTGCGTGGTGTTTAGGTGGTTCGCGACAGTCTGCAACGCCCGCTGCCACCGCCGCCACGCCGTGGTCCGGTCGCAGCCGAAGCGGGCGCAGATGTCGCGCCAGCGGTGGCGCTCGGCGCGCATCCATACCAGGTGGCGTTCCTCTTCCTCCAGCCACAAGACCCAGCGCATGGTCTCGAGCATGCGCTCGATGGCCTCGGGGCTGGGTGGGAAGCGCCGGATCGTGGGTTCGGCCCCCAGCGTCTCCCAGGGCATGCGGCGGATCGCGGGCCAGGTGTTGAAGTAGCCCTGCACGCGCACGGGCGGCAGGCGGTGGGCGGTGATGGCCGCCTCCCGGAAGCGTTCGTCCACACGCTCGACGGTCCACTCAGCCATGGCGCGCCTCCCGTGCCCCGTAGAGCCGCTCGCCGATTCGGCGGATCAGCTCGCGTTCCATCCAGTCGAGCCGGTCGTCCTCGAGGGAGACGACGAGCAGGCGTTGCTCGCGCCAGCCGCGGCGCTTGACGGCCTCCACGTCCATCGGCTCGGGCTGCAGGCGCCCCAGCGGGCAGCGGTAGCGAGGGGTCGGGATGTCCATCTCACGCCTCCTGTGCCGCGTCGTGATGCTGGATGGCCCAGTGCAGCAGGGCCAGCGCGTCGGCTTCGTTGTCGTCGGTGGGCAGGTAGCCGCGCGCGCGCATGGCCGCCATCATCTCGTCCTTGCTCGCATTGCCCTTACCGGTGACGTGCTTCTTGATCGTGCCCACCGGCACGCCCTGGTAGGGGACGCCGTGGTGCTCGCACCAGGCCGTGAGCGTGGCGAGGAACCCGCCGTAGGCGTGCGCGGCATCGGTGGAGGCGTGGCGGCGCACTTCCTCGAAGTACAAAAACTGAAGTTCAGAAACCGATGTCTGAATTTCAGAAATCCAACGGCCAAAGCGCAGGTAGCGCATGCCGCCGCCTTCGAATCGCTGTGGCTTGAAGGATTGGCTGCCGCTGGTGATGCGGCCGGTGCGGTCGCGCAGCGCCCAGCCGGTGGTGGTGCCCAGGTCGAGGGCCAGAATCGTTGCTGTCATCGTTGCAGTCCTTCGTTCGTGTTCTCATGCCGGTGACCGAAGGTGACCGCCGTGGGGAATATCCCTTCCGCCCGCGCGCGCGTACGCGCGTAAAGAGACTCAATCCTTGGACGGGTCACCTTCGGTCACCGTGGGTGGTCAGTCGTCGCGGTACGGGAGCCGTACGCCGGAGTCCTTGGGCTTGAGCGACAGGCCCGCCAGGGCCTTGACGCCGCCGTGGATGCGCGTGCGCTCGAAGCCGCGGTTGGCCAGTTGCTGCGCGAGCCAGCGGCTCGTGCCCACGTACTCGCCGCGCCGGCCGGCCCAGTCCTGCCAGCGCTGGAACACGTCGGCCACGGCCACGCGGGCCTGCGGGTGGCGCTGGGCCTCCTCGTCCAGGAAGTCGCCGACGGCGTCCTCCTCGTCGAAGTACTCGGCGGTGGCCGACACCACGCTGGCCGGGGGCTGGAGCCCCTCGCGCTGCCAGGCCAGACAGCCCTGCACCGCCCAGGCGAGAATGCCGTCGCGTTCGGCCAGGAGCTTGTCGGTGAGCCCGGCGTCGCGCCGCTCGGGCGGGATGGTCACGGTGAAGGGGATGAGGTGCAGCCGGCGCTTCATCGCCTCGTCCACGTTGCGGATCGCGGGCTTGTGGTTGCCGGCGATGACCAGCTTGAACTGGGGCGTGTACTCGAAGAAGTCCTGGCGCATGAAGCGCGCCGAGACCTTGTCGCCGCCGGTGATCGCCTTGACCTTGGACTCGTTCCAGCGCCGGCCCTGCTCGGTCTCGATGGAGGAGACGAAGCGCGCCCCGCGCAGGCCCGCGAGATCGGTCGGATGCCGGTCGCCGCGCGCCTCCATGAAGGTGTCCATCGGCGCGCTGGTGGCGTAGTCGCCGAGGATCGTGGCCAAGGTGTTCACGAACACCGATTTGCCGTTGGCGCCGGTGCCGTAGAGGAAGAACAGCGCGTGCGCCGCCGTCGAGCCGGTGAGGCAATAGCCCACCATGCGCTGCAGGTAGGCCTGCAGGTCGGCATCGTCCCCGGTGACGTCGGCCAGGAACGCCCGCCAGCGGGGGCAGTCGCCGCGGGGCGTGGCGGTGGCGAGCTTGGTCATGCGGTCGGCGCGGTCGTGGAGGCGCAGCCGCCCGGTGCGCAGGTCGACCACGCCGCCCGGCGTGTTGAGCGCGAACAGATCCGCGTCCCACTCCTGCGAGGTGGAGGCGTGCCGCCGGTCGGTGCGCGCCAGCCGCTCCACGCCGCCGACCGTGCTGCTCGCGGCGAGCTTGGCCGCCAGCCGGTGGGAGTCGGCCTTGAGGGCGGCCTCGCGGCAGATCGCCCGGATGAGGTGGTGCACCAACAGCGTCTCGTCCGCCTGCCAGCGCCGGCCGTCCCACACCAGCCACTTGCCCCAGGCGGCGCAGTAGCGCCAGTCTTCGCTGTAGCGGCTGGTGAAGCTCAGCGCCAGCGCGTCGTCGGTGGCCCAGACGGAAGGCTCCTGCGTGGGCTGCCCAAGTGCTGGCTTGATGCTCATCCGCGGGCCCGAGGCGATGAAGGCGGCGACGTCGAAGCCTTGGGCGACGGCGTCGGCCGCGTCCCACCCCTCGGGCTTGTCGTCGGGCGGCAGCAGCATGTCGCAGGAGGCGGCGCCGGCGGCGAGTGCGGCCTGCGCCGCGGCCATCGCATAGTCCCAGCCGGGTTTGTCGCGGTCGGGCCAGAGGAGGACGGCCTTGCCGGCGAGCGGCGACCAATCGGTCTTGTCCACGGGCGCATTCGCCCCGTGCATCGCGGTGGTGGCCACGATCCCGAGCTCGATCAAGGCCTGGGCGCATTTCTCGCCCTCGACCAGCACGACCTGGGCGGCGTTGTGGATCCCCGGCTGGTTGTACAGCGGCCGCGGCTCGGGCGGTGCCATCTTGCGGCGGCGCGCGTCCCAGGGCCGGAACTCCTTCTTGCGCCCGGGCGGGTCGTAGCGGTAGACGACGGCGATGAGCTGCCCTTGTGCGTCGAGGTAGTCCCACTTGGCGGTGGCCGGGCCGAGGTCGTCGATCGGGGCCTTCTTGGCCGCCTTGCGCGACGGGGCCGTGGGGGCTCGGCCGACGAGGTCCTCGGCCAGATCGAGGACGCGGGCGAAGTCGCCCTGCACGTCCACGCCGTAGTGGCCGCCGATCAGGTGGAACACATCGCCGCCGTCGCCGGTGGCGCGGTCGGTCCAGAGCCCCGCCTTGTCGCCGTCGAGCACGACTTCCAGGCTGTCCCCCGGGCTGCCGAGCACGTCGCCGATGACGAACTTGCCGCGGCGCTTCTTTCCAGCGGGGAACAGGGTGAACAACACCGACTCCAGCCTCGCGAGCAGGGCGGCGCGAATCTCCTCGCGGCGCGCGGTGGGGTCGGCGTCGGCGGGCGGGTCCGGGAGAGCGTTGAAATCGATCATGCACCGCCCTCCTCGCTGCCATCCGACGCGCTGCGGGCCATGGCTCTCGCGTGGTGCGAGGCCCAAACCTGCAGTTCCGACAGCCGGTAGCGCACCAGCCCACCCAGAAGGTAGTGCGGGATGCGGTGCTTGGCGCGCATCATTGGATCGGCGAACCAGTAGTACGGCAGACGCAGGCTGGCCGCGGCTTGCTTGGCGTCGATCATGGGCTCGCCAATCGCGCCCGTCGTCGATACGGATCGGGTCCTCATGCCGCAGCCCTCCAGCACCGGTCCTGCCATGGGCACATCCGGCACTCGACATGGGTGGGATCGGAGAACGAGCGCGGCAGCAGTTCGCCCGCCTCGGTGGCCGTGATGACCTTGACCGCCCGGTCGGACATGCGCTGCGCCAACGCCGCATCGAACGGCACCAGCTCGGCGTGGATCTCCATGGTGTCGGCGTTCACCGCCGTGAACAGGGCCGGGTGCGCGTGCAGTTCGAGATAGGCCTGGTAGAGCGCGACCTGGGCGGCGTAGACGGGCTTGGCGACCGCGAGCCGATGTCTCTCCAACTCGCGCCACGATTTGGCGCCCAGGCACTTGTTCTCCCACAGCGCGGGATAGCCGCTGTCGTGGCCGAGGTCGGGCCCGGCGACGAGCACGCCATCGACGTGGCCCTGCAGGCGCCCGTCCAGCGCCGAGAAGCCGAAGGGCTCGCCCGCGTCGTTACGCGTGCGCAGATCGAAGCCCGCCGCGCGCAGCCATCCGACCATGCAGTCCTCGATCACGTGGCCGCGCTCGAAGACGCGCAGCATCCGACCGTCGGTCTCGCGACCCGGATCGACCGGAGCGTCGGCGACCTCGTACTGCAGCGCGCGCTCGCAGGCGGCCCCGAGGCGCGAGGCGCCCAGGTACGTGCGGCGAGGCTGCGCCGCGCGAGACTGCTGCAGCCCGGCGTCGATCAGCGCCGTGAGCTGACCCGACAGGCTCTTGGAGGCGTTGAAGTCCATCATCGCCGCGCCTCCTTGGGTGCTGCCGTGCGTGCCGTCTGCGCTTGAGCCTTCGGTTCTTCCCACGGCAGATCGTCCTCGAGGTCGGCGAACGGGTCGGACACCGGGTCTTTCAAGCCCCGCACCGGCGGATACTTGGTCGCCTCGTGGTGCTCGACCATCGCGTCCGTGTAGCAGGTGACGATGGCGTCGATCACCTGCATCGCCTCAGCCTCGGAATACTCGCCCAGCGGCTTGGCAAAGCCGATGCTTTCTGCCGCCGCGCCGAAGGCCTTGAGGCACTTCTTCATCGCGGCCAGTTCGACGTCAGACGGGTCGATCATGGCCACCTCCGTCTTGGGCGTGCGTCCTTCCTGCACCCGCAGCCACTGACCGTAGAGCGCGTGAAACGCCTCCTGGCAACGCCGCGAGCAGAACACCCAGTCGATCGGATAGCGCCGGGCGTCGCCCACCGGATGCCGAAGGTCCGAGTGGCCGTAGCCGCGCGCCTGTCGTTTGCAGACCCAGCACTTGCCGCTCATTGCATTCGCTCTCGCCTTCGGCTTCGCGAAACTTCGCTTCGCTCGTTTTCATCGCCCCTCCTCTCACTGCGCCCAGGCGGGCTTGCCCGGCATGGCGGGGCGTTGCGGGTTGACGGGCGGCGTCGTGCGCGGCGGGGTTGCTGCGGCGGGCGCGCCGGTGGAACCACTGCCGGGGTTCTTCGGCGGCAGCCCCATCAGGCGGGCGTAGTCCGGGTGGTCGGGCTCGACGGCGTTTCGGATGACGTTCTTCAACTCGCCGCGGCCGTCCTTCTCGACGTCGATGCGGGCCGCAAACTCGATGCCGTCGAGCTCGTGGAAGCCCTGGATGCGCCGCGCGGCGGCGGCCTGCGGGCTCATGTCCTGCGGATGGACGTTGCGGGCGGAATTGAGCACGGCGCGCACGAAGCTGCGCCCCATCTGGCCCCAAGCCGGGCCCTTCGCGCTGTGCAAGCCGATGTTCGACCACAGCTTGCGCCGGGCGTACTCGCCCTCCAGCACCACGAACTCGGCCGCCAGGTACACCGAGCCGGTCTCGAAGCTCTGCGTGGCGTAGCCCCCGGTCCAGCCCTGGGCCGGGTCATCGAAGCCCCCGGGCTTGAGGGTCATGCGCACGCGGGCGAGCGTGCCCTTGGGGATCAGGTCGAAACTGGGCTGCTGTTCGGCGTCGTTGAAATCGTTCCATGCGGACATGGCTTACTCCTGGGATGCAGTGGGGGATGGCGGGATGCGGGTGGCAGCGGCGCACTTGTCGATCAGCGCGCGCAGGTTCGGCGGCTCCAGCAACTCGAGCTGGCCGCTTCGGTCCTTGGCCGGATAGCCGTAGGGGTTCAGGGTGTGGGTGACGAAGGCGCGGTAGGCGCTGCCGTCCTCGGCCTTGATCTCGGCCAAGGTGACGACTTCATCGACGATGCCGGGCAACTCGGCTGCGGTCTTGGCGCCCTCGATCTGCGGCACGAACACCTTGCGGTTGAAGTCGTCCAGGCGCTCGTCGAGGATGGCCACGAACACGACGTGCTTGCCGCGCGCGTGCTGCAGATGGGTCAGCGCCCCGATCAGTTCCGAGCCGAGCAGGCCGTAGGCGCCCCGGGTGTCGGGCTTGCCGGTGCGCTCGCTGTAGGCCTGCGGCTGGGTCTTGGCCCAGATCAGGGCGAGGCGCGCGAGCACGGTGATCGAGTCGACGAAGTAGGTGTCGTACTTGGCGAGTTGACCGGGATCGCCGTAGCGCTCGCACACGTGCCGGTAGTGCGCCTCGGAGAACGGCGCATCCGCAGGCAGCGCCGGGTTCGGGCCGGCCAGGAACACCACGAGATCGCGGAACTCCGGCCAGGTGGTCGGGCGCACGCAGTCGCCGCGCCAGTCCTTGACGGCCAAGTCGCCAGCCTCGAGGTCGACGAACAGGGTCGAGGCTTCGGGCAGGGTCTTCAACTGGCTGGTCTTGCCGATGCCGCTCTTGCCCAGCAGCACGAGCTTGACGCCCTGCTTCTCGGCGAGGCGCTCATCGGCGGTGATGATGGGAAGGGCCATCACGCCACCTCCTTCAGCACTTCAGCGACGGCGGGGTTCCAGAGGATCTGGTAGCCGCTGTGCCCGTTGCGGGAGTACGGCATCGCCTCGGCCCAGGCCTCGCCGGCCTCGGTCAGTTCCCACTCGTCGCGTTCGTTGCGCAACTGCAGGCCGTGGTGGGCCAGACGCTGGTTGGTGGCCTTGGCCGACAGGCCGAGCAGCCTGCCGAGCTGGGTGGCGTTGAGCGAGCAGATCGCCTCGTTCGCGGCAGTGTCCCTGGCAGGAAGGGCGCGGCGCAGCGTCTCGACCGCCAAGCCCGTGTTCTCCTGGATGCAGGTGAGCGTGGCCGCCATCGCGATGCCGGGTTTGACCCCCGGCACCTTGGCCACGGCCTCGCCGATCAGCAGCAGAGCGGCGACGCGGTCCTGGGTGGGTGCCGGCAGGGTCGGGCGTGCACTTGGCGCCGTGTAGCTGCCCGTCTTGCGGATCGCCGGCAGCACCTCGTGTGTCACCCAGCGCTTGAAGTGCTTGGCCTCGCGCTTGCGGCTACCCAGCACCAGGCTGTAGAGGCCGGGCTCGTTGACGACGTTGACCTGGTCATTGCCGCGCGAGATGCCCTGAATTGAGATCAGGGCTTGCTCGTCAGGGTCCAGTCGCGCCAAGGCGCGGGTGGTGTTCGGCAGTTCAAGAACCGCGCACACATCCGCCGCGACGAACCACGGTTCGCCTTGGGCATCCGTGACGACCCGGACCGGACGGCCTTCGAAATCAAACGGGATCAGTTCGGTGCTCATGGATCACTCCTCCGAGACGAGGGCCAGCCGGAACGTGGGCTTGCCGGGCTTGACGGTGCGGGCGGCCTCGAACCCGGCGCGCAAGGCGGGCGGCCAGTTGTTGAAACGGGACTCGGAAACCGAGTACTCGACGTCCAGGTAGTCCTCGACGCGCTCGCCGGCGGCAACGATGCGCCGGGCAATCGCCGCCAGTTGCGCCTGGTCCCAGGACACGCGCTTCGGGACATCGACCGTGATGCGAAGCAGCCCGTCCTTCAGGTGCACGACGCCGAAGTCCTTGCCCGCCTCGAGGCGTGCGGCGCGGGCCTGCTCGCCGTAGGCGGCCTCCAGCGCAGCGTCGAACTTGGCGCGGGCCTGCTTGAGCCAGGCGAGCGCTTCGTCGAGGTTGCGGCTGATCTCCGCCTTCTGGGCGGGCGGCAGCGCGGCCAGCTGGCCGACGGACATCGCGGCGATGTCGGCGGGGTAGAGAGTGAGGTCGCTCATGGCCGCCCCCTCACTGGTACGCCCGAGCGGACGTCGAGTAGCGCGAGACGCGCCGCTCGAAGGCCTCGACGTCGCTGATCAGGTAGGTGACGCGTGCGCCCAGCTTGCAAAAGACCGGGCCCAGCTGCTCCTGCCGCCAGCGGCGCAGGGTGTGGACGGACAGTCGCCAGCGGGCGGCGAGTTCGAACTCGTTGAGCGCGACCGGCGTCGTGCCTTCGGGTGGTGCCGGATAGAAGTTCCGGGTGGATCGAACAGATGCAGGGTGTTTCTGCATGGCGGGGCTCCTTCTGTTTGGGAGCCCTCATTGAATTGCCCGGCGCTTTGGGCTTGGGCGAGTGCTTTTTAGGCGATCACGGGGCGCGGCCCGACCGGTGGCGAGCCAGGCATGCGCCTTAAGTCTTTGATTTGTATGGTTAGAACAATGTCTTTTCGGTTATTGCGATTTCGTTTGTTTCGTTTACAATGACCCCTATCGCATCCGATCCGACCAGGAGAGCCCCATGACGACCCCCACCATCCCCAATGCGCTGCCCTCGGCCGAGGACGTCGCGCTGGCTCGGGAATCCGGGCGCGTGCTCTCGACGGTGCTGCAAACGCGCGCCGAGACCCAGCAGATCGACTTCCACGACGACAAGGGCGCCGTGCGCTCAGTGACGCTGCCGACGACGGCGCTGCGGTTGCTGCTGGACGTGCTGACCGAGATCGGCCAGGGCAATGCCGTCACCGTCATCCCCATCCACGCCGAACTGACCACGCAGGAAGCGGCCGACCTGCTCAACGTCTCGCGGCCCTTCCTCGTGCAGTTGCTGGAAAAAGGCGAGATCCCGTTCCACAAGATCGGCACGCATCGTCGGGTGCGCTACCAGGACGTGATCGCCTACAAGCACCGGATCGATGCCGAGCGCCGCAAGGCCCTCGACGAACTGGCCGCGCAGGCCCAGGAACTCGGCATGGGGTACTGAGCGGATGAGCTCGCACTTCACCGTCGTCTACGACGCCTGCGTGCTCTATCCCGCGCCCCTGCGCGACCTGCTGATGCATCTGGCGCTGTCGGACCTGTACCGGGCGCGCTGGAGCGACATGATTCACGACGAGTGGATGCGCCACGTGCTGGCCAGCCGTCCCGATCTCTCGGTCGAACAGCTCGAGCGCACGCGGCGGCTGATGAACGCCCACGTCCGCGACTGCCTGGTCACCGGCTTCGAGTACCTGATTGCCTCGATCGAGTTGCCCGACCCCAGCGACCGCCATGTGGTGGCGGCCGCCATCCACGCCGGCGCCAGCCTCATCGTGACCTTCAACCTCAAGGACTTCCCGCCCGAGGCGCTCAAGCCCTACAACCTCGCGGCGCAGCATCCGGACGACTTCATCGTCGATCTGCTGGATCTGCACCCGGCCGGCGTGCTCGAAGCAGTCGCCCGCCACCGCCGCAATCTGAAGAACCCGCCCAAGTCGGCGGACGACTACCTGGACACCCTGCTGGCGCAGGGGCTGACGCAATCGGTGGCGGTGATGCGCCCATGGGTCATGGCCATGTGAGGGACCGCTTCGCGCTGTATCGGAGGGAGCATGGGCAAGAAGACCCTGACCAACGCACATTGTCTGCTGGAACTGACCGAGCAGGCCCCCCCTGCGGTCCTACGCTCGTTTGCCGGTTTACCCGAGTGCCTGGGGCTGCAGCGCGGGTTCGACTGGACGCAGCCCGACGAGGGGCTGAGCGCTGCCCTCATCGAGCACATCAAGCACCTGCGCAAGGAGCAGCGCGATCCGGCCGAGCGCGAAGCCTTGCGGGTGCTGCGCCTGAGCACCGTGCGCGGGGCCGCCATCCTCGCCACCGTCGCCGAGCAGCTCTACGACGAGGACCTGCTCGCACGGTTTCGTGCGCAAGAAGGCGGCGAGGTCGGTCGCGCGGTGTGGATGCGCACGCACAGCGAGGCCTCGATCAAGCTCTTCGACACTGCCGAGTCCATCGTCAACACCCAGGACCTGAAGGGGCTCAAACGCCTGCACGACGCGTTCGACGTGCCTGGCGAGGCGCCGCCCTTCCTGTGGAACGATGAGGTCAAGGACCGGCTGGAAGCGCAACTCACCGAGGCGATGCGGCTGGCCGAGCCCTGCGAGGTCATCCACGTGGCCATGGAGGAGCCGAACCGGCAAGGCCAGACCCAGACGACGCACTACCTCGTGGTGCGTTTCGCCGGCGATCAGGTGGCCGCGGTGGAGATGCGCAACCGCCAGCGCAAGAGCTTCTTCTACTTCCCGGCGCGCGACGCCACCCTCATCTACGCGCCTCATCGTGGGCTCGTCGAAGTCTTTGCCCCGACGCTGGGCACCCGTGCGCCGCTGGCCAACGTGCTGTCCCGGCACGGCTTCAAGGCCCCCTTGTCGAACCGTCCGCTGGACCGCTCGCGCTACGACCTGTCGCGCTTTGCGCGGCCACTGAAGGACACCAAGCCGCGCATCGACGGGGGCCGCATCGAGCGGCTGTATCTGACCGAAGCCAAGGCTTTGCTTGGGCATGCCACGGACGCCGTCACGCTGCACATCGACAGCGGCGCAGAACTGCACGAGGTGATCGACGAGCGCTGGGGCAACCACCCCTTCGCGCAGCCTGGTGCCTTGCTCGGTGTGACCCTGGTGGCCGAACTGGTGTTCGAGGGGGAGACGGCGGCCACCCCGCTGGCCATCGTGCTGGCCGAGCCCGGTCGCTGCAGCCTGGCTGGCGAGAAAGACCAACGCCTGCGCCGCGCCGGGATGCAACTGCTCGAGGCCCTGGGGGTGCGCAAACCGCTGCACCCGGGCTGCGGGCGGGACGATCCGAGTCTGATCGCGCAGGTGGCCCGGCTTCTGGAGAGCGCCAGCAGCCCGATGGACGGCTTCGCACTGCATAAGCTCGGCATCGACATCGAGCGGCTGCAGGACGAAGGCATCCTCATCGAAGGCGAGCGCATCGCCGAGCTGTCGGTCCCCGTCGACGAAGGCGAGCCGATGAAGGTGGTGCTCGAACGCTGCGCCGATGCCGACACCGTGCGCTACCGCGATCCTCTGACGGGCAACGACGTGGTCATGCCGGCCCGTCTCGCCCGGCGCTGGAAGGTGCAGCTGGACTGGTTGCGCGAGGAATTGATCACGGCGCTGGGATCGGCCTTGAAAGGACCCCGCAGTCGGCACTTCGACGACGAGCCGGTGTTCCTTGGCGAGATCGACATCGACGGCCATGCCGTGGCGCTGTACTTCGCCTCCAGGATGTCCCACGAGCGCGCGTACGCGAAAGTCGACGCTGCGCTGAGGCTTCGTCCGCGCCCGGTGGCGGGCGTGGTGTTGACGACGACCTCGACGCCGCTGCCATTCGCCGGCACCAATGTCGTCATTCCCATCGAGGATGTGCTCGCCGATGCGGGCAACGGCAGCGCCATCGACCTGGACCGGCTGAAGGTGGCCTATCGCCACGGGCAACTGGCGGCCATGGGCGGGTCGACGGTGACGCTCAAGGTCGCCCCCGATGGTCACGCGGCGACGCTGTACCTTCCGGGCAAGGCGCCGTGGCGGGTCACGGGCAAAGCAAGGATCGCCGTCTTGCAGCGGCTGGTGGAGGCCTGGGCCGCAGGAACGCCCCACGTCAACACGAAGGCGCTGATGGCCGGCACGGGCTGCACGTCTCCGGCCAACCTCTTCACCGGCAAGCACTCGCCCTGGCGCGACTATCTCGAAAGGGTCCCAGGCACGCGGGCGTGGCAGCTGAAGCTGACCCCACTCGATCGAGTGGTCGTCGATGACAGCGACACGCGCAGCGCTGCGATCGAAGCAGTCACCGAAGACGTCTGACCGCCGTTGAGGCGTCAGCGCGCCGCGCCGATTGATCGGCGTTGCGATCCGCTTCGGAAATCTGCGCACATCATCCGTGACGGTTTCGATTCCCTGGAGCCGTCATGACAAACCTCGAACTTGCATCTCCGGCAGAGATGAGCGCCAGCGCCCGTGCTGGCGAAATCACCACCATCCTTGCGGCCGCCATCGTCCGTACCCTCGGGTCTTCCGGGCTGGAACAGAGCGCGGTTCGCCTTGGCTTCTTGCCCGACCAGCGCGTTCATACAACCCCCTCTCAACAGGAGAAGTTGTGATGAACGAGAAACAAGCTTCCGTCGCGGCGCGGATCGCCGAACTGGGCCACCTGCCCATGGCCGAGCTCTGGGTCATCTGGGACCGGTACTTCGAACGCCGGCCCAAACATCCGAATCGAACGCACGTCGAATCCCGCATCGCCTATAAGCTGCAGGAAGAAGCCTTCGGCGGACTCGCACCCGAAACGCGCCAGCGCCTTGAGGCCATCGGCGCGAAGCACTCCAAGATCAAACTGCGCGCGCGCCCGCGCAAGTTCGACTTCGCACCGGGCACCGTGCTGCTGCGCGAATGGGGCGAGCGCGAGCATCGGGTGACGGTCAATGCCGAGGGCCATTTCGAGTACGAGGGCCACACCTTCAAGAGCTTGACGGCGGTGGCTCGGCACATCACCGGCCAGCATTGGAGCGGCCCGCTGTTCTTCGGCCTGAAAGGAGGTGCCTGATGACGGAAATCGCCTCCACTAAGGCGCGCAAACGCTGCGCGGTCTACTGCCGGGTGTCGTCGGACGAGCGGCTCGACCAGGAGTTCAACTCCATCGATGCGCAAAAGGAAGCCGGGCACGCCTTCATCGCCAGCCAGCGCGCCGAGGGATGGATTGCGGTGGCCGACGACTACGACGACCCCGGCTACTCCGGCGGCAACACCGAGCGCCCGGCCTTGAAGCGCCTGATGGCCGATATCCAGCGCGGGCTGATCGACATCGTGGTGGTCTACAAGATCGACCGCCTGACGAGGAGCCTCGCCGACTTCTCCAAGATGGTCGAGGTGTTCGAGCGCCAGGGCGTGTCCTTCGTCTCGGTGACCCAGCAATTCAACACCACGACCTCGATGGGGCGGCTCACGCTCAACATCCTGCTGTCCTTCGCCCAGTTCGAGCGCGAGGTCACCGGTGAGCGCATCCGCGACAAGATCGCCGCGGCCAAGAAGAAGGGGCTGTGGATGGGCGGCGTGCCGCCACTGGGCTACGACGTGGCGAACCGGCAACTGGTCATCAACAAAGCCGAGGCGGCCGTGGTGCGCCGCATCTTCGAGGAGATGCTCTCAATCGGCTCGCCGACCCAGATCGCTGCTCGACTGACTGCCGAGGGCATCACGACCAAGGCGTGGACGACGCAGGACGGGCGGGTGCGGACCGGCACGCGCATCGACAAGAAGTACATCCACAAGGTGCTGCGCAACCGCATCTACCTCGGGGAGTTGTCGAGCCGGGGCCAGTGGTACCCCGGCGTGCACGAGCCGATCATCGAACGCCAGCTGTGGGACCAGGTTCACGCGGTGCTGGCCCGCGACAGCCACGCGCGCTCTGTGGAGACCAAGATCCGGTCACGCACCGACGCCTTGCTACGGGGACTGCTCTATGCCCCTTCGGGCGAACGCATGTACCCGACCTACTCGCGCAAAAACGGACGCAAGTATCACTACTACGTCTCCAAGTCCGAGAGTCGCTTCGGCGCGCCGGGCAAGAGTTACGAGCGCCTGCCCGCCGGGGAGATCGAGGCGGCGGTCGTGGCCCAGATCCGCACCGTGCTGACCAGCCCCGAATCCATCGCCGCCGTCGTGCGCCACATCCAACGCCAGGGCGCACCGATCGACGAGGCCACGGTCGTGATGGCGATGGGCCGCCTCAACGACGTGTGGGATCAGCTCTTCCCGGTTGAGCAGCACCGCATCGCCAACCTGATGATCGAGCGCATCGATCTCGTCCACACCGACGAGATGCAGGGCATCCGGGTGAAGTGGCGCGAACTGGGCTGGGACGCCTTGATCGGCGAGTTCGCGCCCAGGAGCATCGGCGCCGAGCTGCTGGAGGTCGAGGCATGAAGGACGGGACGCTCGAGACCTTCGTGCCGCTGACCCTGCGGCGGCGCGGCGTGCGCCGGCTGGTTCAGCACCAGGCCGAGGACCGGGACGCGCACGACAGCACGCTCATCGAAGGGATGGCGCGGGCCTTCCACTGGCAACGGCTGCTGGACAGCGGCGCGATGCCCAGCGGCTCGGCCATCGCGCGTGCCGAAGGGCTGCACCACTCGGTGGTCAACGAGCTGCTGCGCCTGACGCTGCTCGCGCCCGACATCGTCGAGATGCTGATGGCCGGGCGGCAGCCACGCCGGATGAGCCTGATCTGGTTCCAGCGCCACCCGCTGCCGGTGGACTGGGCGGCCCAGCGCGAGATCGTGCGGCGCTTCGAGGAGAAAGCGTGAGCACGAAGCACCGGGGACGCATCGAGGGAGCGCCGGTCACCCAGAAACTGCCGACGCCGGCGGGCGGCGTGAAACTGGAAACCTTCGTGCCCTGGCGGCTCGTCCAGCGTGGCACCCGGCGCGCGGTGATCCCACCACCTGGGGTCCGGACGGCCGTCGAGGCGCACTCGACCTGGGCCGCTCCCGTGCGCACCGAGATCCCGGACACCGCTCTCCTGCGAGCGCTTGGGCTGGCGCACCACTGGCAGCGGCTGCTCACTGAGGGAAGGGTTGCCTCGGCGGCCGAGATCGCCAAAGCCGAGGGGATGGACGTCTCGCAGGTCCATCGCCTTATGCGGCTGACCCTGCTGGCCCCCGAGTTGGTGGAGCGCCTCGCCGCCACCCCCGAACTCCCCGTCGAGCGACTGCTGGGGCGCCCGTGGCCCTATGGCTGGGCCGAGCAGATCCGGGTGCTGGCCTCGATGCCCTGACGGGCCCTGTCATCACATCGCCGCCGCCTTCGGGCGGCCTTTTTGCGGCCTGACGATCTCTCTCGGTCGCCGCCGCCGGGCAGTTGCCGACTGCAACCGGCGCCGCTAAGTCCTTGATGGAGCACGTACAGGTCCCCGGAGTCCTCCACGGACACTGAGCGAAAAACAGAGAACAGAGAGGCCGTGAGGGGCGAAGGCGGTCCGAGCTCAAAGGCTGCGTCCGCAAGATCACGCCGTGAACACGCGCCAACACGCGGGGAACGCGCAAGAAAAAAGGCCAACCGATAAGGGTTGGCCTTGGGTAAATGGTGGAGGTGGGCGGAATCGAACCGCCGTCCGAAGGCACTCCATGCCCGGCACTACATGCTTAGCTCGGTGTTTGATCTCGAGTGCCGGCAACACACCGTGCGAAGCACACCGGCACTCATACCCGCTTGAGTCTCGATGCCGGTTGACGGGTCGCCGCCGGCATCCATCCCGTGTGAGTGACCCTACATCCACATGCACGGGCACGTGTGGGTTCGGGGCTAGGCCTTAAGCGGCCAGAGCGTAGACGTCGTCGTTGGCGTCTGATTGTTTGCCGCTGGATTTACGAGGAAAGCTGCCCCCTCGGCATGCGCCGTGCGATTTCGCAACCCCCGTCGAAGCCAGTGCACCCCCGGGACTGTCGATGTCGCCGACGGTATGCAGTATAGGGGCGGCAGGCGGTTTCACAAGGGCAAAGCTGAGCGCCAACCGAACGCGGGTCGGTGACACACGACATCTACCCCGCCCGACGGTCAGGATCGCTCCCAAGGCGTAGGCCCTGCCATGCGATCGCCCCGTTCCGCGCAGCGGCCGGGAACGCACGCGCTATGCGTCGGCGGCTTCCAGCAGCACGGCTTCGGCGGCGTGGGCATCCAACGGCTGCGACCAGTCTGCCATCAGGGCCAGATACACCAGCTTGTCGAATTCTTCGCCGAAACGGCGCACCACTGCATCCGGGTCGGGAATGAGGCGGGCATCGGCAATCAGCCCGAAGTGCACCCGGCCGCGATAGCTCAGGATCGACAGGCCGATCCCGATCGAGCCAGTCTGCGGCACCCAGAACATGATCTCGCTCAGCTCGCAGCCCGCCAGATACAGGGGCTGCTGCGGGCCGGGGACATTGGTGGCCACCAGGCTGGCCTTGCGACTGAACAGCTCCAGCGCCAGCGCCTGCACCGGCTCCGGGGCGATCCCCAGCGCCGCCAGCAACCCGTAGGCCACCATCGCCTGCCTGGATTGCTTGAGCTGGCGCATGCAGTCGGCCACCCGTTCCAGCCTGCGCAGTGGGTTGGCCTCGCCCACGGGAAGATCGAGGAACACCAGCCCGAAATGGTTGCCCAGCTTTTTGGCGTGCTCCAGCGGGCGCAGGTTCACCGGCACGGTGGCACGCAGACTCAGGCCATCGAGCGCCTCGCCGCGTTCGCGCATATAGCTGCGCAGCGCGCCAGCGGCCGCCGCCATCAACACGTCATTGACGGTGCAGCCGCAGGCGCGGCCGACCGCCTTGACCTCCTCCAGCGGCAGCGGCTCGGCCCATGCCACCCGCTTGCTGACCCCCAAGCGGCCGCGCAGCAGCGAAGGCGGGTCGTCACGCAAGGCCAGCGCATGCGCCAACTCGCGGGCGATCTCGCCGCCCTCTCGGGCCAGCAAGGTCGCCAGCGACGGGTCCTGCATCATCGCCATGCCCTGCTCCAGCGCCTTGCCGCCCAGCTTCATGTAGCGCTCCATCGCGCCCACCCGGCGCGCCACCGGCGCCGCCTCGTGCTTGAGCCAGGCTTTGTCCAGACGTGAAGCGTCGGAAGGCTCGCGGCTGGTATCGGTGAGCGAGAGCAACACCTGCACCAGCGCAATGCCATCGGCATAGCAATGGTGGATGCGCGCCACCAGCGCCGACCCACCCTGATAGCGCTCGACTAGATGGAACTGCCACATCGGCCGATCCGGGTCCAGCGGCGTGGAGGCCAGCTGGCTGACGAACCGTTCCAGGGCGCGCTTTTCTGCCGCCTTGCCGGTTCGGCCCGGCAATGCAGCCAGCTGGACGTGCCAGTCCAGATCGAACGTCTCGTCCTCCACCCACTGCGCACCGGTTGCCCCCTCCACCGGTTTTTGCCGAAACCGGGAATAGGCCAGAAAGCGCTGTCGAATCACCGCCTTGAGCCGCGCCAGCGACATCGGCTCGGCAAACATCAGCACGCCGGTGATCATCATCGGGTTGGTCGGCCGCTCCATGCGCAGCCAGGCGGTATCGACGCGCGACATCGGTTCACGCTTCGGGCGCCGACGCGGCGCAGGCGCGGAGGGTTTTGGACGTGATTGCGAACTGGCCATGACCGCTCTCCCCAAGCTTGCCGGCAGTGAAACATGCCGCCTGCAGGCGGTCAACGCGTTGACTCAGGTTCTCAGACCGCCGGCCCCGCACTACGCTGGATGTATTCGCGCGGGATGCGCTCATTGAGGCGGGTGAGGATTTCGTAGCCAATGGTGTCGGCCTGCACCGCCACGTCTTCGACCCGGATGCACTGCCCGCCCTGGCATCCGATCAGCACCACATCATCGCCGTTATAGGCAGTCCCGTCGGGGCCGAGATCGACCATGAACTGATCCATGCAGATGCGGCCGACGATCGGACGGCGCTGCCCACGCACCAGCACCTCGCCGCGATTGGACAGCGCGCGCGGCCAGCCATCGCCATACCCCAGCGGGATGGTGATGACCCGGGTATCCTGCGGCGGTGCCCAGGTGGCGCCATAGCTGACCGGATTGCCGGCGCGCACCACCTTGAAATAGACCACTTGCGAAATCAGCGACAGCACCGGCACCACCGGGACGTTGCGCTGCGCCGCAGGATCGGGCAGCACGCCATACAACAGGATGCCCGGGCGCACCATGTCCAGCCAGGTCGCCGGGAAATGCAGCACGCCACCGGAATTGGCCAGATGGCGGATCGGCATGGGCACGCTGAGACGCTCGAAGTGCGCGCACGCGTCGTGAAAGCGTTCCAGTTGCAATGCGGTCATGGGCGAGGCCGGATCGTCCGCACAGGCAAGATGCGAGTAGATGCCCTTGATCTGGCACCAGCGCGATGCCACCGCGGCTTCGATCAGCGGCCCGCACGAATAGCTGTGCACACCGATCCGCTCCATCCCGGTGTCGATCTTGAGATGGATGACGGCCTTGCGGCCCAGCGCCTCCGCCGCGGCCTCCACCTGCCGCAGCTTGTCGAGCGAGGAGACGGTGATTTCCAGATCGTGCTGAATCAGCTGCGCTGCCTGACGACCGAGGATCCCACCCAGCACCAGGATCGGCGCGTCGATGCCGGCCCGGCGCAACGTGATCCCCTCCTCGACAAAGGCCACGCCAAACTGCCCGACCCCCTGCTGCTGCAAATGCCGCGCGACCGGCACCAGCCCGTGACCATAGGCATTGGCCTTGACGATGGCCATCACCGGCACGCCGACATGCGCGCGGATCGCACACAGATTACCGGCCAGCGCATCCAGATCGACCACGATCCGGGTTGGACGCTGCTGCATCGGATCGCTCACGCCAGCCTCACCCCTCGTAGCGGCCCACGGCATCGTGGGCCAGATTGTCGAAGCGGGTGTACTCACCGAAGAACTTGAGCTTGAAGTGACCCACCTCGCCATTGCGGTGCTTGCCGATGATGATTTCGGCCAGCCCCTTGTCCGGCGAGTTCTCGCGGTTGTAGTACTCGTCGCGGTAGATGAACACGATCATGTCGGCGTCCTGCTCGATCGCGCCGGATTCGCGCAGGTCGGCCATCACCGGGCGCTTGTCGGTGCGGGTTTCCAGCGAGCGGTTGAGCTGCGACAGGGCGATCACCGGCACGTTCAGCTCCTTGGCCAGGGCCTTGAGCGAGCGACTGATCTCGGAGATCTCGGTGGCGCGGTTTTCCTTGTTGCCCGGCACCTGCATCAGCTGCAGGTAATCGATCACCACCAGGCCAAGATCATGTTCGCGCTTGAGCCGGCGCGCCTTGGCGCGCAGCACCTCGGGCGACAGTGCCGGGGTGTCGTCGATGAAAATCTTGATGCTGCTGAGCTGGGCGATCGCCCCGGTGACACGGCTCCAGTCCTCATCCGCCAGGTCGCCGGTCTTCAAGCGTTGGGCATTGACCCGGCCCAGCGAGGAAATCAGCCGCATGGCCAACTGCTCGGCCGACATTTCCATCGAGAAGATCGCCACCGCCTTCTTTGATTTGAGCGCGGCATACTCGGCGATGTTGAGGGCAAACGTGGTCTTGCCCATTGCGGGACGCGCGGCCAGGATGATCAGATCGGTGGGCTGCAGACCGGCCGTCATCCTGTCGAATTCTTCGTATCCGGTCGGCAGCCCGGTCACGCCGCTGCCGCTTTCCGAACGCCGCTGCAGCACCTCGAACGCCTCGCGCAGCGCGGTCTTGACCGGCACAAAATCGCGCTTGGTGCGGGCATGTCCCTCGGCAATCGCAAACACCGCCTGCTCGGCCTTGGCCAGCAGTTCGCTGGAATCGCGCCCTTCCGGCTGATAGCCGTCATTGACGATCTGGGTGCCGACCTCGATCAGGCGCCGCTGAACCGCCTTGTCCCGGACGATGTCGGCATAGGCGCGGATGTTGGCGGCGCTCGGCGTGCTGGCCGCCAGTTCCACCAGATAGGCGCCACCGGCCACCTGCTCGGACAGGCCCTGGGCATCGAACCATTCGCCCACCGTCACCGCATCGCAGGGCCGGTTTTTCTCCACCAGCTCGCGGATCGCGCGATAGATCAGACGATGGTCGCGGCGATAGAAATCCTCTTCCACCAGCTGGTCGGCAACCCGGTCGAACGCGCTCGGATCCAGCATCAGGCCGCCCAGCACCGCCTGTTCGGCCTCGATCGACTGCGGCGGCACCCGCAGTTGCTCGATGTTGTGGTCACTGCGGCTGTGCGACCCGGCATCCGGGCGTAGCCCTGACTTGGCACTCATCGACTGCGTCACTCCCCCACCGGTCCGTCACGGCGAACCGATGCGCATTGTGGTGGCATGGAAGCAGGCATCCTAGTCGCCCCTGCGGAAAATCGTTGCAGATAAGCCTGTGGATAACCGGTGAGCGTCTCACCGGCTGCGACGACCGTCGAACGCAAACGGGCGCCTTGCGGCGCCCGTCGCAGGAACAGCCAACCGTTTTGCTCAGGCGGCTTCCGGCACCACCACCACCTTGACGGTGGCATCGACATCGGCATGCAGGTGCACACCGACCTCGAACTCGCCGGTGTGGCGAATCGGGCCCTCGCCCATCACCACTTCCGACTTGTGCACTTCCACGCCCAACTGGCGGGTCAGCGCTTCGGCGATTTCACGCGGGCCGACCGAGCCATACAGCTTGCCTTCGGTCGAGGCATTGGCGCTCACGGTCACGCTGGCATCGGCCAGCTTGGCCTGACGGGCCTGGGCGGCCGCCAGCAGCTCGGCCGCCTTGGCTTCGTACTCGGCACGCCGGGCCTCGAACTCGGCGATGTTGGCCGGGGTGGCGGGCACCGCCTTGCCCTGCGGCACCAGATAGTTACGGCCATAGCCGGGCTTGACGGTGACCAGGTCACCCAGACCACCGAGGTTGGTGACCTTTTGCAGGAGGATCAGTTTCATGAGGTTGCTCCGTATTCGTTAGCAGGCCAATGCCTGCAACGTGTGCTGTCCGAATGGACGGGGGCAGGAAGGGCCGGAACGCAAGGCGCCGGCCCCGCGCCAGATCAGATGTGGTGGTTGTCCGTGTACGGGATCAACGCCAGGAAGCGGGCCCGCTTGATGGCGGTCGCCAGCTGACGCTGGTACTTGGACTTGGTGCCGGTGATGCGGCTGGGCACGATCTTGCCGGTCTCGGTCAGGTACTGGCGCAGGGTGGCCAGATCCTTGTAGTCGATCTCGGTGACACCCTCGGCGGTGAACTTGCAGAACTTGCGACGGCGGAAGAACTTGGACATGGCAGTTTCCTCTGGAGACGGCGATTACGCGGCTTCGATGACATCGACATCGGCGGTGCCGATGGCGTTGTCGCTGTCGTCGTCGCGGCGGCGGCGCTCGGACTTGTCGCCCTTGTCGTCCTTGCTCTTCATGATCAGCGACGGCTCGGTGATGGCCTCATCGCGGCGGATCACCAGATGGCGCAGGATCGCGTCGTTGAAGCGGAAGGTGTTGACCAATTCATCCAGCACGTCCTGACCGACTTCGACGTTCATCAGCACGTAATGGGCCTTGACCAGATGCTGGATCGGATAGGCCAGCTGACGACGGCCCCAGTCCTCCAGGCGGTGAACCTTACCGTTGCCGGCCTCGATCACGCCCTTGTAGCGCTCGATCATGGCCGGGACCTGCTCACTCTGGTCAGGGTGGACCAGAAACACGATTTCGTAATGACGCATGGTGCAGTTTCCTTGTGGATGGCGGCAGGCGTAACCCGCCGGACAGCCCTCAGCCACCGCGTCCAGACGGACGGGCGCGTTCGGGCAGGGCTCCCGTAAACGGGAGCCGACTATTATGCGGAATCTACGGCGCGCCCGCAAACCCGGGCAGCGCGGGCTCAGCCGGCGATGTCGTCCCGGGTGGTGAAGCTGCTGCCGCAGCCGCAGCCGCCGGTGACGTTGGGATTGTCGAAGGTGAACTGCTCGTTGACGCCCTGCTTGACGAAGTCGATGCAGGTGCCGTCCACCTGCGGCAGGCTGTCGGCATCCACGAAAATGCGGATGTCGCCGTCTTCGAACACATGGTCATCGGGCGCCTGGGTGCGCGCCATGTCCACCTTGTAGCTCCAGCCGGAACAGCCGCTGCGGGTCACCCCAAAGCGCAGCCCAAGGGCGGCGGGATCGGCATTGAGATAGCTGCGGATGCGTTCGCGCGCAGCGGGTGAGAGGGTAATGGCCATGGCAGGATTGTAGCTCCGGTAAACTGCACGTTCTATTTCAGGCTTGCAACGCAGGATTTCAAGATGACGACCCTCTCCGTGGCCCAGGCTCTGGCCGGGCACGTCCCCGAAGGCGGCCAGGTCACCGTGCGCGGCTGGGTGCGCACCCGCCGCGACTCCAAAGCCGGGCTGTCTTTCATCCACCTCAGCGACGGCTCCTGTTTTGCTCCGATCCAGGTGGTGGCCCCGGCCAGCCTGCCCAACTACGAGTCTGAGGTGAAGCATCTGACCACCGGCTGCGCGATCATCGCCACCGGCACGCTGGTGAAGTCGCAGGGCCAGGGCCAGGCCTTCGAGGTGCAGGCAACGACGATCGACGTGGTCGGCTGGGTGGACGACCCGCTCACCTACCCCATGCAGCCCAAGGCGCACTCACTGGAATACCTGCGCGAGTACGCCCACCTGCGCCCGCGCACCAACCTATTCGGCGCTGTCACCCGAATCCGTCACTGTTTGGCGCAGGCCGTGCACCGCTTCTTCCATGAGCGCGGCTTCTACTGGATTTCGACACCGATCATCACCACGTCCGATGCCGAAGGCGCCGGCCAGATGTTCCGGGTGTCCACCCTGGATTTCGCCAACCTGCCGCGTACACCCGATGGCGCGGTGGACTTCTCGCGCGATTTCTTCGGCAAGGAAACCTTCCTGACGGTGTCCGGCCAGCTCAACGTCGAGGCGTTTTGCCTGAGCATGAGCAAGGTGTACACCTTCGGCCCCACCTTCCGCGCCGAAAACAGCAATACCACCCGCCACCTGGCCGAGTTCTGGATGATCGAGCCGGAGATCGCGTTTGCCGATCTCAACGACGACGCCAACCTGGCCGAGGATTTTCTGAAGTACCTGTTCCGGGCGGTACTGAACGAGCGTGGGGACGACATGGGCTTCCTCGCCGAGCGCGTGCAGAAGGACGTGATCACCCGGCTGGAGGCGTTTATCAACGCGCCCTTCGAGCGCATCGACTACTCCGACGCCATCACCCTGCTGCAGAAGTCGGGCAAGACGTTCGACTTCCCGGTGGAATGGGGGCTGGACCTGCAAACCGAGCACGAGCGCTGGCTGACCGAGGAGCACGTGGGGCGGCCGGTGGTGGTGATGAACTACCCCGAGCACATCAAAGCGTTCTACATGCGCTTGAACGACGACGGCAAAACCGTGGCGGCGATGGACGTGCTGGCTCCGGGCATTGGCGAGATCATCGGCGGCAGCCAGCGCGAAGAGCGGCTGGACATGCTGGATCGGCGCATGGCGCAGTTCGGCCTAGATCCCGAACAGTACGCCTGGTACCGCGACCTGCGGCGTTACGGCACGGTGCCGCACGCCGGGTTCGGGCTGGGCTTCGAGCGGCTGGTGGTGTACGTCTGCGGGCTGTCCAACATCCGTGACGCGATCCCCTACCCCCGCGCGCCCGGTCATGCCGAGTTCTGATCGATCCCCATGGATGCCGACCTGATTCTGTTTCTGGCCCTGACCGCATTTGCCATCGCCATCGCCGGCGCCACCGCCCTCGTCATCTTCTGGCCACTGGCACTGGTGCACATCCGCGACCGCCACCCGGCGCTCCAAGCCCAGCTCGGCCCGGGGGCCTTCCTCAAGCCGGCGGCGCTGTGGTGGTTGCTGCGGGCCGGTTACCGCACCACACCGGATCGCAACCTGTCCGGGCTGGCCACACCCGCCCGGATCTCGCTGCTGGTCATTCTGGGCGGGGTAGCCATAGGCGGATTGCTTTGGATGATTGGACAGGCCTTGGCATGACAGACACACACACACCGGACTGGTGGCTGGCCATCCTCGGACGCACCGTGGTCTGGGCGCGTCTGCGCGAGCGCGAAGCCGGCACCGCCGAGATCCTCGATGCTGCCGGCCACACCCTGCCGTATGACAGCGTGGACAGCGCCCGCGCGGCCCTGCTGGACGCCGGTTTCGTGGCGCTGGATGGGTTGGATGAAGACGATGCGGCCGAGCGCGGGGTGCTGCTGGCGGAGCTGACCCCGCCCTCCGGCGCAGACGATGCCGCGCTGATCCCGCAGATGGTGCAGACCCTGGCACGCCCCGACACCGCCCCCGGCTAACGGCAACCCTGGGCACCCCAGACGCACCCCACACGCGCTGGGGAAATGCGAAGGCGTCATCGGTTGGCAGAGCAGGCCGTGCCCGTTCGTCAGGGCTGACCGGTCTGCGGCCGCACGCTGCCGTTGTCTTCCTGCAACTCCGGCTTGAACGGGATGTTCGGCGCCGGTCGTCCGGTGGCAGGCTGCTCATTGGCATTCGGATCGACCGGAATACAGCCGCCGCCAAACTGCAGCAGCGAAACCACGCATTTGAGCTCAAGCCCGGTACCGGGAATCGGAATCGACAGTTCCTTGATGCCGCGCCGCACCCATTCCTCCAGCAGCGTGCCGTCCGGGATCCAATACTTGTCGAAGCGGGTACCGCGGTATTCCATCCCTGGCCGTTTGAGCCAGGTGCCGGCACGATCCAGATCAACCCGCTTGCCCTTGACCCAGTCATCGGGCAGGCGCGGGCTGCCATCCGGATTGAACAGCCCCGAATGCCCCGCACCCTGCCCGGCACGCCCCGCTTCGCCCGTGCCGGTGCCAGTGCCGGCAACGGTGCGACGGGAGGCACCCCAATCATCGCTGGCAGCCGCACCCGGCCAGCCGCCCGGCGCCGACTTCACGCCGGGGCCGGCCCCCTGACCACGCGCTACCACACCTTGCCCGCCGGGACTGGCGGCCTGCGCACCTGCGCCAGTGCCGGATTGCACCACCCCGGCACCGGTCGCAGCCGAGGCCTGCCCCCCATTGCTGCGACCCGCCTGAGCCTGCTCACCCGCGGCCGCCGAGGCTGTGCCCGCCGCGCTGGTGTCCGGCGTGCGGGCAGACTCCGGCGGCAATGGCAGCGCCTGCACCTGGGCACGCACCGGCGCCGCACGCAGCGGTAAGGCACGCTCAGGCGCCGCCCGCTCACGCGCCAGCAGGCCTGGCTCCGGGGTAAACGTCTCGATCGCCTGCACCTGGCTCGACACCTCCGGCACCCGCAATGGCAGTGCGCGTTCGACGTGGGTCAGGGTTTGCACCTGCAAGACCGGGCGATCCGGAATCGATTCGACCGCCGCACGCACCGGCACCTCGCGTAACTGAGGTGCCCGCACCGGCGCTGCCAGCGGACGCGGCGGCGGCAACTGGAAATGGTCGGGCTCGGGCTGCGGCACATTGCTGACCTGGACCGGCTGCGCCGCCTCCGGCTCGGCCGGCACCGGCAGACGGGCCGGCGTGTCTGCTTGCAGCGGCAGCGTGGCCGCGGGAGGCGGCGTCGGCGCGGTCAACGCCGTCTGCGCGGTACCACCGGCAGCGGGCGTGGCCTGAGCCTGCCGGGCTTGATTCTTCCCCGCCGTCGCCGCCGCTGCCCCGGCGGTGGCCACCGCACCGCCGCCCGCAACGGCGTTACCACGCCCGATGAACTCCACCTGCACCACCTGCCCGCCGTCGTCCTCGGTCGGCGGCAGCACCAGGAAACGCAGATACAGCAACCACACCAGCATCCCCAGCATGAGGATGTGCAGCAGCAGGTCGAGCACCAATGCCGTGATCCGCCAGCGCCGGTCAACGCGCGGATCATGCGGCGCCCGCCACTGCAACAGCCGGAAGAACGGCGCATTCCAGCGCCCGCGCCGCGGCGGCAGGGGGCGCTGTGCCAGGCCATCCACACAGGCCTCGATCTGGGCGCAGGCCTGGGCGCGATCGACCGCTGGCTGGGCATCGAACCAGTCCTGCCAACCCGGCGGAAACGTCCCCGGCGGCACGACATGCCCGGCCTGCGCCTGCCGGCGCTGGTGCAACGCTGCGATGACGTCGGCGGCCGTCGTCACCCGCGCCGCGCTCCGTCAGGCGTTCCCGCGCGGCAAGTA
The DNA here is from genome assembly GCF_900129205.1 of Thermomonas hydrothermalis. Classification (GTDB taxonomy): domain Bacteria; phylum Pseudomonadota; class Gammaproteobacteria; order Xanthomonadales; family Xanthomonadaceae; genus Thermomonas; species Thermomonas hydrothermalis. The sequence goes on along the minus strand of NZ_FQUK01000027.1, from coordinate 5,846 downwards.
AGGCGCGCTGCCGCTGGCGTGGTCGGTGACATCGCGCACGCCGGCTAGATCCGGCACCTGTTCGCGCAGGGTTTTTTCCACGCCCTGCTTGAGGGTGACATCGACCATGCTGCAGCCATGACAACCACCACCAAAGCTGAGCACCGCCACACCGTCCGCGGTGACTTCGACCAACGAGACATGGCCCTTGTGCATGGCCAGTTGCGGATTGATGTCGCGCTCGATCACCCAGCGCACCCGCTCGGCCAGCGGCGCCGACGGCGCAGGCGCACGTCCCTTGATGGCAGGCGCGCGGATCTGCAACTGCCCGCCGGTGGCATGGGTGGCGTAATCGATCTCCGCCCCCTCCAGATACGGCGCACTGGGCGCATCCAGCCACAAGGTGAAGCCCTCGCAGTCGATCGCCCACTCGTCGCCTTGCAGATCATCAGGCCCGGCAAACTCCAATCGCACGTCGGCATGCGGCGTCCCCGGCTGCAAGGCCGCCAGACGAACGCCCAGACCAGGCAGCCCTTCCCGGGCGATGAGCTTGCGAAAATGCGCTTGTGCGGCTTCGGTTATCCGGATCATCGGGCTATTCTAGACGCGCAAACGCTTCTGGATTGCGCCCCGCCACACGGCGCGGCAGATCCGTTCATGTCTTTACTCTGCTGGACACCCGCCATGGCCGACCTCATCCCTCTCGCCCAAGCCCGCTGCGTCCCGCGCCGGGGCCACGAGCACCGGCTGACCGAAGCCAGCATCCGCGAGCTGCTGCCCGAAGTGCCCGGCTGGACGCTGGTCGAAAACGGCCACGCCCTGAGCCGAACCTTCCACTTCCCGGACTACTACCGGACGATGTCCTTCGTCAACGCGCTGGCCCACATGGCCAACCGGGAAAACCACCACCCCGATCTGTCGGTGCACTACGATCGCTGTGTGGTGCGCTGGTCCACCCACGATGTCGGTGGCCTGAGCGAAAACGACTTCATCTGCGCCGCCAAAACGGATCTTTTGGCTGACTGACGCGCCCTAAGTTACCGCAGCCGATCCAGCACCTCGATCAACTCCGGCACCAGCGGGGCATTCAGCAGATACGGCGTTTTGCCGCCATCCAGCGCAAACTCCAGCGAGGCGGCATGCAGGAACAGCCGCTTCAGCCCCGCCTGCTCGCGCAACCGTTTATTGGCCGCTGCGTCGCCGTACTTGTCGTCGCCTGCGACGGGGTGGCCAATGTGCTGTGCATGCACACGGATCTGGTGGGTGCGCCCGGTGTCGATGCGGACTTCGCAGTAACTCTGCCCACCGCGCCGCTCCAGCACCTTGAAGTGGCTCAGCGAGGGCTTGCCGGCCGGATTGACCTGCACATGCCGCTCGCCGCCCTGGCGCAGACCCACGTGGAGCGGCGCATCCACGCTCAGGGTACCGTCTGGCAACCGCCCCACCAGCAGCGCCAGGTAGCGCTTTTCGATGCCGGCACCGTGATCTTCGCGCAACAAGCGCTGCAGTTCGGTCAATGCGGCGCGCTTCTTGGCGATCACCATCAGGCCCGAGGTGTCGCGGTCGAGCCGGTGCACCAGTTCCAGCGTCGCGCCAGGCCGCAGCGCCCGCAACCCCTCGATCACCCCGAATGACACCCCGCTGCCACCGTGGCTGGCAATCCCGGCGGGTTTGTTGATGGCGAGCAGACGGGCATCCTCGAACACGATCGCCGCCTCGAGCGCCGCCAACATTCCCTTTGGCGGCGAACGTCGCTGATCTTGCTGACTTTCGAGGCGAACAGGCGGGATTCTGACCTCATCACCGACGTCCAAGCGACGCTCCGCCCGGGCCCGGCCGCCATTGACCCGCACCTGCCCGCTGCGCACCAGCTTGTACACCAGCGAGCGCGGCGCACCCTTGAGGTGCCCCAGAAGAAAGTTGTCCAGCCGCTGACCGGCGCGATCCTCGGGGACCTGCACCACACGGGCACCACTGACAGGGGGAACGGCTGGCTGTGTCATCGGGGGCGATCTGCTACACTCGGCGTGCGATGCAAGGGTTTGATTTCGCAGGGAGTGACAGGCGGCCCTGCCGCCCTCCGGCCGAAAGCCGGCCTGCCTGACGAAGCCCGCCGCAGTGACGTTGCCACCGCCCTCGGGGCGGACATGTTAACGGCTGCGCGGCAAACCTGCCCATTGCCGGCCCTGCCGTGACGGTACCCGTTGAACAACGTCCCGTGCGACGCGCCAACCATCCTTCGGGGTGCGCGGCGGCGGTCGCCGGCCCCGTAACAGTTTTTAAGGAAAACGAGCGCTCCCGCGGTATGCCGTGGTGTGGCAGCGCTGGACAACGAGAGAGCCGCCCGGGTCTGCGCCCAGTGCGCAACCGCGCGCCTGCGGTATCCAGAAGGCAAGCCCCCGCCTGGCGTTCCGCGCCGCACTCCCCGGAGTGCGGCAGTGCTCAAGGAACGCACAATGAAGCGAATGCTCATCAATGCCACCCAGGCGGAAGAACTGCGTGTGGCCATCGTCGACGGACAGACCCTGTACGACATCGACATCGAACAACCCGCCCGCGACAACAAGAAATCCAACATTTACAAGGGCCGCATCACCCGGCTCGAACCTTCGCTGGAAGCCGCCTTCGTCGATTACGGCGCCGAGCGGCATGGGTTTCTGCCGCTGAAGGAGATCTCGCGCGACTACTTCCAGGCCGGGGTCGATCCAAGCAAGGCCAGCATCAAGGAACTGCTGCGCGAAGGTCAGGAAGTGGTGGTGCAGGTGGACAAGGAAGAGCGCGGCAACAAGGGGGCCGCCCTGACCACGTTCATCTCGCTGGCCGGCCGCTACATGGTGCTGATGCCCAACTCGCCCAGCGCCGGCGGCGTCTCACGGCGGATCGAGGGCGATGACCGCGCCGAGCTGAAGCGGGCGCTGGAATCCCTGAACATCCCCGACGACATGGGGGTGATCATCCGCACCGCTGGCGTCGGCCGCGATGCCGAAGAGCTGCAGTGGGATCTGGATTACCTGCTCAGCATCTGGCGAGCCATTGCCGAGGCCGCCCTGTCCAAACCGGCACCATTCCTGATTTACCAGGAGTCGCGCCTGATCGTGCGCGCCCTGCGTGACTACATGCGCAGCGATATCGGCGAGATTCTCGTCGATACCCCGGAGATGTACGCCGAAGCGCGCGAGTTCGTCGAGCAGGTCATGCCCCACAACCTGCGCAAGCTCAAGCATTACACCGACGACATCCCGCTGTTCAACCGCTTCCAGATCGAATCGCAGATCGAAAGCGCCTACGAACGCACCGTGCGCCTGCCCTCCGGCGGCGCGCTGGTGATCGATCAGACCGAGGCGCTGACCGCCATCGACGTCAACTCGGCGCGCGCCACCAAGGGCAGCGACATCGAGGAAACCGCGTTCAATACCAATCTCGAAGCGGCCGACGAAATCGCGCGCCAGCTACGCCTGCGCGACCTTGGCGGACTGATCGTGATCGACTTCATCGACATGTCCAGCCCCAAGCACCAGCGCGAAGTCGAAAATCGCCTGCAGAACGCGCTCAAATACGACCGCGCGCGCGTGCAGATCGGCCGCATCAGCCGCTTCGGCCTGCTCGAGATGAGCCGCCAGCGCCTGCGCAACAGCCTTGGGGAATCCAGCCAGATCGTCTGCCCGCGCTGCAACGGCCATGGCCGCATGCGCAGCGTGGAATCGCTGTCGCTGTCGATCATCCGCGTCGCCGAGGAACACGCGATGAAGGACAACACCGGGCAGGTGCTGGTGCAGGCCCCGGTGGACATCGCCAACTTCCTGCTCAACGAGAAGCGCGGCGCGCTGCGGGAAATCGAGCTACGCCACGACACGCCCATCATCATCGTCGCCGACGAGCAGCTGCAAAGCCCGCACTACGAAGTCACCCGGATCCGCAAGAACGAGCTGGACGAAGAAACCAGCAAGCCCAGTTATCAGCGCGGCACCCCGCGCAAGCTCAATACCATTCCGCTGACCAAGGCCCAGCTGAACATCCCGCCGCCGGCGGTGACCAAGGTCAAACCGGCCCAGCCGGCGCCCTTGCGCGAACCCAAGCCGATGCCACAAGACGCCCAGACCACGGCGGCCGTCAGCGAACACGCAGCGCCAGCGTTCAACCCGCCGCAACCGACCTCCTCCAGCGAGGGCGGTGTGCTCGGCTGGCTGCGTCGGCTGTTTGGCGCCCAGACCAGCCCGTCCACGCCGACGCCTGCCACGCCGCCAGCACCTCCCGCCGCGGACGCGCCACAAGGCGGCCCGCGGCGCGGCGGACGCGATGGCCGGCAGGGCAAGCACCCGGGCAATGGCAATGACGCGCGTCCGCGCGAGGAGCGCAGCGACGCAGCGCAGCGTCAGAAACAAAAACCCGCGACCGAAGCGCCCAAGCCACAGAAGCAGGACCGCCCGGCCCCGGTGCAATCCAAGCAGACGCAGGCTCAGCCTGCGCCTCGACCGGAGAAGCCGCCGCAAGAGCAACGGCCACAGACGCCCGTCGCAAAACCTGCCCGGCCGCAACCAGCGCCCGTGGCCCCGGCAGCCGCCACATCTCCAGCCGTGACCACCGCTGCCCCGTCAGCGGCCCCCGCCGCAAGCCCGGCCGTGGCGACCGACGCAGCAGCGCCGGCCGAGCAGATTGCGGCCACACCGGACACCAGCGCACCCGCTGGCGATACGTCGGCCACCAGCGACGCTGGCAGCAAGCGGCGGCGTGGCCGTCGCGGCGGACGCCGCCGCCGGCGCGGTGGTGCCACCGAGGCCAACGCACAAATCGACGGCGCGCTCGAACACGACGAGGCGCTGGATGAAGTGGTGGGCAACGACAGCCCGCAGCCGGAGTTCGAGTTCGACGATATCCCCGCACCTGCGGCCAGCGTCGCAACACCTGCCTCTGCGCCGACTCCGTCCCCGACGCCCGCCCCAGCCGCGTCCGATCCGAGCGCATCTGCCACTGTCGCCGCAGCCATCAGTCTCTCAACGCCGCCACAGCCGGCCGACCCGCAGCCCACGCTGCCGCCGGCGGATGCCGTCACGGCCACCCCGCCCGCACCGACGGTCGCGCCCGTCTCGGCGATCCCGGTGGCCACGGACATGCCCGCACCCAGCGAGGCTGCGTCTGCACCTTCCGCCGCAGCCACACCGGCGGAGACCGCCGCGACAACGGCTGAGGAAACCACGCCCGCGGTCGCCGCGGTGACGGCACCCCAGAGCGCCCCGGTTGACGACATGACCACGGCGGTGGCCGCCGCCCCGGTGGTGCTGCCGCTGCCTTCGGAAGGTGCCACGCAGGACGCTGCGCCGACAGACACTGCGCCGGCTCCGGAACAGCCGCAGCCGCGTCAGAACGCCTGATCTGCGCGCCCGCCCCGGCCGATCTCGACCTCACCGGATCGGCCGGGCCAGCGCCCGGCGCGACCTGCGGCATCCCGTCGGCGAGCACCTCAGTTCACAGCCTGGGACGGATCGGCCAGACCGTACTGGCTGACCAGCCGGGCCAGTGCGATGGTGTCGCGAATGCCCAGCTTTTCGAACAGGCGAGTCTTGTGGGTGTTGACGGTCTTGGCGCTTAGGGAAGGTCTGAACAACCCGCCCTGACGCCTCGATCCCGGCCTTCCAAGGCAGATTTTTGTCTCGAATGCCGTTCCAATGCCCTGTATACGCGCCGTTTCCGGCGCTTTCAGGCGGGTTTCCCCGCCTTACAGGCGCACCAACCCTGTCGCCGGCATCAACTGCCGGCGCACCATCCACAGATTCGACAGCGCAAACAGCGTCAGCACCTGGGCCGCGTTCTTCGCGATGCCGCGGTAGCGCACCTTCATGTAGCCGAACTGCCGCTTGATCACCCGGAAC
>NZ_FQUK01000031.1 GCF_900129205.1 Thermomonas hydrothermalis | reverse complement strand
CTGCGGATTTCCGCCACCAGCCGTGGGTCGGTCTTGGGCGTGCGCCGGCGTTTGGGCGCGCAGGATCGAGCGGCCAAGGCGGCGGGATTGCCGCCCTGTTCGCGCAGGGCCTGCTTCCACCGGTAGAGCGTGCGCCGGGACACGTCGAAGGCGTCTTGGGTGGCTTTGAGGCCGTGTGTGCCCCAGAAGCGCAGGATGTGCAGCCTTCGTTGGGCGTCTTTGGGGGTCATTGCCCAAAGATGACCCAAGGCGGCTATTCGATAGAACCCCCGGATTCGGTACCCGGCATGGTGCACTTGCATGGCGCTCCTCCTGCTTCGAAGGAGTGCCAAAGGTGTTTGAACTTATGCAGCACCAAGCGGAATGTATTTATTCCTCTTAGTTATCAATCGGCGATCGCCATTGATTTTTCTGCTTGACAGCCATCACACCAGCCCGTGGCAAGTCGTCCAAGCAATGCTTGCCAGCCCCATTCATGCTGCACCGCAACACAACAATCACCGACGCAATGCGTCACTTTGTGCCGTAAAGCACTCGCGCCCCCGCCCGTTCAGGTCGGGTACCCGTGGGCTCACAGCATCCCGGTTTCCAGCTTGGCCAGATCCGACATCATGGTCTGGTTCCAGGGCGGATCGAACACCAGCTCGATATCGGTCTCGGTGACGGTGGGGATCAGCTCCAGCTTGCTACGCACATCGCTGACCAGGATCTCGCCCATGCCGCAGCCGGGTGCGGTCAGCGTCATCCGCACCCGCACGCCACGCCCTTGCTCACTGTCCGGGCGATACAGCTCGACCAGATACACCAGCCCCAACTCGACGATGTTGACCGGGATCTCGGGGTCGAAACAGGTGCGCAGCTGCTCCCAGACCAACCGTTCGACATCGGCATCCGTGGCGCCTTCCGGCAGAGTGGGAGGCGTCATCGGTTCCTTGCCGATGGCATCACCGTCCTGGCCGGCGATCCGCACCAGGTTGCCCTCGACATACACCGTCCAGCTCCCGCCCAGCGCCTGGGTGATATAGCCCACGGTGCCGGCCGGCAACGTCACCACGTCGCCCTGTGGCACCAAGACGGCGTTGCAATCGCGCTCGAAGCGGACGGGTTCGCTGCTGCGGGAATACATGACGGGCGTGACACCGACGAAGGCTTGAATCCGTACCATTCTAGTCCAGATCGGGTTGCCCGTCTGCGCCGGCGATGGGATGATCGCCGCCCCTGACGCCCGCCTCGTCGCATGCCCTCTGCTCCCGCCCGCCGCTGGTATGCCCTGCCGTTGCTTGCGCTTGGCGCCGCGGGCGCTGCTGCTGCGTGGCTGTTACTGGCCCTGGCGCTCGACCGACAATGCGCCTGGCTGGCGCCGCTGGTGGCGCTGGACATGGTGCTGCTGTTGCGCCTGGCGCACTGGCGTGCAGGCTGGATCCGTGCCGGCTGGGCGCTGCTGGCCACGGCCATGGTGATCGCCGCTGCCAACGTGCTGATCGCCGCCGGCCAGATCGGTGCAAGCCTAGGCCTGCATACCTTGGAGTCGGTCCGCCTGATCGGCCCCCACTACGCCTGGCTGCTGATCGGGCTGGCCAATCGCCCGATCGACCTGCTGCTGTACGGCGTCGGTCTGCTGGTGGCCGTCGCCAGCGGGCTCAGTGGCCGCCGTCCAGCGCCTTCAGCTCGCTGACCAGAGCATTAGCCACCTCGGCGCCATCGCCATAGAGCATGCGCGTGTTGTCGGCATAGAACAGCGCATTCTCGATCCCGGCAAAGCCCGTGCCCTTGCCGCGCTTGATCACGATGACGTTGCGGGCGTTGACCACATCCAGAATCGGCATGCCGTAGATCGGGCTGGTCGGGTCAGTTTTGGCGACCGGATTGACCACATCGTTGGCCCCGATCACCAGCGCCACGTCGGTGTTGGCGAACTCCGGGTTGATGTCGTCCATGTCGGCGATCAGGTCATACGGCACGCCCGCTTCGGCCAACAGCACGTTCATGTGACCCGGCATGCGGCCGGCCACCGGGTGGATGGCGAACTTGACCTTCACCCCGCGCTCTAAAAGCCGCTGCGCCAGCTCCCAGATTTTGTGCTGGGCCTGCGCCACCGCCATGCCATATCCCGGCACGATCACCACCCGCTCGGCATAGGCCATCATCGCCGCCGCATCGGCGGCTTCGATCGCCTTCATGCTGCCGGCGATGGTCTGTCCCGCCCCGGCACTGGCGCCGAAATCGGAGAACAGCACGTTCTTGATGCTGCGGTTCATGGCCTTGGCCATCAGCCGGGTCAGCAACAGACCGGCAGCACCGACCATGGTGCCGGCGATGATCAGCGCATCGATCCCCAGCACATACCCTTCGAACGCCACCGCCAGACCGGTGAACGCGTTGTAGAGGGAAATCACCACCGGCATATCGGCGCCACCGATGGGCAACGTCATCAGCACGCCCAGCAGCAACGCCAACACGAAGAACGCGATGGTCCATGGCAGTGCCAGGGTCAGCAGCGCCATGGCGCCACAGCCCACCGCGGCAACGGCGATGAGCGCGTTGAACCACTGCTGGCCTGGGAAGGTGTAGCGCTTGTCCATGCGCCCGTCGAGCTTGGCCCAGGCGATCATCGAGCCGGTCAGCGAAACGGCTCCGATCAGCGCACCGAGCACCGCCAGCAGCAGGGCCACCGGCGTCTGGCTGGCTGCACGCTCACCCGCCGCCCGGATCAGCTCCATCGCCCCGATTGCTGCGGCGCTGCCGCCACCCATGCCGTTGAACAGGGCCACCATCTGCGGCATGTCGGTGATCGGGACGCGCTTGCCCCAGACCCAGTTCAGGACGATGCCGATTGCCATCGCCGCCACCATCAGCCCCAGGTTGTGCAAGCCCGGCAGGAAGAAGGTGGCGATGACCGCAATCAACATGCCCACGCCCGCCCACTGGATGCCGCTGCGCGCGGTCTTGGGGCTGGCCATGCGCTGCAGGCCGAGCAGGAACAGCGTGGCGGCGACGAAGTAACTCAGCTGCACCACAGGTGTGCTCATTTGCCGCCCTCCTGCTTGCTGGACTTGAACATCTCCAGCATGCGCTCGGTCACCACGTAGCCGCCGGCGGCATTCCCCGCACCCAGCAGCACGGCAAGAAACCCCAGCCCCTGCTCCAGCGGCGTCTGGGCATGGCCCAGCACGATCATGGCGCCGATCAGCACGATGCCATGAATGAAGTTGGAGCCCGACATCAGCGGCGTATGCAGGATCACCGGCACCCGCGCAATGATCACGTTTCCGGCGATCGCCGCCAGCATGAAGATGTACAGCGCTACGAACCCGTCGCCCATCGCCCCGTCTCCAGCCCCGACTGGCCAGGATCATAACCGCCCCTGAACAGGGCAGGAAGCAGGTCAACCTCACCCCACATGCCGCGTTGACTGGCTGCAACCGCGAAGGTTGCGTGCCGACATCCCCCGTTCACAAGGAGAGCCCCATGTCACGTTGCACCTATCTCTTGCCCCTGCTGCTTGCCATCAGCCCCGTCGCCCTGGCGCAGAGCACCCCGCCCGATCGCGGCGACCGCATCGAACAGCGGCTTGACCAAAAGGGCGACCGTATCGAGCAGCGGCTGGACAACAAAGGCGATCGCATTGATGCCCGCCTTGATCAGCGCGCCACCCATGCCGAAGCAAACGGCCATCCAGAGCGTGCAACCCGGCTGGACGCCAAGGGCGACCGCATCAATCAGCGTCTGGACCAAAAAGGTGCGCGCATCGATGCCCGCCTCGACCAACGCGGCGCACGGCTCAATCGCCGCTGGGATCGCCGGCACTGAACACGCCCCGCGCCCAATTAGGACTGGTCAACCGATTCCGCACACGGGCGTTATGACGGTGTAAGCCCAACGAAAGGGTTTGCTGGCCAAGGACGGCCGGCGTCTTTGCCGACGCATCCCGATACCGCTGCCCGCCAGGTCACCATGTTGCTGCTCGCTCCCGATAAGCTTGCGCCGGTGAATGCCGACTCTCCGCCACCGCGTGCGCCCGCCGCCTCCCTTGAGGACTTCCTGCGCCAGGTTGAAGCGCGCGCGTTCCGGTTTGCCGAGATCAACCTGCGACAGCGCGAGGACGCACTGGACGCGGTGCAGGATGCGATGCTGAAGATGCTCGGCTACCGCGACCGACCGGCCCAGGAATGGCCGCCGCTATTCTGGAGCATCCTGCGCAACCGCATCACCGACATGCAGCGTCGGGCCTTGTTCCGGCTGCGCTGGCTGCTACCTGACACGGACGGCCGCGACGGGGAGACGATCGACTGGGCCGACGCCGGCCCCGACCCGGCGCGTCATCATGCCGACCGCGAGGCGTGGACGCAGATCGTGACCGCCCTGCGCCGGCTGCCTGCGCGCCAGCGCGAAGCATTCACCCTGCGCGTGCTGGAAGAACTGGACGTGGCCGATACCGCACGCATCATGGGCTGCAGCGAAGGCTCGGTGAAAACCCACCTGTCGCGCGCCCGCGAGGCGTTGCAACGACACCTGGAGGCATTGCGATGACCCATCCGCATTCCGATCCTGCATCCACCGATGCCCGCACACTGCTGCTGGAAGCCCGGCTGCGCGCCCACCACGCCATCGCGCTGGATCGGCTGTCGCCGCGGCTACGGGCAGAGCTGGCGCAGCGCCGCAATGCCGCCCTGCACGGGCACGCCCGCACCCGCGCACCCGCCCTGCCGCGATTGCGGCTGATCGCCGCGGCCTGCGCCACGCTCGCCGCGCTGGCCGTGGGCCTGCATTTGCAGACGACGCCGCCACCGGCCGCCCCGACCACCGTGGCGGATACGCCCGCCACGCCGTCTGCCCATGCCCCGGCCACCCTGCTGGACGAAGACCCCGAGTTCTACGCCTGGCTGGGCGCCAACGACGCCCGCCCGCTCACGCTGGAGCCAACCCGATGAACCGCCTGACCACCGTCTCCCTGCTCGCCCTGGTGCTGTCACCGGCCCTGGCCTGGGCCCAGCAGACATCGCCGCAATATCCGGAATGGGACAAACTCAGCCCCGCCCAGCGTGAGGTGCTGCTGGCGCCGCTGCGGGACCGCTGGAACAGCAACCCCGACGAGCGCGCCCGCATGTTCGAGCGCGCCCAGCGCTGGCAACAGATGCCCGCCGAGCAGCGCCAACGCGCCCGCGAGGGCCTGCGTCGCTGGGAGCAGATGCCTGAGGATCAGCGGCAACAGGCGCGCGCCTTGTTCCATGCCGTGCGCGGCATGGATCCGCAGGCACGCCGCGCCTTCCTGCAGCAATGGCAGCAGATGACGCCACAGCAGCGCGCCGACTGGATGCACACCCACCCGGCACCGCCGCCGCCAACTCCACCTGCGCCTCCGTCTGCGCCAGCCAAACCGTAAGCAAGTCCAGCCGTCGCCGTCGGGAATCCCCGCGTCAGGCCGCAGACGGAGGCTCCGGCCAGACCGTCTTGGCCAGCAGTTCGTCGCTCCAATCGAAGACCAGCCTGCCCTCTTTCAGCAGCAGCAGCGCGAAGTTGTACAGATTGCGCGCATACATCTCGCTGGCATGGATCGCACCCAGGGAGGGCAGGTTGAGCGGGCCGGCCACGGTGACGCCGTTACTGTCGATGGTGTCGCCGGGACGGGTGAGCTCGCAGTTGCCGCCGGTTTCCGCCGCCAGATCCACGATCACGCTCCCTGGCTTCATCCCCGCCACCATCGCCGCGGAGATGATCCGCGGTGCCGGACGCCCTGGCACCGCCGCCGTGCAGACTACGACATCGATCCCTTTCAGATGGTCGGCCAGACGCTGCTGCTGCAGCGCACGCTCCTCCTCGGTGAGTGGCCGCGCATAGCCGCCCTCGCCCACCGCCGACACACCCAGGTCGAGAAAGCGGCCACCTAACGATTCGATCTGCTCGCGCGTCTCCGGACGCACGTCGAAGCCTTCCACCTGCGCGCCCAGCCGTCTGGCGGTGGCAATGGCCTGCAGCCCCGCCACGCCTGCGCCGATCACCAGCACCTTCGAAGGCCGAATGGTGCCGGCCGCGGTGGTCAGCATGGGGAAAAAGCGGGGGGCCAGCTGGGCGGCAATCAACATCGCCTTGTAGCCGGCCATGCCGGCCTGGGAGCTGAGCACGTCCATCGCCTGCGCACGGGTGGTGCGCGGCAGCCGCTCCAGCGGAAACGCGATCAGACCGCGAGCACGTATGGCCTCGGCCCGGGCGGGATCCGCCTGCGGATGCAGCATGCCCACCAACACCGCACCGGGCTTGAGCGTGGCCAACACCGCCGGCTCCGGCGGCTGCACACACAACACCAGATCGGCCTCGGCCAGGGCCTGCGGGTCGAGCACCGCCCCGGCGTCCGCATACGCCTGATCGGAAAAATGCGCACCCACACCCAGGCCGGGCACGATACGCACCTGCGCCCCTGCCGCCGTCAGCTTGCGACACGTCTCTGGCGTCAGCGCCACCCGCCGCTCGCCAGCCGCCGTTTCCCGCGTCACGCCCACGATCACTGCCATCGCACGCTCCCCATCGCACTCGTTGCCGTGCCGGCATCGTAGCGCCAGGACGCCGCCAATCAACTCCACCGGCCCGCCCACGCCCCTTGTGCCTATGTGCGTCAGCAGCCGCGTGCGGCCGTTTCCTACAATGGCCGCTTCATCGCAGAGCATTCCTCCATGCTGACCCTGACCGCCCTCGACCAGCGCCGCTCCACCCCGACCCGCCAGCTCGCCGCACCGGGGCCGTCCCATGACCAGCTGCTGCGCATGCTCCGCACCGCCGTGCGGGTGCCCGACCATGGCAAGCGGGTGCCGTTCCGGTTTCTGCGCATTGCCGATCAGGCCCGCACTGCGCTGGCCGACGCCGCCGTCGCCCGCCTGCGCGCGCGCGAGCCCGATGCCAGCGCCGCCCAGATCGAAAAACTGCGCAGCCGCTTCACCCAGCCGCCGCTGACCCTGGCGGTGATCGCCCAGCAAGGGCCGGACGAAAGCATCCCGGCGGAAGAACGCTTTGCCACGGCGGCCTGCGTCTGCCTGCTGCTGCTTCAGGCCGCCCAGGCCGAAGGCTTCGGCGCGCAGTGGCTGACCGGCTGGCTGGCCTATGACCGCCCGTTTCTGGAAGGCGTGCTGGGGCTGACCAGCGACGAGCGACTGGTCGGCACCATCGCCATCGGCACCCCGCAGGTGCAGGCCCCCGAACGCGAGCGCCCGGATCCGGCCGCACTCCTGCAAGACTGGACCGGGGCATGAACACCACGCCCAAGCCCACCCTGCACCTGGTGGATGCCTCGCTGTACGTGTTCCGCGCCTGGCATTCGATGCCGGACGCATTCCACGATGCCGACGGCTGGCCCACCAATGCCGTGCACGGCTTTGCCCGTTTTCTGCTGGATCTGCTGGAGCGCGAGCGCCCCCAACACATCGCCATCGCCTTCGACGAGGCGTTGGATGGCTGTTTCCGCAATGCCCTCTACCCCGCCTATAAGGCCAATCGCGACCCGGCACCCCCCGAGCTGCGTCGCCAGTTTGCCTGGTGCAAGGCGCTGTGCCGGGCACTGGGTCTGACCACCCTGGCACACCCGGCCTACGAGGCCGATGACCTGATCGGCAGCGCGGCAGCACGGGCGCGGCAGGCCGGCTTCCGCTGCGTCATCGTCTCCGCCGACAAAGACCTCTCGCAGCTGCTTGACGGCCACGACGAGCAGTACGACTTCGCCCGCGGCGAACGCTGGAGCGCCGATGGTGTGCGGGCGCGCCACGGCGTGCATGCCCACCAGATGGCCGACTACCTGGCCCTGACCGGCGATGCGGTGGACAACATTCCAGGCATCCAGGGCATCGGCCCGCGTACCGCCGCCCGCCTGCTGGCCCATTTCGGCTCGCTGGACGGGCTGTTGGCACGGCTGGACGAACTGCCGCAGCTACGCCTGCGCGGCGCCGCGCAACTGGCCCAGCGCCTGCACGCGCAGCGTGCCCAGGCGCTGCTGTGGCGCCAGCTGACCACCATCGCCCTCGATGCCCCCTTACCGGAGGGGCTGTTCGTCCGCGAGCGCGGCGATCCGGACGAACTGCAGGCACTGGCCGACTGGGTGGGGCTGGGCCCGCTGACCCGTCGGCGACTGGCGCAGACCGCCGGGTTGACCCTCCAGGGCTAGACCCACCCATCCTGGGAACACGCCCGCACACGACTGCCCGCTGTCACCCGCCTGCGCTAGCATCCGCACATGGACGACTCCCGACAGATCCTGCACGAAGGGCACTGGCTGCGGCTGGTACGGATCGGCCATTGGGAATCCTGCGAGCGCGTGCACGGCCAGGGCATGGCAGTGATCGTGATCGCCGTGACGCCGGCCGACGAGGTGCTGTTCGTCGAGCAATACCGCATCCCGCTGGGCGCACGCACCATCGAGATGCCGGCTGGCCTGGTCGGTGACGAGCGCCAGGATGACAGCCTGCTGGAGGCCGCCCGCCGCGAGCTGATCGAAGAAACCGGCTGGGCCCCGGGCCGACTGGAGCTGTTGCTGACCGGCCCCACCAGCGCCGGGCTGACCAACGAGCGGATTGCCTTCGTGCGCGCCCGCGACCTGGTCCGGGTGGGGCAAGGCGGCGGGATCGGCGACGAGGCCATCACCGTCCACGCCGTGCCGCGCCAGCAGGCGCCGCGCTGGCTGATGCAGAAAGCGGCCGAAGGCTATGAGCTCGACCTCAAGCTCTGGGCCGGGCTGTGGATGATCGAGCACAACCCGGACGGCAGCCCGGCAACCTGACCCTGCTCAGGCACGCACCAAACGCTCCGCCCCCACAACGGAACGGGCCAGACGCCTCAAAGCGTGGCGAAGCGGTCGGTGGCCGTGACCAGCGCATCCACGTTTTCGTCCTCGAACGCCGAGTGCCCGGAAGTCGGGCTGATGATCAGCGAGGCGCGCGGCCAGACTGCATGCAGGTCGAACGCGTTCTGCAGCGGGCAGACGACGTCGTAGCGCCCGTGCACGATCACCCCGGGGATGTCGGCGATGCGATGGGCGTCGCGCAGCAACTGGCCCTCTTCCTCGAAAAAACCACCATGCACGAAGTAGTGGTTCTCGATGCGGGCAAAGGCCAGCGCAAACTGCGGGTCACCGTGGGTCTGGGTGTAATCGTCCGGGATGCGCAGGTAGCTGGTGGCGCCTTCCCAGATGCTCCAGGCGCGGGCAGCGGCAAGCCGCACCTGCGGATCCTCCGAGGTCAGCCGACGGTAGTAAGCCCCGATCAGATCGGCGCGCTCCACCGGCGGGATCGCCGCCAGATAGTGCTGCCAGGCATCCGGGAACAACCGGCTGGCACCTTCCTGATAGAACCACTCAAGCTCCCAGCGCCGCAGCAGGAAGATCCCGCGCAGCACCAGTTCGGTGACCCGCTGCGGATGCGTCTCGGCATAGGCCAGCGCCAGCGTCGAACCCCAGCTACCGCCGAACACCTGCCAACGCGCGATCCCCAGATGCTCACGCAGGGCTTCCATGTCAGCGACCAGATGCCAGGTGGTGTTATCGACGAGGTCGGCATGCGGCGTACTGCGGCCAGCACCACGCTGATCGAACAACACGATGCGGTACTTGGCCGGATCGTGGAAACGCCGCATCTTCTCGTTGCAGCCCGCCCCCGGCCCACCGTGCAGGAGCACCACCGGCTTGCCCTGCGGATTACCGCATTCCTCCCAATACAAGGTGTGACGGGCATCCACCGCCAACCGGCCGGTGCGATAGGGTTCGATCTCGGGATACAGACTACGCATGTGACCTTGGGGATAACAGGAAGGCTGCGCCATTGTAGGCCCTGCATCTTGAGGACGTGACCAAGTACTTGCCATCAGCGACGCCCAAGGGTCACCCGTTCGCGCTGTTCCAGATCACAGACGCTGGTAACGTCACGAAAGCCGGCCGCGTGCAGCAGTGCCCGTACTGCCTCGCCCTGCTGCCAGCCGTGCTCCAACAGCAGCCAGCCGCCTGGGCGCAGATGCGCCGGGGCGTGGGCCACGATGGTTCGTAGCGCGACCAGCCCATCGGGCCCGGAGGCCAGCGCCAGCATCGGCTCGAATCGTAGGTCTCCCTGGGCCAGGTGCGGGTCATCGCCGGCGATATAGGGCGGGTTGCTGACGATCAGATCGAACCGCTCCCCGGCCAGCGGCGCCAGCCAGTCGCCCTGACAGAAGCGCACATTGCCAAGCCCCAATCGACGGGCATTGCTCTGCGCAATCCGAAGCGCCGCGGCGCTGAGATCGGTGGCCACCACCTGCGCGTGCGGGCGCTCTTTGGCAATCGCCAGCGCCACCGCCCCGCTGCCGGTTCCCAGATCGGCCACCGTCGCCGTGGCCGCCACGGGCAGGCGGAGCAGGGCCTGTTCGACCAGCACCTCGGTATCTGCACGCGGAATCAGCACCGCTGGGCTGACCTCCAGATCCAGGCTCCAGAAGCCTTGCCGGCCGGTCAAATACGCCACCGGTTCACCGGCCGCACGACGCATGAGCAGGGCGTGATAGCGCGCCGCGGCCTCTGTGGACACCGGGGCCTCCGGATGCGCATACAGCCAGCCGCGGGAACAGCCCAGCACATGCGCCAGCAGGTATTCGCGATCGACGGCATCGATCTGCGGCACGCCCCCACGCAACAACTCGCCCACGCTGACCGACGTCATACCGGCCCCGGCGTGGCCGCGACAGCACGGGGCGGCGTGCGGGCAAGAGGCGGCACGCCAGTGCGGCGATGCACTTTTGTCATAGGTAAATGCTATTGGAATGATTGAAACGATTTGTTTGCCAGATTACGGGGAGGCGCCTAATCTAGCCATCACCTTCCTCCCCCCCCCAAACAACTCAAGGAGAGCAACGCATGAGCCAGATTGAAATCACCACCCAGATCGAGCGCCGGCCGCTGATCAACACCCGCATCCCGTCCTTCAAGGTGCAAGCCTACCGCGAAGGCAAGTTCATCGAGCTGACCGAGAAGGATCTGCTTGGCAAGTGGTCGGTGCTGATCTTCATGCCGGCCGCCTTCACCTTCAACTGCCCGACCGAGATCGAAGATGCGGCCGAGCACTACGCCGAGTTCCAGAAGCTGGGCGCCGAGGTCTATGTCATCACCACCGACACCCACTTCTCGCACAAGGTGTGGCATGAGACCAGCCCGGCGGTGGGCAAGGCCAAGTTCCCGCTGGTCGGCGACCCCGCGCACCAGCTGACCCGCGCGTTTGGCGTGCACATCGATGAAGAAGGCCTGGCCCTGCGCGGCACCTTCATCATCAACCCGGATGGTCTGATCAAGACCATGGAAGTGCACGACAACGCGATCGCCCGCGATGTCACCGAAACCCTGCGCAAGCTGAAGGCGGCCCAGTACGTGGCATCCCACCCGGGCGAAGTGTGCCCGGCCAAGTGGAATGAAGGCGCCAAGACGATCAAGCCGTCGCTGGATCTGGTCGGCAAGATCTAACGCACGACGCCATCAACCGCACCCTCTCCTTCCCGGAGAGGGCTGCGGGAAGCCGGCCCTAGCCGCCTTCCCGCAGCCCTTTCCAGCCCAGGCGCATCGGCAAGGTTGGGCCTGCCCGCCCAACGCCACGACGCATATCGCGCCCAGGCATGGCCGGCAGCGGAATCACCCAAGCCCTTGCCTCAGCCCTGCTCCGCAGGCTGACCCAACCAACCGGCAAAGCCCTGTTGCTGTGCTGCGCGTCGCCATGCGCAGCAGCCCTCGTGCTGCCCCTCTTTCTTACTTTTCCGGAGGCACCCCATGTTGGATGAAACCCTCAAGACTCAACTCGCCAGCTATCTGGACATGCTGCGTGAACCGATCGAACTGGTCGCTGCACTGGACGATTCCGACGCTTCGCGCGAGCTCGACGAACTGCTGAGCGAGATCGCCGCGCTGTCGCCGAAGATCACCCGCGTACCCGGCAACGACACCCGCACGCCGTCGTTCCTGATCCGCCGCGCGGGCAGCGACGTGCAGGTGGGCTTTGCCGGCATCCCGCTGGGGCATGAGTTCACCTCGCTGGTGCTGGCGCTGCTGCAGGTGGGCGGCCACCCGGTGAAGATCGACGCGGCGCTGGCCCAGCAGGTTCGGGACCTGCCGGGCGACTATGTCTTCGAAACCTACATGTCGCTGCATTGCCAGAGCTGCCCGGACACGGTGCAGGCGCTGAACGCCATGAGCGTGCTCAACCCACGCATCCGCCACACCGCCATCGACGGCGCGCTGTTTCCGGACGAGGTCCAGGCGCGCCAGATCCTGTCGGTGCCGACGGTCTATCTCAACGGCCAGCTGTTTGATGTCGGTCGCATGAGCATCGAGCAGATCGTTACCAAACTCGACACTCAGGCCGCCAGCCGTGCGGCCGAGGCGCTCAATGCGCGTGAACCCTACGACGTACTGGTGATCGGTGGCGGCCCCGCCGGTGCCGCTGCGGCCATCTATGCCGCACGCAAAGGCATTCGCACGGGCCTGGTCACCGAGCGCTTCGGCGGCCAGGTGCTGGACACCCTGGGGATCGAGAACTTCCCGTCGGTGGAATACACCGAAGGCCCGAAGCTTGCCGCCTCGCTGGAAGCCCATGTGCGCAGCTATGCCGTCGATTTGATCAGCGCCCAGCGCGTGCAGACGCTGCATCCGGCCGAGCAGGACGGCGACCTGGCCACCGTGACACTGGAAAGCGGCGCCAAGCTTCAGGCGCGGACGGTGATCCTGGCACCCGGCGCACGCTGGCGTCAGACCGGTGTCCCCGGTGAAGCCGAATACCGCACCCGCGGCGTGACCTTCTGCCCACACTGCGACGGCCCGCTGTTCAAGGGCAAGCCGGTGGCGGTGATCGGCGGTGGCAATTCCGGCGTCGAGGCCGCCATTGATCTGGCTGGAATCGCCAGCCACGTCACCCTGCTGGAGTTCGAAAGCCGTCTGCGTGCTGACGAGGTGTTGCAGCGCAGGCTGCGCAGCCTGCCCAACGTCACCGTGCAGGTGAACGCACAGACCACCGAAATGCTCGGCGATGGCAGCAAGCTGACCGGGCTGCGCTTCATCGATCGAAGCACCGGGCAAACCCGGGATCTGGACGTGGCGGGCGTCTTCGTCCAGATCGGCCTGCTGCCCAATACCGACTGGTTGAAGGGCACGGTGGATCTCTCGCCGCGCGGCGAAATCATCATCGATGAGCGTGGCCAGACCAGCGCACCGGGCGTGTTTGCCGCTGGCGATGCCACCACCGAGCCTTACAAGCAAATCGTGGTGGCGATGGGCGCTGGCGCCACGGCCGCACTGTCGGCCTTCGACCACCTGATCCGCACCCCGATCAACACCGCGGCAGCGGCCTGATCCAAGGGATGCGCGCCGCGTCTGGAGAGTGCCGGGCTCGGCGTCATCAACACCTGCAAGAGGATGTTGGCCACACCCAAACCGCCCAGACAGACACACACCCGACGTGGTATGCGACGATCACCGCGCCTGCTGCGTAGGCGGCGGGTGCGGGCGTAAGACCCGTGTGGAGGCCGGCAATGAACCTGCGCGATCTGAAGTACCTGGTGGCCCTGGCTGATCTGCGCCATTTCGGCAGGGCGGCCGATGCCTGCTTTGTCAGCCAGCCCACGCTGTCCACCCAGATCCGCAAGCTGGAAGAGGAACTGGGCGTGACGCTGGTGGAACGCGCCCCGCGCAAGGTGATGCTCACCCCTGCCGGCCAGGATGTGGTGGCACGGGCGCGCCGGATCATCGCCGACGTCGAGGAAATGAAGGCCGCCGCACGCCGCAGCCATGACCCGGCCTCCGGTACCCTGCGCCTGGGCGTGTTCCCCACCCTGGGGCCCTACCTGTTGCCGCACGTCGTCCCTGCGCTACGGCAGGCGTTCCCCCGGCTGGAGCTGCTGCTGGTGGAAGAAAAAAGCGACGTGCTGTTACAGCGCCTGCGCGATGGCCAGCTCGACGCCGCGCTGCTGGCGCTGCCACTGCACGACGACCAGTTGCATGCGCAGTTCCTGTTCGAGGAACCCTTTGTCCTGGCCGCCCCCGAACACCACCCGCTGGCACAGGCCAAACAGCTGCACGTCGACGCGCTGGGGCAGGAAACATTGCTACTGCTGGAAGACGGCCACTGCCTGCGTGACCAGGCACTGGACGTGTGCCGGATGGCCGGGGCGCAGGAAAGATCCGGGTTTCGTGCCACTAGCCTGGAAACCTTGCGACAGATGGTCGCGGCCGGGGTCGGGGTGACCCTGCTGCCCGCGCTGTCGGTGCGTGCGCCGGTGGCACAACCCGCCGGCATTCGGCTGGTGCCGTTCGCACCGCCAGCCCCCACGCGCAAGATCGCCATGGTCTGGCGCAAATCGTCCGCGCTGGATGGCTTTCTGGGCCAGGTCGCCGATGTCATCGGCCGTCAGGCGCGCGAACAGCTGCATTGACCGCCCTGCCCGATGCCGCGCCTTCGCACCGTCATCCTTGTCACGCTCGCCTGTCTGGCACTGGCCTGGTGGCTGGCCCACCCACGCCTGCCACGACCGGCCGCCGCGGGCCTGCCACCGGCTTGCCCGCTGCCGCCGCAAACCCGGCCAGGTGAACCGCCGCTGCAAACCGATGTGCCATCGGAGCTGCGCCTGCCTGCGCTCGGCCAGGCCCGGCTGAGTGCGCTGGCCGGCTTCAGCGTGGTGGCGCGCGTGCTGGGGCGCGAGGACTACCGGTTCGGCCACGAAGCCGAGTTTTCCCCCACCGACCTTGCCCTGGGCTGGGGTCGGATGGCTGACCCGGCGGTGTTGGCACGGCTGACGATCCGCCAGGGCGGCCGCTGGTACCACTACCGCTGGCAGGGCACGCCGCCGATTCCCCCCGACGAAATCGTGCGTAGCAGCGCCAACATGCACATCATCCCGGCCGATGCCGGGGTTGCCCAGGCGCTTGCCAGCGTCCGCCCGGAGCAGACCATCCAGGTGGACGGCTGGCTGGTGCGGATCGACGACGCCAACGGCTGGCGCTGGGTCAGCTCGCTACGTCGTGACGACAGCGGCAACGGCGCCTGCGAGCTGGTCTACGCCTGCCGGATCACGGTGCTGTAAGCCCACAGTCCAGTGCGCTCATCCCGGGCTGCCCTCGGGCATCCCGGTCGGCCCGTCCGCTGCCGGCACATCCTCCGCCCCCAGGGCGTCCAGCCCCAAGGCCGCGATGACCGCACGCGCCCGCGGTACCGCGACATCGGCCACCATCACCGCCACCAGCCCGAACACCCCCAGCTCACCCAACCCACCCACCAGCGCCTCGCCGCGCACGAACGCAGGAATGCCCGCCTGCTCCAGCGCATGCTTGACCAGATGGGCATCGATCAGATGGGCGGCTTCATACACGGTGCGCATGGTGTTTCCAGGGTTGGGCGCAATGCCGGGCGCCAGTCCAGACCGGCTCGGATACACTACAGCGTTTCCTTTCCGTCAGGGTCTGCAACCGTGTCCGACGCACCGGCAACCGCCGAGACTTCCCCCCGCACCGACTTCATCCGCCAGATCGTCCGCGAGGATCTGGCCTGCGGCAGGCACACCGCGATCAAAACCCGCTTCCCGCCGGAGCCCAACGGCTACCTGCACATCGGCCATGCCAAAGCGATCTGCCTGGATTTCGGCATCGCCCAGGAATTCGGCGGCACCTGCAACCTGCGGCTGGACGACACCAACCCGGCCAAGGAAGACCCCGAGTACGTGCGCGCCATCCAGGAGGACGTGCGCTGGCTTGGGTTTGAATGGGCCAGCCTGCGCCATGCCTCGGATTATTTCGAGGTGTTCTATCTCGCGGCCGAAAAACTGATCCGCCAGGGCGATGCCTACGTCTGCGACTTAAGCCCCGACGAGGTGCGCGCCTACCGCGGCACGCTGACCGAGCCCGGCCGCAACTCCCCTTACCGCGACCGCAGCGTGGAGGAAAACCTCGACCTGTTCCACCGCATGCGTGCGGGCGAGTTCCCGGACGGTGCGCGCACCCTGCGCGCCAAGATCGACATGGCCAGCGGCAACATCAACCTGCGCGACCCGGCGCTGTACCGGATCAAGCACGTGCCGCACCAGAACACCGGCGACGCCTGGTGCATCTACCCGATGTACGACTTTGCACACTCGCTCAGCGACGCCATCGAAGGCATCACCCATTCGCTGTGCACGCTCGAGTTCGAGGATCACCGCCCGCTGTATGACTGGTGCGTGGACAAGGTGGATCTGGCCGGCCATCCCGAGCTACTGGCACCATTGCTGGCCAAGGGGTTCCCGAATGAAGCAGGCAAGCCGCGCCAGATCGAGTTCTCGCGCCTGAACTTCAACTACACCGTGCTCAGCAAGCGCAAGCTGCTGGCGCTGGTGGAAGCCGGCCTGGTCGATGGCTGGGACGACCCACGCATGCCCACCCTGCAAGGCATCCGCCGGCGCGGCTACACCCCGGCGGCGTTGCGCCTGATGGTCGAGCGGGTGGGCATCAGCAAGCAGAACTCGGTGATCGACCTGTCGGTGCTGGAAGGCGCGCTGCGCGACGATCTCGACGCCCATGCGCCGCGCCGGATGGCGGTGCTCGACCCGCTGCGGCTGGTGATCGTCAATCTGCCCGACGACCATCAGGAAATGCTGCGCTTTGCCAACCACCCCAAGGATGCCGCGCTGGGTGAGCGCGAAGTGCCGTTTGCGCGCGAGCTGTGGATCGAGCGCGATGATTTCGCCGAGGTTCCGCCGCCTGGCTTCAAGCGCCTGACCGTGGGCGGTGAGGTTCGTCTGCGCGGCGCCGGCATCATTCGCTGCGATGAAGCCATCAAGGATGGCGACGGCCGGGTGATCGAACTGCGCTGCACCCTTGATCCCACCTCGCGTCCCGGCATGGAAGGCGCCAACCGCAAGGTCAAGGGCACCGTGCACTGGGTGAGTGCCCGCCACGCCGTCCCGGCCGAAATCCGCCTGTACGACCGTCTGTTCTCGGTTCCCGACCCCGACGCCGACGAGGCCGGCCGGAGCTACCGCGACGTGCTCAATCCGGAATCGCGCCGGATCATGCACGGCTATGTGGAACCCGCCGCCGCCCAGGCCCAGCCGGAACAGTCGTTCCAGTTCGAACGGCTGGGGTATTTCGTCGCCGACCGTCACGACCATCGCCCCGAAGCGCCGGTGTTCAACCGCAGCGTGACGTTGCGCGACACCTGGGCCAGCAAGGGCTGAATCCAACATGCCGATGCCTCTACCCGCCCAGCTCCACCTGACCCTGCCGGTGTGGGCGCTGACGCTGGATCTGAACGGACGCGACTTTTCCACCGATGCGGCCAAGGTCGCGTTTGCCATCGAGCTGGCCCGACGCAATCTCGAACACGGCAGCGGCGGCCCGTTCGGCGCCGCCGTGTTCGGCCCGCAGGATCAGGTGCTCGCCATCGGGGTCAATCGCGTCGTGCCCCAGAGCTGCTCGCTGGCCCATGCCGAGATCATGGCCTACATGCTGGCGCAGCAACGCCTGCAGCAGTTCCGGCTCAATGCCCTGGGCGGCCCGATCACCCTGGCCACGTCCGCCCAGCCATGCTGCCAGTGCTACGGTGCCACCGTCTGGGCCGGGATCGATCGCCTGCTGATCGGCGCACGCAGCGAAGACGTCGAGGCACTGACCGATTTCGACGAAGGCCCGTTGCCCGCCGACTGGATCGGCGAGCTGCAACGGCGCGGCATCGACGTCGTGCGCGACCTGGAACGGGATGCCGCATGCGCGGTGCTGAAAGCCTATGGCGAACAGGGCGGCCCCCGCTATTGACGGCCTGCTGGGCTACTGCCGGCAGGGCTTCGAGCCGGAGCTGGCGGCCGAGCTGGGTGAGCGCGCCGCAGCCGCAGGCCTTGTCGCACACGCCCGCACCGAACGCGGCAGCGGCCATGTGCTGCTGGTGTGCGACGCCGGGGATGGCGATGCCCTGGAACGGGCGCTGCCGTTGACCCGGCTGATCTTTGCCCGGCAGAAGCTGCGCCTGCTCGGCGCTTTGTCGGGACTGGATCCACGTGACCGGATCGGCCCCATCCTCGCCCACCTGCACGGCCATTCCAGTTTCGGCACCGTCTGGGTCGAACACCCAGATACCGACACCCACAAACCACTGGCCAGCCTGGCTCGCGCCCTGGGCAATGCACTGCGCCCGGCCCTGCGTCGTGCCGGCCTGCTCACCCCGGCCGAGCGCCCCGACCTGCCACGTCTGCACGTCTGTCTGCTGGCCGGTGACCATCTGCTGCTGGCGCAAAGCAACCCAGACGACAGCGCCCCATGGCCACAAGGGGTGCCGCGCCTGAAGCTGCACGCCGACGCCCCCTCGCGCTCCGCCCTCAAACTGGAAGAAGCCCTGCTCGTCCTGCTCCACCCGGACGAGCGCCGGCAACGGCTGCGTGCCGGCATGCGGGCGGCCGACCTCGGCGCCGCGCCCGGCGGCTGGACCTGGGTGCTGACCCGGCACGGCCTGCACGTCACCGCCATCGACAATGGCCCGCTGCGTCCGCATGTGCTGGCCACCGGCCAGGTCGAGCACCTGCGCACCGACGGCTTCACCTGGCAGCCGCCGCAACCGCTGGACTGGCTGGTCTGCGACATGGTCGAACAACCGCGCCGGGTCACCGAACGGATGGCCACCTGGCTGCGTGAAGGCTGGTGCCGGCAGGCACTGTTCAACCTCAAGCTGCCGATGAAAAAGCGCTGGCAGGAAACCGTCCTCTGCCTCGATCTGCTGCGCGCCCAGGCCGGTCGCCCGCTGACCGTGCGCGCCCGCCAGCTCTACCATGACCGCGAAGAAATCACCGTGCTGGCCTGGCCCGGCTGATCTCCCCTCTCCAAGCAGGAGCCTCGCATGACCGCACTGCGCTACCTGGCATTGGGTGATTCCTACAGCATCGGCGAAGGCATCGCCGACGCTGGCCGCTGGCCGGTACAGCTGGCGCAGCGCCTGCACGCCGAGGGGATCACGCTCGCCCCCGTGCGCATCCTCGCCCAGACCGGCTGGACCACCGGCGAACTCGCCGCTGCGATGGACGCCGCCGAACCACTGGGCGACTGGGATTTCGTGTCGCTGCTGATCGGCGTCAACGACCAGTACCGGGGCCTGCCTCTGGCCGGGTACGCCCCGGCGTTCGATGCGCTGCTGCGACGGGCGATCGCGCTGGCCGGCCACCGCGCCGGGCGGGTGCTGGTGCTGTCGATCCCGGACTGGGGCGTGACCCCGTTCGCCCGCAGTGAGCTGCGCAGCCCGCGCCGGATCGCCGCAGAACTGGATGCCTACAACGCCACCGCCGCGACCTGCTGCGACCGCCTCGGTGTGGCCTTCGTCGACATCACCGGGATCAGCCGGGACTGCGGCGATGCCGCCGATATGCTGGCCAGCGACGGGCTGCATCCGTCCGCAGCGCAATACGCCCGCTGGGTCGAGGCCGCACTGCCGGTGGCGCGACGGTTGCTGATCGAGGCTTGACGGCTTGACCCGGATCCGCCGTGCGTACGCCGCGGCGGCGTAAAATCGCAGTCTTCTCCCCCCACGCATCCAAGGCCCCTCATGTCACTTGATCCCGCCCTGCGCGCCCGCATCGAATCCCTGCTGGCGCAACACCCCGTCCTGCTGTTCATGAAAGGCACGCCGGAGGCGCCGCAATGCGGGTTTTCCGCCCGCGCCGTGCAGGCGCTGGACGCCACCGGCGCCGAGTACGCCCACGTCAACGTGCTCACCGACCCGGAACTGCGCGAAGGCATCAAACTCTACGGCGACTGGCCGACCATTCCGCAGCTCTACATCCGCGGCGAGCTGGTCGGCGGCAGCGACATCATCACCCAGATGGCAGCAAGCGGCGAACTGCACGCCGCCCTCGGCCTGCCCGCGCCAGACCGTACTCCACCGCGCATCACCCTGACCCCGGCAGCGGCCACGAAAATCCAGCAGGCCCTTGCAGACGCCGGCGCCGACCACGCCCTGCAGATCGAGGTGGACCGCACCTTCAACGCACGCCTGCATCTGGCCCCGGTAAACCCGCAGGCGGTTGCCACCGAGTCCGCCGGAATCCGCATCCAATGCGATCCCGCCAGCGCCCGTCGCGCCGACGGCATGACCATCGACTGGGTGGAAGACGCCCGCGGCAAAGGGCTGGTGATCGACAACCCGAACGCACCGCCCAAAGTGCGCCCGATCACCCCGGCCCAGGCCGAGGAACGGGTCAAGGCCGGCACCCTCACCCTGGTCGATGTGCGCCCACTGGATGAGCGCCTGCTGGCGGAAGTGCCGGTGCCCTACCGCCATCTGGACGACGGGGTGGCCGAGCTGGAAGCCCTGCCGAAAGACACGCCGCTGGCCTTTTTGTGCCTGTCGGGCGGGCGCAGCGCGCAGGCAGCCGAGCATTTCCGCGCACTCGGTTTCCGCGAGCTCTACAACGTCCAGGGCGGCATCGCGGCGTGGTCGCTGTACGACCCGCGCGTGCCGCGCTACTGAACCTGCGAGGCTCCGCGCTCAGCGGCCGCACCGGCCTGCGCCCCATTCGGGCCAGGCCGGGCTGGGCGGCCGTCTTACTCGTCGAAACGCAGGTGACGCACCGACTTGCCATTGCGACGGATCAGCCGCAAGGCATCGATGCCCACCTGGATATGGCTGCGCACGAACTCCGCTGACACCTTGGCATCGCTGGCCTCGGTCTTGACCCCTTCCGGGATCATTGGCTGGTCGGACACCAGCAGCAACGCACCGCTGGGGATGCGGTTGGCAAATCCAGCCGCAAACACCGTCGCGGTTTCCATGTCGATGGCCATGCAACGCATCAAGCGCAGCTTGTGCTTGAACGCCTCGTCGTGCTCCCACACGCGCCGGTTGGTGGTGTACACGGTGCCGGTCCAGTAATCCAGCTCGTGGTCGCGGATGGTGGTGGAGATCACGCGCTGCAGGGCAAACGCGGGCAGCGCCGGAACTTCCGGCGGCAGATAGTCCTGACTCGTTCCCTCGCCGCGGATGGCCGCGATCGGCAGGATCAGATCCCCCAACTGGTTCTTGCGCTTGAGGCCGCCACACTTGCCCAGAAACAAAACCGCCTTGGGCATGACCGCGGTCAGCAGATCCATGATGGTGGCGGCGTTCGGACTGCCCATGCCGAAGTTGATCATGGTGATGCCATCGGCGGTGGCGCTGGGCATGGGTCGATCACTGCCGACGATCGGCGCCCCGGTCATCTCCGAAAAATGCTGCAGGTATCCACCGAAATTGGTCAGCAGTACATGCTGGCCGAACGCCTCCAGCGGCAGTCCGGTGTAGCGTGGCAGCCAGTTGTTGACGATCTCCTGTTTGGTTTGCATCCGTTTTCCTAGTGCTGTTTTCAGCGATTCTACTGCGCCCCCCGACAGACACCGCAGCCATGACCTCGGACACATGGCAGCAGACGCATGGCGCAGGTAGGGTGAGCCTGGCACTTGACCATGCCGAGGGATTCCATGCGCGTACTGACCACCGCCCTGCTTGCGGTGTTGCTGGTCGGCTGTGCCAGCACACCCACATCCTCGCAGGCGCCCGCCAAGCCTTACGATTTTGCGGCTGACCCGTATCCCAGCACCTATCGGCCGATCGCTTCGCCGCCGGTGCTGATCGAACATGCCACCGTGCTGACCGGCACCGGCACCCGGCTGGACGACGCCGATGTGCTGCTGCGTGATGGCCGGATTGCCGCCATCGGCCCGCACCTGGACGCCCCGGCCGATGCGCTGCGGGTGGATGCCCGCGGCAAATGGGTCACCCCCGGGCTGATCGACATCCACTCCCATCTGGGGGTCTATCCCAGCCCGGCCGTGAGCGCCCATAACGATGGCAACGAGGCCACCGCGCCGGTCACGCCCAATGTCTGGGCCGAGCATTCGGTCTGGCCGCAAGACCCGGGCTTTGCCACCGCCCTGGCCGGCGGCATCACCAGCCTGCAGATCCTCCCAGGCAGCGCCAACCTGATCGGCGGCCGCGGGGTCACACTCAAGAACGTGCCGGCCACCACCTACCAGGCCATGAAGTTCCCGGGCGCCCCCTGGGGGCTGAAAATGGCCTGCGGCGAAAACCCCAAGCGCGTCTACGGGCAAAAAGGCGGCCCCTCCACTCGCATGGGCAACGTCGCCGGTTACCGCGCCGCGTTTGCCGAAGCCGCCGAGTACATGAAGAAGCGCAAGGCCGGCGGCAAGAATGCCGAAGGCAAGCGCGACTACAAGAACGACACCCTGGCCGGCGCGATCAATGGCGACATCCGCGTCCACATCCACTGCTATCGCGCCGATGAGATGGCCACGATGCTGGATCTGGCCAAAGAGTTCGGCTTCAAGATCGCTGCCTTCCACCACGGTGTGGAGGCCTACAAGATCGCCGACCGACTGGCCGCAGAAGGCGTCTGCGGTGCGCTGTGGGCGGACTGGTGGGGGTTCAAGATGGAAAGCTTCGACGGCATCCAGGAAAACATCGCGCTGGTCGATCGTGTCCCCGGCGGCTGCGCCATCGTCCATTCCGACTCGGCCGAAGGCATCCAGCGGCTCAACCAGGAAGCCGCCAAAGTCATCGCCCATGCCCGCCTCGCCGGAATCGACATTCCGCCCGAACGGGCCATCCGCTGGATCACCGCCAATCCCGCCCGCGCCATGGGCATCCTTGATCAGACCGGCACCCTGGAGCCGGGCAAGATGGCCGACGTGGTGATCTGGAACGGCAACCCGTTCAGCAGCTATGCGCTGGCGGAACAGGTGTACGTGGACGGCGCCCGCCTGTATGACCGGCATGACCCGACGCGGCAACCGCGCTCGGATTTCCTGCTCGGCCAGACCGGTCTCGAAGGAGGTGTGCGATGAACCGCCCACTGCGTGTGCTGGCCTGGCTGACCGCCGGACTGCTCGCCGCATTGCCCGCCACCGCCCAGGACTGGCTGATCCGCAATGCCACCGTCCATACCGCTGATCGCGCCGGCACCCTGCCGGGTACTGACGTGCTGATCCGCAACGGCCGCATCGCCGCAATCGGGCGCGACTTGCCCGCCGGGCAGGCGCAGGTGATCGACGCTGGCGGCCGGCCACTTACCCCCGCGCTGTTCGGCGGCATCACCGACATCGGCGTGGAGGAAGTGTCCGGCGAATCGTCCACCGTGGACGCCGCCCTGGCTCTGGGTGCCAATGCGGCCGACATGCGTGTGCGGCCGGAGTTCGACGTCAGCCTGGCCTACAACCCGGACTCGGTGCTGGTTCCGGTGGCGCGCATCGAAGGCATCGGCTGGACCTTGCTATCGGCCGGCAGCCGCCCCGGCGGCTCGCTCATCGGCGGCCAGGGCGGGGTCGTGCGGCTGGACGGCAGCCTGGATGCCACCGGCCCTCGCGCCCTGTTCATCACCCTCGGCGGGGATGGCGCCAACTTGAGTGGCAGCTCGCGTGCAGCGCAATGGATGCTGCTGGATCAGCTGCGCGACGAAGCCCGCGGCAAGATCGCGCAGGAATCGCAGTTCGCCCTGCTGACACCGGCAGGGCGCGCCACCTTGTCCCGCTACTTCAATGGGCAAGGCCGGGTGATGGTGCGGGTGCAACGCGCATCCGACATCCTGCGCACGCTGCGCTGGGCGCAAAGCAACGGGCTGTCGATTGCGCTGGTCGGTGCCAGTGAGGGCTGGAAGGTGGCGCCGCAGATCGCCGCCGCCAAAGTGCCGGTGTTCGTCGATGCGCTGGCCAATCTGCCTGCTGATTTCGACGAACTTGGCGCCACCCTGGACAATGCCGCCCGCCTGCACGCAGCCGGGGTGCAAGTGGCGTTCTACCTAAGCGACGATGCCTCGCACAATGCCCGCAAGATTCGCCAGGTGGCTGGCAATGCCGTGGCACATGGACTGCCGTGGGAGGCCGCACTGGCAGGGCTGACCCGCATCCCGGCCGAGGTTCTGGGCGTGGATGGCCAGGTCGGCGCCCGCATTGCGCCGGGCCAGCGCGCCGACCTGGTGCTGTGGAGCGGGGATCCACTGGATGTGGCAAGTGTGGCCGAACGGGTCTGGCTGGATGGCAAACCGGTGCCCATGCGCAGCCGGCAGACCGAACTGCGGGATCGCTACCTGCATCCCGACACCGGGCTGCCACGGGCCTATCCCTCCCCCGCGCACTGACCATCAAGCGGCGCTGCAGCATGCATGCAGCGCCGACTTGCGGTAGTTTGCTCAACGTCGCCTATTCAGAGCCCAAAGGGGGGATCTCATGCGCATCGGCATCATCGTTGACTCGGCCTGTGACCTGCCAAACGACTTCCTCGAACGCGAACACATCACCATCCTGCCGGTCACCGTGCAGATCGGCCAAGCGGTTCTGGCCGACGTCCGCAACGAGGAAGCCACCATGAACTTCCTCACCGGCGAAACCGGGGCGCGCGTTCGAGGCCGAAACCACGCCGTTCACCGTGCAGCAGGTGCACGATCTGTTCCTCAACAAACTGGTGCTGGACTACGACTACGTGTTCTGCATCACCACCACCCGCACCCGCAGCGGCATCCACGACAACGCGGTGCAGGCCAGCTACACCATCCTCAACGATTACAAGCCGGTGCGTAGTGCGGCCGGTTTCAACACCCCGTTCATGCTGCGGGTGATCGACAGCCAGAACGTGTTCGCCGGGGTCGGCGTCCCGGTAGTCGAAGCCGCCCGCATGCGCGCCGCCGGTGAAACCCCGCCGCGCATCCGTGCCCATCTGGAGAATCTCGCCCGACACACCCACGGCTACATGGTCGCGCCCGATCTCAACTACCTGCGCAACCGCATCAAGAAGCGCGGCGACAAGAGCGTCAGCTTCCTCAGTGCCGCGCTGGGTACCGCGCTGGACATCAAGCCGATCCTGCACTGCAACCAGGGCGAGACCGAGCCCGTGGCCAAGGTCAAAGGCTTTGCCAATGCCAGCGAGCGCCTGTTCGATTTTGCCGCACGCCGGGTCAAGGCTGGGCTGTTTTCGCCCACCCTGTGCATGAGCTATGGCGGTCCGCTGGATGAGATGCGCAAGCTGCCTGGCTATGACCGTCTGCGCGAAGCCTGTGCCGCGAACAATGTCGAGGTGTACGAAAGCTTCATGGGGCTGTCGGGCCTGGTCAATGTCGGCAAAGGCGCACTGGTGGTCGCTTTTGCCTCGGAACACAAAGGCTTCGACTGATCCGGACCACCGCCCCCGTAGCGTCCTCCTGTCCTGATCACACGACTCACGCATGCCGACCCGCTATTACATCCGTCTGCCTGATCCCCCCGCCGCCCGCGGCCCGATTCCCGCCCTGGCCTTCCGCTCACACAGCGCCGAGGGCTTTGCCGAGGAACTGCAACACGCCCTGCGAACCCGCGATCTGTTCGACCGCTGGAGCGCACTGCAAGACGATCCGGACAATGTCGACCCAGCCTTGAGCAGCACCGATCCCGAGGCCATCGTGCATGGCACCCAGAGCGACTTACATGTCGACCTGATCGTGGACACCCGTCTGCCATCGACCGTTTTGCGCCAGCGCATGCAGCTGCTGGCCGGTGACCACTGGCAGCTGCGCGACGTCACGGCTTAAGGGCAGCAAACCGGTGCCGGCCGCACTGCTGTCCTGGAGTGGCGGCAAGGATGCCGCTTGGGCCTTGCACGTCCTGCGCCAACAGGGGACGTTCGAGGTCGTGGGATTACTGACCACCCTCACCGAAGGTTACGACCGCATCTCGATGCAGGGCATCCGCCGGGACGTGCTGTACGCCCAGGCCAATGCAGCCGATGTCCCGGTGCTCGAAGCCTGGATTCCCCCGTCCGCCGACAATGCGGCCTACATCGCCAGTTTCCGCGCTGCGCTGGAGCGCGCCCGTTCCCGCTGGCCCGGACTGACCCATATCGCGTTTGGCGATCTGCTCCTCGAGGATGTGCGGGCCTGGCGCGAAACGCTCTGCGCCGAGCTTGGCTGGACGCCACTGTTTCCCCTGTTTGCCAGCAATACCACGCATCTGGCCCGGCAGATGCTCAGCGCCGGCCTCAAGGCGCACCTATGCTGCGTGGACACCACCCGCTTAGATGCCCGTTTTGCCGGACACCCCTTCGATGCGGCGCTGCTGGACCAACTGCCAACCGGCATCGACCCCTGCGGCGAACACGGGGAATTTCATACCTGCGTCAGCGCCGGACCGATGTTTGCTGCCCCGCTCACGCTGCAGCCTGGCCCGCCCCTCCTGCGCGCCGGTCGGTTTGCGTACACAGATTTTTGGTGTTTGAGCTGACTGGCGCAGGCGTAGGGAGCGCGCAAGAAAAAACCCCCGC
>NZ_FQUK01000001.1:27500-137589 GCF_900129205.1 Thermomonas hydrothermalis | reverse complement strand
GGATTTCCGCCACCAGCCGTGGGTCGGTCTTGGGCGTGCGCCGGCGTTTGGGCGCGCAGGATCGAGCGGCCAAGGCGGCGGGATTGCCGCCCTGTTCGCGAAGGGCCTGCTTCCACCGGTAGAGCGTGCGCCGGGACACGTCGAAGGCGTCTTGGGTGGCTTTGAGGCCGTGTGTGTCCCAGAAGCGCAGGATGTGCAGCCTTCGTTGAGCGTCTTTGGGGGTCATTGCCCAAAGATGACCCAAGGCGGCTATTCGATAGAACCCCCGGATTCGGTACCCGGCATGGTGCACTTGCATGGCGCTCCTCCTGCTTCGAAGGAGTGCCAAAGGTGTTTGAACTTATGCATGCACCCGGCCCGCCGCACCGACTCAGAACGAGCCACCCAGCATCAGGTAGAACGCCACGTTGCTGCCGCCACTCTGGCCTGCGGTGGCGGTAATGGTCGAGGTCAGATCCAACCCGCCCAGCACCTTGTTGCGCAGCCCCACCGCCAGGGTGCCGTAGGTACGGTCGAAGGCAAGCCCCGGCACCGCATACGGCAGCGTCGTCGTCATGGAGCGCGACTGCGCCCACACCTGCGCCGGCGGATCCTTGAACTCATGGTCGCCAGTCAACCGCACGAACGGCTGCACGTGGTCATTGATGGTGTAGCTGGCCTGCCAGCCGAGGCTGCCGAGCAGCGAATCGCCCTTCTGCTTGGCATAGCTCAGGGCACTGGACTCGGTGCTGTCCTCGTCATAGCCATCGACCCGGATGGTCTGCGACAGCAGGCTCAGCACCGGCCCGTGCTCCCACTTGCCATGCTTGAAGGTCCAGCCGGCGCTGGCCCCCACGCTCAGGTTGGTGCCGTCTGGCGAGCCGTGATGCACACGCACCGCCTGGCCGAGATTGACCTGACGATCAACCTTGTAGCTGAGCTTGGTCCAGCTGACCTGACCGTTGACCCACAGGCCATCGTTCGTCCAGCCGACGAAGCCACCGAGGCTGGTATCAGACTGACGGAAGCTGCCGCGATCAAAGCCGAAATCGATGTCCTGCCGGCCATACCCGGCAAAGGCACCGTACATCAGCCGGCCGCTGCGCCAGCCCACACCGAACGACCCGGTGCCCCCGGTGCCGTCGAACCCGAACGACTTGACGAAGCGCTGCTGGTCGGCGCGGATGTCCGCCCACCAGCGCATGCCATCGCCATCCTGACGCGCCAGACCGGCCACCGCGCTATCCACGCCGACCGCGCGGGCGCGACCGATGACCCCAGCCGAATGCGGCAGCACCGCGATCGAACGCGGCCCCTCGATCATCGCAATCGCCAGATCCCCGAGCGCCTTGTGCGCTGCCGAGGTGGGGTGCACGCCATCGGCGAACAGATAGGTATTGGCACCATTGGGCACCGTCGAGGCTGGGCTGCAGAACAGCGAGGAGTCCCCCGCCGGCGGCGGCTGGGTCAAGCAGGCCTTGCCGGTGACATTGGTCAGGCCATACGCATTGGGATTGGCCACCACTTCCCGCAAAAAGTGGAAGGTATCCACCGGGATCACGTGCAGGTTGGCCGTGGCCAGACCGCCATACAGACCGTTGTTGTAGGCGGTGGTCAGCGCCGTGCCGAGCGCGATGCCCTGCGCGCCACCGGCAGCAGCGGACGGGGTCAGGCCAATGTCGGGAATCGCCGGCACCAGGATGTAGCGGGCACCGGCGCTGGTCAGCGTACCGATCAGCCCCACCTGCGCGGTCACCGCCGGGGTGATGATGGCCTGCGCCGCGCTATTGCCGGCCGCCTCGGCCTGCGCCGTAGTTCCGCCGCCGAGCAGCGTGCCGACATAGGCGGTCTGATAGGCCTGGGTGGCGGCGAAAATGTCGTTCGCACCACCCAAGACCGTATACAGCGCGTTGGGATCGACCTTGTTGCCAGCCGCCAGATAGGCGTTGTACTGGCTTCTCAGCGAGGGGATATACCCCAGGCCGCCGCTGGTGTCGGTGGTGATGCGCGCCCCACCCACGGCCCAGTTGCTGCCGCTGGCCGGCGTCGGGGTGGTGGTGGTATTCCCGGTCCAGGCCGCATTGGCATTGCCACCGTAATAGCTGGCCAGGTAATGCGCCCAGACATAGCCGGGATTGGTGGTGAACTGACCGATGATGGCACCGTTCGGGCCAATCATGCTGATCAGCATCGGCCGAAAATAGCCGCCATCGGTCAGGCTGTCCCCAAAGAACACGGTCTGCGAGAACGGCGATTTCGGCGCGCTCTGGGCAAAGGCCGGGAGTGTGGCCAGGGCCAGGGCGGCAGTGAGCAGGGTCCGGCGGAATGTGCGTTTCATAGGCTTCCTCGACAGGTGAAGGAACAACAGCAGCAATCGCGCTCGCCAGTCCAGCCACGGCAATGCCAGCGGCCATACGATGGCGAATGTCTCATGTTTTCATGAAATCATAACGCTCTCACGCTGCAGCGCATCACAGTTTTAATGAGCGCATGGGCGATTGCCTGCCAGCGCCGGGCCCGAACAGGCTGGCGCCCCGACGTGGGCAGGCACATCCCAGACACGCGCAGTGAAGACGTGCTTAACCCAGAGGATTCCAGTTTTGACCAACATCCCTACCGACACCGACGCCCACGGCACCCCCAAGCCCTTCACGACCACCCCGGGCCAGCGCAAAGTGCGCAGCTTCGTGCTGCGTCAGGGCCGTTTCACACCGGCGCAGCAACGCGCACTGCAATCGTTGTGGCCACGCTATGGCCTGGACTACCAGGGCCAACCTCGCGATCTGGACACCGTGTTCGGCCGCCGCGCGCCGCGCATCCTCGAGATCGGTTTCGGCAATGGCGAGGCACTGCACCACTCCGCCCGACATGCCCCCGACTGCGATCATCTCGGCATCGAAGTGCACGCGCCCGGTGTTGGGCGGCTGCTCAATGCCCTGGCCGCTGATGACATTCACAACGTGCGTGTCTATCACCACGATGCCGTGGAAGTGCTGGAGCACGAGATCACCGACGGTGCGCTCGACGAGATCCGCATCTATTTCCCGGACCCCTGGCATAAGAAACGCCATCACAAACGCCGGCTGGTGAACCCGGCCTTCGCCGCCCTGCTGGTGCGCAAGCTGGCCGTGGGCGGGCGCCTGCATCTGGCCACCGACTGGCAGGACTACGCCGAGCAGATGTGGGACGTGCTGGACGCCACCCCGGGGCTGGTCAACCGCGCCGGCCCGCGCGGCCATGTCCCGCGTCCACCCTGGCGGCCGCAGACCCACTTCGAGGCACGCGGCCTGCGCCTGGGCCATGGCGTGTGGGATCTGTTGTACGACAGGCAGGCAGACTGAACGGGGCTTGCGTCGGTCACATGACCGGCTGACACCTCCAACACTGGCGTTGTGCAAACCTGCCTGAGGCCGATCGTAAAACGCGCTACCCTCCCCCCATCATTCATCGCTTCTGCAGACCGCGCCCGGAATGGACACCAGCCTCGCCCTCACCAACGACATGCTCTGGGTGCTGGGGCTGGTGGCGTTCGCGATGGTGATGTTCCTGTTCGAGCGCATCCGCGCCGACGTGGTCTCGCTGGTGGTGCTGGTGGTGCTGGGGCTGACCGGGCTGGTGGCCCCGGAAGACCTGTTTGGCGGGTTTTCCTCGGACGCGGTGATGAACGTGATCGCCACCATGATCCTGGGGGCCGGGCTGGACCGCACCGGCGCCCTCAACCGGCTGGCCGGCTGGCTGCTGCGGCGCGCCCAGGGCATCGAAAAACGCCTGGTACTGCTGGCTTCGCTGACCGCCGGACTGACTTCGGCAATCGTCCCCAACACCTCCGCCACCGCGCTGTTTCTGCCGGTCGCCTCGCGCCTGACCGCGCGCACCGGCATCAGTCTGTCGCGCCTGCTGATTCCGATATCGGCTGCGATCATCATGGGCGGCAGCCTGACCATGGTCGGCAACTCGCCGCTGATCCTGCTCAACGACCTGTTGCTGTCGGCCAATGCCAGCCTGCCGTCCGGCGCTGCCTCACTGACCGCACTGAAAATCTTTGCGCCGCTTCCGATCGGCCTGGCCTTGCTGGCCGCCTCATTGGCTTATTTCTACCACTTCAGCGAACGCGTCCTGCGGGAAAGCGGCGACGAAGCGGTCACCCCGGCCCGCACCCAGAGCTACTTCGCCCGTGCCTACGGCATTGAGGGCGACCTGTTTGAGCTCACCGTGACCGCCGACAG
The DNA here is from genome assembly GCF_900129205.1 of Thermomonas hydrothermalis. Taxonomy (GTDB): domain Bacteria; phylum Pseudomonadota; class Gammaproteobacteria; order Xanthomonadales; family Xanthomonadaceae; genus Thermomonas; species Thermomonas hydrothermalis. The sequence continues at coordinate 133,384 of NZ_FQUK01000001.1, read as the reverse complement.
CCCGCTGGTGGGAATGAGCGTGGGCGATGCCGAGGCGCTGGTGGACATGCCGCTCCTCCTGGCCCTGCGCACCGGTGAAGAATCGCGGCTGGCGCCGCCCGCCGACAGCCGGATTTGGGTTGGCAGCGTGCTGGGCGTCATGGGGCGACGCGAAGCGATCCTCGACTTTGCGCAGAAAAACTTCCTGCGCATGAGTGCGCGCCTGCGGGTGTTCGCCGATCTGTTCAACCCGGCGCGCGCCGGGATTTCCGAGGCGGTGATCCCGCCCACATCCAACTTCATCGGCAAAACCCAGGCGCAGTTGCGCCTGCGCAAGCAGTACGGCCTGAGTCTGCTGGCGATCAACCGCGATGGCCAGGTGCTGCGCGATGACATTCGCAACCTGCCGTTGCAGGCCGGCGACATGCTGGTGTTGCACAGCATCTGGACCGATCTGGCGGACGCCGCGCGCAGCCGCGACTTCGTGGTGGTGACCGATTACCCCAAGGACGAGCAGCGTCCGCACAAGTTCCGCCTGGCCATGGCGATCTTTGCGGTTGCGATGCTGCTGGCGCTGTCCTCGCGGCTACCGACCTCGATCGCACTGATGACCGGCGTGGCCGGCATGCTGGTGACCGGCGTACTCAAGGTCGATGAAGCCTACGCCGCAATCAGTTGGCGCACGGTGTTTCTGATCGCCTGCCTGATTCCACTCGGCTGGGCGATGGACTCCAGCGGCGCGGCTGCCTGGCTTGCTGGTCACACCATCGAGCGGTTGCCGCAGGGGCTGCCGCCGTGGCTGGTCGAAACCGCGCTGGCACTGCTGACGACCGCGTTTTCGATGGTGATCGGCCATGTCGGCGCCACCATCGTGCTGGTGCCGATCGCGATCAATCTGGCGCTGGCGATGAACGGTAACCCGACCGCATTCGCCCTGATCGTAGCGCTGTCGGCATCCAACAATTTCGTCACCGCCGCCAACCCGTCGATTTCGATGATCGCAGGCCCAGCCGGCTACACCGTGCGCGACATGTGGCGTTCGGGCGGGCCGCTGAGCGCCATCTACGTCGTCATCATCGTTGCGATGGTCAACCTGCTTTACTGATCAAGCCCCCACATCCGGGGCCTACCGCTGCCCAGGCGCGTGGTTTGCGCCGCATCGACAAGGGTTTTCACGCCTCATCCGTGCCTTGGAGGGCATCCGGGCGCTCCAGCACCACCTGCCCATCACGGCAACGTACCGCCACCGCCTGCAGCGCCTGCCCGCGACAGGGGCCGGCCACGCACTCGCCACGCTCCAACTCGAAGGCGGCACCATGCACCGCACACACCAGCAGCCCCGTCTTGCTGCGCAAGAACTTGCCCGGCGCATAGTCCAGCCGGCGCCCGGCATGTGGACAGACATTGCGCCATGCGCGCACCTCGTCATGGCCGGCGCGATAGAGAATCAGCGACTCGGGCTCGCCGCCCAGCACGACTTCGCATTCACGCAACTCATCCACCGGCACTGCCTCGAGCATGGCCAGTACACCGTGTGTGTTTAACGAACTGCTCACACCTGCCCCGTCGCTTCTGTCGATACTGGGCATAGTGTGTCATGCCTCTGTCATGTTCAGGATCTCACGCTCCATGTCACTGTTTCGACATCCCATCTTCCTCCGTCTGCGCACCCTGCTGCCTGGCGCGCCGCGCCGCCCGCGCAATCCCGTGCTGCGCAGCCTGCTGGGTGTCCTGGGCGTCACCCTGTTGATCGGGCTGGTGGCAGTGGGTCTGGTGGTTGGACTCGCCATGCTGCTGGGTGGCCTGGTGCTGCGCTTGCTGATGCGCCGTGATCGCAACGTGCGCGTGCGTCGGCAGCCGCTGGAAGGCAGCTACCGGGTGGTCGGCAAGCCGCAGCTTGCACGCTGATGGATCTGATTCCCGCCGCGGCACCGCCGCGCATCCCGGTATGTCACCGCGATGGCCGCCCACTGGGCGAGTTCCCGGTGCGGCGCATCTACTGCGTGGGCCGCAACTTCGCCGACCATGCGCGCGAAATGGGCGCCACTGCGCCGGCCTCGAAGGCCGAGCGCGGTGATCCTGTGTTCTTCATGAAGCCCGCTGACGCCATCGTCACCGATGGCGTGGTGCCCTACCCGCCCGGCACGCAGGACCTGCACCACGAAGTGGAACTGGTGGTGGCACTGGGCCAGGATGCCCCTGCCGGCGTGCTGCCGGTCGAGGCGGCCAGCGCCCTGGTCTTTGGCTACGGCGTCGGGCTGGACCTGACCCGCCGCGACCTGCAGGCCGCTGCCAAGGCCAAGGGCCTGCCGTGGGACACCGGCAAGGGCTTCGACCACTCCGCGCCGGTCTCGGCGCTGCTGCCGGCGACGGACATCGGCGCACTGGCGGCGCTACCAATCACATTGGACGTCAACGGCCAGCGCCGTCAGGCTTCGACCTTGGATCAGCTGATCTGGGACGTGCCGGAGATTCTGCATGAGCTGTCGAAGCTCTATGCGCTGCGCGCGGGCGACCTGGTGTTCATGGGCACACCGGCCGGCGTGGCTGCACTGCTGCCCGGCGATACCTTCGACGCCCGGATCGGCGATGTCCTGCGCCTGCAAGGGCGGATCACCCCGCGCAACGGGTAAGCTTCCGACTTCACATCCACAGTGGAGGGCAGTCGATGGGCATGATGGGCGAGTTCAAGGAATTTGCGATGCGTGGCAACGTGATCGACCTCGCCGTGGGCGTGGTGATCGGCGGCGCGTTCGGCAAGATCGTATCGGCGCTGGTGGACAAGGTGATCATGCCGCCCATCGGCCTGCTGGTTGGTGGCGTGGATTTCTCCAAGCTGGCCATCACCCTCAAGGCCGCCAGCGTGGACGCGGCTGGCAAGGAAGTCCCGGCGGTAGTGCTGGCCTATGGCGAGTTCCTCAACGCGGTGGTCCAGTTCGTGATCGTGGCATTTGCCATCTTTCTGCTGGTCAAAGTCATCAACCGCATGCACCGCAAGCCGGAGCCCGCCCCGGCTGCGCCAGCGCCCACCCCGGAAGACATCCTGCTGCTGCGCGAAATCCGCGATGCGCTGAAAAAAAGCGCCTGACCACTCCAAGCGGCACCGACCACGGCTGACCAATCCGCCGAACAATCACTGATCGCGATTGATTTTGCGGACATGGCGTCCTGCCCTGCGCCGACCTCGACATGGACTGCCATGGCGAGGATCGACGCAGGTTGGTGTTCCCTGAAAGAAACAACTTTTGGCACGGGCCGAGCAGATGGTCCGCGTCTAGACTGCGGGAATCCGTTTGCTTCCCGGAGCGCTGACCATGCGTACCTCGCTGCTGACCGCCGCCCTGGTGCTGGCGTTCGCGTTGCCCGCACAGGCGGCCACGCCCGCCACCCGCATTCCCGACACTGCCCTGGCCCGCGCTGCGCGTCTGCAGGCCCAGGCGCTGCAGGATGACACCGGCTGGCGGGTGGTGCAGTCACTCACCACCGAGGTCGGCCCGCGGCTGGCCGGCAGCGAGGCCGATGCCCGCGCCGTGGCATGGGCCCAGGCTACGTTCAAGGCTCTGGGCTTCGACAAGATCTGGATCGAGCCGGTGACCTTCCCCAAGTGGGAGCGACGCAGCGAATCTGCCGAAGTGCTGGGTGCGCATGCACAGCCACTCCGCATCACCGCACTGGGCGGCAGCCCAGGCGGCACGGTCGAAGGCGAAGTGGTGCGTTTCGACTCGCTGGAAGCCTTGCAACAGGTGCCCCCCGGCGCGCTGGCGGGCAAGATCGCTTTCGTCGATGTGGCGATGCCACGCAGCCGCAATGGCGAAGGGTATGGCCGTGTCGGCGCCAAGGTACGCGGCGCCGGCCCGTCGGCTGCCGCACGGGCCGGAGCAATCGGCTACCTGATGCGTTCGGCCGGGACCGATTCGCACCGCAATCCGCATACCGGCATCAGCCGCTTCCAGCCGGGCCTGACCCCGATCCCGATGGCCGCCCTGGCGCTGCCAGATGCCGACCAGCTCGCCCGTCTGACCACACTCGGCCCGACCCGGGTGCGGCTGGCGCTGGACTGCGGCTGGAACGGCGAATACACCTCGTACAACGTGATCGGCGAAGTCACCGGGCGCAGCCGCCCGAACGACGTAGTGCTACTTGGCGCGCATCTGGATTCCTGGGATCTGGGCACTGGCGCCATCGACGACGGCGCTGGCGTGGCCATCACCATGGCCGCGGCCCATCTGATCGCACGCCTGCCCAAGGAACAGCGGCCGGCGCGTACGGTCCGGGTGGTGGCGTTTGCCAATGAAGAACAGGGCCTATGGGGCGGTCGTGCCTATGTCGAGGCCCACCGGGCCGAGCTCCCCCGGCACCAGATCGGCGCAGAAAGCGACCTGGGCGCCGACCGCATTTATGCCATCAGCGCCAATGTGCCGGCGTATGCCGAGGCGGCGATGACGCAGATCGCACAGGCGCTGGCACCGCTGGGCATCCGCCGCGAACCGCCCACGGAAGGGTGCGGGTCCGACCTGTCGCCGATCCACACCGCCGGGATGGCCTGTGCTGAGCTGGCCCAGGATGCCAGCCGCTACTTCGACTACCACCACACCCCGGACGACACGCTGGACAAGATCGATCCGCAGGCACTGGCACAAAACGTGGCGGCCTACGTCACCTTCACCTACCTGGCCGCCGATGCCGAAGGGGGGTTTGGCAGCACCATCGTCGCACCAGCAGCGGACAAGTGAGCCGACTGGCCGTCACTGCCGGCTGGCCCACTGCGCCAGCAGAACGGCCGTCGCAGCGGCCACGTTGAGGCTTTCCACCGCACCAGTGCCAGGGATCGACAGGCGGAGATCGCAGGCGGCTGCCAGCGCCGGTGACATCCCCTCGCCTTCGGCGCCGAGCACATAGACCAAGCGCGGCGGTAGCGTGGCGCGGAACAGATCATCCCCACCACGCACCAGCGTGGCTGCCAGCCGGAAACCAGCCGCGTGCAACTGTGCGATGGTCTCATCGTCCTGCCCAAGCCGCACCAGCGGCACGGCCTCTGCACCGCCTTCGGCCACCCGCGCCGCCGCCCCCGACAGCGCCAGCGAACTGTGTCGCGGCAGCAGCAACGCGCTGACGCCAAAATGCGCGGCGCTGCGCAGGATGGCACCCAGATTGTGGGGATTGCCCACACCATCCAGCCACAACGCACACTGCCGACCACCGGGCAGGTCGCGCAACCACTGCGACAGCTCCGGCACCGGCGCCCGCAGCACATCGGCCACCACGCCTTCGTGATGGCCGCTTGCGGCAAGCCGGTGGAGATCGTCCGCTGTCACCACGCGATAACCGATGCGATGCGCCACGCACCACTTCAGCAGCGGCTGCAGCTGTGGAATGCGCTCGGGCAGCAGGTACAGCTTGCGCAGCGCCTGTGGCCGCCGGGCAAATACCGCCAGCACCGCGTTCAGACCATAGAGCCGCACCTCATCCTGCCGATGCCCGCGCGCCGGGCGTACTGGCGCCCCCCTGATTTGCCGGTCAGCCATGCCTACCTTCCTGTGGCGTTTGCGCCTCCAGTGTATCCAGCACCCGCCCCAGCGCCTGTGGCGAGCGTGTGTAGCGCGCCAGCGCCGCGTAGAACGCCGGCACCACGAACAGCGACAGGAACGTGGAAAACGAGACGCCGGAGATGACCACGATCCCGATCGTCGCCCGACTGGCAGACCCCGGTCCAGCAAACACCACCAGTGGCACGGCTCCCGCCACAGTCGCAATGGACGTCATCAGGATCGGCCGCAGCCGCACCGAGGCTGCCTCGACGATGGCATCGTGGATGCTGCGACCCTCATCGCGCAGCTGATTGGCAAACTCCACGATCAGGATGCCGTTCTTGGCTGCCAGTCCCACCAGCATGACGATGCCGATCTGGGAGAACAGATTGACCGTGCCATGTGTCAGCCATAGCCCGAGTAGCGCTCCCAGGACACCGAGCGGCACCGTCAGCATGATCACCAGCGGATGCAGAAAGCTTTCAAACTGCGCTGCCAGCGCCAGATAAACGATCAAAAGCGCCAGCGCAAACGTCACCAGCACCTCGCCACCGGACTGCTGCAGCTCGCGCGACTCGCCCTTCCAGCTGATCTGGGCGGAATCAGGCAACACCTCGCGGGCGGTGCGCTGGGCCCAGGCCACCGCCTCGCCCAGCGGGTAGTCCGGCGCCAGCCGGGCACTCAGCGTGATCGAACGCAGCCGGTTGAAACGGTTGAGACTGCCGGGTTCGGCAACCTCCTGCAGCGTCACCAGATTCGACAGCGGCACCAGAGCGCCATTGCGTGCCCGCACCTGCAAAGTTTCCAGCGCCGCCACCGAGTCACGCCCCTTACGGTCGGCCTGCAACATCACGTCGTACTCCTCGCCGTTATCGACGAAGGTAGTCGCGCGGATGCCACCCATCATCGTCTGCAAGGCATTGCCGATCGCCGCCACCGGCACGCCAAGATCGGCGGCACGCGCCTTGTCCACGATCACCCGCATCTGCGGGCGGGTTTCCTTGTAATCAGAATCCGGGCCGAGAAAACCTGGGTTGGTTGCCATCTTGGCTAGCAGGATGTCGCGCCATTGCGCCAGCTGTTGGTAATCCGGCCCGCCCAGCACCAGCTGGAACGGCTGCCCGCGCGACCGCACCAGGCCACCGCCGGTCATGCTGCGCACACGCACCCCGGGCAAGCCCGCAAACTTCTTTTCCAACGCGCTGGCCAGCTCGGCGGTACTTTGTTCACGCCTGTCCCAGGGCTGCAGGAAGATCATGGCCCGGCCGGTATGCATTTCCTCACTGGTCCCAAAGCTGCCCGGCACCCGAGGATTGGCGCGCAGGATCGGCTTGTCCGGCCCGGTCTCGGTCGCCAGGATCGACTCCACCTTGCGCATCTGCGCCACCGTGTAATCAAAACCTGCGCCTTCCGGCCCTTCCACCATCAACTGGAACACCCCGCGATCTTCGGCCGGGGCCAGCTCGCTGGGCAGCTGCCGGAACAACCACAGCAGCGCCACCAGCGCCAGCAGCATCAACCCACCAAACAACCAAAGCCGGTGAACATGCCGATCGAGCAGACGGCGGTAACCGGCCGCCAGGTGCTGAAACCGATCATTGAGCCACTCGCTGACCCGATTGCCATGCACGGCATACGGCCCGGTGTGCGGGCGCAGTAGCTGGCTGGCCATCATCGGGGCCAGGGTCAGGGCGACGAAGGCAGAAATCGTGACCGCCGCGGCCAACGCCACCGCCAGCTCACGGAACAGGCGGCCGGTATTGCCCTGCAAAAACCCCACCGGCAAGAACACCGCCACCAGCACCACGGTGGTGGCGATCACGGCAAAGGCCACCTGCGCGCTGCCGCGCCTGGCCGCGACCAGCGCCGGCTCGCCCAGATCCACCCGGCGCTGGATGTTTTCCACCACCACGATGGCATCGTCCACCACCAGGCCGATGCTCAAGACCAGCGCCAGCAGGGTCAGCAGGTTGATCGAAAACCCGAAGGCGTACAGCGCGATGAAGGACGCCACCACGCAGACCGGCACCGTCACTGCCGGGATCAGCGCCGCCCGCACGCTGCCCAGGAACAACCAGATCACCACCAGCACCAGCACGATGGCTTCCAGCAGGGTTTCATAGACGCGCGCCACCGCAGCCGAAATGAAGGTCGTGCTGTCGTACGCGACATAGATGTCAGTGCCTGCCGGCAGCGTCGGGCGGATGCGGTCGGCCTCGTCCTTGGCCGCCTGCGCCACCTCGAGGCTGTTGGCAGTGGAGGTTTTGACGATGCCGATGCCCAGCGCCGGCTCGCCATTGCTGTGGTACCAGGAGCGGCGATCCACCGACTCCAGCGCCACCCGCGCCACATCGCCCAGACGCACCACATAGCCGTCGCTGCCCTTGCCGAGCGGCAACTGGGCGAACTGATCCGGCCGGGTATAGTCGCGCGCCACCCTCAGAATGAAATCGCGGTCGGTGGACTCGATCCGGCCAGCACCCAGCTCGACATTCTCCGCACGCAACGCATTTTCCACGTCAGCCGGCGTCAGGCCACGCGCCGCCAGCTTGTCACCATCCAACCAGACCCGCATGGCGTAACGCTGGCCACCGCCCAACCGTACCTGCGCCACGCCCGGCAGACTGGAGAAGCGGTTGACCAGATATCGCTGGGCGTAGTCGGTCATCCGCATCTGATCCATGCTGGCCGAACGCAGGTTGAACCAGATGATCGGATCGGAATCGCTCTGAACCTTGCTGATCTGCGGCGGTGTGGCCTCCGGTGGGATACGGTCGGCCACCCGGCTGACTGCATTGCGGACGTCGTTGGCAGCCGCCTCGATATCGCGGGTGGGATAGAACTCGATGCTGATCCTGGAACTGCCGTTCTGGCTGCTGGAGTCGATGGTATTGATGCCTTCGATGCCGGCCAGCGCATCCTCCAGCGGTTTGGTGATGCGCGTTTCCACCACTGCGGCCGAGGCACCGGGATAGTCCACTTGCACTGACACGACCGGCGGATCGATCGCCGGCAACTCGCGCAGGGTCAGACGCAGGAACGACATCACCCCCAGCACGATCAGCAGCAGGTTCATCACCACGGCCAGAACCGGCCGCCGGATTGAAAGCTCCGAGAGCGTCATGGCATCACGTCTTCATTGCCGCAGCAGGCTGGACGGCCCGCACCCGGGCACCCGGCCGCAACTTACCGGTGCCCTCTACCACGATCCGCTCGCCGGCACGCAGACCGTCACGCAGCATCACCCAGCCAGGAATGCGGCCACCCACGACCACCGCCACTTTCTCCACCGTGGCATCGGGTTTGACCCGCCATACGAAGGTTTCATTCCCCACCTGCTGCACCGCCAGTTCCGGCACCACCACCGCCGGCCGCACGGCACGCACCAGGGTCACCTGCATCAGCATCCCCGGCTGGAGTTGACGCTGCGGATTGGGAAACTCGCCGCGCACAGTGGCAGCGCGGGTGGCGGGATCGAGCCGCGCGGTCACCGCCATCACCCGCCCCTCGAAACGCTGCTGTGGCCAGGCGGACACCTGTCCGGTCAAGTGCTGGCCGGGGGCAAGACCGGCCAGCTCGGTTTCCGGCACCGGGAAATCGACATACACACGCGAGAGGTCATCGAGGGTGGCAATCACCGTCCCCGGAGTGACTAACGCGCCCGGACTGACCTGACGAATCCCCAGCACCCCGGAGAACGGGGCGCGAATCACCCGGTCGGCCAGATTGGCGCGGATCTGTGCGACTTGGGCGCGTACGGCATCGCGGGTGGCACGTGCGGTCTCCGCGACCGCAGCCGCCACCAGCTGCTGCTGCGCCAGCTTGGCCAGCCGCTGATATTGCGCCTCGGCATCGCGCTCCTGAGCCAGCGCCTGGGCCAGCGCAGCCTGCTGCTGGGCGCCACTCAGCGTGATCAGCGGCGCGCCCTTGGCGACCTCCTGACCGCTTTCGAAATGCACCTGCTCGACGGTTTCAGTGACCTTGGCGGTGAGCGTCACCGCCTCGCGTGCACGCACCGTGCCCAGTGCCTGCACGCGATCTTGCCAGTCACGCAGCGCCACCGTCTGCACGACGACCGCCTGCGGGCCGCCACTGCCGCGTCCGGCTGGACCGGACGCAGCCTGCCTGCCACACCCGGTCACCGTCAGCATGGCCAGACAGATCAGGGACAAACGCAAAGCACGGACGGACGGCATGAATACCCGGAAACGACGAGGAGAGGCGGCGATTCTAGCCAGCCGGCATGAGACCACGCCTGTGCCATCGGCTGGGGCCGGACATGAAAATGCCGGCTCGTCGCCGGCATTTTCACAGCATGACAGCGATGGAATACGCTGCGCTCAGCCTTCCCACTGCCCCAGGGCGGCAAGCCCATTGGCGCGGGCGCGCTCGAACACGGTCTGCTGAGCCTTGGCGTAGTTGCCCTGCATGTCCTGCGCCCACAGCTTCAGTGCCGCCTGCTGCATGGCGCGGCCATAGGAGAACGACAGCGGCCAGGGATGCGGGCCCAGCTTGTTCATGGCATTCAGATGCGCGGTGGCGGCCTCGTCGCTCTGCCCGCCGGAGAGGAACACGATGCCCGGCAGGATAGCCGGCACCGCGGTCTTCAGGCACATCAAGGTGGCCTCGGCCACTTCCTCGACGCTGGCCTGCTCTTCGCAATCCTTGCCCGGCACCACCATCGACGCCTTGAGAATGGTGCCTTCCAGCATGACGTTCTGGTTGTAGAGCGCATCGAACAGCGCGCGCAGGGTGACCTCGGTGACCTCGTAGCAGGTCTCGATGTCGTGGTCACCGTCCATCAGCACCTCCGGTTCGACCATCGGTACCAGGCCCTGCTCCTGGCACAGCGCAGCGTAACGCGCCAGCGCGTGGGCGTTGGCCTCGATACAGGTGCCGGAAGGCATGTCCTCGCCGATGGTGATGACCGCGCGCCACTTGGCGAAGCGGGCGCCCAGGGCGGCGTATTCCTTGAGCCGGTCGCGCAGGCCATCCAGCCCTTCGGTGACCACTTCGCCGGGGAAGCCGGCCAGCGGATGCGTGCCCTTGTCCACCTTGATGCCCGGAATCATGCCGTGATCCGCCATGTACTTGGCGAACGGCACGCCATCGCGGGTGGACTGGCGGATGGTCTCGTCGTACAGGATCGCCCCGGAAATGTGCTGGTTGAGGTTGGGGGTGGTCAGCAGCAGTTCGCGATAGGCGCGGCGGTTGGCCTCGGTGTTCTCGATGCCGACCGCGGCAAAGCGCTTGGCGATGGTGCCGGTGGACTCGTCGATGGCGATGATGCCCTTGCCCGGGGCGACCATGGCGCGGGCGGTTTCGGCAAGCTGTTCGATACTCATGCTGGCGGCTCGCAGACGGTGGGAAAGCGCGGATTATACCCGCCGTCTGAGCGCCACTGCCCGGCGTCAGGCTCTACAGCCCCCGCCGATCACCGCTGCCTGGCCTGGAAAAACAAACGCAGGCGGTTGCTTTTTCGATCTTTCCTTACAGATCGCCCAGCCCGGTGGCGTGACCGTCAGGCCCGACCTCGAGCAGCCGCAGGGTATTGGTGGCGCCCCGGATTTGCATGTGTTCGCCACTGGTGAAGATCACTCGATCGCCAGGCGCCAAGCGCCCCGCTTCGACCAGCTTGCGGATACTGCCACGGGCGGCCTCGCGCGGGGTCTGACCGCGGCTGTCGTAATCCATCGGAAACACGTCGCGCATCAGGGCCATGCGCCGGCGGGCACTGGCATGGTGGGAGATGGCGTAGATCGGCACCGACGAGCGAAACCGCGACAGGTAACGCGCCGTACCGCCGGACTCGGTCATGGCCACCACCGCACGCACGCCGATGTGTTCGCACAGGAACATGGTGGCCATGGCGATGGCCTGGTCGGCGCGCTCCAGCCCGCGCCGGGCTTTTTCAAAATCGGTATCGAACGCAAACTGCCGTTCGGCACCGCGACAGATCCGCGCCATCGCCTCCACTGCCTTGACTGGCCAGGCACCGGCCGCCGTCTCCTGCGACAGCATCACGGCATCGGTTCCGTCGATCACCGCGTTGGCCACGTCCAGCACTTCGGCCCGGGTGGGAATGGGGTTGTCCACCATCGACTGCAGCATCTGGGTGGCGGTGATCACCACTTTCTCGCGCGCCACCGCCTCGCGGATGATTTTTTTCTGCAACCCCGGCAGCTCGGCATCACCGATTTCCACGCCCAGATCGCCGCGCGCCACCATCACCACATCACTGGCATCAATGATCTCGCCGAGATTGGCGATCGCTTCGGCACGCTCGATCTTGGCCACCAGTGCGGCCTGACTGCCATGCGCCCGGGCCACCCGGCGCGCCTCGTGCATGTCCTCACCATCGCGACAGAACGAGACGGCGATGAAATCCACCTGCATGCCCGCCGCAATGGCGATCAACTCGCGATCGCGTTCGGTCAACGCACCCAACGACAGGCCACCGCCCAGCTTGTTCAAGCCCTTGCGGTTGGACAGCACCCCGTCAGTCAGCACCGTGGTGATGATGCGCTCCCCCTCGACCCGCTGCACCTGCAACTGCACCAGGCCGTCGTCCAGCAGCAGCACATCGCCGGGTGCCACGTCGGCCGGCAATTCCAGATAGCTCACGCCGACCTGGGTGGCATCGCCGGGGGGAGGATTGAGACTGGCGATCAGGTCGAACCGCTGACCCGCACGCAACTGCACCTTGCCATCCGCGAAGGTTTCGATCCGGATCTTCGGGCCCGGCAGGTCGGCCAGGATGCCGACCTCGTGACCGATCTTGGCCGCCATCGCACGCACCGCCTCGCCGCGCGCGACCTGTGCGGACGGATCGCCATGCGAGAAATTCAGCCGCACCACGTCGACACCCGCGCGCAGCACCGCCTCCAGCACCTCAGGCGGATCCGTGGCCGGCCCCAGGGTGGCGACGATACGGGTGTGGCGGGGTTGTTCGGGCGTAGCGACAGCAGTCATGGCGGCGCGGGATCGTCTTGCGTGAGATTGCCCTCACGCTACCACGCCATTGCACCGGCAAACGACAACTCCGCGGCCTGCAATCGACTTCAGCCGGCCCGAGCCTGCAGCGCGGCGACCGCCGGCAAGGTCTTGCCTTCCAGGAACTCCAGGAACGCACCGCCGCCGGTGGAGATGTAGCTCACCTGCTCGGCAATACCGAACTTGTCCACCGCCGCCAGGGTGTCGCCGCCGCCGGCAATCGAGAACGCCGGGGATGCCGCAATCGCACGCGCCACCGCCTCGGTGCCCGCGGCAAAGGCATCGAACTCGAATACGCCGACTGGGCCGTTCCACACCACCGTGCCGGCCTTGGCGATGATCGCCGCATACTGCGCAGCGGTGTCCGGGCCGATGTCGAGGATCATGTCGTCCGCGCCCACATCGTCCACCGCTTTGACAGTGGCGGGGGCGTCGGCAGCGAACGTCGGTGCCACCACGACGTCCACCGGCAACGGAATCTGCGCACCGCGTGCCTGTGCATCCGCCATGATCTGCTTGGCGGTATCGATCAACTCCGGCTCCACCAGCGATTTACCCACCGGCTTGCCCTGTGCTGCCAGGAAGGTGTTGGCGATGCCGCCGCCGACGATCAGCTGATCCACCTTGTTCACCAGGTTGCCCAGCAGTGCCAGCTTGGTGCTGACCTTGCTGCCGGCCACGATGGCCAGCAGCGGCCGCGCCGGATGCTCCAGCGCCTTGCCCAGCGCATCCAGCTCGGCCATCAGCAGCGGGCCGCCGCAGGCCACCGGCGCAAACCGAATCACCCCGTGGGTGGACGCCTGGGCGCGATGCGCGGTGCCGAAGGCATCCATCACGAACACATCACACAGCGCCGCGTATTTCTTGGCCAGCGCCTCGTCGTCGGCCTTCTCACCGACATTCATGCGGCAGTTTTCCAGCAGCACCAGCTCGCCGGGCGCCACCGCCACACCGTCCAGATAGTCACGCACCAGCGGCACCGGCCGCCCCAGCAGCTCGCCCAGCCGCGCTGCCACCGGGGCCAGCGAATCCGCCTGGCTCCACACGCCTTCCTTGGGCCGCCCCAGATGCGACATCACCATCACCGCCGCGCCTTTTTCCAGTGCCAGCCGCAAGGTCGGCAGCGACGCCAGGATGCGCTGCTCGGAGGTGATGCGTCCGGACTCATCGATCGGCACGTTGAGGTCCTGCCGGATCAGCACGCGCTTGCCGGCAAGGTCGAGGTCGGTCATGCGAAGAATGGACATGGCAGGGGCTTCCAGCGTGAAAGGGCGAACATTGTCGCGTCGGCCGGGCAGCGGTTCAAACCGGATGGCCCTGGCATGCCAGCTGCAAGCCACCCGCCCCCGACGCCCCCGTTGTGCTCACTCGTCGCTGGCGTCGTCTGCGTCCGGAGCCAGCACGGTATAGCCCTTGGCCTGCAAGGCGGCCAGATAGCCATCCGGGCCCAGCAGATCGGTCAGCGGCAGCACGGCAAAACTCACGCGATTGGCCGCCAGTGCGGCGCTGGCGGCGTCCAACCATTTTTTCCGCACCTGGGCGTAGGCATCGGCAAACCCTAAGCGTTTGCCGATGCCCGCTTCGGTGACCGCGTTGCGACAGGCCTCCCACCGATAGGGCGGCGGCAATGTGCGCAGCGCCGCCACGTCGCCGGTGGCCCAGGCGTTGGCGCGGGCACGCATGGCATCGAGATCGGTTTCGATCCAGGCCAGGGTGTTGTCGAAGCAGGCCTGATCGTCCAGCGTGGTACGTGACCATTCCTTGAGCAGGGATTTGATGTCTTTGACCACGATGGTGTGCTCCACCACCGTCACTTTTGGGTGGTGCTGCTTGATCGCAGCCTCGATCACGGCGGTGGAGGGATCTGTCAACGCCAGACCGTTTTTCTTGATGGCGGCAACATACAGCGCCTGCGCCGCAAACAGCGGCCGACGTTTTTCCACGCCAGCATCATTGCCCAGATAGCGCGCCTTGAGCACCTGCCAGCGCGCGTAGGTGGCAGGCGGCACCACATCGCGCAGGGTTTTGTCGTCCGGATTATCCCGTGCCGCCAGCAGCCTGGGCAGCAGCAGCAGGCCGCGGAAGATGCCGACATCGGCATCCAATCGCACGCCGGGCGGGCGGATCACTTCCTGGGCATTGGCCAGTACCCGCTGCACCTGTGCGGTCTGCCACTGCATCCGCGCAGGCAACGGGGTGAGCGTGCCGAGGATGTACAGCTCATGGCTGCCGCTGCGAACCAGCCACAGGCCCGGCCCCGGCTGTTCGCCCTGGACCACCACGGGGGCTTCGGTACGAATGCCATCGCTGGCAGGCGCCTGCTGGGCACAGACCGGCAGGCAAGCCGACAGCAACAGCACCCCCACCATCACCCCTGACATCCATCGTTTATGCATTCACACACTCCTTGGCTCCGCCCGGATCACAGGCGTCGTGATGTTGATGACTGACACGCGACTGTGCAGCCAAGTTCCCGATTTTTTAGTGTGCGCTGTGATGACCGGGCTCGACCCACTGCCATCGATCAGCACTGGCTCAACTACTGGCACAGGCCGGCGCCAAGATCGTGATGTCAACCACGCTCAGGTTCGACCGCGAGCGCGCGCTGGTCGCACCGGCGCGGGCGTGGCTGGCGATGCCGCGGCTTCTGCGATCCGCCAGAGATAAAACGCGGCATAGCTGCGATAAGGCGCCCATCCCTGGCCACGCTCGGCCAGGGCGCGTGCGCTCGGCAAGGCCGGCAGACCGTCCAGCACCTGCACTCCTTTGCGGATCCCCAGATCGTCCGTCGGCAGCACGTCGGGGCGACCCAGACGAAACATCAGCATCATCTCCACCGTCCAGCGACCGATGCCACGGATAGGCACCAGCGCAGCGATGATGGCGGCATCGTCCATGCCGGCCATCTTGCGCAAGGAGGGAATGGCACCGGCCTCCTCGTGCCGGGCCAGGTCGCGCAGGGCCAGCAGCTTGTTGCCCGAGACGCCGCAGCCGCGCAGGGTGGCATCGTCCACGCGGGCCAGGGTGTCGGCGTGCAGACGATCACTGCCAATGGCGGCTTCCACCCGGGCGACGATGGTGGCGGCCGCCTTGCCGCTGAGTTGTTGGTAGAGGATGGCACGCGCCAGCGCATCGACCGGATCGAACGGCGCCTGCCAGTGCGACTTGGCCGGGATTGGCCCAAGCCGGCGCATCCATGCCGCCAGCCGGCGATCGCGCCGGCACAGATGGGCAAAGGCCTGTTCGACATCGAATCCGCGCGGATACCGGGGCATGGCGTCTTGCTCAATCGCGCAGACGGTCGGCGCCATGCAGCAGCCAACCGAGGATGAGCAGGCTACCACCAACCGGTGCCAGCACGGTCGGCGCCCCGAGCAAAGCCGCAGCGGTTAGACTCCCGGCAAACAGCAGAACACCGGCCAACAGCATCGTCAGCGCCCAGAGGCCAAGCAAACGCGGCTCCCATGGCGCCAGCGACGACAGCGCCACACCATGGACTACCGCAAAGGCAGCAGCCAGCAGCAGACGCTCACGCGCCGCAGGGTGCGCCGCATGCATGGCATAGGCCGATACCGCCACCGCCAGCGCGGCCAGCAGGCTGCCGGCCGCCGCCAGAACGCGCCGCCAGCGCACCCGCATGGGAGGGACTGAATGCATGCGAGGATTGTGCATCGCAGACGCTGCCTGTGCACAGACGTACACCCCAAACGACAGACGCCGCCCGAAGGCGGCGTCTGCGTGAGGATCCGGGATACCTGGATTACTTGATCGGCCAGTACACGTCGAACTTGCCGTCGGCAGTGAACGCGGCCGCCACACCCGCCTTGTAATCCTCGTAGGCGCGATCCTTGATGTCGTAGCCGTGGGTGGCCGCCCAGGCACGCAGGGCATTGCGCACGTTGTCGAGCTCGGCCATGTAGCCGGTGTAGGACGCCATCACCGCACGGCCCGCCGGGACCTGCTCATACTTCACCGGGCCCTGCAGCGTGATCTTGCCCACCGGGCCACCATCCTTGCGGCGCACCACCTGGGCGACGTCGAAGGTGTAGGTCTCACGACCCAGATCGGTGGTGATGATGCGCACCGGACCCACGGCCTCCAGCCCGTTCGCTTCGATCACGCGCTTGATCCACTCGCTATTGGCGTTGATCGACGACTGAATCTGGGCGTTGCCGCGCTCGACCGCGCCGGCGCTCACGTACAGCACGTCTTCCGCCGGGCGATCGACCACCTGCGGGGTGGACATCTTGCTGCCGTTGGCCGCGTAATCGACGTTCGGGATCGACGCCAGCATGGTGGTCAGACGCGCCAGCCCCAGCTTCATGTCGTCACCCACGTGGCGCGCCACGTACAGGCCGGCATAGCGGCCCAGCAGGTTCCAGCCGTAATCGACGAAGTAAGTCTGGGTGATCTCGACGTTGCGGTTATTGCGCCCCGTCGGCTTGAGATAGAAGGCCGTGCGCTTGTTCTTGCCGCGCTCGATATTGTCGATGTCGATGACGATCTTTTCGCGCGGAACGCTCTCGACGATTTTGTAGCTACCTTTACCGATCCGCTCATTCTTGGACGCATAGTCCAGACGCGCGCCGACACCCTCCTCCGGGCCGGACAGGGTCAGCTGCATGCTCGGGTCACGCAACACCAGCGGGTTCCAGTCCTTGAAGCGACGGAAGCTGTTAAGCGTGTCGAACACAATGGTCAGCTTGCGGTTGGTCTCGGCCTTCTCCACCAGAAAGCGGGAAGACGGCAGCAGCAGGCCCACCACCAGATACAGGGTGAACACGATCAGCAGGGAAATCAGGATCTCGAGCAGGCGAGTCATTCGGGAATCTCCGGAGAGGGCCTTGGCGGCCACGCGGCCACACAGACATGGGATGGTAGCAAACCGGGCGCGTCAGGGGCGAGGGCGACACCACAAATCCGCGACGCCTGGCACTTTTTTCGCCCGGATCAGACCAGATGCAGCTCGAACGCCTTGAGTACCGCCCGGGTGCGGTCGCGCACCCCCAGTTTGCTGAGGATGTTGGAAACGTGATTCTTGATGGTGCCCTCGGCCACCCCCAGCGAGTTGGCGATTTCCTTGTTGGAAAAGCCCGACGCCATCAGCCGCAGAATTTCCGTCTCGCGCTCGGTCAGCGGGTCGGGCTGGTCGAGGCTGACGAACTCGTTGCGCATGTGCTCCAGCCCCGACAGCAGCCGCTGAGTCACCGCCGGCTGCACCAGTGAGCCCCCCGCAGCGACAGTCTGGATGGCATCCACCAGCTGTTCCAGCGAGACATCTTTTAGAAGATAGCCGCGGGCACCGGCCTTGATGCCAGCCAGCACCAGCGCGTCGTCGTCGAAGGTGGTCAGGATGATGGTGGGCGGCAGTGCCCCGGCCTTCCCCAGCGCCTGCAACGCTTCCAGCCCGGACAGCACCGGCATACGCATATCCATCAGCACCACATCGGGGCGAACCTGGGGAATCTGCTCCACCGCCTGACGGCCATCGCAGGCCTCGGCCACGACGTCGATGCCGTCCGCCAGCGACAGCAGCGAACGGATGCCCTGGCGCACCAGGGTCTGGTCATCCACCAGAAATACCCGGATCGGTCGGGACGGATTGGCGTGCATGCAACAACTCCTTGGGACAAGCGACGGCGGCATTGGGCGCCACCGGCAGGGTCATGGTCAACGTCAGGCCCTGGCCTGGCCGGGTCTGGATGGCAAGCTCGCCGCCGTACATGTGCAGGCGCTCACCCAGACCGCGCAGGCCGTTCCCGGCGATGATGCGCTCGCTACCGCGGCCATCATCGCGCACCTGCAGCACCACCCGCAGACCGTCGCGCCAGGCCTTGAGCCAGAGATTGGCCGCACCGGAATGCCGCACCGCGTTGGTGATGGCTTCCTGTGCACAGCGCAGCAGCACATGGGCCCGCTCAGGGTCGTCCACGGTCAACGGCGTTTCGATATCCATGTGAATGTGCAAGGTCGGCACGTTCTCGCCCAGCGGCCGCAACGCTGCCCCCAGATCGATCGCCCCCCCTTCGCGCAACTGGCTGACCGCCTCACGCACATCGGTCAGCAGCAGTCGCGCCAGCGTATGCGCCTGCTGCACGTGCTCGCGGGCGCGCCCTTCCGTCAGGTGGCCGGCCACTTCCAGATTGAGGCTGAGCGCGGTCAGGTGGTGGCCCAGCAGATCATGCAGTTCACGCGAAATGCGGGTGCGCTCGTTGACGCGCGCGCTGTCGGCCAGCAAGGCGCGGGTGGCGCGCAGCTCGGCATTGACCCGACGCTGCTCCTCGCGGGCATTGGCCTGCTGCAGGGCGATCAGGCTGACCACGAACACGAAGCCGGAAAAACCTGCATACAGCATCGACTGCATCAGTGCCTCCAGCAACGGGAAGCCCAGCCAGCGCACGAATACCGGCGCCACGGCCAGCTGACTGACCAGCAGCCAGATCACCCCCCAGCGCAGCGGCAACAGCCAGGGCAGCACGCAGGCCGCCACCATCAGCAACACGCTGCCCAGCCCGGAGCCGTGGTAATAGCTCACCCCCAGGGCAGCCAGCGTCAGCAGCACCAGCAGCAGGTAATCGGACAGATGCCGCCGCCACCGCCCCAGATCACGGGTCAGCCAGGCATAGACCGCCCCAAAGGCCAGATACGCCACCCAGCCCTGCCAGGGCAGCGGATGCAGCGCCAGTTCCTCCGCACCAGCACCGGGCAGACGCGGCCCCATCCAGGAGTACAGCAGCGGCAGGCCGACCATGGCCCAGGTGAACAGGCCGGCAGCACGCAGCAGGCGGGTATGCGGAATCCGGGCAAGCATGCCGCCTTATAACCCGTCCGCGCCCGATCTGCGTGGCCCCAAGGTCATGGCCGGCGAGCGCCGGCCCATGCAATAATCCAGTCTGATCCCGGACCGGCGCGCCCAGGCACGCCGCCCGCAGCAGTCAATGGAGCCTGCAGGAATGACGATCGCCATCCGCGACGTGCGCGAGCACGAGCTGGATTCCGTCCTGGCCCTCAACAATGCCGCCGGCCCGGCCATCCTTCCGCTGGATGCTGCGCGCCTGCGCCGCCTCTACGAGAATGCCGAATACTTCCGCGTCGCCGAGCGTGGTGGCGCCCTGGCCGGCTTTCTGATCGGCTTCGGTGCCCAGGCGCAACACGACAGCGTCAACTTCGCCTGGTTCCGCGAACGCTACCCCGATTTCTTTTATATCGACCGCGTTGCGGTGGCCAGCCGCCGGCGCGGCGGCGGTGTCGGCCGCGCCCTGTATGCCGACGTGCAAAGCTATGCCGAGCTGCGCTACCCGCAGCTGGCCTGCGAAGTGTTCCTGCAGCCGGAGACCGACCATGCCCTGCTGTTTCATGGCAGCTTCGGTTTCCGCGAAGTCGGCCAGAACGTGATGACCGAGCACGGCATCCGCGCCGCGATGCTGATGAAACCGCTGTGCAGCTACGCCTGGGTTCGGGACACCTATGGCGGCATGCTGCCCGACCTGCCCTGGCTGCAGCGGCCCTATGCCCATCTGGCCGCCCCGCCCGCCCGTCTGCGCGAGGCGCACGCATGACTCTGGCCGCTGGTTACACCCAGGCCGGGGAGCTCAAGTTCGGCCAGGTCGGGATCGCCAACCTGCGCATTCGTGAGCTCGACGTGGCCCGGCTGACCCAGGAAATGCGCGAGCGCGTCCAGCGCGCTCCGAAACTGTTCGAGCGCGCCGCCGTGGTGCTGGACTTCGGCGAACTGCGCCAGCCGCCGACCGTGGCGCAGGCACAAGCCCTGCTGGACGGCCTGCGTGACGCCGGCGTACTGCCGGTGGCGCTGGCCTATGGCACCCGCGAGATCGATGCCCTGGCGCGGGCGCTGGGCCTGCCGCTGCTGGCCAAGTTCCGCGCCCAGTACGAGCCGCCGGCGGCGGCAGACACAGCACCGACGCCAGCACCGCCGCCCGAGGCACCCCGTCCGGCTGCCGCCCCGCCCGCCCCTCGCCCCGATTCCCGCCCCGGCCTGATCCACACCGCACCGGTGCGCTCCGGCCAGCAGGTCTATGCCGAGCAATGCGACCTGACCGTGCTGGGTGCGGTCGGCGCTGGCGCCGAGGTGATGGCCGATGGCAGCATTCACATCTATGGGGCTCTGCGTGGCCGCGCTCTGGCCGGCGCACAGGGCAACACCGACGCCCGTATCTTCTGCCGTGAGTTCGATGCCGAACTGGTGGCGGTGGCGGGTCATTACATCGTGCTGGAAGACATCCCGGCCGAGCTGCACAACAAACCCGTGCAGATCTGGCTGGACAACGGACAACTGCGGCTGGCCGCACTCGGCTGACGCCGCCCACACATCAGGGAGATGCCCACTTGGCTGAGATCATCGTAGTTACTTCCGGCAAGGGCGGCGTGGGTAAGACCACGACCAGCGCCAGCCTCGCCACCGGCCTTGCCCGCCGTGGCAAAAAAGTCGCCGTCATCGACTTTGACGTCGGCCTGCGCAACCTGGACCTGATCATGGGGTGCGAGCGTCGCGTCGTGTACGACTTCGTCAACGTGATTCACGGCGAAGCCACGCTGAAGCAGGCCCTGATCCGCGACAAGCGCTTTGACAACCTCTACGTGCTGGCCGCCAGCCAGACCCGTGACAAGGACGCCCTGAGCAAGGACGGGGTGGAAAAGGTGCTCAAGGACCTGGCGGCCGACGGCTTCGAATACATCATCTGCGACAGCCCGGCCGGCATCGAAAAAGGCGCTTACCTGGCCATGTATTTCGCCGACCGCGCCATCGTGGTGGTGAACCCGGAAGTCTCCTCGGTGCGCGACTCCGACCGCGTGCTGGGCCTGCTGGCGTCCAAGACCCATCGCGCCGAACGCAACGATGGCGAAGTCACCGCCCACCTGCTGCTGACCCGCTACAGCCCGGCGCGGGTGGAACAGGGCGAGATGCTCTCGATCGCCGACGTCGAAGAGGTGCTGGGCCTCAAGACCATCGGCGTGATTCCCGAATCCGGCGACGTGCTCAATGCCTCCAACAAGGGCGAGCCGGTGATTCTGGACCCCGAGTCCATCGCAGGCCAGGCCTACGACGACGCGGTGGCACGCCTGCTCGGCGAAAACCGGCCGATGCGCTTCACCACGGTGGAGAAGAAAGGCTTCTTCAGCAAACTCTTCGGGGGGTGAGGCATGTCTATCTTCGACTTCCTCAAACCCAAGAAGAACACCGCGCAGACCGCCAAAAACCGGCTGCAGATCATCATCGCGCAGGAACGTAGCTCCGCCAACGCGCCGGATTACCTGCCGCTGATGCGGCGGGAGATCCTGGAAGT
The DNA here is from genome assembly GCF_900129205.1 of Thermomonas hydrothermalis. Classification (GTDB taxonomy): domain Bacteria; phylum Pseudomonadota; class Gammaproteobacteria; order Xanthomonadales; family Xanthomonadaceae; genus Thermomonas; species Thermomonas hydrothermalis. Next base: position 111,579 of record NZ_FQUK01000001.1, on the reverse strand, counting down.
GATTCGCAAGTACGTGGCGGTGGACACCGACGCGGTGAAGGTCGACCTGATCAAGGACGACGGCCACGACGTGCTGGACATTTCGGTGTCGCTGCCGGATCGCGCCGGCACACCCCCAGCGGACGGCTGACTCACACCGCCGGGCGTTGCCCGGCCTGCTGCCGTCATGCCGTCCCGCGCTATCCACCCGACATCCCACGCCGATGCCGAACCTGGCCTCGGCGTACTGCGCCTGGCCGACATCGGGCTGGACGCGCCACGCGCCCTGCTGGCGCGTTTTGGCCTGACCCTGGTGGAGGTGGCCCCGGACGCCCCGATCCCAGGCAGCTACTGGGGCGCACCGGAGGCCGGCATCATCGGCACCACCGTGTATGCCCGCGCCGACACCCCGGTGCACTCCCTGCTGCACGAAGCGGGCCATCTGATCGTCCTGCCGCCGGACAAACGCGCCAGCGTGCATACCGATGCCACCGACTCGGTGATCGAAGAAGACGCGGTCTGCGTCCTCCAGGGCCTGCTGGCCGACGTCCTGCCCGGCGTCGGCCGCCATCGCCTGTGGGCCGACATGGATGCCTGGGGGTACACCTTCCGGCTCGGCTCGGCACGCGCCTACGTCGAGCAGGACGCCGAACACGCCTGGGACTGGCTGCGCCAGCATGGGCTGGTGGATGCCGCCGGCACGCTGGTCTTGCCGGAGTAACCACCGCAACCTCCGGCCGTGCGCCAGCGCCAGCATCATCCGCTGTGAACACGGCAGGTGACCGCCCCTGCGATTACCATTCCCTCCATCCCCGCCTGGCAGCCGCGCCCATGGAGACCGATCTCACCCCGCAACCGGCCGCAACCGCCTGCGCGCTGCCCGCGCACTACTACACCGACCCGTCGATGCCCGCGCGTGATCGCCGTGCGGTGTTCGATCGCAGTTGGCAACTGGTGACCCATGTCAGCCGGCTGGCGCAACCAGGCGACCATGTGGTCGCCGATTTGGCCGGGCTGCCGGTGCTGGCCGTACGCGACGAAGCCGGCCAGATCCATGTCCTGCACAACGTCTGCCGACACCGCGCCGGCCCCATCGCGCAATGCGACGGGCATGGTGCACGGCATCTGCGCTGCCGCTACCACGGCTGGACCTACACCCTCGACGGCCGCTTGCGCGCAGCGCCGGAAATGCGCGATGCCGCAGGCTTCGACATGGCCACGGTCAGGCTGCCGGCGCTGGCGGTTCGGGTCTGGCAGGGGCTGGTGTTTGCGGCGGTGGATGCCGATCTGGCCCCTCCGTTCGATGCCATGGTCGAGGGCATCGCCGAACGGCTCGGCGCAGGCCATGCGCTGGAACGCTACGGCCAGCACCACCGGGTCAGCTACGACATCGACTGCAACTGGAAGGTGTATGTCGATAACTATCTGGAGGGCTACCACGTGCCCTTCGTGCACCCGGGGCTGAACCAGCTGCTCGACTACCGCAGCTATCGCACCGAGCTGTCGCGCTGGCATTCGCTGCAATGGAGCCCGCTGGAGAGCGCCCCGTCGCTGTACGGCAACGGCGATGCGCTCTATTACTGGCTGTGGCCCAATACCATGCTCAACATCCTGCCGGGCCGCCTGCAGACCAATACCGTGATCCCGCTGGGTGTGGGGCGCTGCCGGGTGGTGTTCGACAGCTACTACGCCGAAGGCGATGACGCCCGACGCGACGCCGATGTGGCCTTCAGTGACCAGGTGCAGCACGAGGACATCGGTATCTGCGAAGACGTGCAGCGTGGGCTGGCGTCAGGCAGTTATGTGCCGGGCCGGCTCAATCCGTTGCGCGAAACCGGCGTACACCATTTCCACGAACTGCTGCGCGCGGCCTATCGCGCGGACACCGCGCCGTGACGACGCCGCGACCGCTGGGTGTGTGGGCGGCGACCGCCCTGGTGATCGGCAGCATGATCGGCAGCGGCGTCTTTCTGCTGCCCGCCACCCTGGCCCCGTATGGCGCGGCCAGCCTGCTGGGCTGGGCGGTGTCCCTGACCGGCGCCCTGCTGCTGGCGGCCACGTTCAGCCGACTGGCGGTGCGCTGGCCGCACACCGGCGGGCCATATGCCTATACCCGCGAGGCGTTCGGCGAAGCCCCCGGGTTTGCCATCGCCTGGAGCTATTGGGTGTCGATCTGGTCTGGCATGGCGGCGATCTCGGTGGCATTCGCCGGCAGTCTGGGCGCGCTGTTTCCATCACTGACCGCCACGCCGAGACGGGCCGCAGTCTGCGCACTGGCTGCGCTGTGGACGTGCACCCTGATCAATCTTGCCGGCCTGCGTGAAGCGGGGCGGGCGCAGGTGCTGCTGACCGCCCTCAAGCTCCTGCCATTGCTGCTGTTTGGGCTGGTAGCGCTGTGGTGGGTCGGCCCCGACCGCTACGTGCCGTTCAATCCCAGCGGGCAGTCGCTACCGCAGGTGATCCACACCACCGTCATCCTGACCATGTGGGCGCTGTGCGGGCTGGAGGTGGCCACCGTGCCGGCGGGCGCGATCCGCGATCCGGCCCGCACCATCCCGCGCGCCACCGTGCTGGGCACGCTGCTGGCCGGTCTCGCCACGTTGCTGGCTTGTACGGTGGTGATCGGGCTGGTCCCGGGCGATGTGCTGAAAGCGTCCGGCGCACCGATGGCCGAGGCCGCCACCCACACCTGGGGGCCTGCGGCAGGCAAGGCGATGGCGGCCCTGGCGGCGGTGTCGATCCTGGGGGCGATCAACGGCTGGGTGCTGGTGTGTGCGCAGGTGTCACTGGCCGCCGCCCGCGATGGCGTCTTCCCGTCGGTCTTTGCCCGCTGCGATCCGCGCGGCACCCCGGTCATCGGCGTTCTGGTGGGCAGCAGCCTGGCCACCGGGCTAGTGATCGCCAGCTACAGCCGCACACTGGTGGCGCTGTTTACCTTCATCCTGCTGATCTCCACCTCGGCCATCCTGCTGCCCTATGCCGCCAGCAGCGCCGCCTGGCTGCGCCGCGGCAACGGCGGCGGGCGCAGCGTGGCGGCACTGGCCCTGCTCTACAGCCTGTATGCGCTGGCTGGGGCGGGTATGGAGGCATTGGCGTGGGGTGCCGTGCTGCTGCTGGCCGGTGTCCCGGTGTACTTGTGGCAGCAACGCCAGCGGGCGAAACGACAGCCCTGAGCACGGCACGGCTACGGCTACAGGTCGGTCGGCTCCAATGCCGCCGGCTGGCTGGCCGTGCGCACCGCCCGATGCCCGGCCTGGCGTTGCCAGACCCACATGGCCGCACCTGCCACCACAAACCCCGCCGATCCCAGCGCCAGGTGCAGACCGCTGTCGCCAAGCCACGGCGCAAGCACGCCGGCGATCAGGACATTCACCAGCAGCCCGACAAACGCCTGCAAGGACGACGCGCTACCGCGCTGGTGCGGGTACAGATCCAGGATGGCGAGGGTGATGACCGGGAACACCAGACCAATCCCACACGCCAGCAGGCTGACCGGCAATACCGCCCACGGCACCGCGGGTGTAGCCACCCGCAGGTGATAGACCAGGGCCCAGCATGCCGCCAGCCCGCAGCAGGCAAACCCCAGTGCCCCCAGGCGCCGACCATCGATCCGCCCTGCGGCGCGTCCGGACAGCCACGCCCCCAGCATCATTCCGCCGATCATCGGCAGGAAAAACCAGCCGAAGCTGCGGGTGTCCAGACGCAGTATCTGCAAGACGAAGGCGGGCGCCGAGGCGATATACATAAACAGCGCACCAAACAGCAGCGCCGCCGCCAGCGCCAACCGCAGAAAGTGCGGATTGCGGGCGATCCGTCCGTAGCCATGCAGCAATGCCCGCGGCTGGACGGCCCGACGCGCCGCGGCGGGGTGGGTTTCCGGCAGCGCGCGCCAGACCGCCAGCCACAGCGCCAGCGCAAACCCCATCAGCCACCAGAAGATGGCCGGCCAACGCTGCCAGTCCAGCAGCCAGCCACCCAACACCGGCGCCAGCGCCGGAGCAATGCCGAAGATCATCGTGACCTGACTCATCAGCCGTTGCGCCGCCGGGCCATGCAAGACGTCACGGATCACCGCCCGTCCGACGATCAGCCCGACCCCGGCACTCATGCCCTGCACGGCGCGGAATGCCAAAAGCTGCGGCAGCGTGGTGGCCAGTGCACAACCGGCCGAGGCCAGCGCAAACACGGCCAGCCCGGCCAGGATCACCCGCCGGCGCCCCAGCGCATCCGATAACGGGCCATGCACCAGGCTCATCGCGGCATAGGCCAGCAGATAGACGCTCAAAGTCTGCTGCATCGCCACCGCGTCGGCGCCAAACTGGGCCCCGATCTGCGGAAACGCCGGGAACAGCGTGTCGATGGAAAACGGGCCAAACATCGCCAGCCCGCCCAGTAACAGGGTCAGGCGACGGGGCGGAGGTAGGTGAGACGACGACATCACGCCAGTGTACGGCCTGCCCCCTCGGCGGGTCGGGCACGTATAATCGCCAGCACACGGAGGGAGAAGCGCGCGCGGGGTTTCCGCCGCACTGCCGAAGGCGCAACCGCCCGGAATCGCTCAGGCCCAACACCGCCGTGTGACCACACTCTGGAGAGATCGGCCAGCCTTTAGGTTTGCCGGCGCCGAAGGGGCAAAAAGTTGCGTGGGTCCCCCTCCCCGTCCACGCACTTCCAAACTCTCAGGCAGAAGGACAGAGCGGGCATCCCTTTTCCGCGCAGTCGCGCCCCGGATGCCGCCATGACCCAGCCTTCGCTTCGCTCGCTCGAACACCACGACGCCTTCCTCGAACGCCATATCGGCCCCAACGACAGCGAGATCGCGCACATGCTGCGCGTGCTCGGCTTCGACTCGCTGGAAGCCTTCACCGATGCCATCGTGCCGGCTTCGATCCGCAACCAGTCGCCGCTGGCACTGCCGGAGGCGGTGAGCGAAGTCGAGGCACTGCAAAAGATCCGTGCCATCGCGCAGAAAAACCGCGTGTTCCGCAGCTTCATCGGCCAGGGCTACTACGGCACCCACACCCCCAGCGTGATCCTGCGCAACATTCTCGAGAACCCGGCCTGGTACACCGCCTACACGCCGTATCAGGCCGAGATCTCGCAGGGCCGGATGGAAGCACTGATCAACTTCCAGACCATGGTGGCCGACCTCACCGGGATGGAAATCGCCAACGCCTCGCTGCTCGATGAGGCCACCGCCGCCGCCGAGGCGATGACGTTGGCCAAGCGCAGTGCGAAATCGAAGTCCGACACCTTCCTGGTGATCGGTGATACCCACCCGCAGACCATCGAAGTGCTGCAGACCCGCGCCGCGCCACTGGGCCTGAAGGTGAACGTGGTGCGCGGCACCGACGCAGTCCATGCCGCCATCGCTGCAGGTGATTACTTCGGCGTCCTGGCGCAGTACCCGGCATCGAGCGGCTGGATCGCCGACTGGGAAAAAGACGCCGAGGCCATCCATGCGCACAACGCCCTGTTCGTGGTCGCCACCGACCTGCTGGCACTGACCCTGCTGAAATCGCCGGGCGAAATGGGGGCCGATATCGTGATCGGCAGCAGCCAGCGCTTTGGCGTACCAATGGGTTTCGGCGGCCCGCACGCGGCGTTTTTAGCCTGCCGGGATGCCTTCAAACGCTCGATGCCAGGCCGCCTGATCGGCGTGTCCGTCGATGCCGATGGCAACCCGGCCTACCGGCTCACCCTGCAAACCCGCGAGCAGCACATCCGCCGCGAGAAAGCCACCTCCAACATCTGCACCGCGCAGGTGCTGCTGGCGGTGATGGCGTCCATGTACGCCGTGTATCACGGCCCGGATGGCCTCAAGCGCATCGCCCAGCGGGTGGCACGCTACACCGCCATCCTGGCGGCCGGCCTGCGCCAGCTTGGATACACCCTGGTGCACGACACCGCCTTCGACACGCTCTGCATCGACGCCGGCACCCAGGCAGAAGCCATCCTGGCGCGCGCACAGCGCCTGCAGGCCAATCTGCGCGTGCGGCAGAACGGCTCGATCTGCGTTTCGCTGGATGAGACCACCACCCGCGCCGATCTCGATCTGCTGTGGCGCATCTTCGGTGGTGAAGATGCCGTGCTGCCCGACATCGACGCCCTCGATGCCAGCGCCCCCTCGCTGATCCCGACGACGCTGCTGCGAACCAGCCGCTATCTCACCCATCCGGTGTTCAACACCTACCACAGCGAGCACGAGATGCTGCGCTACATGCGCAGCCTGGCCGACAAGGATCTGGCGCTGGACCGCACCATGATCCCGCTGGGCAGCTGCACCATGAAGCTCAATGCCACCAGCGAGATGCTCCCGATCACCTGGCCGGAGTTCACCCAGATCCATCCGCTGGCGCCCGCCGACCAGGTTCAGGGCTACTTTGAGCTGATCCGCAGCCTGGAAGCCATGCTGGTGGAGATCACCGGCTACGACGCCGTCAGCCTGCAACCCAACTCCGGCGCCCAGGGCGAATATGCCGGCCTGATGGCCATCCGCGCCTACCACGCATCCCGCGGCGAGGGCCATCGCAACATCTGCCTGATCCCGGAATCCGCACACGGCACCAACCCGGCCTCGGCGCAAATGGCCGGCATGAAGGTGGTGGTCACCAAGTGCGACGCCAACGGCAACGTGGACATTGAGGACATCCGCGCGCAGGCCGAGAAGCACTCGGCCAATCTGGCCGCGCTGATGATCACCTACCCGTCCACCCACGGCGTGTTCGAGGAAGACGTGGTGCGCATCTGTGAGATCGTGCACGCGCACGGCGGCCAGGTGTACACCGATGGCGCCAACCTCAACGCCCTGGTCGGGCTGGCCAAACCCGGCAAGTGGGGCTCGGACGTCTCCCATCTGAATCTGCACAAGACCTTCTGCATCCCGCATGGCGGCGGAGGCCCCGGCGTCGGCCCGGTGGCGGTGAAAGCACACCTGGCGCCGTTTTTGCCCAAGGCGTTTGGCGAAGGCGGACTGCGCACGCCCGGTACCGGCCAGGGCGCCCTGGTGTCGGCCGCCAGCTTCGGCAGCGCCTCGATCCTGCCGATCAGCTGGATGTACATCACCATGATGGGCCGCGAGGGTCTGCGCAAGGCGACGCAAGTGGCGATGCTCAATGCCAACTACATTGCCCGCCGCCTGGCCCCCTACTACCGCACTCTTTACACCGGCCGCAACGGACTGGTGGCGCACGAATGCATCCTCGACCTGCGACCGCTGGAGAAGCTGTCTGGCATCAGCGCCGAAGACGTGGCCAAGCGCCTGATCGACTTCGGCTTCCATGCCCCCACCTTGAGCTTCCCGGTGTCCGGCACGTTGATGGTGGAACCCACCGAATCCGAATCGCTGCATGAGCTCGATCGCTTCATCGATGCCATGATCCAGATCCGCGCCGAGATCCAGGACGTGATCGACGGCAAGCTGGACCGCGCCGACAACCCGCTCAAGCACGCTCCGCACACCGCCATGCGGGTTGGCGCCAGCGAATGGACGCACGCCTATCCGCGCGAGCTGGCAGCATTCCCGTTGCCCAGCCTCAAGCAGAGCAAGTACTGGCCACCCGTGGCGCGGGTGGACAATGTGTATGGCGACAAGAACGTGTTCTGCGCCTGCATCCCGGTGGATGCCTACAAGGACTGACCAGGCGCATCCCGTTCGCCCCCCCCGGCAGCCCCGCTTCATGCGGGGCTGCTGCGTTTTTCAGCCACAACGAGCATCAAATCGAAGCCGCTGGCCGGCATCCAATCGCTGATCTGCAATCGCGCGCAGGCGTACTCATGCCACGTCCAGACACACACCCGTCCCGATGCGGGCGCCCCTGCCCGGGACGGCCGCGGTTTGGCCTCGCCTTAGCCAGCAACCGCCTCACAGCAAATGCCGCATCACCGCGACGTAGTGGCAGACGCTGCCGGCAATCACAAAGCCGTGCCAGATCGCATGCGACCAGCGCCAGTGCGGCCGCAGGTAGAAGACCGTGCCCAGCGTGTAGGCCACGCCGCCGGCCAGCAACCAAGCGAGCGTGGCCCGGTCCAGCGCATGCAGCATGGGTTTGATCGCCACCACCACCAGCCACCCCATGCCAATGTAGATCAACGTCGAAAGCCGCCGAAACCGACCGGTATAGAACAGCTTGAACACCACGCCGGCCAGCGCCAGCGTCCAGATGGTGGCAAACAACCACCAGCCGGTGGGGCCGCGCAGCCCGACCAGGGTGAACGGCGTGTAGGTGCCGGCGATCAGCAGGTAGATCGCGCAGTGGTCGAACACCTTCAGCCGCCCCTTGGCGCGTGGGTGGCTGATCGCGTGGTAGAGGGTTGAGGCGGTGTAGAGCAGCAGCATGGCCACTGCGAATACGACGGCACCGGTCAGTTTCCAGCCATCCCCCTGCAAGGCCACCAGGGTGACCAGCACCGCCCCCGCAGCCAGCGCAGCCGCTGCCCCCACGCCATGGGTCAGGGCATTGACCAGTTCTTCCAGATACGGATGGGGGGTGCGGGAATCGTGCGTTGCGTGCTGCATGGATACAGGATATCCGTCACAGTCACCGGCTGCGTCCGCGCACTGACAGGCCGGGCATTGCAAATGTGAACCTGAGTCGCATTTTTTTGCCTACCAATAGGGGTAGATTCAAACGCATCCAGCCACTGCGATGGAGGCCGCCATGACGCTTTCCGGCATTTCTGCATCCGGCATGCAAGTCGCCGCCCGGCAGCAGGAGGTCGCGGCCACCAACACGGCCAACCGGCAGACCGACGGGTTTCAGCGCCGCGCCTTGGTGCAGTCAGAAGCTCCCGGCGGTGGCGTGCAGGCGCAGGTCGTCACCACCCAGGCCGACAACAGCGGCCTGTCGGCGGTGATCGCCGACACGCTCGACGCCCGCAGCGCGGTCTACGCCTTTGCTGCCAATGCCGCCGTCCTGCGCGCCCACAGGGCCACCGTGGGCAGTCTGTTCGACGCATTTGCGTAAGCGTCCGCCCGGCGTGGGAATCTCCGCACAGGTCGGAGATTCCCGCCGGCTTCAGCCGTGTTCAGACCTTGCCGAGCACCGGTTAACCGGCGCTCGTGCCGGGATCAGGCAAACGGATCGCGCAGCACCATGGTGTGCTCACGATCAGGCCCGGTGCTGACGATACTGATCGGGCAGCCCGCCAGTTCCTCCAGCGCACGCAGATAGGCGCGCGCAGCGGCCGGCAGCTTGTCCCATTCGGTGACGCCGTGCGTGCTTTCACTCCAGCCGGGAAACTCCAGATACACCGGCGTGCATTCTTCCCATCCCTGGGCGTCCAGCGGGGCGTACTCGGTGCGCTTGCCGCGGTATTCGTAAGCGATGCACACCTTCAGCTTCTCCATGCCGTCCAGCACGTCGAGCTTGGTGATGCACAGACCGCTGATGCCATTGATCGCCACCGCACGCTTGAGCGCGACGATATCCATCCAGCCGCAGCGGCGCGGGCGGCCAGTCGATGCCCCATATTCGGCACCGCGTTCGCGAATGGTCTGGCCCAACGCGTCATTGAGCTCGGTCGGGAACGGGCCGCCGCCCACGCGGGTGGCGTAGGCCTTGGCAATCCCCAGCACGTAGTCGATGGCATCAGCCCCGACCCCGGCACCGGCCAGCGCACCGCCGATGGTGGTGTTGGAGCTGGTGACGTAGGGATACGTGCCGTGGTCGATGTCCAGCAGCGCCCCCTGCGCCCCTTCGAACAGGATGCGCCGACCCTGCCTGCGCAGCTCGTGGCAGATGCCCGCCACGTCGGACTTCATCGGCTCGACATACTCGCCAAAGGCCAGGGCCTCGGCATAGACGGCCTCGAAATCCACCGCCGCCACGCCCAGGTATTTGGTCAGCACGAAGTTGTGGTAGTCCAGCGCCGCGCGCAGCTTGTCGGCCAGCTGGTCGGGGTAATGCAGGTCGGCGATACGGATGCCGCGCCGCGCCACTTTGTCCTCGTAGGCTGGGCCGATGCCACGGCCGGTGGTGCCGATGGCCTTGCCGCCAGCGGCCTTCTCGCGGGCCTGATCGAGCGCGATGTGGTAGGGCATGATCAGCGGCGCCGCCGGAGAAATCTTCAAGCGCGAGCGCACTTCCACGCCAGCGGCCTCCAGTTCCTCGATCTCCTTGCGCAGCGCGGCCGGCGAAATCACCACGCCATTGCCGATCAGGCACAGCGCGCCGTCGCGCAGGATGCCGGAGGGAATCAGGTGCAGCACCGTCTTCCGGCCATTGATCACCAGGGTATGGCCGGCATTGTGCCCCCCCTGAAACCGCACGACTGCGCCGATGTCCTCGGTCAACAGATCGACGATCTTGCCCTTGCCTTCATCGCCCCACTGGGCGCCCAACACCACGACCGACTGGCCCATGGCCTGATACTCCTGCTACGTGCGGCCATCGGGGCCGCGGGATGGATGCGCCGGCACATTCACCGCCATTCGGCGGGCAGCCATCGGGGCCACCCGCGGCAGGCGAACGCGCCAGACACGGAAAAAGCCGAGGCATGCCCCGGCTTTCGCGCATTCTACCCGCATCCAGCCGGGCCGGCGCGCCGGCCTCACTCCAGCAGGGTTCGCCGCCGCCGCGCCAGCAATTCCCGATCCAGCTGCAACAGGTAGCGGAACAGTTTGCGCTGGGCGGCCGCGCTCAGCTCCACGAACTCGCAGCCGGCCTGGGTGAGATCCGGCCTCAGGTGGCTGCGCGCCAGCACATGCCGCACCAACAGATTGACTTCGACCTCGCCCAGCTCGGGCAGGTCAAGACGGCAGCCGCGCAGCAGATCCCCCACCGTCAGCCGGATCACCGATTTGGTCGTCAGCACCGCCAGACCGCCGCCCCCAATGTCGCGGATGGTGGCATCCACCTCGCACGCCCCCTCATCCACCGGCAGCCGGCAGATCAGGGTGCCCAATGGCGGCTCGCGCCGGATGAACTCGCGCCGCTGCAGATACAACATCCGTTCCGGCAGTGGCAGCCGGAACGCCGGCCGATCCTCGAAGATCTCCGGGCGCGCCGGCCCGCAGGAAAACCGCAGGGCGGCACGGTCCAGACTGCCCGAAAAACGCAGCAGCGGGGCGGCAAGCCAAGCCTGCTGGACCGCCGGGCTGGCTGGCACGTCAATCAGGAATCCGCCGGCATCGGCCTTCAGCAGAATGGTCGGAAGCGCCGTGGCGGTATCGTCCGGCCGCACGATCAGGGCGCTGCGCTCGGCCGCCAGCCGCTGCAGATGGTGGCGGATCTCGCCCGCATCATGGACGTAGAACCGGTCGTAGTAGCCTTCCAGGTCGGCCACGTCGGAATTCGGAGGGGCGGGCAAGTCACTCATCGTGCCTAGATTAACGGCTGCAACAGGCGATGGCTTGATCATCATCTGTATCACTCTTTCCCCGACACCGGCTCGGCCGCATCCCCTGCCGGCACCCCGACATTGCTCACGGCTGCCTCGTACACCCGGCGATCCAGCAGACCGGTCTCGCGCGCCACCAGCACCGGCACCAGGACCTGGCCGGTGACGTTGGTCATGGTCCGCATCATGTCCAGCACCCGGTCGATGGCATAGAGGTACCCGATGGTCTCCAACGGCAGCCCGGCCGCGGAGAGCACCACGGTGGCCATGATCACCGCCGTGCCCGGCACCCCGGCGGTGCCGAAGCTGCCCAGCACCGAGGCCAGGGCGATGATCAGATACTGCGTCAGCGACAGCTCGATACCGGCGTATTGCGAGATGAACACCGCCGCCAGTGCCGGATAGATGGCACCGCAGCCGTCCATCTTGATGGTCGCCCCCAGCGGCACCGCAAACCCGGCATAGTCCCGATCCACCCCCAGGTTGTGGGTGGCACTGCGCAGCGAAACCGGCAATGCGGCGAAGCTGCTGGACGCCACAAACGCCACCTCCATCGCAGGCGCAGCGCCACGGAAGAACTTCAGCGGATTCAGGCCATGTGCCAGCAGCAAGCCGCTGTACACCACCACGATATGGAAGGCGCAAGCCAGGTACAGCGCCACCACGAAGCTCAACAGCGGGCGCAGTTGCTCGAAACCATAGCCACCGACCAGCGCAGCAATCAGGCCGAACGTGCCCAGCGGGGTGAACTCCAGCACGTAGCGGGTGACCTGGATCATCAGCACGCTGGCTTCGCCCACCAGCGTGCGCACGCCGGCGACCTTGTCGCCCAGCTTGACCATCGCGAAGCCGACCAGGCCGGCGAAGAAGATCACCTGCAACACCGTACCACTGCGCGGCACCAGCACCTTGGTGCCATCGGCCAGCTTGGCGGTGGCCGCACCGCCCAGTGCCTGGAATGGATTTGAGGGCACCAGGTTCAGCAGCATGTCCAGTGGGCCCGGCACGGTTCGCGGAACGTAGTCGGAGGCCACCACCAGATGCCCGACGCCCGCCCCCGGCTGGATCAGCCAGCCGAACAGCAAGCCCACGCCCACCGCCAGTACCGCCGTCAGGGCAAACCACAGGAAAGTACGACCGGCCAGCGCGGCAATCGATTTCTGTCCACTCAGCGACGCCACGGCGTTGATCACCGCGAAGAACACCAGCGGCACGGCGATCATCGAGATCAGGGTGACGTAGAGATCGCCGATGGGGCCAAACCACACCTCGGCGTCCTTGCCGAACGCCCAGCCAGCCAGCGTGCCCAGCACGAACCCGAGCAATACGCGCTTCCAGAACTTGATGCGAAACCACCAGTCGAACATGCGAACCATCCGGACATCGGGCAGGCCGCCACGATACCTGACCTTGGCCGACCAAGGCAGTTGAAATCTGCGCCGCCATGCAATCGTCATCCCAACCCGTGATAATGGCGAGATGAACAATCCGCATACCCCCGTCCGTCTGCTGCCGCTCGCCTATGGCCTGCTGTTGGCCGCCTGTGCCGGCACTCCGCCCACCCCTCCCGTCCCGCCGCCCTCGATGGCCGTGCACGTGGACGTGCCCGCCATCGCCCGCCCGCAGGGTGAAACCCCGGCCTGGTGGTATCGCGACGGCGCCGCCCAGGCGGCTGAGCGCGGCGCCATGCAGGGCCGCGCCCGCAACGTGATCGTCTTTCTCGGCGACGGCATGAGCATTGCCACGGTGACCGCCGCACGCATCCTGGAAGGTCAGCGCAAGGGCGGCAGCGGCGAGGAAAACCGGCTGGCCTGGGAGGGCTTCCCCGCCACCGGCCTCAGCAAGACCTACAACACCAACTCACAGACGCCAGACTCAGCCGGCACCATGAGCGCCATCGCCACCGGCGCCAAGACCCGGATCGGCGTGCTCAGCATCGGCCAGGACGCCGCACGCGGGGACTGCAAGGCCGCCTTGGCCACGCCGCTGCTGACCCTATGGGAACTGGCCGCTTCCGCCGGCATGGCCACCGGCGTGGTCACCACCACCCGGGTCACTCACGCCACCCCGGCGGCCACCTACAGCCACAGCGCCGACCGCAACTGGGAGAGCGATGCCGACCTGCCACCCGAAGCGCAGGCCGAGGGCTGCATCGACATTGCCCGGCAGATGATCGAAACCCCCTACGGCCGCGGCCCGGACGTGCTGATGGGCGGCGGCCGCAGCAACCTGATGCCGGTCAGTCAGCGCGACCCCGAATACGACGACAAGGTCGGTGCCCGGCTGGACGGCCGCGACCTGATCGCCGAATGGCAGCAGCGCCATCCGGGCGGCGTGTATGTCTGGAACGCGGCGCAACTGCGTGCGGCAGCGGATGACCGGCCGCTGCTGGGACTGTTCGAACCCGACCACATGCACTTCGAGCACGACCGCCCGCACGACCGCGCTGGCGAGCCCTCATTGGCGGAGATGACCCGCGCCGCCATCACCCGGCTGGCGCGTAACCCCAATGGATATGTCCTGCTGGTGGAAGGTGGCCGCATCGATCATGCCCACCACGCCGGCAACGCCTACCGCGCGCTGGACGAGACCATCGCCTTCTCCGACGCGGTTCGGGTGGCCACCGAGATGACCTCATCGCAGGACACGCTGATCCTGGTCACCGCCGATCATGCGCACACGCTCAGCTTTGCCGGCTATCCGGCGCGCGGCAACCCGGTGCTGGGCAAAGTCCGGGGCGGCAGCGGCGAGGACAGCGACCCGCACCAGCTGGCGCGGGACGCCACCGGGCTGCCCTACACCACCCTGAGCTACGCCAACGGCCCAGGCTACGTCGGCGCCAGCGCCCGCCAGCCGGAAGGCCCCAAGCGCTTCGAACACAACGCCGAGGACGTCCGCGCCGCCCGCAATGGCCGCCCGGACCTCACCAACGTCGACACCGAAGACCCCGATTACATGCAGGAAGCCCTCGTCCCGACCCGGGCAGAAACCCACGGCGGCGACGATGTCGGCATCTGGGCACGCGGCCCTGGTAGCAGCGCGGTGCGCGGCTCGCTGGAGCAGAACGCGATCTACCACATCCTGCTGCAGGCCACCCCGCGCCTGCGTCAGGCGCTGTGCGCGAAGGGGCTGTGCGACGGCAACGGCGTACCGGTGACGCTGCCCACCCCCGGCGCCTTTGCCACGCCGCCTGCGCCCGCCCGCTGAGCCCGCTGCTCACGCCGTTCCGTCAGACCATTCAGAACGGCTTGGCCAGCACCAGCCAGACCACCATCACCAGCAGCGGCAGCGGCAGTTCGTTGAACCAGCGCAAGGCGTTGGCAGAAGGCAGTGGCCGACCGTTGCCGTTGCCTTTGAGCAAGCGCCCGGTGACCACGAAATGCACCAGCAGCAGGGCGACCAGCGCCAGCTTGGCGTGCAACCAGCCGCCGCTGATGTGGAAGTGCAGCCACAGTGCCAGCCCCAGCACGAAGGCGATGCCAAACATCACGTGGCCAAAGCGGTACAGCCGGCGCCCCATCAGCAGCAGGCGCTCGCGCACGGCAGGCGCATCGCCCACTTCGGCCAGATTGACCAGGATCCGCGGCAGATAGAACACCGCCGCCATCCAGGCGATGACAAACACCAGGTGGAACGTCTTGGTGAGCAGATAGGCCATGTGAAGTCCCGGGTTGTGAGTACACGATCCGCCAGGCCAAAACGGCCGGGCCGGCACCCTAGAATGCCACGATGACCAAGCTCTACGACCGCGCCTACTTCGACCGCTGGTATCGCCGCGCCGGCATCGGCCACGCAGCGCGGCTGGCGCGCAAGGTGGCGCTGGCGGTGGCCACCGCCGAATACCATCTCGAACGCCCAATCCGCACCGTGCTGGACATCGGCTGCGGCGAAGGCGCCTGGCGTGCGCCGCTGCTGAAACTTCGCCCACAGGCGCACTACCTTGGCTTTGACAGCAGCCACTACGCGGTGACCCGTTACGGTCGCACGCGCAACCTGCACCTGGCCCGCTTCGGCGATTTCGCCCAGCTGCGCCCCTGTCCGCCGGTGGACCTGCTGGTGTGCAGTGATGTGCTGCACTACCTCGACACCCGTGAACTCGATCGCGGCCTGCCCGCCCTGGCCGACCTGTGCGGCGGCGTGGCCTTCATCGAAGTGTTCACCTCCGCGGATGCCATCGAAGGCGACCGGCACGGGTTCAAGGCGCGCAGCCCGGCGTTTTACCGCCGCCGGCTGCACGCGATCGGGCTACGCCCACTCGGCTCGCACTGCTGGCTCTCGCCGCGACTGACCGACCAGGCGGCCGCCCTCGAACTGCCCGACGTCTAAGCCCGAGGATGGCCTGACAGGCCGGACATTCAGCGGCAGCGAAACAACGCCATCGGCGTGTCGATGTAACTGCGAACCCGGGCATACCCGCTGCTGCGGCCATAGCCGATTCCGAACTCGCGCGGCGTCTCCCGTAGCGGGCGCCCCCGATGCTCGTCCGGGTGACGCGGCACCTTGCGGCGTTCGGGGCTGGCAGACACGGGTGTGGTGTGGTGCATGTTCATAGGAACCTCCATTGTTAGTGTGTTGGTACACTACAACACCATATGCACGCCAACACGTGCCATTCGTCATAACGACCTCTGTCAGGGGTTCCCCGTCCGGTTGCAGCATGCCGCGCTGCAAAGGCGGTATGCTGCAGTGCCGCAAATCGGGCGTCACGGTAAGACCCACCATGCTTTACCACCTGCATGAACTCTGGCGGGCAAGCCTTGCCCCGTATGTCTACTGGGCCGAAGCCAGCGCAAAGATGTACGCCGCGCAGGACAGCTGGCTGGCCGCCCTGCCGGGCGCGCACCGCATGGCCGCCGGCTTCGAGCTGCTGTACCGGTTGGGCAAGGACTACGAAAAACCGGCCTTTGGCATTCACCAAATCGAGGTCGAAGGCGTACCCGTGCCGGTGGTGGAGCGGGTCGCGCTGGAAAAGCCGTTCTGCCAACTGCTGCGCTTCAAGCGTTACCATGACCAGGCCGACGGCCTGGCGCGGATGAAGGACGACCCCACCGTACTGGTGGTGGCCCCGCTGTCCGGCCATCACGCCACACTGCTGCGCGACACCGTGCGCACGCTACTGGCCGACCACAAGGTCTACATCACCGACTGGACCGACGCGCGCATGGTGCCGGCCGCCCAAGGCCCCTTCACCCTCGACGACTACATCGGCTACGTGCAGGACTTCATCCGCCATATCGGCACCGATGACCTGCATGTGATCAGCGTCTGCCAGCCCACCGTGCCGGTGCTGGCGGCCGTCTCGCTGATGGCCGCGCGTGGCGAACCGGTGCCGCGCTCGCTGACCATGATGGGCGGCCCCATCGACACCCGGCAGTCGCCGACCGCGGTCAACAACCTGGCCACCCGGCAGCTACTGTGGTGGTTCGAACACAACCTGATCCACACCGTGCCGGCCCACTACCCCGGTGCTGGCCGCCGCGTGTATCCCGGCTTTCTGCAACACCTGGGCTTTGTGGCGATGAACCCGGAACGCCACCTGATGTCGCACTGGGACTTCTACCAGAACCTGGTCAAGGGCGATCTGGAAGATGCGCAGGCACACCGCCGGTTCTACGACGAATACAACGCAGTGCTGGACATGCCGGCGGAGTACTACCTGGACACCATCCGCATCGTGTTTCAGGAGCACCTGCTGCCACGCGGACTGTGGGATGTGGCCGGCGAGCGTGTCGATCCCGCAAAGATCCGCAACAGCGCACTGCTGACCATCGAAGGCGCGCTGGACGATATCTCCGGCCAGGGCCAGACCCGCGCCGCGCACGCCCTGTGCACCGGCATTCCCGAGGCCAATCGCCAGCATCTGACCGTCGAAGGCGCCGGACACTACGGCATCTTCAGCGGCCGTCGCTGGCGCACCCAGGTCTATCCGCAGGTGCGTGCCTTCATCGCCGCCCATCGCGGCACGGCAACAGCTGCACCCGCCGCAAC
The DNA here is from genome assembly GCF_900129205.1 of Thermomonas hydrothermalis. Taxonomy (GTDB): domain Bacteria; phylum Pseudomonadota; class Gammaproteobacteria; order Xanthomonadales; family Xanthomonadaceae; genus Thermomonas; species Thermomonas hydrothermalis. The sequence goes on along the minus strand of NZ_FQUK01000001.1, from coordinate 94,272 downwards.
GACGACGCAAAGCAAGCCCACACGCAAGCGCTGAGGTCGCCATCCGCCGCGCTATGCTGGGCATCTGCCCACCGGAGCCCGACGATGCGCGCCACCTTGCTTGCCACCGCCCTGCTCGCCCTGCTGACCTGCGACCTGCACGCCACAGAGGGCGCAGTCCCCCCCAAGCGTAAGTCGGCGCAGGAGATCATCGACGCCGCACCGGCCAGCGCCTGGCGCGAGCTCGACCCGGACAACACCCTCTACATGGAGCTGCCCGCCGGGCGTGTGGTGATCGAGCTGGCCCCGACGTTTGCGCCGGAACACGTGGCCAATATCCGCGCCCTGGCCCGGGGCAGGTTCTGGGACGGGCTGTCCATCTATCGCGCACAAGACAACTTCGTGGTCCAGTTTGGTGACCCCGACGCCGATGATCCGGCCAAGGCCAAGCCGTTTCCGCCTGGTGCACGCCCGCACCTGCCGGCCGAGTTCACCCGCAGCGACCAGGGCGTGCGCTTTGACCGCCTGCCGGACGTGGACGGCTGGGCACCACAGGTCGGCTTCGTGGACGGCTTTCCCGCCGCACGCGACCCCAACACCGGCAAGGTCTGGCTGGCCCACTGCTACGGCATGGTCGGTGCCGGCCGCAACACGCCGCCAGACAGCAGCACCGGTGCCGAGCTGTATGTGGTCATCGGCCAGGCACCGCGTGCCCTCGATCATCAACTCACCGTCGTCGGCCGCGTGGTGCAGGGCATGGAACTTCTGAGCACGATCCCGCGCGGGCCGGCCCCGATGGGCTTCTACACCGACCCGGCGCAGCGCACGCCGATCACCTCGATCAGACTGGCCCGCGATGTCCCCGAGGCGCAGCGCACCCGGCTGCAACTGCTGCGCACCGACAGCCAGGCGTTCATCGACGCCACCGAGGCACGCCGCAACCGGGTGGACGATTTCTACACCCAGCCCGCCGGCCACATCGACCTGTGCAACGTCCCGTTGCCGGTGCGCACCCTTCCTGCGGGGAAGTGAGCCACACGCGCTGACGAAACAGGCGGCCCTTTGGCCGCCTGCTTCGTTACAACACAGATCGCGGGAACGTTTTAGAACTCGCGGCTGACCCGGATCCCCAGCGTGCGCGGTTGCGCGATCACCGTATACGGCTCATGCCCGCAGGTCAGGGTGGCGCACTCGGCGAAGCGGGTCATCTGCGCCCGGGTGTTGAAGGCGTTCTTCAGGAACAGGTCGATCGACCAACTGTCCTTGCGCCAACCCGCCGCCAGGTCCACCAGGGTGTAAGCATCCAGGTACCCCATCAGCGCCGTTTCGGCCGTCCGCAAATCGACCCGGCGCCGACCCGCGTGCGACAGCGACGCCTGCCAGTAAGCCTCTCCCGGCCCGAGGTCGAAGGTATAGCGTGCGATCAGGCTGCCCTTGAAGCGCGGCGTGATGGGCAACTGGGTTCCGGCCGGCGCCTGTGGCCCGCTGACCACATTGCCATTGGGATCCAGCGTCCCGGCCGGGCAGACCGTCTCGGGTCTGCCATCCGGGCGCAACCAGCCGCAGTAATTGGCCGACAGCTTGGCGTCGTACCAGGCGAAACTGCCGCTGATCTGCAGGCTGTAGGTCGCCGCCCACACCAGATCGGTTTCCAGACCGTTGATGCGTGCCTGGTTGGCGTTGCGGATCTCGGTCAAACCATTCTGGCCGAGATAGGAGAACTGGAAGTCCTTCCAGTCCTCGCGGAACACCGCGCCATTGAAGACCAGGGTGCCATCGGCCCAGGAGGTCTTCCAGCCGGCTTCGTAGTTGGTCAGGAAGTCGGACTTATATGGGGGCAGCGTGCCGCGGCGGTTGATGCCGCCGGGCCGGTACCCTTCCGACCAGGTCGCATACAGCAGCTTGCTGTCGCTCAGCTTCCAGGTCAGGTTGGCGCGATAGATGGCATCGCTTTCCTTGACGCCCTTGTCGAACACCAGACAGGGCGCCCCTTTGTACGACTGCCAGTTGGATGGCGCACCGTACTTGGCATAGCAGGCAGCCTCGCCGTAACGATCGGCCGGTGGCGTGCTGGATTGCGAGGAGTACCCGTTGGCGAAACCGAAGAAGCCCTTGAGGGTGTTGTGGGCGCGGAACCAGCGCCCGCCGACGTTCATTTCCAGACGGTCGGTCAGGTCATAGCTGAGCTGACCGAACAGGGCGTGGTCGGTGTCAGTACGATCCTGCCGGGTCAGCCAGATGGTGTCCGGCCAACCGCTGACCGACAGCACACTGGCCAGCCCGTCGATCTGATAGTTCTGCAGAATGGCGTGGCTTTGCGTCTGCCAGAACAGCCCCGCCACCAGCCGCAGCCGGTTGTCCTGCGGCGAGGCGACGCGCAGCTCGTGGCTGGTGCGCTTGTAGCCGTCCTTGGCGCTGATGTGCTGGGCCGGATTGATCAGGTTGCCGCTATCGTCATAGAAATAGGCGCCATAGCCCGCCAGCGCGTCATACCAGTAGCCGTAGTCGCTGTAGTCGGCCGCAGAATCGACGTCGCGCTTGAGGTGCGAGAACACGTAGGTCAGGTCGAAGTTGCCGACTTTGCCCTCCACCGTCATCGCCGCCTGATACCAGCGATCGTCCGAGAACTCCGGGTTGAAATGCTTGACCGCGGTGCGGCCAAAGCTGCTGTCATAGCCGGCACTGGCACTGCCCACCAGCGGGTCGATGCCGGCACTGCCGTGCGCCTTCATCTTCTGGGCGATCAGCTGCGGCGTGATGGTCCAGCGGTCGGCGATGTTGAAGCGGGCCGAAGCACGCACGCCAGCGGTGTCAGCCGTGTTGTAGTTGTTCTTGGCAAACGCCGCATTGCTGGCAACGATGCCGGAGGTGGGATAGGTGCGGGTGCCGAGCAGGTTGTCCACCCAGCCGGCATCATGCTTCTGCCAGCCCACCAGCCGCACCGCTGCGGTGTTGTTGTTGACCGGCAGATTGACGAAGCCCTCCAGCACATGACCAAACCCGCCACCGTCGATGGCGTTGGCCTCCACCGAGAAGCCGGCGGCATAGCCGGACGGATCCGGCTTTTTGGTGATGATGCGCACCGTACCCGCCTGCGAACTGGCGCCATACAGCGTGCCCTGCGGGCCGGCCAGCGCTTCCACCCGGTCGATGTCGTACATGTGGATGTCGAGCGAGCCCTGGATGGTGGTGATCGGCTGCTCGTCCAAATACATGCCCACGCTCGGCTGCGACCCGGAATGGTTGCCGTCACCCCCGCTGGCCACGCCACGCATGTACACCTGCACGAAGCCCGGCCCGGAGAACACGCCGCCGCCGGCGGTGCCATAGCTGAGGCTGGGGATCAGGTTGGCGTAGTCCCGGAAACTGAGCACGTTCTGCTGTTCGAGCTGAGTGCTGCCCAGCACCTGCAGGCTGATCGGCACCTTTTGCAGGTTTTCCTCGCGTTTTTGCGCCGTCACCGTCACCGTCTCGAGGGTGCGCGCGTCTTTGTTTTTTTCTTTTTCAGGCGCCTGCTGGCCTGCATCCTGCGCCCAGGCAGGCATGGCAAAGGCCAGCGCCACCGCCGCGGCCAGTGGAATCCTGCGAAACATCTGTCCCCGCCCTGCGCGGCGCACTCGTTGCCCGGTCATCTGGTCACTCCCCTCTGGTCTGATTGATCCCCAATGCCTGCACGGCATTGCTGTCACATTTACCCCTGTTGCGGCCGCATTTCAATGCGTGCCAGCAGATCGGTCAACGGCGGCACCGCTGGATAGGCCGTCAGCACTGGCCCCAGGGCCTGCTTCAGCGGCTCCAGCCAAGGCTCGAAGCGCCGCCATTGCGCCACCCCCTCGCGGTAGATCGGCCGACGGACCTGCTCGGAGCTGGCAGTGCGGACCGCACGCGGGTTTTCGTAGAAGCGCAGGCAGCGCGGGTCGAACGGCAGGGCGCAGTAATCCAGCAGGGCGCGGATCTGGGTTTCGGGATCCTCCACCATGTCTTCGTGGAAGACGCGATGGATCCGGCCGGGCAGCACGGCATCGAAGTGCGCCATCAGCGCCACGTAGTCGGCGTAGTAATGACCAAGATCCTCAAGGTCGTAGCTAAACGCCTGGCCGCGGGCGAAGTGCTGCTTGAAGTTGGAAAAACAACAGGCCAGCGGGTGGCGGCGCGCATCGATGATCTTGGCGTTGGGCAAAATCAGGTGGATCAGGCCGACATGCGCGAAGTTGTTGGGCATCTTGTCGATGAACAGCGGCCGCCCTTCGCGCCGGTGCACCTGCGCCCGGCGCAGGTAATCCTGGCCCAGCGCAGCCAGCTCCGCAGGGTCCAGCGCCGCCAGTACGTCGTGGTAGGAGGTGGTTTCCGGGCTGCCGCTGCGCTCACGCAACTCGCGGGTGATGGCAATCAGTGACGGCAGCTCCATGGTGCCTTCCACCATCGGATGGCTGGCCAGGATCTGTTCGATCAACGTCGAGCCGGCACGCGGCATGCCCACCACGAAGATCGGATCAGGTGCCGGACAGCCGCTGCCTGCCCGCGCCGCGAAAAACTCACGGGTGTAGGTGCGGATCGCGCGCCGGGTGCGCTCGCGCGCCAACGCTGCGTCATACGGCACCTGACGGCGGCGCAACGCATTGCCACGGGCGTAATGGGAAAACGCCTCCGCGTCCTGACCGGCGTCTTCCAGCGCCTTGCCGAGGGCGAACTCGAAATGCAGTCGAGCGTCGTCATCCAGATCGGGGCGCGCCAGCTGGGAGCGCATGGCGGCGATGTCATCCGCGCCGAATCGCACGGTCTTGAGGTTGGCCAGGCTCCACCAGGCACTGCCGAAGTCCGGTTTGAGCGCGATCGCGCGCCGATAGGCGGCAATGGCCTCCGGCGTGCGACCAGCCGTCTTGAGCGCATGTCCATAGCCCAGCCAGACCTGCCACTGCCCTGGCAGCCGAGCGAGTACCCGCGCATAGGCCTCGATCGCGCCGTCGAAATCGCCCAGCTTGCCCAGGATCACCGCCCGCAGATTGTGCAGCGACTGATTGTCGGGATCGCGCTCCAGCAACCGATCGACTTCAACCAACGCCTCGTCGTGCCGGTTGGCACGGTTGAGCATGGCCGCATAGTTCTGCCGGGCCGCATCGAAACTCGGCGCGCGTGCCAGCGCCTGCGCCAACAGTTCGATGGCCTCCTCGTTGTGACCCAGCCGCGCCCCAAGTTCGGCCAGCATGCGCAGGGCGGCCACATCCGAGGGGAAGCGCGCCAACCGCGCCCGCAGGCGGGTTTCGGCCTCTGGCAGATCGCCGCGCACCAGGGCGTCGGCGGCCGCCATCAGCGCCGGATCGCGCACGCTGTGGTGGACGTGCTGCACATAGGCGGCATCGGCGGCCTCGCGCTGGCCCTGGTCATACAGCAGGTCAGCCAGCGCCAGCCAGGCGCCAGGCAGCGCCGGTTGCAAGGCCACCGCCCGTTCCATGCAAGGCAGCGCCTGCGTCGGTTGCGCCAGTGCCAGCCGCGCCCGCCCCAGCGCCAGCCAGGTTGCGGCTGATCTCGGCTGCGCTGCCGCCAGCGCCGCCAGCCGCGCCTCGGCCGCCTGGGCCTGCCCCAGTGCCAGCTCGGCCATCCCCAGCACCAGCTCGGCACCGGGATGCCCCGGCGCCACCCGCAGGATTTCCACCGCCTGTTCGGCGGCCAACGCCGGATCGCTGTCCAGCAGCCGCAACGCATGCTCCAACGCGGTGCCGATGCCGGCCTGCGGTGCGGTCGTACTCATGGTGCGCCTCCCATGGGCAGGCGGCCTGCTGATTCCTGCTGCATCCCTTTTCCCCCAGACATGACGTCCGGCATGTTGCCATGTCAAACCGGGATCGCCCATTGTTGTGCCTGGTTGCGTCGATCCGGGGATCCCATGCACTGCTGCCGTCGGGCCACTGCCGCCCTTATCGTCCTGCTCGGATGCCTGCCCTGGCTGGCTCAGGCCGCACCAGCGCCCGCCTCCACCTGTCCGACCATTCCGCTGGCTGCCGCCAATGCCGCTGCGGTACGCGCGCCCAGTGCCCCGGATGCCTGGGGCGGGCCGCGCCCGGCCAACGCCGCCACTCTGTCCGACCGCGTCGTGGCGTATTCGATCGACGCCGAACTGGATCCGGTCAAACACACCGTGCGCGGCAAGCAGCAGCTGACCTGGCGCAACCGCAGCGCGCAGCCGGTGTGCAGCGTGTACATGCACCTGTACCTCAACGCCTTCGAGGGCCCTGGTAGCACCTTCATGACCGAGCAGCGGGCCAGCGAGCAGGGCTTCCGCAGCAATGTGCCCACCAAAGACGGCGAATACGGCTACATCCGCCTGGACAAGGTGGTGCAGGGCGGCCAGCCCGCGAAGTGGACCTTCGTGCAGCCGGATGGCGGCCCGAAGACCGACCGCAGCGTGATCCGCATCGACCTGCCGCAGCCGGTGGCGCCGGGTGGGAGCACCACGCTGGACATCGACTTCTTCGACCAGCTGCCGCGGGTGGTCGCCCGCACCGGCTACTACGGCAGCTTCCATCTGGTCGGGCAGTGGTTCCCCAAGATCGGCGTGCTGGAACTGCCAGGCGAGCGTGGCGCCACCACGCCACGCTGGAACGCCCACGAGTTCCACCTGCACAGCGAGTTCTACGCCGACTACGGCCGCTACGACGTGCGCATCACCGTACCGAAGGGCTACACCGTCGGCGCCACCGGCCAGCTGGTCGGCACGCCGATAGAGCGTGACGGAAAGGTCACGCACCGGTACATGCAGGACGACGTGCACGACTTCGCCTGGACCGCCGACAAGCGCTACGCCAAGCCGCTGGTGAAAACCTGGAACGGCCCGCTGGGCCCGGTCGAGGTCAAGGTGCTCTACAACCCGGAATATGAAAGCAACGCCGAGCCGGTGCTGCAGGCCACCATCGACTCGCTGGACTACTTCTCCAAGACCCTTGGCCCGTATCCGTACAAAACCGCGACCGCGGTGGTGCCACCCTATGGCGCGCAGGAAGCCGGCGGGATGGAGTACCCCACCTTCTTCACCGCCGACAGCACCGATACGGTCACTCCGGGCAGCCTGCAGCGCTACATGCTGGATTTCGTCACCATCCACGAGTTCGGCCATGGCTACTTCTACGGCATCCTCGGCTCGAACGAGTTCGAAGAACCCATGCTCGACGAGGGTATGAACGAGTACTGGGACCAGCGCATGATGACCGCGCGCGGCCAGAATCTCGTGCTGACAACGCCGTGGCTGCGGTGGTTCGGGATCGGCACCCGGATCACCCCATTCGACATGGAGCGCCTGGGTGCCAGCCTCACCGACCCAGCCGACCCGCTCGGCGCAAACTCCTGGGATCGGCTGTCCAGCGCAAGCTACGGAACGGTGTACTCACGCACCGCCACCGCCATGCGCCAGATCGAAGCCCTGGTTGGCACGCCGGCCATGGCGCGGGCGATGAAGCTCTACTATGAACGCTGGAAGTTCCGCCACCCGTCCATCGCCGATCTGCGCCAGGCGCTCGCCGAAGGCACCGGCAAGCCCGACCTGGTCAACGCCGCCTTCGATGCCTACGTCTATGGCACCGGCCGCACCGATGACCGCATCACCCAACTGACCAGCGCGGAAGTGCTCCCGCGCCCGGGGTATCACACCTATCAGGGCCGACAGGTGCTGGTCAGCAGCCAGGCCATCGAAAAAGCCATCGAGCGCTATCGCACGCGCTGGACGCAGCAGCATCCCAATGCCAAACCCTGGCAGGGGCCGTTCCCCTATCGCACCGTGGTGGTGGTCCGGCGCGATGCCGTGAAACCACCGCAGACACTGCGCATCCATTTCGCCGACGGCCGCCATCGCGACCTGCCGGTCACCGCGCAGGGCAGCTGGCAGCGCTTTACGCTGGTGACCCCGGCCAAGGCGGTGTCGGCCCAGCTCGATCCGGATGACCGCATCCGCATGGATGCCAACCCGCTCAACAATGGCCGCACCCTGACCGCACAGCCGCAGGCCGCACGGCGCTGGTTCAGCGAACTGACCGCGCTGCTGCATTCGCTGTTCGTCCTGTTGGCCACCCTCTGAACGAGGCACCCCCGATGTCCTATCCCCAACGCCCGCTTCGCGCATCGACCGCGGTGGCCCGCGCCCTGACCGCCGCATGGCAATGGCGCCTGTTGCTGCTGTGGATTCTGCTCCCTCTACTGTGCGTGCTGGTGGCCGCTTTGCCCGCCTGGGTCTGGCTGTCATCGCTGCTGGATCATTCGCCCCAGGCCACGGCCATCGCCACCGGCAAGGCGCCGATGCTGTTGCTCGCCGCATTGACCGCGCCGGACGCCCCACTGGCGCTGCTGAACACGAATATCCGGGTGGCCGCCGGGCTGATGCTGCTGCTCTCGCCACTGCTCACTGCGGCCACCGTGACCGCCTTGCGTAGCCCGTCCGCCCCTGGGTTCGGCGATCTCCTGCGCGGCGCGCTGGCCGACTATGGCCCGATGCTGCGCCTGCTGCTGTGGTCGCTTTTGCCACTGGGGCTGGCGCTGGGGCTGGGTGCCGCCGCACTCGGGTTCAATGACCGCCTGCACGAGCACGCAATCCTGGCCACCGAGGTGGCGCGTGGCGAACGCCTCGCGCTGGGCCTGATGGCGGTGCTGCTGGTGCTGGCGCATGCCAGCATCGAGGCCGGCCGTGGCTGGCTGGCCGCCGATGCTCGCCTACGCTCGGCACTCAAGGCCTGGTGGCGTGGCCTTGGGTTGCTGTGGCGCCGCCCGCTGGCGGTACTGGGCACCTACCTGCTGCCCACCCTGGTCAGCCTGCTGCTGGCCGCGCTGCTGCTGGCCCTGCGTGGCCGACTGACACCGAGTGGCGGCGGCCTGTTGCTGATGTTCCTGCTGGGTCTGGCCATCGCTGGCAGCTTGGCCTGGGGCAAGGTGGCCCGTCTGCACGCACTGCGTGCACTAGCCCTCGACCACCACGCCCACCGCTGACGTCCGCCCCCGCACTCAGGCTAGAATGCCCCCCATTCGCCTTGGGGAGGGCATGGACATGGCCTTTTTCGATTTTTTCAAGCGCAAACGGACAAACGACACCCCCGCGACCACGCCGAGACCGCCGACCCCAACAACGCCGGTCGCGGATCACACTGACGCCGATGCGCAGGCCATGGCCGACGCGCACGACGGACCGGACCGCCGGGAACGCCACTGTCGCAATGCCAAGCCAGGCACCCGCATCCTGGTGGTCGATGACTCCCCGACCATCGTTGCCCTGCTCAAGCGCATGCTGCAGCAGAACCACTACGAGGTGCTGGTGGCCTACGACGGCGAAACCGGGCTGGAGATTGCCCGCCGCGAGGTGCCGGATCTGATCTTCCTGGACATCGTCCTGCCGGGCATTGACGGTTTCAGCGCATTGCGCACCTTGCGCCGTGATCCAAAGACCAAGGACGTGCCCATCATCATGATGAGCGGAAACGCCCAGGCCACCGAGCAGTTCTACGTGCAGCGCATCGGCGCCGATGACTTCATGAAGAAGCCGTTCTCGCGCCCGGAGGTGTTCAGTCGCATCGAACAGCTGTTGGACGATACCGGCATGCCGCGCCATATCGTGCGTACACCTGCCCGGCCGGCTTCGATCACCCCGGCCTGACACAGGCGCGCCCGGCATCGCCGGGCGCTGTGGTGTCACTTCGTTGCGGTCACTGCGGGATCACATCCACGCGCACCCGGATCCAATCCCCGGGGTGGTAATCCATGCGCCGGGTGTAACGTCGGCCGTTGTATTCATAGGTGACATCGTAGGCACGCACCACGCCGTCACCGCGGTCACGACGATATCCGTATCCGTCACGCACCGGCTCCGGATCGCACACCGTCACCGTGCCTAACCGGGACTGGTCGCGATTTTGCCGCGACTGCTCGTAGATCTCGCGACCAGCCATCCCGCCCACCATCGACCCGACTGCAGTGGCCGCGATCCGACCGCTGCCGCCACCAATGTGACTGCCTAACACCGCCCCGACGACACCGCCCGCGATCGTGGCCAGGGTACTGCCCGCACGGTCGCGGCGGTCCCTGCCCACACCAGCGCCGTACCCATCGCCATCGTAATCGCCATACCCGCCACGCACTGGTGCGCCGTACCCGTCATAGGCATCGACATAACCGTCATCGCCAACGATGCGGCGGCCCGAGGTGACCTGCCGGCAACGGCGATCACGCCCCGTCCAACCCTCATCAAACACCGGGTCCACCCGAATCACCCGCGCCTGGTCGTAGTAACTCGTCGCGCCATCCGGCACGCGGTCGTCGTAGCGGCCATCGCTGCTGGCAGTCACGGCACTTCGACCGTCACCGGTCTGAGCTGCAGCGCATGTGGCGACAGACAACAGGGCAACAGCCAGCAGGGACATCATCGGGCGGTTCATATAAAACTCCGTTGCGAGGGAGTGGAAAACACGCACGCAACACCCTGCCGCGCTCCACTTGACGTCCACCTGAATACTGAAAGTGCCGTTCAATCTCGCGTCAGCCTGGGCAACTGACAACGCCATGCTGCAGCGCACGAACCGCTGCTGCCGTCCTGCGCTATGGTGCATCCAGCCATGACCGCCCTGCGTGCGCGTGTGCGAGTGCCGCAGGCAGCCATGACGCCACGTTCATCCACGCATTCAACAGGAGGTTCGGGCTCATGTCGCATTCCACCCAGCACATCCGAAACGTGGCCCTGGCAGGCCACCCGGGCACCGGCAAAACCACCCTGTTCGAAGCCCTGCTGCATGCCGGTGGTGCCATTCAGGCGGCAGGCTCGGTCGAACGCGGCAATACCGTGTCCGACTTCGACCCCATCGAGAAAGCGCGTGGGCATTCCATTGATGCCGCACTGGCCAGCGTGGATCGCCCAGGGCTGCACTTGAACCTGATCGACACCCCCGGCTATCCGGATTTTCGCGGCCCGGCGCTGGGCGCACTGGCCGCGGCCGATACCGTGGCGGTGGTGGTGGACGCCACCAGCGGCGTCGCCTACGGCACCCGTCGGATGATGGAGTACGCCCGCCAGCGCGGCCTGTGCCGAATGCTGGTGATCAACAAGATCGATCAGGCAGGCCACGACCACGCCGCACTGCTGGCCGCGCTGCGCGAGGCGTTCGGCCCCGAGGTGCTCCCGCTGAATCTGCCCGCTGAGGGCGGCCGCACCGTGGTGGACTGCTTTTCGCCGCTCATCGAAGGCACCCCTGTGCAGAGCGACCTTGGTGCAGTCGCTGACTGGCATCAGAAGATTCTCGATCAGGTGGTGGAGATCAACGAGACGGTGATGGACCACTACCTGTCCCTCGGCGAAGGCGGGCTGTCCGGGCAGGAGCTGCACGACGCCTTCGAGCAGTGTCTGCGCGAAGGCCATCTGGTGCCGGTGTGCTTCCTCTCTGCGCGCACCGGTGTCGGCGTGCGCGAATGGCTGGACATCGCCGAACGCCTGCTGCCGCATCCGGGCGAGGTCAATCCGCCCCCATTCGTCAAAGGCCATGGCGCACAGGCCCAGCCGGTGCAGGCTCGCCCCGATCCCAACGCCCACGTCATCGCCGACGTGTTCAAGATCGTCAACGACCCGTTCGTCGGCAAGCTGGGCATCTTCCGGGTTTATCAGGGCACGGTGCGCAAGGACAGCGCGCTGTTCATCGACGACGGCAGAAAACCGTTCAAGGTCGCCCACCTGTTCCGCGTGCAGGGCAAGGAGCACATCGAAATCGCCCAGGCGCTACCGGGCGATATTGCTGCGGTGGCCAAGGTGGATGAGCTGCACTTCGACGCCGTGCTGCATGACTCGCACGACGAAGATCACATTCACCTTGCGCCGCTTGAGTTTCCGCAGCCGATGTTTGGGCTGGCGGTATTGCCTGCAAGCAAAGGCCAGGAACAGAAGCTGGCGCTTGCCCTGCACCGGCTGGCCGAGGAGGACCCGGCATTTCTGGTCGAACACAATGCCGAGACCAATGAGACAGTGATTCGCGGGCTGTCCGACCTGCACCTGCGAGTGATGCTGCAGCGGCTGCACGACCGCTATGGGCTTGAGGTGCAGACCCGGCCGCCGCGGATCGCCTACCGGGAAACCATCAGCCAGCCTGCCGAAGGCCATCATCGCCACAAGAAACAAACCGGCGGTGCCGGCCAGTTTGGCGAAGTGTTCCTGCGGATCGAACCACTACCGCGCGGCGCCGGCTTCGAGTTCGTCGATGAGGTCAAAGGCGGCACCATCCCCGGCCAGTTCATCCCAGCGGTGGAGAAAGGCGTGCGTCAGGTCCTGGCCAGCGGCGCGATCGCCGGCTACCCGATCCAGGACGTTCGGGTGATCGTGTACGACGGCAAGCACCACCCGGTGGACAGCAAGGAAGTGGCCTTCGTCACCGCCGGCAAACGCGCCTTCCTGGACGCCATCAGCAAAGCCCAGCCGCAGGTGCTGGAACCGATCGTGGAGCTGGAAGTCAGCGCACCCGAGCACTGCATGGGCGATATCAGTGGCGGCCTGGCTGGCAAGCGCGCCCGCATCCACGGCACTGACGCCCGCAGCGGCGAGATCGTGGTGCGGGCACAGGTGCCGCTCTCAGAGCTGGAGGGCTATGCCGCCGAGCTGAAATCGATCACCGGTGGCCGTGGCCGCTACACCCTGGACTTCAGCCACTACGAACCGGTCCCCGCGCAGGTGCAGCGCAAGCTGACCGAAGCCTACCGGCCCAGCCAGGAAGAGGATTGAAGGGCTGTCAGCGCTTGGGCTTGAGCATGGTCCCGGTGCAGTTGGGCGCACCGCAACGGCAGGCCCAGATCTTTTTCAACCTCGGCGTGTGACGCACCGGCAGGGTGATCCCGTAGTCATAGGTGAGTTCCTCGCCAGGCTCGATATCGCGTAGCGCCTCAATGAACACCCGCGACTTCTTCGGGTCGGCCTCGTCTTCGACCAGCACTGCTTCGCAGTTGGGCGCACAGCTGTGGTTGATCCAGCGCGCGGCATTGCCTTCGAAATTTGCGTCAATCACCCAGTCCTCGTTGAGGGTGAACAGGAAGGTATGCCCGCTTTCGATGTCGCCGCTGTCGCCCGCATCCACCTCTGCGTGGGTGCGGCGGCGGCCACGGTATTCCAGGATGCGCTCGCCTTTGCGGATGGGCCAGACGGCGAACACGCCGTTGCCGTGGATGGCGGAGCGCCGGACGCGGATCTTGCTTGGCATGGAGAACAAACGCAGTGGCAGACCGGCATTGTGCCTCATCCTTGCCTCTGCTTGCCGCTTGCCTGTGTCAACCGCACGCTGTCCCCGTGCGTTGCTCGGGCAACCCAACCCAGGATCGCCACCATGCGCACCCTCACCGCGATCGCCGCTGTCATCACCACCCTGATCCTGCTCCCCAGCCCCGACAGCATGGCCGCGCCGCAACAGCGCCTGCGCGAGCGCCTGATCCAACGCATGGAGCAGCGCGCCGGGCAGAACGACGAGGCCGGCCGCGCCGAGCGCGCAACCCCGCCGCCCGGTGCACAGGTGGAACGCGACATCGCCTACGGCCCCGACCGCAAGCAGCGCTATGACGTCTATCTCCCGGCCCGGGTCACGCCCGGCGCGCCGATCCTGGTGATGGTGCACGGCGGCGGCTGGCGCACCGGCGACAAGGCGCTTGCCCGGGTGGTCAACAACAAGGCGACCTGGTGGCTGGCACGCGGTGGCGTGTTCGTTTCGGTGAACAACCGTCTGGTGCCGGATGCCGATCCGCTGGAGCAGGCGCGGGACGTGGCGGCAGCGGTGGCGTCGATCCAGCAGCACGCCCGGCAATGGCAGGCGAACCCGGCCAAGACGCTGCTGATGGGCCACTCGGCGGGCGCCCACCTGGTGGCCCTGCTGGGCAGCAACCCGGCCCTGTTGCGCCAGGCCGGCGCGCAGCCCCCGCTGGGCGTGGTCTCGCTGGACAGCGGCGCGCTGGACGTGCCGGCGGTGATGACGCAGAAACGGGTGCCGTCGCTGTACCGCGATGCGTTCGGCAGTGACCCCGCGTTCTGGGCGTCGGTCTCGCCGCAGCAGCAGTTGCAACGTGACGGCCTGCCGATGCTACTGGTGTGCTCCAGCACGCGCCGCATCCCGACCCCGCCCTGCGATGAAGCGCGCAAGCTCGCCGAACACGGGCGCACGCTGGGCGTGCCAATGCAGGTGCTGCCGGAAGCGCTTTCGCACGGCGAAATCAACGACCAGCTGGGCCTGCCGTCGGCCTATACCGACGCCGTCGCCAACTGGATCGATCAGCGGCTGCGCTGATCCCGCCTCACTGCCCGGCCAGCCGCTCCCGCGCGGCTGAACGCTGGAACACCGGGGCCGCGCGGCAAGCGCGGCCAAGCGCTTGGCCGGGACAGCGCGAAATCGTACAATTCCGGTACGTTTTCACGTCTTACCCGCCATGCTCCGGGTCACCAAGCTCACCGATTACGCCACCGTGGTTCTGACCGTGCTCGCGGCACGGCCAGACCTGGTGCTGAGCGCCTCCGAACTGGCCGAACAGGCCGGGCTGGAGGTGCCCACCGTGGCCAAGGTGCTCAAACCGCTGGCGCAGGCCGGGTTGGTGGCCAGCTTCCGCGGCGCCAACGGCGGCTATCGGCTGGCGCGACCGGCGACGGAGATCACCCTGATCGAGATCGTCGAAGCAATGGAAGGCCCGCTGGCGATGACCGAATGCAGCGTGCAGGACGGTCTGTGCGGCATCGAACACGCCTGCGGCATCCGCGCCAACTGGCGCCGGATCAACGATGTGGTCGCCGAGGCGCTGGCCAATGTCTCGCTGGCGCAGATGCTGCAGCCGCCCGCCCACACGCGCAGTCGCATCCCGGTGCGCCTGGCGCAGTCCTGAGGGATCCCCCATGAGCGAACCACACAACGCCGCCATCCACGCCCAGCTCGGGCGCAAGTATGAGGCTGGCTTCATCACCCCGATCGAAAGCGACACTCTGCCGCCAGGACTGAACGAGGACATCATCCGCGCACTGTCGGCCAAGAAAGAAGAGCCGGAATGGATGACCGAATGGCGGCTGATGGCCTACCGCCGTTTCCTCACCATGCGCCAGCCGGACTGGGCCAAGCTCAAGATCGGGCCGATCGACCTGCAAGCACTGTCCTACTACAGTGCCCCCAAGGGGCCCAAATACAAATCGCTGGACGAAGTCCCCAAGGAGTTGCTGGACACCTACGACAAACTGGGCGTGCCCTTGCATGAGCGCGCCCGGCTGGCCGGGGTGGCGGTGGACGCCGTGTTCGACTCGGTCAGCGTGGGCACCACCTTCCGCAAGGAACTGGCCGAGCGCGGCATCATTTTCTGCTCGATGAGCGAGGCCATCCGCGAGCATCCCGAGCTGGTTCGCCAATATCTGGGCAGCGTGGTGCCGGTGGGCGACAACTACTTTGCCGCCCTCAACTCGGCGGTGTTCTCCGATGGCAGTTTCGTCTACATCCCCAAGGGCGTGCGCTGCCCGATGGAGCTGTCCACCTATTTCCGCATCAATGCCGGTCACACCGGCCAGTTCGAGCGCACCCTGATCATTGCGGAAGCCGGCAGCTACGTTTCCTATCTGGAAGGCTGCACTGCGCCGATGCGCGATGAAAACCAGCTGCACGCGGCAGTGGTGGAGCTGGTGGCGCTGGACGATGCCGAGATCAAGTACAGCACCGTGCAGAACTGGTACCCCGGCGACGAGAACGGCGTCGGCGGCATCTACAACTTCGTCACCAAGCGTGCCGAATGCCGCGGCGCGCGCAGCAAGGTGACCTGGACCCAGGTAGAGACCGGTAGCGCGATCACCTGGAAATATCCATCCTGCGTGCTGACTGGCGACGATTCGGTGGGCGAGTTCCACTCGGTCGCACTGACCCACCACTATCAGCAAGCCGACACCGGCACCAAGATGATCCACATCGGCAAGCGGACGAAGTCGAAAATCGTCAGTAAAGGCATCAGCGCCGGGCATGGCCAGAACACCTACCGCGGGCTGGTGAAAGTGGCGGCCTCCGCCGAAGGTGCACGCAACCACACCCAGTGTGATTCCTTGCTGATCGGCAAGACCTGCGGCGCGCACACCTTCCCCTACATCGAGGTGAAGAACCCCACCGCCACCGTCGAGCACGAAGCCACCACCTCCAAGATCAGCGACGACCAACTGTTCTACTGCCGCAGCCGTGGCATCGGCGAAGAAGATGCGGTGTCGATGATCGTGGACGGCTTCTGCAAATCGGTGTTCCGTGAGCTGCCGATGGAGTTTGCGGTGGAGGCCAAGAAACTGCTGGACGTGTCGCTGGAAGGCGCGGTCGGCTGACGCCCTGCATGTGCGCGCCGACATTGGCCGCACGCCATCAACTGGATTGAAAAGACCATGCTGAAGATCGACAACCTACACGCCCGCGTCGCCGGCAAGGACATCCTCAAGGGCCTGTCGCTGGAGGTCAACCCTGGCGAAGTGCACGCCATCATGGGCCCCAACGGCGCTGGCAAATCCACGCTGGGCAACATCCTGGCCGGGCGCGACGGCTATGAAGTGACGGCCGGCAGCGTGACCTTCGAAGGTCGAAACCTGCTTGAACTGGAGCCGGAAGAACGCGCCGCCGCCGGTGTGTTCCTGGCCTTCCAGTACCCGGTGGAAATCCCCGGCGTCAACAACACGTACTTCCTGCGCGCTGCCCTCAATGCCCAGCGCAAGGCCCGCGGCGAGCCGGAACTGGATTCGATGCAGTTCCTCAAGAAAGTGCGTGAGAAGCTGGCGGTGCTGCATCTCAAAGACGAGCTGCTGCACCGCGGTGTCAACGAGGGCTTCAGTGGTGGCGAGAAGAAACGCAACGAAATCTTCCAGCTGGCGCTGCTGGAACCGAAGCTCGCAATCCTCGACGAAACCGACTCCGGCCTGGACATCGACGCGCTGAAATCGGTGGCCGACGGTGTCAACGCGCTGCGCTCCAACGACCGCGCCTTTCTGGTTATCACCCACTACCAGCGCCTGCTGGACTACATCAAGCCAGACGTGGTGCACGTGTTGGCCGATGGCCGCATCGTCGAAAGCGGTGGCCCGGAGCTGGCGTTGGAACTGGAAGCGCACGGCTACGACTGGATCCGGCAGCGGATCGGGCCGGAGGCGGCGTGATGAGCGCATTGCTCGACTCGCTGCACGCCTTCCCCTGTGACCCGCAGCAGCAGGAGGCACTGGACGCCATCCTCCGCGACGGGCTGCCGGCACGTGCGGAAGCGTGGAAATACACATCGCTGCGTGCCCTGGAACGGCGCCGCTTCGTGCCCGCCAGCGCCACTCGCATCGACCCGACCCTGCTGGCCGACATCCCGGCGCCGCGGATGGTGTTCGTCAATGGCCACTTCGATGCCACGTTGAGCGATCTGACCGGGCTGCCCGCCGGGCTTTCGGTGCAGCCACGCGCATCGCTGCGCGTCCGCGACGACACCGCAATCGCTGCCAGACCCGAAGATGACCAAACGCCTGTCTGGGAACCGTTTGCCCGGCTCAATGCCGTGCTGGCGCACGAAGGCGCGCTGATCCGCCTGGAGGCCGGCGTGCAGGTGGCCACCCCGCTGCATTTGGTCTGCGTCGGGGCTGCGCAAGATGGTGCAGAGGCGGCCTGGCACCTGCGTCATCGCATCGAACTGCAGCCCGGTGCGCAGCTGACACTAGTCGAACACGAACGCGCCGCCGGGGCCCACGCCCACCTCGGCAACAGCGTCCTGCTGGCCGACCTGGCCCAGGACGCCCGGCTCGTCCACCTGCGCGTGCAGCACGCCGCCACGCAAGCCACCCTGTTCGCCCACACCACAGCGACACTGGCGGACAGGGCTGCCTACACCCGCACCGATCTGGAACTGGGCGCGGCCCTGTCGCGCAATCTGCTGACGGTCCGCCTGGCCGGCGAAGAAGCCAGCCTCGACGCGCATGGAGTGCTGCTGGCCGATGGCCGCCGCCACGTCGATACCCGGTTGGGCATCGAACATATCGCCCGCAACACCCGCAGCCAGCTGGTCTGGCGCGGCCTGGCCGGGCAGCGCGGGCGCGCCGTGTTCCATGGCGGCATCCTCATCCATGCCGGCGCTGACGGCTCGGCGGCCGAGCTTGCCAACAAAAACCTGCTGCTATCGCCGGACGCGGAAATCGACACCCAGCCGGTGCTGGAAATCCATGCCGACGAAGTCAAGGCCGCGCACGGCGCCGCCGTCGGCCAGCTCGATCCGCAGGCGCTGTTCTACCTGCGCTCCCGCGGCCTGCCGCAGGCACAGGCGCGCACCTTGCTGACCGCCGCGTTCGCCCGCGACGTCCTGCGCCTGTTCCCTGACGAGGCCCTGCGCACACAGGCCGAGCAGGCGCTGGAACCGGCACTGGCACGTCTGGGAACCGCATGACGATCGACTGGACCAAAATTCGCGCTGACTTCCCGCTGCTGGCACGCCAAGTGCACGGCAAGCCGCTGATCTATCTGGACTCGGCCAACACCGCGCAGAAACCGGCGGCGGTGATCGCGGCGGTGGATGCGTTCTATCGGCAGCACAACGCCAACGTCAGCCGGGCGGTGCACCAGCTGGGCAGCGAAGCCACCGAGGCCTACGAGGGCGCGCGCCGCACACTGGCCGCCTTCCTACACGTGCGTGCCGACGAGCTGGTGCTGTGCAGCGGCACCACCTTCGCGCTCAACCTGGTGGCGTACTCCTGGGCGCTGCCGCGGCTGCAGCCGAGCGACGTCATCCTGGTCACGCGGATGGAGCACCACGCCAACATCGTGCCCTGGCAGCTGGTGGCGCAGCGCACCGGCGCGACGCTCCGCGTGGCCGAACTGCGGCCGGACGGCAGCCTGGACCTCGAGGCGCTGTGGGCCGCGATGACCCCGGACGTGAAGCTGCTGGCGGTGGCCCACGTCAGCAACGTCCTGGGCACCGTCAACCCGGTGGCGGCCATCTGCCGGGAAGCAGCGCGCCGCGGCATCGTCAGCGTGGTCGATGGCTCGCAGGCCGTTCCACACATGTCGGTGGACATCGCCGCGATCGGCTGCGACTTCTACGCGGCCACCGGCCACAAGCTGTGCGGGCCGACCGGCACCGGGCTGTTGTGGGCAAAGCGCGAACATCTGCAGGCGATGCCGCCATTCCTCGGCGGCGGCGAGATGATCAAGGAAGTGCGCTTCGACGGCACCGTGTTCAACGACCCGCCGCACAAGTTCGAGGCGGGCACGCCCAACATCGCCGGCTTTGTAGGGCTTGGAGCCGCCGTGGACTACCTGTCCGCGATCGGCATGGACGCCATCCAGCAACGCGAGGCCGAGCTGCTAGCGCACGCCACCGAAGCGCTGGCACAGATCGATGGCCTGCGCATCCACGGCACCGCGCCCGACAAGGCGGCGGTGATCAGCTTCTCGATCGACGGCATCCACTCGCACGACCTGGCCACGCTGCTTGATCTCGAAGGCGTAGCCGTGCGCTCGGGCCAGCACTGCGCGCATCCGCTGCTGCAGTGGTTAGGCGTGGGCACCACCTGCCGCGCATCGTTGGCGTTCTATAACACGCACGACGAAATCGATGCGTTCGTGGCGGCGCTGCACAAGGTCAAGCGCCTGCTGGCCTGACCGCCGCAGACATTGAACCGCCTCAGCGCAGCAGACGGAGACTGAACGGGTAGCGCCAACGCTGACCGTCCAGGGCCTTGACTGTGGCCATGATTCCGCACACCAGCCAGACCACCGCAGCAATCCCGGCCAACACCAGCAGCACAATCCCCACTGGCAGGGTAAGCACGGCGCCCAGACCAAGGGTGAGGACAGTGGCCCCAAGCAGCAGCAGGGCGGCCACCGCTAATCCTGCCGCGAACAGGAACAGGGTCAGGTTGAAGTTGAAGGCCTCGCGGGCATGTTCGGCCACGAAAGCCGATCTATCACGCATCAGCAGATAGACCACCAGCCCCGCGACCATCCCGGCAACCCCTGCCATCCAGCTGGTCAGAAAGGCCAGCAACAGCGCCCCCGCATGCGCGCTGGCGGCCCACCAGCGTTCGTCTTGGCGGACTTCGCCCGTCTGGGTCGGCTCCATCATCTCCATCTCAACGCTCCCATCCACAGACGTATGCATTACGTCGTTGCATGCATGATGACGGTATATGCAGCGGTGAATCAAATCAGACGACGCTGATCTTAGAGCGCACCGAGTCCGCAGATGCGCCAGGCGCACCCACTGCGGATCCGCAACAAACAAAACCCGCCGCTGCAGAGGCAACGACGGGTCAGGAATCGGCGCGCTGAGCCTTCAGGACAGCAGCCGCAACGCAAACGGATAGCGGTAGTTCTCGCCGCGGCTGGCCGCCATGCCGGCGATGATGCAGAACACCAGGTCGAGGATCCACACCAGCGGCGTCAGCAGCGCGCCAATCAGGATCACCGTCAGCACCATGCAGCCAATAAAGACAATGGCCATGGTGATCTGGAAGTTCAGCGCTTCCAGCGCCTGCGTGGTGAGCCAGCGCTTCTCCGGCTTGTCCTTGTTGGTCAGCCAGATGATCAGCGGCACGATGAACCCGAACAGGATGCCGGAGAGGTGGGTGAGCATGGCCAGGTTGCGATCGTCCTGACTGGCAGTGATGTCGTTCATTGGATTATTGCCCTGTGTGAGAAGCGGAGTTGGGTATCCCCATGAGCCCGAAACGCAAATCACCGGGCTTTCCGGTCACCCGGCCCGCACCAGGCCCGACATGGGTGCTACCGCGGCGCTATCCGGGAAGATCTGCCGGGCCAACACGTCCGGCGCCAGCCCCAGGTGACTGGCCAGCACACCCTTGAACAGGGCACGCAGGTCGGTGGTGGCGCGCAGGTCGCGGCCTTCGTTGAGCTGGGCGCGCGCAAGCCCCGGCCAGTCACCACCGACACGCCCACCCGCAACCGCCCCGCCCGCCAGGAATGCCACCCCGCCGGTGCCGTGATCGGTGCCGCCGGTGCCGTTGATGGCCGCCGTGCGGCCGAACTCGGTGACGATCGCCACCACCGTCCTGGGCCAGACCGGCTGGGCGCCGTCGTGAAACGCCTGCAGACCGGCATCCAGCTCAGCCAGCTTGCGATCCAGCACCGCCAACTGGCCGCTGTGGGTGTCCCAGCCGGTGTCCTCGACGAAACCGATGCGTGGGCCATGCGGGTCGGCCATGAAGCGGGCTGCCGCCGCCATCGCCTGCGGCAGGCGCAGACCGGCACCGCCGGGACTTGCACGCATGCCTGCCATATCAACGTCAATGGCGGCAAAGGTCGGTGCCAGGACCGGGTCGGCCGCATACAGCACCTGCAACTGCTGCCACAGAATCGGGTCGATCCGGTTGCCTAATGGCGGTGACCAGGTTTCGACCGGCGCTGGGCCGCGCATCGCCAGCGGCATCACCGCGGAAATCGAAACACCCCGGCCACCGGGCAGCGCCGCCACGCAGCGGTTGAGCCAGCCGGTGGTGCCGCCGCCACCGGTCGTACCATTCTCAACGCAGTCTTGCGCCTCGAAGTGCGAGCGCTGCCGGTACGGTGGCGCCACCGCCACGACGGGCAACAACTGCCCCCGGCCATACAGCGTGGCCAGGAAGCCAAGCTTGCCGTGCAACGCGAAATCGGCATTCAGTGGCCGCGCGGCCACCTGACCGGGGCTGGCTGCGAATGCGCCCCGCAATGCCGGGAATGCCGGGTCGCCCACTGGTTGCAGGGCATGCAGGCCATCCAGCCCTCCGCGCAGCAGCACCAGCAAAAACCGGGTGTCCTCGGCGCTGGTGGCGGCCAGAGCAAACTTCGGCAGTGCCGCCATGGCCAGCGCCGAGGCGCTCCATCCCAGAAACCCACGTCGATTGATCCGCATGGTCATGCCCTCCACTGAAACGCCGGGCTGGCCAGCAGCAACGCCACGCCCTGCTGGATGGATTCGGCCCGCCGCAATGCCGTGGCGGTCTGCCCGTCCAGGGCCTCCCCCAGCACCGCCTGACCGAGCGCCAGCGGGGTGATACCCGCTGGCTCTGACATCCGGTTGGCCAGCGCCTGGGCGGCCTGGACCCGCTTGAACAGGGCATCCGGCCCTCCCCAGTCGGCCGCCAGATCGCCAAACCCGGCCGGCGAGCGCGGCTGGAACACCGGTTGCCCAAGCTGCCCCTGCAAGCGCAGCGCCAGCCCCAGATCGTCGTCGGTGTGTAGTCCGCAGGCCCGCAGTGCGGCCAGGATGAAGTCGTCCGGGGTACGGAACTTGCGCGCCTGGGCCTGCCAGGCCGCCGGGTCTTCCAGCATCGTTCGGTACACGGTCGGCAGGTCGCCGCCGCTGTCCAACCAGGCCTTGCGCATACGCGCCACCAGCGCCGGCGGCGGAGTATCGGCGACGAAATGCCGGGCCAGTTTCAGGCTGACATGGCCAGCGGTGGCCGGATGCACCGCCAGGTCGTCGAGGATCGCAAGCCCTTGCTGCTCGCCCGCTTGCCGGTAGGTCTTGCCGAGCACCCGCCGCGCCCCCGGTTCATGCGCGGCAGCGCGGAACACGAACGCATCCCCTGCGCCGGGCGCCACGCTCCAGCCAGTGATCGCACGGGCAAACTCGGTGACATCCTGCTGGGTGTAGCCGGCGTCCACCCCGACGGTGTGCAGTTCCAGGATTTCCCGCGCCAGATTCTCGTTCAGCCCGCGCCGCCGCCCCGCTGCAGCACCCGCCATGCGCCGCCGCGCCCGCTGCGCTGCCGGCGAGTCATCGCCCACCGATTGCGCGTTGTCCAGATACAGCAGCATGCCGGGATGGCGCTCGACCGCACGTAGCAGATCGACAAAACGGCCGGTGACATGCGGACGGATCGCCTCGCGTTCCATCGGTGCGGCAAACAGCGCTGCCACCCGTTTATCCACGGAAATCGCGAAATGGTTGGACCAGAACCGCACCAGCCGTTCGCGGAACCCGTCCGCCGTGGTCACGGCCACCTGCTGGCGCAGCACCAGCTCGCGCAACACACCCTGACGCAGAAGGCGCGCCGCTTCCATGCGCGCTGCTTGCGCATCGCCGTCTGCGCCACGTTTCCGAACCTGCTGACGCAGCGTAAGCACCTGGCGGTACTGGCCCAGATAGTCGGCGCTGGACGGCAGGCCGGTCAGGGCCGCTGGAAGCGGCGTCGGGCGCAGCTGGGCCAACAGCCAGGCATGTGGATCGCGATCGATCTGCTCCAGATCGCCGGGCCTGGCGCCGACTCCAAACCGGTTGGCGGCACTGGTGGCCGACAGCATCGTCATGGCCTCACCTCTGGCTGCGGGGACGGCCTTGCAACGCACCACCGGCTGCTACGGTTGACAGCCGCGCCGGCAGGAATGACTCAGCGCCCGGCCACGGTCATCCGGCCTACCAAGATCGAGCCGGTGCGCACGTGCGAGCGCGGATCGACATCGCTGCCCACCGCCTCGATCGCGGCAAACATGTCCTTGAGGTTGCCGGCGATGGTGACTTCCTCCACCGGGTGCACGATCCGGCCTTGTTCGACCCAGAACCCGGCCGCACCGCGTGAGTAATCGCCGGTGATCGGGTTGACGCCCTGCCCCATCAGTTCGGTGACCAGCAGCCCGCGCGACAGACCGCCCACCAGCGCGGTCAGATCGCCCGCATTGGCGCGCACCTGCAGGTTGTGCACGCCACCGGCGTTGCCGGTGCTGGCCAGCCCAAGCTTGCGGGCGGCGTAACTGCCCAACACATAGCGCTGGACGATGCCGTCTTCGACCAGCATCGAACGGCGCGTGGCCACGCCCTCAGCATCGAAGCTGGCGGAACGGAACCCGCGCGGCAAAAACGGATCTTCCTCGATGGCAAACCACGCCGGAAACACCCGGGTGCCGACGCTATCGAGCAGGAAGCTGGCGCGCCGATACAAGGCGCCGCCGGAAATCGCACTGATGAAACTGCCGATCAGCGAGCGCGCCATCTCGGCAGAAAACAGCACCGGAACTTCCCCGGTCGGTAGCGGGCGTGGATCCAGGCGATCAAGCGCCCGCTGCGCTGCCTTGCGGCCGATCGCTTCCGGCGTTTCTAAATCCTCCGCCGCCAGCGCAACGCTGTACCAACCATCGCGCCGCATGGCCTCGCCACGCCCGGCGATCAGCACACAGCCCAGGTTGTAGGACGTGCAGCGCTCGCTACCGAGAAATCCATGCGAGTTGGCATACACGCTGAGTGATGCATTGGCATTCATCGAAGCGCCATCGGAGTTGTCGATGCGCGCATCCAGCGCCCGTCCGGCGGCCTCGCCGGCCAATGCCAGGTCGATGGCACGTGCGGCATCCAGCGGCGCCGGATGCCAGCGATCGAACTCGCGCAGGTCGGTCGCCATCAGTGCTGCATCGGCCAGCCCGGCGCAGGGGTCGGGCTCGGTGTGGCGGGCGATCGCGCAGGCCTGCGCCACCGTCGCCGCCAGACTGTCTTCGCGCAGATCGGCGGTGCTGGCACTGCCCTTGCGCTGCCCGAAATACACGGTGATGGCAAGGCCGCGATCGCGGGTGGCCTCCACCGTTTCCACCTCCCCCATGCGCACATTGACCGCAAGGCCAGTGTCTTCATGACAACTGACCTCGGCCTGGTCGGCGCCCGCAGCCCGGGCGCGGTCAAGCAACTGCCGGGCCGTCGCCGCCAGGGCCGCCAGCCGGGCATGACTGTCATCGGATACGGGGATCGAGGGATGCGTCTGGGTATTCATTCGAATGGCTTATCCTGTGCGAATGCGAGGACGTGACGAAACAACCGGTGAATACTTCAGCCCCAGCCGCAGCGCGCAACGTCGGGCGGCGCTGGACATACTGGCGCTGGGCGAGCAGCTGGCGGCGATGAGCGATGCGCAACTGGCGCGGCTGCCGGTGCCGGACACCCTGCTGCCGCACATCCACGACACCCGCCGCATCACCTCGCATATCGCACGCAAACGCCAGCTGGCTTATCTGGCCAAGCAGATGCGCAAGCTGGACGACACCGTGCTGGATGCGATCCGCGACGCCATGCACAAGGACGGTGAGACCGCCCGCCGCGAAGCCGCACTGCTGCATCGCGCCGAAGCCCTGCGCGAGGCGCTGCTGGGCGATGCGGGCGACGCCGCACTGACCGATCTGCTGGCCGCGTACCCGCAGGCCGACCGGCAGCAACTGCGTCAGCTGGTCCGCAATGCCCGCGAGGAACGGGCGAAGAACAAGCCGCCGCGCGCCTTCCGTGCGCTGTTCCGCAGCCTGCGTGCGCTGTTGGCGCAGGAGGGGACAGGCAGCGCTGATCCGGCCGATCAACCGGTCGAAGACGAAGGCGAGGACGACGAGGACACGCACGGCTGATCAGCCTGCCCGGGTTCCGCCCACGGTCAGCTCGGAAATCAGCAGCGACGGCTGGCCCACGCCGACCGGCACGCTCTGCCCGTCCTTGCCGCAGATCCCGACCCCATCATCCAGGGCCAAGTCATGGCCGATCATCGTCACCTTCTGCATGGTGTCGGGGCCGTTGCCGATCAGGGTGGCGCCCTTCACCGGCGCGGTGATGCGGCCGTCTTCGATCAGATATGCCTCGGTGGCGGAGAACACGTATTTGCCGCTGGTGATATCCACCTGACCGCCACCGAAGTTGACGGCATACAGGCCCTTTTTCACCGACCGGATCATCTCCTCCGGGTCGTGGCTGCCGGCACGCATGTAGGTGTTGGTCATGCGCGGCATCACCAGGTGTGCGAACGATTCACGCCGGCCGTTGCCGGTCGGCGCCATGCCCATCAGCCGCGCATTGAGCGTGTCCTGCATGTAGCCCACCAGAATGCCGTCCTCAATCAGGGTGGTGCAGGACGTCGGTGTGCCTTCGTCATCGATACTGAGCGACCCGCGCCTGCCGTCCAGGGTGCCGTCATCGACGATGGTGACGCCTTTTGCCGCCACCCGCTGACCGATGCGCCCGGCATAGGTGCTGGTGCCCTTGCGATTGAAGTCGCCTTCCAGACCGTGGCCGACCGCCTCGTGCAGCAGCACGCCCGGCCAGCCGTGCCCCAGCACCACCGGCATCGTGCCGGCCGGCGCATCAATGGCGTCGAGATTCACCAGCGCCTGCCGTAGCGCCTCGCGGGCGAATTTTTCCGGCTTGCCATCCGCGAGCAGCTCCGCATAGGAATAGCGTCCGCCGAATCCGGCATAGCCCGATTCGCGGCGGCCGTGCTGCTCGACGATCACCTGGATGTTCATCCGCACCAGCGGCCGCACGTCGCCGGCCAGCACGCCATCGCTGCGCGCCACCAGCACCGTATCGACACCGCCGGTCAGGCTTACCATCACCTGCCGCACGCGCGGATCCAGCGCCCGCAGCAGTGCATCCACCCGCCGCAGCGCCTCGACCTTGGCGGCGTTGTCCAGTGCATCGACCGGATCCAGTGCCGGATACAGGATGCGCGCCCCCTGCGCGGTCAAGGCCTGCGGCCGGGGCTTCCGCCCATCGCGGGCAATGGCGCGCGCCGTCTGCGCCGATGCCAGCAAGGCGGAAGGCTCCAATGCATCGGAATAGGCAAAGCCGGTCTTGTCGCCGGCGATCGCCCGCACCCCCACACCCTGCTCGATGCTGTGCGCACCGTCCTTGACGATGCCGTCTTCCATGCTCCAGCTCTCACGACGGCTGTGCTGGAAGTAGAAATCCCCGAAGTCGATCCCCGGCCCCAGCAGTGCGGCAAACGCGCGCTCCAGATCGGTGCTGTCCAGACCGGCGGGCGCCAGCAGGCGGGAATGGGCAAGGGCCAGTGCGTTATTCATGTCGGTACGTGGGCTGTCTCAGGGGCAGGTCAACATGGCCGGCGCGGGGGGCGCCGCGTTCATTATCGAGGTTCCGCCCACCAGGGATGAGCGGCCAGCGAAACACGTCCGTCTGCGCGCATGTTCGCGTCGCGCCCGGCCATGCGCCGGGCAGGACGTGTTCACACGCTGACGATGTGGGGACGATTGCGCCATCGTCAATCGCTGACGGTGGCCGGGGCGGGGCCGGGCTCGACGACGTCCTCGATCTTGGGGGCCTCCCAGGGGCCGGTGATGCGGTAATGCTTGGCGCCGATGTCGCGCATCGGCTTGTCGAGCACGGCATTGGCCACCGCCCCGACTGCCGCCCCGACCGGGCCGCCGGCCAGCGCCCCGACCGCGGTCAACAACCCGGCCGAGCGAGGCTGGACATCGACGCGCTGATCAAAGCGCTGATGGCGCAGATCGGTGTCACCGCGCACCAGGATATCCGCCGCCGGCCCACGGATCGCCAGATTGTCGGTGTGCAACATGCCCTGATCGACCCGGGCATTGCCCTGGATGCGATCGAAGGTGAACCCCTTACGGAAGAAATCGCTGAAGTCCAGCATCAGGCGCCGCCGCAGCTGACCGATGCCAAACAGGCCCAGCAACCGGCCAGCCCCCGGCTCCAGCTCGAGCAGACGCCCATCCTTCAGATCCAGCGTCAGACTGGCCTCCACGGTGCGCAGGTCGAGGTCTGCCGGGCCGCCCTGCCAGTTGGCGTTCAGCCCCAGCCGGCCATGCCCGCCGCCGATCTGCCCGGCAAACCCCAAGGCCGCCAGCAGCGTGCCGGCATCGTCGCTGTCGATCTCCATGTTCAGCCGGGTACGCTGCGCCGCACGCTGCCCCAGCCAACTGCCACTGGCGCGCACCCGCTGCGGACCGCCGGTGGTGGTGAACTCATCCAGACGCATCCCGCCCGTGACCGGGACGCTGCGGAACCGTGCCTTGCCAAACCGTGCCCCTCCGATCCGGAGATCGGCCACGTCCAGCGCCAACGGCGGGATGGCTGCCGGATCCAGCTGCGCCGCAGCCGGATCGGAAGGCACGTGCTCGCCACCTTCCGGCCATGTCCAGTACAGCCGGTCAAACTGGCCGGTGACCGCCGCTGTCTGCGCCTGCGGAACCCGCAGGGTGCCCTCCAACCCGTTGCCCTGCAGCTGCACGGTCAGGCCCTGGCCACCCGGCGTCAGTCGCAGCCGGGCATCGGCGAACCCAGCCCCGAGCAGCATGAGCCGGTCGGCCTGCACGTCCACACGAGGCAAGGGCACGCCATCGCTGCCGCGCCCAGCCCCGAGCACACCCAGCCAGCCCAGCGCATCCAGGGTCGGCATCGTCCCGTCGATCAGCACCCCGCTGGCAGGCGGGGGGCCCGCGGCATCGCC
This sequence comes from Thermomonas hydrothermalis, assembly GCF_900129205.1. Taxonomy (GTDB): domain Bacteria; phylum Pseudomonadota; class Gammaproteobacteria; order Xanthomonadales; family Xanthomonadaceae; genus Thermomonas; species Thermomonas hydrothermalis. The sequence goes on along the minus strand of NZ_FQUK01000001.1, from coordinate 66,122 downwards.
ACCGAAGTGCAGGGACAGCCCGGTCTGGTCGCCCACACTGCGCCCGCGCAGGGCTAGCAGATCGCCCAGGCGGGCGCTGAACTGCTGACTACCAGACGCGAGGTTCACGTCGATGCGGGTGGGCAGGGCCTGCGCTGCCGGCTTGCGCAGCGGCGCAGGCAAGGCGAATGCGGTGCCGACCAGATTCGAGGCCAGTTGCAACTGGGCGCTGCCCGCCGGTGCCGGCGCACGTGGCAGCGCCAGACTCACCGTCCACGGCGCACTGCCCTGCAGCCAAGGCTTGAGCCAGGCCAGACGGTCGCCGGCGCGATCAAGCAGGCTGTCGATGTCCAGCGCTACCTGCAGTTGCGCCTCGAAAGCATGCGCCGGATCGCGCACATGCCCTGGCCCTGCGCGCACGGCCAGCACCCCGGGCGCGTCGGTCTGACGCAGCTGGATGGCATCGGCGGCAAAGCCGTTCTGATCGAACTGCAGCGGGCCACGCAACTGCTCGAAGGCCAGTGCGTACTGACGATCGCGCAGACGCACGCCGTCCAGATCGACGCGACCGGCGACCTGCACGCCCTGGCCGTCATGCGACAACGGGATGTTGAGCTGCAGCGTCGCCTGCGCCGGGCCGGCCAACTCCAGGCTGTCCATCGCCGCGGCATAGGTGGTGTGGAGCGGGCTTGCCCGCAGCAGACCCAGCCACTGGCGCGCATCCCCGCGACCTGCCGCCTGCACGTCCAGCACCGGCTGGTGGAAGCTGGGAATGCTGGCCTGCAGGGATGACACCGTAAGCCCAGCGAGCTGGGCCTTGCCATCCAGCCTGAAGCCATCGGCCACGAATGCCACCGCCGCATCGAGGTGCTCGGCGGCAGGCCAATCCGGACGAAACTTAACCACCCCGTCCTGCACCTGGGTCTCCACCCGGAACACCCCGGCACCGGCCAGGCCCGGCGCGTCGCGAAACGGCCAGTCGTCCAGATCGCCCGCCACCACCGCCCGCGTCGCGTGCAGGGTGCCGCCCCGCAAGGCGGCATCCAGCCAGTCCACAGTGGCGCGCGGCATCAGGTAGTGGATCCAGAACCCGCGTGCCTGGGTCACAGGCACGTCGCCGATGTCGGCGGCCAGATCCAGGTGCGGACGGCTGCCGTCACGCTGGAACCCGATCCCGCCGCGTACCTGCACCTGTACCGGCCCGATCTCAAGCGCCAGCCCCGGCGTCTGCACTACCCAACCGGCCGAGTCACGCCAGGCCACGGCCTCGCCACGCAGCCGGAGCGGATGCGCAACCCCGAATCCCGCCGGCCAGTCGAACACCGCCTGCGCCGCCGGATCGAACGCGAACACCACCCCGTCTTCGATGGCAGTGAGACGACCGGCCACACCACGCAGCCCGGGCGCATGACCGACCGGATCGAACTGAAGGCCTGACACCCGCATCGCCACGTGCAGCCGGTCATCGCCGACGCTGGTCAGCGTCACGTCATCCAGCGCCGCATCCGGACGCGCCTGATGCAGCCAGTCACGCAGCCGCGGCGGCACGATATCGCTGAGGGTGGCCAGTTGCAGCCAGGGGGCCAACTGCAGATGCCGGGCCCGCACCGCCCAGTGCCGGCCACCGGCCATCGCCAGTCCGTCCATCGCTGGCGTTGCCGCCCCCAGACGCAGCCGGTAGGCCCGTGCCCGCCAGTCGCGCAGGGTGCCGGCCCATTCGGCATCCAGCACCAGCGGCCCCAGCGTCAGGCGCGGTGCTGGCTGACCCGGTGCCCACGGCGTACCGGCCAGCACCACACTGTCGAGCTCGGTGATCGCCCGCACCCCCACGATCCGAAACCCGCGCAGGGTGGCCCAGACCTGCGCCTGGCCACGCCCCGCCTGCGGGGTGATGCCCGCCAGCGACACCCGCGCCGGGAACTCGGCCAGATCGAGCCGACGGCTGCCGGCGTACAAACGCCCGTCGCCGCTGCCGCGATCAAGCGTACCGGCGACATCCAGGGCCTGCCCGCCGGTACGCAGCCAGGCACGCGCCCCGGCCTCCACCCGGGTGCCATTGACGCGCAGGCGCAGGTCGATGCGCGGCACCTGCACATCCAGATGCAGGTCGGGCGCCAGCACCTGCAGACGCGCCTGCGCCAGCTGCAACTCACCCAGGCGCGACAACGTCTCGAGTGGATCGGCCCCGGTCTGCTGCCCCGGCAGGCCACGCACCTGCCACTGCCCGTCAGCGCCGCGCAGCAGGGTGAGAGCGAGCCCGCGCAGCCGCAGCTCGGTCAGCGAATGGCCCGGCAACCAGCCGGTGTAAGGCGCCACCAGCAGTTCGGCATCGCCCACGGCAAGCGCTTGCGCGCCCGCACCGATCCGCAGCCCATCTAGTTGCAGCAGCGGCCCGCGCCGAGTCCAGGCCGTCTTAAGGCGGTCGAACGCCACCGGGCGACCCGCCCGCTGGCTGAGCCAGGCAGCGACCTGCGCCGGATGCGCCTGCAAGACCGGGAGTAACTGGCTGACGACCGTGACCAGCAACGCCACCATCACCAAGGCCAGCGCCAGCGCGTACCACAGGCCGCGACGCAGCAGGCGCAAGCGGTGGCGCCACGGCATCTCCATGTCAACGCTCCTTTGCAAGGCCGAAACAACGCCCTCCTGGCGTTGTCAGCCCACGCCGGGCCTGACACCTATCTGGGCTGCAGGCGGCCTTGCCCGACCGCCGTGCTGGCGGCTCAAAGCAGCACCACATCGAACTGCTCCTGCAGGTACTGGCTATCGGCCTGGAAACGGATCGACTTGCCGATGAACTCCTCCAGCTCGGCCACCGCGTTGGATTCTTCCTCGGTGATCCGCGCCACCACCTTGGGCGAGGCGATCACCAGCAGCCGTGCCGCCTCGAACTGCCGCACCGCACGCACGATCTCGCGGAAGATTTCGTAGGTCACGGTTTCGGCGGTCTTGACCATGCCGCGTCCGCCGCACTCATGGCAGGGCTCGCACAGTTGCCGCTCCAGCGAGTCCACCGTGCGCTTGCGGGTCATCTCCACCAGACCCAGTGGCGAGAAGTCGTACACCGTGGTCTTGGCGTGGTCCTTGGTCAGCGACTTCTCCAGCGTGCGCAGCACCTGCCGGCGGTGCTCGGGGTCCTGCATGTCGATGAAGTCGATGATGATGATCCCGCCCAGATTGCGCAGGCGCAGCTGGCGCGCCACCGCCTGCGCCGCCTCCAAATTGGTGCGGAAGACGGTTTCTTCGAGATTGCGCTGCCCCAGGAAGCTGCCGGTGTTGACGTCCACCGTGGTCATCGCCTCGGTCTGGTCGATGACCAGATAGCCGCCGGATTTCAGCGGCACTTCCTTCTCCAGCGCACGCTGGATTTCATCTTCCACGCCGTACATGTCGAAGATCGGGCGGGCGCCGGTGTAGTGCTCGATCTTGTCGGCCAGCGCCGGCATGTAGCGCGCCGCGAACTCGCGCAGGCGGTCGCAGGTCTCGCGTGAGTCCACCCGCACGCGCTCGACATCACGCCGGATCAGGTCACGCACCGCACGCAGCGGCAGGCTCAGGTCCTCGTACAGGCAGCTGCCCACGGTCGCACTGGGGGCACGGCTTTCGACCTGCTCCCAGACCCGGCTGAGATAGGCAATGTCCTCGGCCAGGGCCTCGGCCGGCTGCCCCTCGGCATTGGTGCGAACGATGTAGCCGTAGCCGGGGCCACCGGCCGTCAGGGTCTGCATCAACCCTTTCAAGCGCGCACGCTCGACGTCATCCTCGATGCGGGCGGAAATGCCGATCACCTTCGAACGCGGCAGCAGCACCAGGTAGCGCGAGGGAATACTGATCTGGGTGGTGAGCCGCGCGCCTTTGCTGCCGATCGGATCCTTGACCACCTGCACGACGATCTCGGCACCATCGCGCAGCAGCTCGGTGACCGGCACCTGCACCTGTGGCAGCGCCAGCGCTGGCGTCTCGCCGTCCGCCGCATCCAGCGGTGCGCTGCGAAAAATATCGTTGGCGTGCAGGAACGCGGCGCGATCCAGGCCAATGTCCACGAACGCCGCCTGCATGCCGGGCATCACCCGCTGTACCTTGCCCTTGTAAATGTTGCCGACCACGCCGCGCTGACTGCCGCGCTCGATGTGCAGCTCCTGCAGCATGCCGTTTTCGACCACCGCCACGCGGGTTTCGCGCGGGGTGACGTTGACCAGCAGCTCTTCGCTCATACCGGCACCCCGAACTCGCGCAGCAAGCGTGCGGTTTCCCGCAGCGGCAGCCCCATCACGCCGGAGTAGCTCCCCTCCAGACGCGCCACATAGGCCTCGAAACGACCCTGGATGGCATACCCACCGGCCTTGCCCTGCCATTCGCCGGTCGCCAGGTAGCGGGCGATATCGGCGTCCTCCAGCGGATCCACGCTGACCCGGGTCGCCACCGCCGCCTGCGCCTCGCGCCCGGCCGAGGCCAGACATACCACGGTCAGCACTTCGTGGGTGCGGCCGGACAGGGCACGCAACATCGCCGCGGCCTCGGCGGCATCGGCAGGCTTGCCAAACACCCGGCCGTCCAGGATCACCTCGGTGTCCGCACCCAGCACCACCGCGCCGGGGCTGGCCAGCACCTTCAGCAACCCGGCACCGGCCTTTTCGCGCGCCACCCGGTGCACGTAATCGGCGGCCGGCTCGCCCGGCGCCTGGTGCTCGGGCACGTCAAGATCAAGCAAACCGAAGCGCACCCCGAGACGGGACAGCAGGTCGGCACGGCGAGGGGAACGCGAGGCGAGATACAGCATGGCCGAAGTCTAACCCGCAGCCGTCGCCTGCCAGCAGAGGCCATCCCGGAGTACGTCTGCCGGCTCACCCGGCGTTCACCCCGCAGTGGTACATGATGAGGGCGTCGTGTTCATCCCCATAGGTCATGTCCATGCTGCTGCGCACCGTTCTCCTCGCCCTGAGCCTGAGCACCCCGGTCCTTTCCGCCGCCGCCCAGACGCCGCCCGCCCCGACCCCGACTGCAAACACCACCGTGCTGTCCGTAGCCGCCACCGGCGAGGTCAGCCGCCGTCCCGATCTGGCCCTGCTCTCGGCCGGCGTGATCACCCAGGCTGCCGACGCCAACACCGCCATGCGCGACAACGCCGTGCGCATGGACAAGGTCATGACGGCGTTGCGTGCCGCCGGGATCGAGGGCCGCGATGTGCAAACCAGCGGGATCACGCTCAATCCCCAGTACCGCTACGGGGACAACCAGCCCCCGACCATCATCGGCTATCAGGCCAGCAACACGGTCAATGTGAAGGTGCGCGATCTGGCCCGGCTGGGCCGCGTGCTGGATACGCTGGTGGCGCAGGGTGCCAACCAGATCAATGGCCCCAGCTTCACCATCGAAAAGCCGGAAGCGGCCATGGCGGATGCACGGCGGGTGGCCGTACAAAAGGCGCAGGCCATGGCCCGCACCTATGCCGATGCCTTGGGCTTGAAGGTGCTGCGGGTGGTCAGCCTGAATGAAGGTGGCAGCAACCTGCCGCGCCCACTCCCCGGCATGGCCAAGCTGGCGTCCATGCCAGCAATGGCTGAGGCGGATACCGCTGTCGCGCCCGGCGAAAACACGGTCTCGGTCACGCTCGAAGCGGTGTTCGAGCTGGGCCACTGACACCTACGCCGTTGCTTCAGCGCACCTGCCAGCGTGGCGGCTCCGGCCAGTCGGGCGGTTGACTGCCTTCCAGCACGCGCCGCAGATCGCGCCGGTCGATCTGCGGTGCCAACGCATGCAGCAGCGCCAGCGCGTACTCGCGCAGGACACGATCGCGCGGCACCACCGCCCAGGTGATGCACTCCGGCAACTCCAGCGGAGCCGGCACGACCTGCAGATCAGCGTCTTCGCGGCCGGACACCGCCATTTCCGCCAGCAGGCCCACGCCCAGGCCGGTGCGGACATAGGCTTTGATGAGGTTGGCATCGCGCGCCGTCATGGCGATCTTGGGCGACACCCCGGCGGCGGCGAATGCCCGCTGCAGCGACGACTCCGGATGCGTCGAGGACTCGTATGAAATCAGCGGATACATCGCCAACTCGGCCAGCGCCGGTGGCGTAGTGCGCTGCGCCAGCGGGTGCGCCTTAGGCACCAACAGCACCCGTCGCCAGCGGTACAACGGCACCGCCACCCCCTGCGTTGCCGGCGGCGGGCCGGCGGTGCTGAGCAACCCAAAATCCGCCTCATCCAGCCGCGCCAGCACTTCCGCATCGCCAGCGGCAAACAGATCGACGCTGACCTGCGGGTATTGCCGGGTCAGCCCGGCAATCGCCGGCGGCAGCACATAGCGCGCCTGGGTGTGGGTGGTGGCCAGCAGCAACCGGCCGCGCTGCTCGCCGCGCTCGTTGGCGGCAAAGCTGCGGATATTGGCGACCTCGGCCAGGATCCGCCGCGCGCTCTCGATCACCCGCGCGCCCGCCGGCGAGACACCCTCCAGGCTGCGGCCCCGACGCCGGAAAATCTGGAAACCCAGCTCGTCTTCCAGCTGCTTGAGCTGCTTCGACAGCCCCGGCTGCGAGGCGTGCACGCGCTCGGCGGCCTGGGTGATATTGAAGCCGGCATCGGCAATGGCCACCAGATAGCGCAACTGGGTCAGGGTCATGACGACAGACTCTTGAATATCGCCGCATCCGGATGATGCGATTTGATTATAACCATGCCGCAAGCCTTATCTGGCAATGCTCATGCCTTCAGGGCATAAGAAAACAGCAAACTCGCACTTCCCTGTTCACAGGTGCCGGTCTAGCGTGGACGCCCCCCATGCGCGCCTCCGTGCGCACCCAGACCCCCCCATGGCGCTCTACGACAGCATTCTCGACACCATCGGCAACACCCCCATCGTGCGGCTGCACCGGCTGCCGCCCCGGCACGTCCACCTGTACGTGAAGGTGGAGGCGTTCAATCCAGGCGGCTCGGTCAAAGACCGCCTGGCGCTTGGGATCATCCTCGATGCCGAACGGCGCGGGCTGCTGAAACCGGGCGACACCATCGTCGAGGCCACGTCCGGCAACACTGGCGTGGCGTTGGCGATGATCGCCGCCGCCCGTGGCTACAAGTTCGTCGCGGTGATGACCGAGACTTTCTCGGTGGAGCGCCGCAAGCTGATGCGCGCCTATGGCGCCAAGGTCATCCTGACGCCAGCCGCCGAACGCGGCAGCGGCATGGTGCGCAAGGCCCGCGAACTGGCCGAACGCCATGGCTGGTTTCTGGCCAGCCAGTTCGCCAACCCGGCCAACCCGGCCTTCCACCGCAGCACCACCGCCGCCGAGATTCTGCGCGACTTTGCCGGCAAGCGGCTGGATTGGTTCGTCAGCGGCTGGGGCACTGGCGGCACCCTGACCGGCGTCGGCCAGATGCTCAAGCTGGCCCGCCCCGACGTACGCATCGCCGCCACGGAACCGGCCGGCGCCGCCCTGCTCAAGGGCGATACCTGGCAGCCGCATAAGATCCAGGGCTGGACGCCGGATTTCGTGCCCGACGTGCTCGACCGCAGCGTGGCGGACGCCCTGCATACCGTCAGCGACGAGCAGGCGATCGCCACCGCACGCCGGCTGGCGGCTGAAGAAGGCCTCTTCGTTGGCATCTCCGCCGGTGGCACGCTGGCCACCGCCCTTGCGATTGCCGACACCGCCCCGGCAGGCAGCGTGCTGCTGGCCATGCTGCCGGACACCGGCGAGCGCTATTTGAGCACCGCGCTGCTGGCGGATGTGCCGGAAGGCAGCGACGACGACTGGCTGGCCTCGTTGGGCTAAGCGTCACCGCCCCGCCGCGTCAGCTGCGCCCGTACACGTCCTCGTAACGCACGATGTCGTCTTCGCCAAGGTAGTCGCCGGATTGCACCTCGATCAGCTCCAGCGGCTCGTGGCCCGGGTTTTCCAGCCGGTGCTTGGCGCCGATCGGGATGTAGGTGCTCTGGTTGGGATAGAGATCGAACACGTCGTTGTCGCGGGTCACGCGGGCAATGCCGCGCACCACCACCCAGTGTTCGGCGCGGCGGGCGTGCGATTGCAGTGACAACCGGGCGCCGGGTTTCACCTTGATGCGCTTGACCTGAAAGCCGTCGCCCATGTCCACCGAGTCATAGCTGCCCCACGGGCGATGCACTTCCCGGTGCAGCACCGCTTGGGTGCGGGCATCGGCCTTCAGCCGCGCCACCACGTCCTTGACCTGCTGCACCTTGTCTTTGCGCGCCACCAGCACGGCGTCGTCGGTTTCCACCACCACCAGATCTTCGACGCCCACCAGCGCCACCAGCCGGCGCGCATAGGCATAGCTGTTGCGGCTGTCGATGGCGATCACATCGCCGTGATGGGCATTGCCATCGGTGTCCTGCTCGCTGACCTCCCACAGCGCCGCCCACGAGCCGACATCGTTCCAACCGATCTCCACCGGCAGCACGCCTGCGGCGTCGGTCTTTTCCATCACCGCGTAGTCGATCGAATCCGACGGACAGGCCGCAAACGCCGCCTTGTCCAGGCGGATGAAATCACCATCGCGGCTGGCCGCGGCAAACGCGGCACGAACAGTGGCAACGATGTCCGGGCGGAAGCGCTGCAGTTCGTCCAGATAGCGCGAGGCACGCAGCAGGAACATGCCGCTGTTCCAGTAATAGCCACCCGCCTGAAGATAGGCTTGGGCTGTTGCCGCATCGGGTTTCTCGACAAACCTCACGACCGGGCGCACCCCATCGCCGGGAGCGGCCTGGATGTACCCGAAGCCGGTTTCGGCCGCCGTCGGCACGATCCCGAACGTCACCAGCATGCCGTCGGCAGCGGCCGGCATGGCGGCGCGCACGGCCGTCTGGAAGGCGGCCTCGTCGCGCACCACGTGATCGGACGGCAGCACCAGCAACAGCGGGTCCTCGCCGTTGGCCATGGCCTGCAGCGCCGCCGCCGCGATCGCCGGGGCCGTGTTGCGGCCGACCGGTTCCAGCAGGATCGCCGGGGTCGGGGCGCCGATCTGGCGCAACTGCTCGGCCACCAGAAAGCGGTGGTCCTCGCCCGCGACCACGATCGGGGCGGCATCGGTCAACGCCGCCACCCGTTGCCAGGTGGCCTGCAGCATGGTGGCGTCGCCCACGAGCGGCAGGAACTGCTTGGGATAGGCCTCGCGCGACAGCGGCCACAGACGGGTGCCGGAACCCCCGGACAACAGGACGGGCTGTAATATCGCCACCGCTTAAGCCTCGCTTGCACTGCGCAATGACCGGCGCGCAGTTTACCCTGTGGCGATGACCGATCCTTTCGTCAACGACCGCAGCCAGCAGCGGCTGCACTGGGTCCGTGCCGTCCTCGGCACTCCCGATCTGCTGCTTGAACCCGCCTCCAGCGATGCCGGTTTCCGCAGCTATTGGCGCACGGCGGGGATCACCCCTTCGTACATCCTGATGGATTCGCCGCCGGGTCAGGACGACGTCCGACCCTGGCTGCGCGTGCGCGACATGCTGGAGACCGGCGGCGTGCGCGTGCCACAGGTGCTGGCACGCGATATCGACGCCGGCTTCCTGCTGCTGGAAGACCTGGGTGGGCCGACCGTGGCGCAGGTGATCGATGCTGACACCGCCGACACCCATATGGCAGGGGCCATCGCGCAGCTGGTGCGGCTGCAGTCGATGGCCCTGCCTGCCGACATGCCGGTGTTCGGCGAAGCCCTGCTGCAGCGGGATGCCGGCCTGTTTGAAGACTGGTTCGTGCGCCGTCACCTCGGCATCGCACTGGGCTGTGACGACGCCGAACGCCTGCAACTGGCCCAGCGCCGGTTGATGGACGCCATGCTGGCGCAGCCGCGCGTCCCCACCCACCGCGACTTCATGCTGCGCAACCTGATGCCAGTGGCGGACGGGCCGGCCGTGCTGGATTTCCAGGATCTGGTGCTGGGGCCCATCGCCTACGACCCGGTCAGCCTGCTGCGCGATGCCTTTCTCAGCTGGCCCGAGCCGCGCGTTGAACGTTGGCTGCGCGACTACCATGCCCGCGCCGTAGCCGCCGGCCTGCCAGTGCCCGCGCTCGACCTGTTCCTGCGCGATGCCGACTGGTGCGGCGTGCAGCGGCATCTGAAAATCTTGGGCATCTTCGCCCGCCTGCACCATCGCGACGGCAAACCACGCTACCTGCAGGATGCTCCGCGCTTCTTCGCCTACCTCGATGCGGTGGTGCCGAAATACCGCGAACTCGACCCGCTGCGCGAGCTGCTGGAGCGCACCCTCAAACCCGCCTTTGCCAGGGTGACAACATGAAGGCGCTCATCTTCGCCGCCGGACTGGGCGAGCGGATGCGTCCGCTGACCCTGCATACCCCCAAGCCGCTGCTGCCGGTCGGCGGCAAACCGTTGATCGAGTGGCATTTGGAAAAACTGGCGGCGCTGGGCATCACCGACGTGGTGATCAACACCGCCTGGCTGGCGGCGCAGTTCCCGGCCCGGCTGGGTGACGGCGCCCGCTGGGGCCTGCGTATCCGCTACGCCCACGAAGGCGACACGCCACTGGATACCGGCGGCGGCATGCTGCACGCCCGCCCGCTGCTGGGCGAGGCGCCGTTTTTGCTGGTCAATGGCGACGTCTGGACGGATTACGACTTCGCCCGCCTGCCGCACGCACCGCGCGGGCTGGCGCATCTGGTGCTGGTCGATCCCCCACCGCAGGCGCCGCAGGGAGATTTTGCACTGGCGGCAGACGGCAGCGTGCAGGCCGAGGGCAGCCGCAGACTCACCTATGCCGGCATCGGTGTGTACCGGCCACACCTGCTCGACGACTGGCAGGCGGTGATCACAGCGCCAGCATGGATCAACGGCCAGCCCGCCTTCCCACTGGCACCGCTCCTGCGCGCGCACATGGCCCACGGGGCGATCAGCGGCGAACACCACCGTGGCCGCTGGACCGACGTGGGCACCCCGGAGCGGCTGGCGCAGCTGGAGCAGCAACTGGGCGTGCGCTGATTCGCATCACCGGGCAGGCGGCGCAGGGGGCACGACGGATTTGATTGCCCCTGACGGCGTGGTGGCTCACACGTCGGCTCTATCGCCGCCCTGCCCGCCCAGCACCTGCCGCAGGAAGGGCACGGTCAACCGCCGCTGCGCCGCCAACGACGCCCGGTCGAGCCGGTCGAACAACGCGGTCAGGCTCCCCAGATCGCGGTTGACCCGACGCAACAGCCAGTCCAGTGCCGCCGCCTCCAGATCCAGGCCGCGCGCGGCGGCACGCCGGCGCAGCAACTCGGCACGACCGTCATCGTCCAGCACCGGCAGCGTCCAGCGCATGCAGTGGGCCAGGCGGGAACGCAGGTCGGGCAGGCTCAGCCCGAGCGCATCCGGCGCGTCGGCAGCGGCATACAGCAGGCTGCACCCGGCATCGCGCAAACGGTTGTGCAGATCGAACAGCGCCACCTCGTCGCTGCGTTCGCCGGCAATCACCTCGATATCGTCCAGCGCCACCAGCGCGGCCCCGTCCAGCCCGCCACTGGCATCACGCAGGCGGCCACGCAGACCACGCAACGACAGATACGCCACCCGCCGCCCCTGTGCCTGCGCCTGCATGCAGGTCGCCAGCAACAGATGGCTCTTGCCGGTGGCTTTACCACCGTGCAGGTACACACTGCCCGACTCGCCCGCTGCCAGCGCCTGCAACTGCGGACACAACCCCGGCGGCGGCTGCACGTAGCCGTCCAGGGTTTGATCCGGCGGCGCCCGCAGCGCCAGTGGCAACTGCGCAACCCAAGGTTCCATCGACGTCAACCCGCCTGTTCGTCGCTGGCCGGTGGCATCTGCTCGATATCCAGCAGAATCGCCGGCGTATCGCCGGCATACAGCCGGCTGTGCCGATACCGCTCGCCGAGATGGCGCAGCACGACGTTGGCCACCGCCGCCACCGGCAGCGCCAGCAGCATGCCGAGAAAGCCAAACAGGGTGCCACCGGCCATTACCGCAAAGATCACCGCCATCGGATGCAGGCCGATGCGATCGCCCACCAGCACCGGCGTCAGCAGAAAGCTCTCCACCAGCTGGCCGACGGTGAACACGATGCCCACCCCCAGCAGATGCTGCCAGTCACCAAACTGCACCAGCGCCGCCAGCCCGCCGAAGATCACGATCGAAGCCGGCCCCAGATACGGCACGAAGGTCAACAGCCCGGCCACCAGGCCGATCAGGATGCCCAGATCCAGCCCCACCAGCCACAACCCAAGGGCATACAGCACCCCAAGAATCAGCATGACCAGCATCTGGCCGCGCAGAAAGCCGCCCAGCACCTCGTCGGTCTGCTGCGCCAGCGCACGCACGGTGTCGTAATGATTGCGCGGCACCAGGGTGGCGATGCGCTCCACGATCAGATCCCAGTCGCGCAGAAAGAAAAAGGTCAGTACCGGCAGCAGGGCGAGATTGGCCAGCCAGGCCAGCAGGGCAATACCGGAGCGCGAGACATAGCCCAGCACCACCGCCGCGATACCCCCTGCACTCTGCCAGTGCGTGCGGATCAGCTCAAACAGGCGCTGCGGGTCAAACCAGGCCAGGATCTGCAACCCGGTGCGCCGTTCCAGCCAGGGCAGCGCGGTCTGCACCAACCAGTCGCGGTAGCCCGGCAGCGAATCGACCAGGGTCATCACCTGCGCCTCCAGCACCGGCAACAGCAGCACCAATACCAGCAGCATGAGCAGGACGATGCTGGAAAACACCAGCGTCACGGCCCAGTTGCGCGACATCCGCCGCTCCAGGCGATCCACCATCGGATCGCCCAGCCAGCCCAGCAGCGCGGCCAAGGCAAACGGGGTCAGGATCGGCGCCAGCAGCCACACCAGCCAGCCGATCCCCAGCAACAGCGCCGTCCACTGTACGCGCCGATAAAACGCGGCAATGGTGGCCAGATCCTCGTCACGCTGCATGCTCACTCTCCCCGCATCCTGAATTCGGCCGGCGAGCCCGCACGACCATCGTCGCTGGCCGGCACCGCCGCCAGCACGGTGCCGCGATCCACATACCGGGTGAACGTGCCCAGACCGCCGGCCAGTTCCACCTGAAGCTCCAGGTGATCGGGCATGGCCAGCACCGGCAGCAGGCGCCGCACGCCCGGCAGGTCATCCAGATAGCCCATCAGCCGCAGGTAATCATCGGCACTGCGCAGGCCGAGGATGCGCAGCCGGTAAGCCCCCGGCGTGGCGCCCGAGTTGCTGCGGGCATAGCGCTTGAACAGCGCATCGGCAGCCCCTTGCGCGCCGTCGGCCATGGCACGGCGCGGATCAGCATCCAGGCGCTGCCAGCTGGCCAGCACCTTGCCGTTGTCAACCAGCGTCCAGTCCGCCACCCAGCTGGAGGAATCGCGCCGTAGCCGGCCGATCAACTGGATCGGCGGGCTGTAGCGGCGAGAAAGCGCCGTGATCGCCGCCACGTCGCCCCGCCAGATCGCCCCCACCGCCGCCTGTTCGGCCGCGGTTCCCTGCGGCAGCCCCAAGGCATAACCGCGCGCCTTGGCCGCATCCAGAATCGCACGGGCGGCATTGACCTGACCCAGCCCGACCAGACGCGGGCCGCGGCCATCGTCGATGGCCAGCCACAGCACGGGTTTTGGACGCAGCTGCGGCCAGCGCGGCAGGCCGAGCAAATCGACCAGATCATCGATGTCGGCGGGCCGAAAGCGCACCACCAGCATGGTCTGGAAACTGGGTGCCCCGCTCGGGCCGACACCCTCATCCTGCCGATAGTCGTAACCCTCGACATAGTCCTCGGCCTGCGCCAGCACCCGGCGCGCATCGTCACGGTCGGCAACGTTGCGATCGCCGGTCAGATTGGCCAGCACCTGCGCCAGCGCACGGGCAAAGGCTTTGTCGCGCTCCGCCGCGGTCTGGTTGCGCACACTCACTTCGGTCTGGTACGGCCCTTCGGCGACCGCGCGATCCCCCTCGACCCGCTGTGCCCACACCACGCCCGGCAGCCACAAACCCAGCACCGCGGCCAGCAGCGCTGCCCGCAGCCAGCCCAGACCCGGTTGCATCGTCCATCGCGGCTTGGTTTGCATCGCCCTTCCTCGCCGGAGTTCCGGCCATTGCGTGGGGAAATGGTGCCGCAGGCGGACGGACACGTCCATGTCCGGGTTGCGCGGCTGCTAAAATCGCGGATTCACAATGCCCGCGCGAGCCTGCCGTGACGCCTTCCACGCCCTCCTCTTCCGGCCTGACCTACCGCGATGCCGGTGTTGACATTGATGCCGGCAATGCCGTGGTCGAGCGCATCAAGCCGCTGGTTCGCCGTACCCTGCGCCCCGAAGTCTTAGGCGGCGTAGGCCTGTTCGGCGGTCTGTTCGACCTGGCCGGCCGCTACCGGGAGCCGGTGCTGGTCTCCGGCACCGACGGTGTGGGCACCAAGCTGATCCTCGCCAAGCAACTGAATCGCCACGACACGATCGGCCAGGATCTGGTGGCGATGTGCGTCAACGACGTGCTGGTGCAGGGCGCCGAACCACTGTTCTTCCTGGACTACTTCGCCACCGGCAAGCTGGACGTGGACACCGCGGTCAACGTGGTCGCCGGCATTGCCAAGGGCTGCGAGATTGCCGGCTGTGCGCTGATCGGCGGCGAGACGGCGGAAATGCCGGACATGTACCCGCCCGGCGACTATGACCTCGCCGGCTTCGCCGTCGGCGCGGTGGAGAAGTCCAAGCTGATCGATTCCAGCGCCCTGCGCGCGGGCGACGTGCTGATCGGTCTGGCCTCCAGCGGCCCGCATTCCAACGGCTACTCGCTGATCCGCAAGATCCTGCAGCGCGCCGGCAACCCGCTCGACCTCGACCTGGGCGGCACCACCCTGGCCGACGCGCTGATGGCGCCCACCCGCATTTACGTCAAGCCAGTGCTGGAACTGCTGGCCAAGCACGACATCCACGCGATGGCGCACGTCACCGGCGGCGCGCTGGTGGAAAAGATCATCCGCGTGGTTCCGGCCCCGCTGGGGCTGGACATCGACGTGTCCAGCTGGCCGCGCCCGGCTGTGTTCGACTGGCTGCAGCGCGAAGGCGGCGTGGCCGAGCCGGAAATGTGGCGCACCTTCAACTGCGGTATCGGCTACGTCCTGATGGCCGACCCGGCCGACGTGGCCGCCATCGAGGCCGACCTCGACCGTCTGGGCCTGGCCCACTGGCGGATCGGCCAGGTCACCCCGCCGCGTGACGGCGACCGTCTGCGTATCGGCTGACCTGACGCCATGCCCATCCGCATCGCCGCCCTTGCCTCCGGCCGCGGCAGCAATCTGCAGGCCATCCTCGACGCCATCGCCGCCGGCACCCTGGACGCACAGGTGGTCGGCGTATTCTCGGACAACCCCGACGCCCCGGCTCTCCTCCGGGTGCCCGAAGCCCTGCGCTGGGCACGCACCCCCAAGTCCTACGGCAGCCGCGCCGCGTTCGACGCGGCGCTGGGCGATGCGATTGCCACCGCCGCACCGGACTGGATCGTCTGCGCCGGCTACATGCGCATTCTTGGCCCGGACTTCGTGCAGCGCTTCCAGGGCCGGCTGCTCAACATCCATCCCGCGCTGCTGCCCAAATACAAGGGCCTGCACACCCACCAGCGCGCACTGGACGCTGGCGACAGCGAGCACGGCGCCAGCGTGCACTTCGTGACCGCGGAGCTGGACGGTGGCCCGGTGATCGCCCAGGCCCGGGTGCCCGTACTGCCGGGCGACGATGCCGACCGGCTGGCCGCACGCGTGCTTGCGGTGGAGCATCCGCTGCTGGTCGGCGTGCTGCGGCTGGCCGCCGCCGGCCGGCTGGCCGAACGCGATGGCCGCGCCTGGGTGGATGGTCAGCCGCTGTTTACACCGCTGTCCCTAGAGTCCCTCTCACCCTGACCGCGCCGTGCGCGGCTGCCCGAGGATCGATCGATGCACGCACTGCGCCCGCTGACCCTGCTCCTGCTGCTGGCCACCGCGCCGGCCTGGGCAATCAAGCCGTTCGTCGCCGACTACGACGCCAACTGGAAAGGCGTCCCGGCCGATGCCCGCATCAGCCTGCAACCCCAGGACGGCAACCGCTGGCGCTACGAACTCAGCGTCCAGAACGCGGTGGGCAGCGCCCGCCAGGTCACCGTGTTCGAGGAGCGCAACGGCCAGCTGCGGCCGCTGTCGGGCAGCGACAGCGCCCAACTGCTGTTCAAGAAAAGCCAGAAAGACGCCCGCTACGACTGGACTGCGCGGGAAGCGCGCTGGAGCGGTGACGTCAAACCCGATCGCACCGGCCCGGTAGCGCTGCAGGACGGCGACATCGACGGCATGCTGGTCAACCTGGCCATCCAGCGCGACCTTGCCAGCGGCAAACCGCTGCGCTACCGGGTGGTGGACAACGGCACCGCCCATCAGCAGACCTACCAAGCCCAGGGCAAGGACACGCTGGACATCGGCGGCCAGAAAATCCAGGCCACCCGGGTCGTGCGCAGCGACGATGACCGGCAGATCCTGGTCTGGATCGCCCCGGATATCCCTGCCCCCGTCCGCATCGTGCAACGCAAGGCGGGCCAGACCGAACTGGAACTGACCCTGCGCACGCTGCGCTGAAGGGTGTTTGATTCAAAAAAACCGCCCTGCCATTGACCGCCGCCGCGCCCCGACGCGCGGCGCGGTTTTTTCACCAGCACCTTGAACGCCCTTGGCTGGTGAACCTTGCGCGCCAAAGGCACCGCGTCTGCGCATCAAGCCCCGCGATGCAACCAGCGACGGCCAGCAATATGCCGTCCGGAAGCAACCAACCGCGTGCCCGCGATCCAGTCGAAACGCACGATTCAACGCACGCTTTAAAAGCGCGGAATCCTGTATTCAAGGCAGTGTCCTGACCCTTGTAGGGGCGACGCATGCGTCGCCCCTACAGTCCAATCCCTTTGAAATCAGGGCATCGTTCTGGCCCAGGCCGGCGCAAGGCCGGTCCTGGCGCGCCTGCTGCGGGCCATACGCCAGCGCCTGTCAGCGCTTGGGCAGGTACTGCAACGGATCCACCGGCTTGCCGTTGTAGCGGATCTCGAAGTGCAGCATGTCGCGGTTGGTGCCGGTATGGCCCATCTCGGCGATCTGCTGCCCTGCTTTGACCAGGGCGCCTTCGTTGACCAGCCGCGCCCGGTTATGGCCGTAGGCCGACAGCCACTGGTCGTTGTGCTTGACGATGATCAGCTCGCCATAGCCCACCAGCCCATTGCCGGAATACACCACCACGCCATCGGCCGCGGCCCGAACCGGCTGGCCGGCCTTGCCGGCAATGTCCACGCCCTGGCGGGTGGGGTCGCCCGCCTGGAACGTGGCGACCACGCTGCCGTCTGCCGGCCACTGCCAGCGCAGGGTGCTGACGGGCGCTGCCGGCGCCGGGGCCGGCGCAGGTGCCGTCGGCGCGGAGGATGCGGCTGGCGGCCGGCTGCCGCCTTGCGCCTGACCGGGGGACGGTGCCGGGGCCTGACTGTCCCGGTCGTTCTTCGGATACAGCCGCAGGCGCTGCCCCGGATAGATGGTGTAGGGCGGGGGGATGTCATTCCACAACGCCAGATCCAGCGGCGTGATGCCGTTTTCGGTCGCGATGCGGTACACCGTCTGGCCACGCTGCACCACCACGGTGGCACCGTACTTGGGTTGCGACACCCGCGCCGGCGGCGGGGTGGCGCCGTGCGGGCCGGTCGCCGCCTCACGCGGCGGCTTGACCACCCGGGTGTGGCCACAGCCGGCCACTAGCAGCACCGCCAGCAGCAGGATGATCCGGTTTGCACGCATGGCGTTCATGATGCCCCATGTCCGCGCAGGAGCAACCATCCGATCAGTCCGGCCAGCGCCAGCAGCACGCCCCAGCCGATGTGCTCGATCCACCGGTGCAGGGCGCGCTCGGCGCGCTCGCCCCCGAGCCGGATCGCCAGCGCCAGCAGATAGACGCGTTTGCCGCGCCCGACCAGCATCGCCGCCAGAAACGGCAGCATCGGCACCCCGACGATGCCGCTGGCCCAGGTAAACATCTTCAGCGGGATCGGGGTGAACCCGGCCAGCACCAGCAACCAGAACGCCTGCCACGGCGAATGCGCCACGATCGCCTGCAGGCTGGTCACCTGGGCATCGATCCGCTCCAGCCAACCCAGCGTGCGCAGCAATGGGTGCACGGCCTCGTAGGCGTAATGCCCCAGCAGGTAGCCGACCACCGCCCCCACCAGCGACCCGGCCAGACTGATCCCGGCGAAGCGGAACCCATGCCGCGGCTGGGCCAGACACATCGGCGCCAGCATCACTTCTGGCATCACCGGAAACACGATCGCCTCGATCACGCTCAGCCCGGCCAGCAACGCGGGCGCGCGCGGGTGCCGCGACCAGGCCAGGGCTCGCTGGTAGAGCGGTCCAAACAGGCGCATCAGTCCTGCAATCCCGACAGCAAGGGGACGAAGCTCACCGGCCCCAAGTCGTCCTGGTGAACCTCACCCTGGGCGTCTTTGTGCAGACACAGCAGGGACTGCCCCGACGGTGGCCCCACCGGCGCCACCAGCACACCGCCTGGCGCCAGTTGCTCCAGCAGCGCCGACACCAATGCCGGCGCGGCGGCGGTGACCAGGATGGCATCGAAGGGGGCATGCTCCGGCCACCCGATCCGGCCATCGTCATGCCGGCTGCGCACGTGCAGGCCGAGGCTACGGAAGCGCTTGCGCGCAGTCCGCAACAGATCCCCGATGCGCTCGACGGTGAACACCTCCAGCCCCAGTGCCGCCAGAACTGCCGCCTGATAGCCGGAGCCGGTGCCGATCTCCAGCACTTTCGCCGGCTGCACGCGCAGCACCGCTTCGGTCATCCGGGCCACCACATACGGCTGCGAGATGGTCTGGCCATGACCAATCGGCAACGCGTTGTTCTCATACGCGCGGCTGGCCAGCGCCTCGTCCACGAACTGGTGCCGCGGCACGGTGCGGATGGCGTCGAGCACGCGCCCGTCGCAAATCCCGCACGCCCGCAGATCCTCGATCAGGCGGTCGCGCACGCGCTGGCCGGTCAAGCCCAGACCGAGATGGCTCGAATGCAGCCGCAGCCGGGCCGTCATGCCGCCACCTCCGCTGCGTCGGTCAGGGCTTCGACCCAGCCCGCCACCTGGTCGAGGGCCTGGTAGCGGGTGAGATCAACGTGCAGCGGCGTGATGGCGATCTGGCCACTGCGGACGGCGTGGAAATCCGTTCCCGGCCCGGCGTCCTGCTCATCCCCGGCGGCCCCGACCCACCACCACTGGCGGCCGCGCGCGTCCACCTGCGGGATGCACGGCTCGGCGCGATGACGATGCCCCAGCCGGCTGGTGGCAAAGCCGCGGATCTCGTCCCAGGGCCGGTCGGGGACGTTGACGTTGAGGATGGTGCTGGCCGGCAGCGGGTCACGCCGCAACCGTTCGACAATCGCCAACACCGCGCGCACGGCGCTTGAATAATGCCGGCCCAGGTGATCCTCGGTGACCAGCGACACCGCCACCGACGGCAGCCCCAGGAAGCGGCCCTCCATCGCCGCCGCCACCGTCCCGGAATAGATCACGTCATCGCCCAGGTTGGCGGTGTTGTTGATCCCCGACACCACCATGTCCGGCTGCAGCCCAAGCGCGTCCAACATGCCGCTCAAGGCCACATGCACGCAGTCGGTGGGCGTGCCGTACACCTTCCAGGTGGATGCATCCAGTCGCACCACCCGGATCGGCGCATCCAGCGTCAGCGAGTTGCTGGCACCGCTGCGGTCGCGGTCGGGCGCCACCACCATCACCTCGTGACCGGCATCGCGCAGCCCCTGGGCCAGGATCTGGATCCCGGGCGCATCGACACCGTCGTCATTGCTGACCAGGATCCGCATCAGGACAACCAGACGTAAGACATGCGGTGATGATACCGGATGCCCCCGCCGCTTCGGGGTACCCTTGTCACATGCGCAAAGCTCCGCCCGACGCCACGCCCCCCGAGGCCACCCCGGCCGACGATGCCGCGCTGTTCCGCGCTGCAATCGGGGCTGACCGCGGCAAGGTGCGGGTGCTTCCGCCAGCGCCGCCGCCGCCCACCCCACCCCGACCACGTCCGGCGGCACGCATGGCCCGACGCGACGAGGACGAGGCCCGCGCCGAGTTCCGGCAGGTGCTCACCCGCGCGCTGGACGCTGGGGATCCGCTCAGCTACCGACGCGATGACATTGCCCCGCGCATCCTGAAAAAACTGGCGCGCGGCGACTATGCCGCGCAGGAGGAGCTGGACCTGCACGGCCTGCCGGTACAGACCGCCGAAGCCCTGCTGCGCCAGTTCCTGCGTGATTGCCGCAGCCACCGGCTGTACTGCGTCCGCATCATTCACGGCAAGGGCCGGCACTCGGAAGACCGCCTGCCGGTACTGAAGAATCTGGTCGACCGTCTGCTGCGTCAGCGCGCCGACGTGCTGGCGTTTCATTCCCCGCCACCCGCGCAGGGCGGCACCGGGGCGGTTCTGGTGCTGCTGGACACCCGCTGAGGCAGGCCGCCGCCGCGACTCAGTCGGCCTCCGCCCCGGCGGCGGCCTGGGCATCCTCGATCTGCCCCAGCTCATCGAGCAGGGCGGTGGCATAGCCGCCGGGCGGCAGAACGAAGCGCAACACCAGGGTGTCGGCCTGCAGCCAGGTCCAGTCCAGCGCGACCGGACGCAGCCTGAGCGCACGCCGCTCCTGCCGCAGCCCGGCCTGCTCCAGCCCGGCACGCAGCCGCATGGCATCCGGGTCGGCCAGCGCCGCCAGTTCGAGCGCCCGCGCCGCCGCCACGCTGCGCAGGTCACCTGCGCCCCACAGCGGGCCGGTGGGGTGGATGTCGAAGGCGGCCAGCCGGGATTGCAGCGCCGGCGTGAGCGGCTCCGGGCCGAACACGCTGTGGCTGCCGTCCAGCATGAACACCTCGCCCTCCAGCGCCGTTGCCCAACTGCCTGCCGCCACCCGCGCCGCCAGCACCTGATTGAACAGCGCCGAGCGCGCCGCCGACAGCAGCAGCGTGCGCGTCTCCCGGCGCACCCGCTGGCCGGCAAACATCGCCAGCGCCGCGGCCACATTGCCGCCGTCGCGCCCAAACCGTTGCCGACCAAACGCATTGGGGACGCCCTGCGCGGCAATCGCCCGCAGCCGCGCCTCGATCGCCTCCGAGGCCCCCTGCACCCCGCGCAGCACCAGCACGAAGCGGTTACCGGCCAAGGCACCACGCGGCAGCTTGCGGCTGTGCCAGACGTGATCCAGCACGCGCAGGTCGTCGCTCTGCAGGGCCTCCAGCGGCGGCGCCACCCGCTTGGGCAGCCACACGCTGAACCGCTGCCGGGTCACCGCGTGGCGATCCTTCATCCCGGCAAAGCCGACCGCCGACACCGGCACGCCGGCCCAGCGAGCGATCCGCTGGGCGGCAAAGGGGGTGTTCATGCCACGCTTTTCCACGGTCAGCAGCAGGTGCTCACCCGCCCCGCTGGCCGCAAACGCGGGCAACTCTTCGACAAAAAAATCTTCCGCCACACTGCGGATGCGCGCCTGCAGCACCGGCGCCCCGTGTGCACGCACCGAGATCGGGTTCATGCACGAACCAGCAGGCACACCGCCTGTGCGGCAATGCCCTCGCCACGGCCAGTGAACCCAAGCCGTTCGCTGGTGGTGGCCTTGATGCTCACCGCATCGAGCGCAATACCGAGCTCCGCCGCAATCACCTCGCGCATCGCCAGCGCATGCGGCCCGACCTTGGGCGCCTCGCAGATCACGGTGATATCGCAGTTGCCCACCCGCCAGCCGCGTTCGCTGAGCAGCGCCTGGCAGTGGCGAAGAAAGACCCGGCTGTCGGCATCCTTCCAGCGTGGATCCGAGGGCGGGAAATGCCGGCCGATATCACCCAGTGCCAGCGCCCCGAGCATGGCATCACACAGGGCATGCAGCACCACGTCGCCATCGCTGTGCGCCTGCACACCCTGGGTGTGGGGAATGCGCACCCCGCCCAGCATCACGTGATCGCCCGCGCCGAAGGCGTGCACATCCAGGCCCTGACCGATGCGAATGTCCGTCATCACGGCGTCTCCAGCAGGAATGCGACCAGCGCCAGATCGGCCGGCGTGGTCACTTTCAGATTGTCCTCGCGGCCTTCCACCAGCTGCGGCCGCAACCCCAGCCGCTCCACCGCCATCGCCTCGTCGGTCACCATGACGCCCGCCTGCGCCGCCTCCGCCAGCGCCCGCTGCAGCAGGCCACGGCGAAACGCCTGCGGCGTCAGCGCCCGCCACAGCCGCTCGCGTGGCTCGGTGCCGAGGCTGCGCGCGGCGGCATCGGCGCGCTTGAGGGTATCGCGCACTGGCGCGGCCAGCAGCGCACCATCGGCACAGGCCGCGGCCGCCGCCAGCAGACGGTCGATATCGCTGTGCCGCAGATTGGGGCGGGCGGCGTCATGCACCAGCACCACCGTCTCGTCGGTCACGCTGTCCGGCAATGCCTGCAACGCCGCCGCCACCGAATCGGCACGTTCGGCACCGCCAATGCAGACGCGCACCGGCTTGCCCTGCCACTGCGACCAGCCCGGCCAGTAGGGATCGTTCTCAGCCAGCGCGATCACCGCACCCTCAATCTCAGGATGCGACAGCAGGGCCTGCAGGGTGTGGGCGATCAACGGCCGGCCGGCGATGTGCAGGTATTGCTTGGGAATGTCACCGCCGAAACGGCGACCGCGGCCGGCGGCCGGAACCAGCACCCAGCTCATGGCGCAGGCTGACCGGAATCAGCCGGGGCCGCCAGGGCAGAGGCGGGGCGCTCGATCACCCGGTAAAACGTCTCGCCGGGCTTGACCATGCCAAGCTCGGCGCGGGCGCGCTCCTCGACCGCCTCACCGCTGCTCTTGAGATCGGCCACTTCGGCGGCCAGCGCATCGTTGCGCGCCTGCAACCGCTGGTTCTCCTCGCGCTGGGCGGCGACCTGTGCCTGCAAGGCCGCCACTTCGCGCTGACCATGGCTGCCATACCAGAACGTGTACTGCAGCACGGCCAGCAGCAGCACCAGCGCCACCAGCAGCACACGCACCGGGTTCACTGCCGCCGCCACCGGTCCCGTCAACGCTGCATCGACACGAATGCCGCACGCCCGGCGTAGCGCGCCTCGGCGCCCAACTGCTCCTCGATCCGCAGCAGCTGGTTGTACTTGGCCACGCGGTCGCTGCGGCACAGCGAGCCGGTCTTGATTTGCGTGGCCGTCGTGGCCACCGCGATGTCGGCAATCGTGGTGTCCTCGGTTTCACCGGAACGGTGCGAAACGATTGCCGCATACTTCGCCGCATCCGCCATCGCGATGGCTTCCAGCGTCTCGCTGAGGGTGCCGATCTGGTTGACTTTGATCAGGATGGCATTGGCCACGCCACGCGCGATGCCGTCCTTGAAGATGCGCGGGTTGGTGACGAACAGGTCGTCGCCGACCAGCTGCACCTGACCGCCCAGGCGATCGGTGAGCAGCTTCCAGCCGTCCCAGTCGTCCTCGGCCATGCCGTCTTCGATGGTGACGATCGGGTACTGGGTGCACCAGTTGGCCAGGAAATCGACGAACTGCTCCGAGGTCAGGCGCTTGCCTTCGCCGGTCAGGTGGTATTTGCCGTTCTCGAAGAACTCGGTGGAGGCCACGTCCAGCCCCAGCAGCACGTCTTCGCCGGCCTTGTAGCCGGCCTTGCCGATGGCTTCCAGGATGGTTTCCAGCGCCTCTTCGTTGCTGCGCAGGTCGGGCGCAAAGCCACCTTCGTCACCAACCGCCGTGGACAGACCACGCCCCTTGAGCACCGACTTCAGCGCATGGAACACCTCGGCGCCGGCCCGCAGGGCCTCGGAGAACCGGTCGAAACCCACCGGCAGGATCATGAACTCCTGCAGATCCACATTGTTATCGGCATGCGCACCGCCGTTGATGATGTTCATCATCGGCACCGGCAGGGTCGGCGTGGCACCACTCAGACCGGCGAGGTACTGCCACAGCGCCTGCTTGCGCGACACTGCCACCGCGCGCGCGGCCGCCAGCGACACCCCCAGCAGCGCATTGGCGCCCAGCCGGCCCTTGTTCTCGGTGCCATCCAGATCGATCAGACGGCGGTCCAGCCCGGCCTGATCGCTGGCATCAACCCCACGCAGGGCCTCCGCGATCGGGCCATTGACGTTGGCCACCGCCCGCGTCACACCCTTGCCGAGATAGCGGGTCTTGTCGCCATCACGAAGCTCCACCGCCTCCTTGCTGCCGGTGGACGCGCCCGAGGGCACCGCGGCGCGGCCGAGGCTGCCATCGGCAAGCACGACATCGGCTTCGAGGGTGGGGTTGCCGCGGCTGTCGAGGATTTCGCGGGCGTGGATCTGACGGATCGTGGTCATGGTAACGAGTCGTCCTGAAAGAAACGGGGTCAGAGAGTCTGTTCGAGAAAGCCTTGGCGCTTGACCGCCGCATCCAGGGCAAGCAGCGTGTCCAGCAGCGCCTCCATTTTGTCCAGCGGCCAGGCGTTGGGGCCATCGGACAGGGCCCGATCGGGGTCAGGATGGGTTTCCATGAACAGACCCGCAACCCCGGCCGCGACCGCCGCCCGCGCCAACACCGGCACGAACTCGCGCTGACCGCCGGAACGGTTGCCCTGCCCGCCCGGCAACTGCACCGAGTGGGTGGCATCGAACACCACCGGGCAGCCGGTCTCACGCATGACCGCCAGGCTGCGCATGTCCGATACCAGATTGTTGTAGCCAAAGCTGACGCCGCGCTCGCAGACCATGATCTGGCGATTGCCGGTGGACATGGCCTTCTCGACCACCGGCTTCATGTCCCACGGCGACAGGAACTGGCCTTTCTTGATGTTGACCGGCTTGCCAGCCTCGCAGACCTTGCGGATGAAGTCGGTCTGGCGCACCAGGAAGGCGGGCGTCTGCAAGACATCGACGACCGCGGCCACTTCGTCCATCGGCGTGTATTCGTGCACGTCAGTGAGCACCGGCACGCCGATCTGGCGCTTGACCTCGGCCAGCACGCGCAAGCCCTCTTCCATGCCGGGGCCACGGAAGCTGTGCAGCGAGGTGCGGTTGGCCTTGTCGAAACTGGACTTGAAGATGAAGTTGATCCCGAGCTTGCCGGTGATTTCCTTCAACCGACCCGCCACATCGATCTGCAACTGCTCGCTTTCCACCACGCAGGGGCCGGCAATCAGAAACAGCGGCTGATCCAGCCCGACCTTGAAGCCACAAAGATCCATGGGTGCACTCACGTCTGCTGGGCCGCACGGCGTTCGCGGGCGGCGCGGATGAAGCCGATGAACAGCGGGTGCCCGCTGCGCGGCGTGGACAGGAACTCCGGATGGGCCTGACAGGCCAGAAACCACGGATGTTCGGATTGCGCCAGCTCGATCATCTCCACCAGCTGATCATCCATCGACTTAGCCGAGATCACTAGCCCTGCGGCTTCCAGCTGGGTGCGGTAGCGGTTGTTGAACTCGTAGCGGTGGCGGTGCCGCTCGGCCACCACCTCCTTGCCATACAGCCGATACGCCAGCGTGCCAGGCCGGATGCGCTGCTCCTGCAAGCCCAGACGCATGGTGCCGCCCAGGTCGGAGTCTTCGCTGCGCCGTTCCACCTGGCCGGTTTGGGTGCGCCATTCGGTGATCAGGCCGATCACCGGGTGCGGAGTATTGCGGTCGTTCTCGGTGCTGTTGGCACCGGCCAACCCGGCCTTGTGCCGGGCGATGTCCACCACCGCCGCCTGCATGCCGTAGCAGATACCGAAGTACGGCAACCCGGTCGCACGCGCATGCTGCGAGGTCAGCACCTTGCCCTCGAAACCACGATCACCGAAGCCACCCGGCACCAGCACGCCGTCCACGCCGGCCAGCAGCGCGGCAGCACCTTCGCGCTCGATGTCGCCGGCCTCGATCCAACGCAGGTTGACCCGGGTGCGCTGACGCAGACCACCGTGCTTTAGGGCTTCGGCCACCGATTTGTAGGCATCCTTGTGATCGACGTATTTGCCGACCACGGCGATGGTGACCTCATCCTCGGGATGCTCGGAGGCCTCCACCACCGCATCCCAGGCCGACAGATCGGCCGGGTGTGCCTTGTCGTGCAGGCGCAGCTGATCGACCACCAGCTGATCCAGCCCCTGGGCATGCAGCCAGCGCGGGATCTTGTAGATGTTGTCCAGGTCGATGGCCGAGATCACCGCTTTTTCCGGCACATTGGTGAACAGCGCGATCTTGCGCCGCTCGCCGTCCGGCAGCGGTTTCTCGCTGCGGCACATCAGCACATCCGGCTGGATGCCGATGCTGCGCAGCTCCTTCACCGAATGCTGGGTGGGCTTGGTCTTGAGTTCGCCGGCGGCGGCGATGTACGGCACCAGGGTCAGGTGCATGAACATGGCACGATCGGCGCCGCGTTCGATGCGCAACTGGCGGATGGCCTCCAGGAACGGCAGCGACTCGATATCGCCCACGGTGCCGCCGATCTCGACGATGCCCACATCGAAGCCGGCGGTGGCGGCGTCGATGCAGTGCTTGATCTGGTCGGTGACGTGCGGGATCACCTGCACGGTGCCGCCCAGGTAGTCGCCGCGACGCTCCTTGCGGATCACCGCCTCATAGATCTTGCCGGTGGTGATCGAGTTGCGCCCGGACAGGCGGGTGTTGACGAAGCGCTCGTAGTGGCCGAGATCGAGGTCGGTCTCGGCGCCGTCGTCAGTGACATAGACCTCGCCGTGCTGGAACGGGCTCATCGTGCCCGGATCGACGTTGAGGTAGGGGTCGAGCTTCATCATCGTGACCTTGAGGCCACGCGCTTCGAGGATGGCCGCAAGCGAGGCGGCGGCGATGCCCTTGCCGAGCGAGGACACCACGCCCCCGGTGACGAACAGCAGGGGCGTATGGGAATGGGGGGATGTCATGTTGGCAGCGTGTCGCTGGAAAGCCGCATTCTAGCGGCAAGGCACCCGCCCGTGCAGGCACACCCGCCCGGGCCGTGAAAAAACCCATTGAATGGAAAGGAAAATCTGCACGCAGCCGGACGCCCCGATCACCCCGGCCGGCGCGCCACATACCAGGCCGCCGCCCCGACCAGGGCCAGCGTGTCATCTTCGACCGTACACACCGGCACCTGACGCAGCGCTTCGGACAGCACCCCTTTGTCGGCAAACCGCTGCCGGAACCCGCCCTGACGCAGCGCGTCCCCCAGATGCACGGTCAGGCCACCGGCCAGGCAAACGGCACGGGCACGAAAGGTCAGCGCCAGATCGCCGGCCACCCCGCCCCACCACTGGCAGAACAGCGCCACGCACTCGCTGGCCAGTGCCTCCCCCTGATGGACGGCGGCGACCACGTCGGCCGGGGTTTTCGCCTGTGCCGCACATCCCCGCACCTCCGCCAACGCCTGATACAGGTTGACCAACCCAGGGCCGGACACCACCCGCTCGCAGGCCACATGCCCAAATCGGGCCTGCAACACCCGCAGCAGCTCGATTTCCAGTGCCGTGCCTGGCGCCAGCGCCGCCTGCCCGGCCTCGCTGGGGAGCACCCGCGGCGCGCCATCCACGTCCACCACCACCGCGGCACCCAGCCCCGTCCCCGGCCCCAGCACCAAGGCCGGCAGCGGCAGCGCCGCCGGGCTGTCAGTTCCGTCCAGCGTGCGCCGTTGCGCCGCGGCCAGCCCCGGCACGGCCCAGGCCAGCGCCTCGAAGTCGTTGATTAGGTACAGCGCAGACATGCCGGCATCGCGCCGGGTGGCGGTCAGCGACACCGGCCAGGGCAGGTTGCGGCTGAGCAGCTGATCGCCCTCCACCACCCCGGCAATCGCCAGCACAGCGACCGTTGCCGTCGCGGCACCTGACGCCGCCTCATCCGTCTGAAAGCGCCGCAGCAGGGCGGCCAGATCAGCGGCGTCGGCACAGGCATATCGACGCAATGCCAACAACCGACGGTCAGCGCCGGCGACGTCCATCACGCCCAGCCGGGCATGGGTGCCGCCGATGTCGCCCACCAGCAGCCGCACCGGCTGCGGCATGGCCTGCTGCTCCGCTCGTGCTGCCGGATCCCCCGCCATGGTGTCCTCGTCGTTCAGACGTTCCCCTGCGGGACGCGTTCAGGCCTGCGCAGGCATTCGCCTGCATTCTAGGCCATCCTCCGGCCAGCCCAGGCTGGCCGCCGCCAGGCATCCGGGCGGCTTGACCCCAACCGCCGCCGCGCCCATCCTGCTGGGCTCTTTGCTGACCCCTGCTTATGAACAGCCGTTACAACGCCGCCGACATCGAAGTCCTTTCCGGGCTGGACCCCGTCAAGCGCCGGCCCGGCATGTACACCGACACCAGCCGCCCCAACCATCTGGCGCAGGAAGTCATCGACAATGCCGTGGACGAGGCACTGGCCGGCTACGCGCGCCGGATCGACGTCACGCTGTATGCCGACGGCAGCTGCGAAGTCGCCGATGACGGCCGCGGCATGCCGGTGGACATCCACCCGGAGGAGAAAATCCCCGGCGTCGAGCTGATCCTCACCCGCCTGCACGCGGGCGGCAAGTTCAGCAACAAGAACTACACCTTCAGCGGCGGCCTGCATGGCGTCGGCGTCAGCGTGGTCAATGCGCTGTCGAAAAAGGTCGACGTCTATATCAAGCGCGACGGCAACGAGTACCACATGGCGTTTGCCGACGGCGCACCGGCCAGCCCGCTGCGCGTGGTGGGCAGTGTCGGCAAGAAAAACACCGGCACCCGGCTGCGGTTCTGGCCTGATCCGAAGTATTTCGACACCCCTAAGTTCAACCTGCGCGCGCTCAAGCACCTGCTGCGCGCCAAGGCCGTGCTGTGCCCGGGGCTGACGGTCACCCTGTACGACGAGGCCAGCGGCGAGCGCGTGCAGTGGTATTTCGAAGACGGCCTGCGCGACTACCTGCGCGGCGAGCTTGCCGACCGCGAGCTGCTGCCACCGGAGCTGTTCGTCGGGTCGCTGAAGAAAGACACCGAAGTGGTGGACTGGGCGGTGGCCTGGGTGCCCGAGGGCGAGCTGGTGCAGGAAAGCTACGTCAACCTGATCCCCACCCCCCAGCACGGCACCCACGTCAACGGGCTGCGCACCGGCTTCACCGAGGCGCTGCGCGAGTTCTGCGATTTCCGCAACCTGCTGCCGCGCGGGGTCAAGCTGGCGCCGGAGGACGTCTGGGATCGCATCAGCTTCGTGCTGTCGCTGAAGATGACCGACCCGCAGTTCTCCGGCCAGACCAAGGAGCGCCTGTCCTCGCGCCAGGCGGCCGGGTTCGTGGAAGGCGCCGCGCACGATGCCTTCAGCCTGTGGCTCAACGCCAACACCGAAGCCGGCGAGCGGATCGCCCAGCTGGCCATCGAGCGCGCCAGCGCACGGTTGAAGACGGAAAAGCAGATCGTCCGCAAAAAAGTCACCCAGGGCCCGGCCCTGCCCGGCAAGCTGGCCGACTGCATCAGCCAGGACCTGTCGCGCACCGAGCTGTTCCTGGTCGAAGGCGACTCCGCCGGCGGCAGCGCCAAGCAGGCGCGCGACAAGGAGTTCCAGGCCATCCTGCCGCTGCGCGGCAAGATCCTCAATACCTGGGAGGTGGCCTCCGGCCAGGTGCTGGCGTCGCAGGAAGTGCATGACCTGGCGGTGGCGATCGGCTGCGACCCCGGCAAGGACGACCTGACCGGCCTACGCTACGGCAAGATCATCATCCTGGCCGACGCCGATTCCGATGGGCTGCACATCGCCACCCTGCTGTCGGCCCTGTTTTTGCGCCACTTCCCGGCGCTGGTGCACGGCGGCCATGTGTTCGTGGCGATGCCGCCGCTGTTCCGCGTGGACGTGGGCAAGCAGGTGTTTTACGCGCTGGACGAGGAAGAAAAGCGCCTGCTGCTGGACAAGATCGCCCGCGAAAAACCCAAAGGGCAGGTCAGCGTCACCCGCTTCAAGGGGCTGGGCGAGATGAACCCGCAACAGCTGCGCGAATCGACCATGCACGTGGACACGCGCCGGCTGGTGCAGCTCACCATCGACGATGCCGAGGAAACCCACCGGCTGATGGATCTGCTGCTGGCCAAGAGACGCGCCTCCGACCGCAAGGCCTGGCTGGAACAAAAGGGCGACATGGCCACGCTGGAGGTATGACCTGCTCGCGCCCCGTCTGCGCAACCCGACGGGGCCCAGACTGACGCGCCCCGCGTGTGGGCGCGGGTGTTTAAGCAAACCGCGCCGGGTCGAACGGCGTCGGGTCGAGTGCAGGCGGACGGCCGGTGATCAGATCAGCCAGCAGCTGGCCGCCGCCGGCACTCATGCCCACGCCCATCATGCCGTGCCCGAGGTTGAGCCAGAGCCGGTCACGGCCGGGGACACGGCCAATCAGGGGCACGTCATCGCGGCTCATCGGCCGCCAGCCACACCATTTCTCCTGCACTTCGGGCCCGAACGGTTGCTGCAGGAACGCCTGCGCACCACGCTCCAGCGCCGCCAGCCGACGCTCGTTGAGGCTGTCGTCGTGGCCGGAAAACTCCATGGTGCTGCCCAGCCGGTAGCCACCGCGCCAGGACGTGACACAGACCGAAGGTTCGATCAGCACCAGTGGCCGCTGCGGACGCAGGGCCGGCGGGGTGTAGGTAATCGAATACCCCTTGCCCGGCTCGATGGCGCGGCGCAGCCAACGCAGGCCCAGATCGGCCGCCTGCAGCGGCGCCCAGGCGCCGGTCGCCAGCACCACGTCGCGGGCACGAATGCGGCCGCGACTGGTGTCGGCCACCAGCCCGTCACGACTGCGCGCCAACGCCCGCAACTGGCAGCGCTCGAACAGATGACAGCCGTGCGTGCGCGCCACCCGGGCAAGCTCGGCCACGTAGCGGTCCGGCCGCAGCGCGGCATCGCCACGGAACCGGATCGCCCCTGCCACTCCGGGCTTGACCGCCGGCTCCTGCGCCTCGTACGCCGCCCCTTCGATGACCTCGACCTCGATCCCTAACGCCCGCAGCAGCGGCAGGTCGGTCAGTTCGTCCTCAAACGCCCGCGCGGTGCGGAAAACGTAATCCTCACCGCTTTCAGTGAAATCGCAGTCCAGCCGATACCGGTCGATCCAGTCGGCAATGCGCGCCCGCGAATCCGCCAGCAGGGCGTACTTGGCACGGGCACTGGCGGCATAGTCGCGGGCATTGCAGCGGCGGGCAAAACCGAGGAACCAGCGCCACCGCCGCACGGCATGCAGCGGCCGGACATACAGCGGCGCATCCGGGGTCAACATCCAGCGCAGCACCTTCGCCAGCGTGCCCGGCCCCGCCAGCGGTGGCGCATGGCTCGGCGTGAGCGTGCCGCAGTTGCCGTGCGAGGCGCCGCAGCCGGGCACACCGGCGTCGATCACGGTCACCTCGCGGCCGGCTTCGGTCAACGCAAACGCGGTGGCCAGCCCGGACACACCGGCCCCGACCACCAGGCAATCGACGGACGCTTCTCCCTGCATGCACGCCCCCTGCCCCGGCTCGCACGCCGGCTAAAACCCCGCATCAGTGCTGGTGACCACCCTCACCGTGGACATGGCCGTGCGCCAGTTCTTCCTCGCTGGCCTCACGCACCTCCACGATCTCGATGTCGAACTCCAGGTCCTTGCCCGCCATCGGATGGTTCAGGTCGATATCGACGGTGGTCAGGCCCACCTTGTCGACGGTGACTGCACGCGGGCCGAAGTTGGTGTTGACCACCACCTGCATGCCCGGCTCCAGCCGCATCTCACCGAAATGCTTTTTCGGCACACGCTGGATCATCCCCTCGCGCCGCTCGCCGTAGGCCTCTGCCGCCGGCACCGACGCCTTGAAGCTGTCACCCGCTTCATGGCCTTCCATCGCCTTCTCCAGCCCCGGAATGATCTGGCCGCGACCAAACAGGATCGCCAGCGGCTCGCCGCCGTCCTTGGAGCTTTCGACAGGGGCCTGGCCGGCCTCGGCCACGGCATAGTGGAAACGGACGACGCGATCTTTCTCGATTTTCATAGGTGCCTGCCTTCGGTTGGGTGCTTGCCGTGTCCGCCAGATGCGGCAACACTGCGCGTTGATGAGACCAGCCGACTGCAATCAGCGACCGGGCCTGCATTATCGTTGCTTCGCCCCGCTTGCGCCATGCCTGGGGCTGCTGCTGGCGTTGCTGCTGCCCGGCTGCGGCAGCGCCCCGCCTCGCCCGGCCGCACCCGCCACCGCACGTCTGCAGGCCTGGCCCGTGCTACCGCCCGCCGACCCGGTGCGAGCCAATGCCGTGCTGATGCGGGCGATCAGCCTGGTCGGCACCCCCTACCGCTACGGCGGCAATACCCCGGAAGGAGGATTCGATTGCAGCGGCCTGGTCGGCTATGTGTACCGCGACATGCTCGACCTGCGGCTGCCGCGCACCACCCGAGAACTGGCCGCGCTGGCTGGCCCGCCGATTCCACCGTCGCAGCTGGCCGGCGGCGATCTGGTGTTCTTTGGCACCGGCCGCGACGTCACCCACGTTGGCATCTATGTCGGTGAAGGCCGCTTCGTGCATGCCCCCAGCAGCGGCGGCACGGTACGGCTAGACCATCTGGACGGCCCCTGGTGGCGCGACCACTACCGCGGCGCCCGGCGCCTGCTCTTCGAAAAGTGACTCCGATCACATTTTCAGACATTTCCGACCCAAAACAGGCCATTTGGCCTATTCAGGTTGTCGCCGGCTAACGTTTTCTGAACCCTTCACCGGCCATCCCCGGGCATAGTCACCCCCCGTTTCCGGCACCGTGATGACCGCGCGATGACAGTGACCCTGCCCCACGGCCATATCCCCCCACGTTCCCGCCGTCTGTT
The DNA here is from genome assembly GCF_900129205.1 of Thermomonas hydrothermalis. Classification (GTDB taxonomy): domain Bacteria; phylum Pseudomonadota; class Gammaproteobacteria; order Xanthomonadales; family Xanthomonadaceae; genus Thermomonas; species Thermomonas hydrothermalis. The sequence continues at coordinate 33,362 of NZ_FQUK01000001.1, read as the reverse complement.
TTCCCTGATTGCCGTCCTGGCTGGCTGCCTGACCGCCCTGCCGGCCTTGGCCGCTCCTCCGGCCGAAGCGACCGCCCCCACCGAGGCGGCCGCAGCACTTCCGACCACGACCGCGACCACGAGCGCGGCAGCGATCTCGACCCCCGCATCGGCGCCAGAGGCTGCGGTCTTGCCGGCATTGCCCAAGACCGCTCCGATCGCCACCCCAGACACCGCCCCGTCCGTTCCTGCGGCGACCGCAGGGGGCACCATCAAGACCGTGCTGCAACGCGCGTTCACCCTGCTCGGCACGCCCTATCGCTATGGCGGCAGCTCGCCCGAACGCGGCTTTGACTGCAGCGGGCTGGTCAGCTACGTGTTTCGTACCATCGGCATCGACCTGCCGCGCATGTCCCGGGCGATGGCACAGGAAGGCACCCGCATCGTCGGCCGCGAGGCACTGAGCGAAGGTGATCTGGTGTTCTTCGGCCGGCGCGGCCATGTCGATCATGTCGGCATCTACATCGGCAATGGCCAGTTCCTGCACGCCCCGCGCACCGGCCGCGACGTCACCGTGTCCAGCCTCAGCGAAGGCTACTGGGCCAACAAATTCATCGAAGCGCGCCGGCTGATGGGCAGCGGCGACTGACCGCCTCACACCCCAACCAGGACGCCGTCTGCGGGCGGCGTTGCTGTATTTGCGCCTAGCCTGAAACCGGTCGCACGGCCGTGAACTGCGGCTCTGCAACCCACTGCATACTCAATGCTTCCGCTTGGGCCAGCACCGTCTGTACCGCCGCATCCTGTAAATCGGGCGGGTAGCCATACTTGCGCAGGATGCGCTTGACCAGCACGCGCATGCGAGCGCGTGCCGATTCACGGTGCGCCCAGTCCACGGTAACGTTCTCGCGCAGACTCGTCAGCAGTTCGTGAGCGATGACCTTGAGCTTGTCGTCGCCCATGACCTGCACCGCGCTCTCATTCTCGGCCAGGGCGTCGTAGAAGGCGATCTCCTCGTCCGTGAGGCCCTGCTCTTCGCCCCGTTGGCGCGCCGCGCGGATGTCGCGGGCCAGTTCAATCAGTTCTTGCAGCACCTCGGCGGTGGTGATGGCATTGGCGTGGTAGCGTGCCACCGCGTCCTCCAGCCGCTGCGAGAATGCGCGGGTTTCCACCACGTTGGCCTTGGCTCGGGAGCGAATCCCGTCGTTGAGGAGCTTTTTCAAGGCTTCCAGCGCCAGGTTCTTCTTCTCCATCTGCTGCACTTCGGCGAGGAATTCGTCCGACAGGATGGAGATGTCCGGGCTCTTGATCCCGCTTGCGGCCAGAATGTCCACGATCTCGGTCGAGACCACCGCACGGCTGACGATTTGCTGGATGGCCAGATCACGCGCTTGCGGGGTCACGCCCGAGCCGGTGCCGCTCTTGACCAGCGCAGCACGGATCGCCTGGAAGAAACCGACTTCCTCCCGAATCTCACGCGCTTCGTCAGAGGCGGACGCCAGCGCGAACGCCTTGGACAAGGCCAGCACCGCGTCCTGAAAGCGCCGATGGGCCGCTTTCTTGCCCTCCGGGGTGTGCTCCTTCGCCGCCCACTGCTGTTGCTGGTCGAGAATCCACTCAATGGCACTTGCCATCATCGCCAGCCGCTGCTGCGGGGTGCCATCCAAGGCGGCGCGGTAGTCGAAGCCGTGGAACATGTCGCGCACGACCTCGTACTTCTCCATCATCACCGCGACGGCTTGCGCCTCATCCACGCCCGTCTGCTCGCGGTCGCGCGGCGAATACTGCGCCAGCGCCGACTTCAGGTTGTGCGCAATGCCGATGTAGTCCACGACGAGCCCCGCAGGCTTGTCGCGGAACACGCGGTTCACCCGCGCAATGGCCTGCATCAGGCCGTGGCCGCGCATCGGCTTGTCCACGTACATCGTGTGCATGCAGGGCGCGTCAAAGCCGGTCAGCCACATGTCCCGCACGATGACGAGCTTGAGCGGGTCTTTCGGATCGCGGGCGCGCTTGGCCAGCAGATCGCGCCGCGCTTTGTTGCCGATGTGCGGCTGCCACTCGGGCGGGTCGCTCGCCGAGCCGGTCATCACGATCTTGACCGCGCCCGCGTTGTCGTCGGCACTGTGCCAGTCGGGCCGCAGCTTGACGATCTCGTCATAGAGCTTCACGCAGATGCGGCGGCTCATGCACACCACCATCGCCTTGCCGTCCAGCGCCGCCACGCGGTCTTCGAAGTGCTGAACGATGTCCGCCGCCACCAGAGCCAGGCGCTTGTCGCTGCCCACCAGGGCTTCCACCGTGGCCCATTTCTGCTTGACGCGCTCGCGGATCGGTTCCTCCTCGTCTTCGAGCAGCTCCTCGATCTCGGCATCGATCTTGGGCTTTTCGTCCTCGTCCAGCTCAATCCGCGCCAGCCGCGACTCGTAGTAGATCGGCACGGTCGCGCCATCCTCGACCGCACGGCTGATGTCGTAGATATCGATGTAATGGCCGAACACCGCAGGCGTGTTGATGTCATCCGCCTCGATGGGCGTGCCGGTGAAGCCGATGAAGGAGGCATTCGGCAGGGCATCGCGCAGGTACTTGGCAAAGCCGTAGGAAATCTCGCCCGTTTTGGCGTCCACCTTGGCCTTGAAGCCGTATTGACTGCGGTGCGCCTCATCCGCAATGACGACGACGTTGCGGCGGGTGGTGAGCGGCTCCGCGATCTCGCCGAACTTCTGCAAGGTCGTGAAAATCACCCCGCCCGAGGCGCGGCTCAACAACGCCTGCAAATGCTCGCGGCTCTCAGCCTGCACCGGCGTCTGCCGGATCAGATCGCGGCACATCGAAAAGGTGGCAAAGAGCTGGTCGTCCAAATCGTTGCGGTCGGTCAGCACCACCAGCGTCGGATTTTCCATCGCCGGGTGCTTGACCAGCAGCCCGGCATAAAAGGCCATCAGCAGGCTTTTGCCAGAGCCTTGCGTGTGCCAGATCACGCCTGCGCGGCGGTCGCCTGTGGCCTGCGTTTGGGCACTGGGCAAACCGTAACGCGCCGGATCTTCGGCCACGCCTTGTGCGGACGCGCGCAGCGTCTGCTCCACCGCCTTTTGCACCGCGTGAAACTGGTGGTAGCCCGCGATGATCTTGACCAGCCCCGTGCCCGTTTCACCAAACACGGTGAAATCGCGCAGCAGCGCAAGCAGGCGGCGCGGCTCGAACACGCCCTCGATGAGGGTGGCGAGTTCCGGCGCACCTTTCGGTGCCACGGCCGTGCCATCGGTGGTGCGCCACGGCATGAAGCGCTCCAAGTCTGCGGACAGCGAACCGACCCGCGCCGCAATGCCGTCCGAGGTGACCAGCAGCGCGTTGGTGTGGAACAACTGCGGGATCTGCTGCTTGTAGGTCTGCAACTGGTTGAAGGCAGCCAGCAGATGGGCGTTTTCACTGCCCGGCGCCTTCAGCTCGATCACGGCCAGCGGCAAGCCGTTGACGAACACCACCACATCCGGCCGCCGCTTGTTCTGGCCGCGGATCACCACGAACTGGCTCACCGCCAACCAGTCGTTCTGCTCCGGGTGCTCAAAGTCGATGAGCGCAACCTTGCCCGCCCTCAGCGTACCGTCGTCAGCGTAATACTCGACGTCCACGCCTTCCGTCATCAGCTTGTGCAGGCGGCGGTTTTCTTCGAGCAGCGAAGGCAGCTCGGACTGCATCACCCGCCGCACCGCCTCCTGCCGCGCTTCCAAGGGCAGGCCAGGGTTCAGGCGTGCCACCGCCGCCTCGAAGCGCTTTTTCAGCACCACCTCGTCGTGGCTGTCGCGCTCCGGTCGATGCCCATCGGGGCCGATGTCCTCCTCGCGCTCGATGCGATACCCAAGCCCTTGCAACTGGGCGAGCAGCGCGCTTTCGACCTCGGCCTCCGAAAGAAACGCCATTACGGTTTCCCCCTTTTCCAATTCTCCGGGTGCTCCCGATCCAGCGCCCACTGCAACGGATTGTTGACGATGTACGCGCGGATGCCGTCGAGCGAAGCCTCGTTGCGGATGATGTGTTCGTAGTAGTTGCGTTGCCAGCCAAAGTTCGCCATGCCATGTTGGCGAATGCGCCGCGTCGTCACCGCCTTGAACGCCCGCACGATATCCCCCACCGTAGGGGCGCGATTCATCGCGCCCGTATCGTAATCCGCCACACCCGTTTGGATGGACGACACGAATTCGGGCGCGATGAATTCGGGCGCGATAAATCGCGCCCCTACGTGAATGATACCGTGCACATGATTGGGCATGACGACGAACGCATCGGTCTGAACCCCTGGAAACCGGCGCGGCAGGCCATGCCATTCTGCATCGACCACGGCCCCCGCCGCATTCAACCGCATCTCCCCATCCACCACCTCGCCGAACAAACATACCCGCCCCTGGGTGCAGATCGTCACGAAATAGGCTCCAGCCTGGGCGTAGTCGTAGCCTTTCAGGCGCAGGCTGCGGCGGTTGGGATGCTGGCCGGCCCTCATGCAGCCCTCACGAGTTCACGCCTTCGGGCACGGCCAGCATGTTTTCGATCAGCCGGATCATCACGTCCTTGTTCTTGGCATCCGATTCGGCCACCAAAAGCGCCAGTGCGGCCAGCCCCACGTCGTTGATGACCGGCTCGCCACCCCGCAGCAGCCGCCCGTTGCGCGCCAGAAAATCCACGAACAACAACGCACCGCTGCGCTTGTTGCCGTCGGTGAAGGGGTGGTTTTTGATGACGAAATACAGCAAGTGCGCGGCCTTGGTTTCCACCGTGGGATAGGCCGGCTCGCCAAACACCGTCTGCGCCAGGTTGCCCAGGAGCGCGGCAAAGGCATCGCCGCGCTCGCGCCCGAACAGGTCGGTGGCCTCGCCGCGCGCCATCAGGTCGGCCTTGAGGCGGGCGATGGCGGCGCGGGCCTCCTCCAGCGTGGGCAGCGCCCCACCCGGGCTGCCTGCCGGGGCGGTGAGCAAGCCTTCGTCGTAACGTTGCAGCCATAGGAAGGTTTGGGTGTAGCGGGCGATCACGTCCACCAGCCCGCGCCCCTGCTCGGCGGTCAGCGCCTCACCGGCAGCGGCTTTTTTCACCAGCGCTAGCGCCGCTTCCAGCTCGGCGGCGTTTTGCTCGAAGCGCTGCCGGTCCAGGCTGTAGCCCTGGGTCAGATGCTCGCGCAGCACCCGCGTGGCCCATTGGCGGAAGCGCGTGGCGCGGCTGGAGTTGACCCGGTAACCCACCGAGATGATGGCGTCGAGGTTGTAGTGCTTGAGGCGACGCTGCACCTGCCGACGCCCCTCGGTTTGAACTGCTAAGAAATCCTTAGTGGTTGCCGCTTCCTCCAGCTCGCCATCTCGGAAGATGTTCTTCAGGTGCATGAGCACGTTTTCCGGCGTGGTGGCAAAGACCTCGGCCATCTGGCGCTGCGTCAGCCAGATGGATTCGCCCTCCAGCCGAACCTGCACCGGCTGTCCGCTCGACTCGAAGATGACGAGTTGGTTGGGCGTGGTCATGGTTTTCTCTCCCTGAAAAACGATACGGCATCCTTCACCCAAGGTTTGCCGGAAATGGGCCAAGCGTCGGAGAGGTGGATCATGCCAAAACCAAGCCAGGTTTCAGACCGAGCCGCTCGCGAAACTCCGGTGGAATATCGCCCCAGTGTTCGATCAACAGATCGACGAGCTGGCGCCCGTTGATCAGGCCGATGCGCGGGAAGCCGGGCTCCAGCGCCACGTCGGCAGCGGCATTCTGGAAGTCGGCGGTGGTGATGAAAGCGCCCTGTCCACCGAAAGGAATGGCCTGCCGAAGCTGCCGCACCGTGTTCGCACTGACCTTGGCGCCGAGCCTGTAGCGTTTGGCCTGCACAAAGACCTTGACCTTGGCGAGGTTGGC
>NZ_FQUK01000001.1:0-22500 GCF_900129205.1 Thermomonas hydrothermalis | reverse complement strand
ATACCGCCACCCTGGGCAAGAACCTGGGCGACGACCTGGCCGAGGGCAAGATGACCCTGCCGTTGATCCATGCCATGCAACATGCCGATGCGGAAACGCGCGCCGTGCTGCGGCAGATCGTCGAACAGGGTGACCGCGACGGCTTGCCGCAGGTGCAGCAGGCCATCATGCGTGCCGGCAGCCTCGCCTACAGCCGCGCACGGGCGCACGACTATGCCCGGGCCGCCCGCGAAGCGTTGGCGGTGCTGCCGGACAACGCCTTCAGCGCGGCCTTACACGGGTTGGCCTGCTACGCGGTGGACCGCGATCACTGAACCGTCCGGTCGCGCCAGTCAGGGCTGGCTGGTGCCCACCGCCGCAAAACGCTCGTCGAAAAACAGACGCATCATCGCGTAGGCGCGCCGGGCGGCACGTGGGTCATACCGACAGCCGGGCGCATTGGCGGTTTCCAGCGCGAAGCAGTGCACCGCACCGCTGAAGTTGACGAAGGTCCAGTCCGCCCCGGCGCGGGTCATTTCCTGCTCGAACGGCACGATGGCGTCCTTCTGACTGGCATCATCGGCACCGTTGAGCACCAGCAGCGGCGCTTTGACCGACCCTGGCGCGGCAGGCGCTTCGGTATGCAGGCCCCCGTGGAAGCTCACCACGCCGGCCAGCGGCGCTCCGCTACGCGCCAGCTCCAGCACCGACGAGCCGCCGAAACAGAACCCGAACGCACCGATCCGCCGCAGATCCAGTGGCACCTTGCCGGCCTGCACCCGAAACGCCGCCAACGCCGCCTGCATGCGTGCGCGCATCAGCGCCGGGTTGGGGTAGAGCTTGCTGACTTCAGCACGGGCCTGGGCGGCATCCGCCGGCCGCACGCCCTTGCCGTACATGTCCACCACGAACACCACATAGTCCTTGCCGGCCTGCTGCCGCGCCTTGTCCAGCGCCGCCGGGGTGATGCCATACCAGTCCGGCACCATCAGCAGACCGGGCCGCTGGGCCGGGCCGGTGTCGTCATAGACCACGTACCCGCTGAAACGGTCCTGACCCTGCGTCCATTCCACGGGCCGAGTCTGCATCGCCGCCAGCGCGGGCATGGCCGACAGCAACAGGACGAGCGCAAGCCACCATCGCCGCATGACACAGATCCTCCAGCAAACAACACGTCCCACGATAGCGCGTTTTGGCCCACCGCCACGACGGGCAAAGCCCAAGGCGGATCGTACGCCCTTCAGGCAATCCCTAAGCCGGGGATACCGCTGATGGCCTCCGGGTCGAACCCGGCCAGGGCGGCAAAATGGCGACCGCGCGCGACATAGTTGGGATACGGCCCAAAGCTGGGCGCACCCGGCGACAGCAGCACCACCCCGCCCTTCGCTGGCAGGGCTGCACGCGCCAGCGCCACCGCCTCGGCCAGGTCGGCCGCCTGCTGCAAGACGAACCGGTTGTCCGCCGCCAGTGGCGCCAGCAGGGCGTGAATGCGCGGGCCGTTTTGCCCCATCGTCACCACTGCATGCGGTGGCTGGACGCGCACCGCGTCGGCAAAGGTGTCCCAGGGCAGGCCGCGGTCGTGGCCGCCCACCAGCACCGCCACCGGCCGCTGTCGGTACACCGCCAGCGCCGCCAGGGTGGCCATTGGCGTGGTGCTGATCGAGTCGTTCACGTACAGCACGCCGTCACGCTCACCCAGTGGCTGCAGGCGATGCGGCAGTGGCATGAACCCGGCCGCCTGGGGCGCCAGCGCGGCCGCATCCAGCCCGAAGGCGTCCAGTGCAGTCAGCACGGCGCACAGATTGCCGCGGTTGTGCTGTCCGGGCAGCGGCAGGGTGGCGGTGTCCATGACGAACGTCTGCCCGCGATACAGGGCATCGCCGCGCAGATGCCAGCCGCGGGCATCGCCATACCAGTGCACCTGGCTATCGGGCAGGTGCAGGGCCGCCAGACGCGGATCGGCGGCATTGAGCACCGCCACGCGCGGGCGGGCCGCCGTCACCAGCGCCAGCTTGTCGGCGATATAGCGCTGTTCGCTGCCGTGCCAGTCCAGGTGCTCCGGGTGCAGATTGGTGACGATGGCGATCTGCGGGCGCACGCCGGAGGCGGCGACATCGCCGGTCTGGTAACTGGACAGCTCGATCGCCCAGGCATCTGCGGACGCACCCAGCAACTCCAGCAGCGGCAGACCGATGTTGCCGGCCAGCGCAGTGCGCAGCCCAGCTGCGCGCAGCAAATGCGCCAGCAGCGCGGTGGTGGTGCTCTTGCCCTTGGTGCCGGTGACGCATAGCGCGTTGTCGATTCCGCCCTGCGCATTGGCGTGTTCGGCAAACCACAGCGCGGTGCCGCCGACGAAGCGGGTGCCATGCGCGGCGGCGGCCTGCGCCAACTCCGAATACGGGCTGATGCCGGGTGACTTGATCACCACCTCGAACCCGGCCAGTCGCTCGCCGCTGATGTCGGTGTCGATGCTGAGCTGCGGATCATCCAGTGCGCGCGCGGCCTGTGCTTCGTCAGCCCGGCACAACAACGTCAGCGGTGCGTCTGGCAGCCGGGCACGCAGTGCCGCATAGGCGGCACGGCCCTCTTGTCCCCAGCCCCACAGCGCCACCCGGCGCCCGGCCAGATCCGACAGGCGCAACGGCTTAGGCAGCAAAGCGGTCACGCAACCGCTCCCACAGCGCCGGAGGAATCCGATGCTCGCCGGCCGGCACCAGCAGCGGTGCCAGGGCCAGTGCGTCCGGATCAAGCTGCGGCAGGATGTCACGCGCAAACCGCTTGACGACTGCGTCCTCCTGCCAGTCCGGACGTTGCGCCAACGCCGCCAGCGCCGCCCGCGACTCCCGCCCTTCGCCTACGCACTCGAATGGCTTGTGATCTTGATATTCCAGCAGTGCATCGAAGCCCGGAATCTGCGCCGGGTCATCGAGCAGGTTGCGCCCGAAGATGCCGACCAGACGCGCCTTGGGCATGAAAGGCGCCAGCGCCAGAAACACGAAATGGCACTTCGGGCACACCCCGCACCAGCGGCTCGCCGGGCGCTCACCGAGGATGTGGAAGTTGCGGTTGCAGCTGGAGAAATGCGCGTCATAACGGTGCTGGCGGGCGAACTGTCGCGCCACGGCCAGCTCGCTCAGTGGCCTAAGCAGCGAGTAGTACTGCAGATCGGCCGCCACATGGGTCCGCAGATGCTCGCCGAAGGCCGACTCGAACGCCCAGCCCTTGGACCACTGATGGTTGACCTCGCCAGTGCCTGGAATCTGCGAGCCATAGCTGGCCGAACGCTCGTTGGAAAACACCACCTGGTCGTAGCCCAGCACCACCGCGGCAAACGCCAGGATTGCCGAGTTCACCGCAGTGACCGGGATATGCCCGTTCCAGGCGCCCTGGCGGTTGAACTCGAACAGCCGCGGCGAAAGCTGGCGACCGATGTTGAGCGTGGGCAGGCCGGTTTGTGCCGCACACGCCGCGATCAGCTGCGAGTTGCCGATCCAGACCACGGTCTGGTCCACCCCAGCATCACGCAGCGCCTCGATGCTGACCAGCGAATCCTTGCCGCCGCCGATGGCCACCAGCGCCCGCGCCGGCAAATCCAGCACTGGCGCCGCCGGCGCCGGCATGTCCGATCCTGCCGGCACATGCAGGCGGTCGCGCAGATCCAGCCCGTTGCGATAGGCAAACTCGCCCAGCCCGTTGCGATAGATGGTCTGAAGCAAGGCGGCGGTGGCGGCATCCAGCGGCTCACCTTCGACCGTGATCTGGCGCGGCACCGCTGCCTTGTAGTAGCTCACGCCGGCAATGAGGTGCAGCAGGCGCAATGCCCGCCCGGCCGCCGCCGCGCGCGGCCCGGACAGGTCGAACGGCGCGCCCGGCAAAGTGATGGTTTCGACCAGCTCGGGGCCGTCATCGAAGGCATAGACCAGCTCGGCCACGCCCGTGCCGGCATCGAAGCCGCAGCGCACGAAGCGGAATGCGGCAATAGCGTCGCGGTTGAACGTCCAGTTGCTCATGGGTGCTCGCAGGCAGGGGCGGCGCCGGTGTCGTCAAGAATGTCTTGCGCCGGCAGCGCGCGCAGATTGTAGGTACTGGCCATGCTGTATCCGTAGGCACCGGCATCGGCGATCAGCATCACGTCACCCGGTGCGCTGGCCTGGGGTAGTTTGACCCGGCGGCCGAACAGATCGCTGGATTCGCAGATCGGGCCCACCACGTCGAAGTCGCGCCATTGCCGGTCATCCAGACGCGACAGATTGTGGATGCCATGCCAGGCGTCGTAGAGCGCGGGCCGGATCAGCGCATTCATGCCGGCATCCAGCCCCAGCCGGTGGATGCCGTCCTTTTCCACCACCTGAGTGACCCGCGCCAGCAACACGCCCGCCTCGGCCACCAGGAACCGGCCCGGCTCGATGGCCAGTGCGAAGGCCGGATGCACCGCCTTGGCAGCGGTCAGCTGCGCTTCCCAGGCGTTGAGATCAAACGGCTCGTCGTCGTCACCATAGGGCACCGGCAACCCACCGCCGATGTCCAGCACCTCGACAGTGCCGATGCGGCGGGCAAACCCGGCCAGCGCATCCACCACCTGCGGCCAGTGCCCGACCGATTCGATGCCGCTGCCCAGATGCGCATGCAGACCGGTGATGCGCACGTCCAGCGCACGCGCCACCTCCATGAACGCCTCCACCCGTGCCGCCGACAGGCCGAACTTGGCCTCCTTGCCGCCAGTTCTGACCTTGGCGTGGTGGCCGTCGCCATAGCCCAAGTCGATGCGCAGCCACAGCGCCCGCCCGCGGAACACCTCCGGCCAGCGCTGCAACAGCTCGATGTTGTCGACGGTGACGGTGACTCCGCGCGCCAATGCGGCCGCGTATTCCTCGATTGGGGCAAAGCTCGGGGTGAACAGCACCCGCGCCGGATCCAGCCCTGGCACTGCGGTCAGGGCATGGTCGAGCTCGCCCAGCGACACGCACTCCAATCCGAACCCTTCCGCCACCAGTGCACGCAGGATCTCCGGATGCGCGTTGGCCTTGATTGCGTAGTAATGCCGGTCGATCGCACGGATGGCGCGCAACTGGCGCGCGCGCTCCCGCACCGTCGGCAGGTGATAGACATAGCGCGGCGTTCCGGCCTCGGCGCGCTGCAACAGCGCATCGCGCCACATAGGTGCCTGCCACCAGGGCTGCGGCCGCGGCCGCACCTCACCCAGGATGTCCCGCCAGCGCGGACCGAAGACCGCGCGCTCATACACCGGCATCGCCCCGGATTCGATCAGCGCCGCATGCAGCTTGGGCAGCATGCCGTCGGCCGCGGCCTCGTCCACCACGAAGGTCAGGTTGAGGTCGTTGGACGACTGCGAGATCAAATGCACGTTCTCGCGCCCGAACATCGCCCAGACATCCTGCAGGGTGTGCAGCAGCGAGCGCATCCCGCGCCCGACCAGGGTGATGGCGGCACAGGGCGCGATCACCTTGACCCGGCAGACCTCGGCCAGATCAGCCGACAGCGCTGCCAGCACATCGGTGGTCACCAGGTTCTCGGAGGGATCCAGCGACACGGTGACGTTGGTCTCGGCCGAGCCGATCATGTCCACCGACAGGCCGTGGCGGCGGAAGCGTTCGAACACATCGGCCAGAAAGCCCACCTGCTGCCACATGCCGATGGTTTCCATCGACACCAGCACGATGCCATTGCGACGGCTGATCGCCTTCACTCCGGGCACCGGCGCCGCGGCATCGTCGATCCGGGTTCCTGGTAGCTGTGGCCGCGCGGTGTCGAGGATCAAGATCGGCACGCCACTGTTGCGACATGGCCGCAGCGAACGCGGATGCAGCACCTTGGCGCCGGTGGTGGCGATTTCCTGCGCCTCGGCATAGTCCAGCCGGGTCAGCAGCCGCGCCTCTGGCACCTCACGCGGATTGGCGCTGAACATGCCCGGCACGTCGGTCCAGATTTCCACCCGCTGCGCCCCCAGCAAGGCGCCGAAATAAGCCGCCGAGGTGTCCGAGCCGCCGCGGCCGAGGATGGCAGTGCCGCCATCGCTATGCCGGGCGATGAATCCTTGCGTGATCAGCACCGGCGCAGGCTGCGCGGCAAAGCGGGTGCGCCAGCCGGAATCGGCCTGCCACTGGCAATTCACCGACAACCGCTGCGCCCATGCGCTCTGGTTGGGCTGCGGCGGCAGCGCCTGCAGCCAGTCGCGCGCGTCCACCCAGGCGATTGCCAGCCCCTGCTGGCGCAGATAGGCCGCGCCCAGGGTGGACGACAACAGCTCGCCCTGCGCCAGCACCTCCGCCTGCCAGTCCAGCGGTCGCGTGGCGGCGCGCGGGTCGTCGAGCAGCCCGTGCAGGCACGCCAACCGCTCCCCCAGCACCGCATCGGCATCCAGCCCCAGCTCGGCCGCAAAGGCACGGTGGCGTGCGGCCAGTTCGGCCACACGGACCGCCGCATCAGCGGCACCATCGGCGATCGCCGTCAGCGCGTTGGTCACGCCAGACAGTGCCGATACCACCACCAGCACCCGCGCCTGCTCGTCGCGCATGCGGCGCGCCGCCAATGCGCCGATGGTGTCCCAGCGCGCACGGCTGGACACCGATGTCCCTCCAAACTTAAGCACCAGCCAACGAGAATCGGGCACAGACGATGGGAAGGACATGGGTCCGCAGCGGGCGAAAAGAGGTGGGAGGGAAACCGGAGTGCACGCGCACGCGCAGCGCGTGCTCGCATTCTAACGACCCCGCCACGCCACCGCGTGCGGCGATGCCGTCTGTAGCGCGCACGTCCTGACAGCGTTCAGGCGCGGCACACGCGCGGTGCTGCAGCAAGACGCATCCAGGCTGGTAAGCTGCGCGCCCCCATCCTCATGCCAGGCCTGCCATGCCCTACCCGTTCGTCCAGCTCGATGTGTTTGCCTCGCGCCCCGGTGCCGGCAATCCGCTGGCCGTGGTGCTTGCGGCGCAGACGCTGGACGATGCGGCCATGCAGGCCATCGCCCGCTGGACACGGCTGCCGGAAACCACGTTCGTGCTGCCACCGACCACGGCGGAGGCGACGCATCGTCTGCGTATCTTCAGTCCACGCCGGGAAGTGCCGTTCGCCGGTCACCCCAGCGTGGGGACGGCCCACGTCTTGTTGAACGCCGGTCTGGTCACCCCCCGCGATGGCCTGCTGGTGCAGGAAGGCCTGGCTGGCAACCTGCCGCTGCGCGTGCGCGGTGAGGGCGCAACGCGCACGGTGGCGGTACGCACACCGCGCGCCAGGGTGCAGGCCATCGCCACGCCCGACGACCCGCATCTGGCCCCGGCGCTGCGCGGGCTGCCGCTGGGTGCGCTGCCGCCGGTGCTGATGGACGGCGGCCGCCGCTGGTGGCTGGTGGAACTGGCCACCGAGGCACAGTTGCGCGCCATGACCCCGGATTGGACGGCGATCGCGGCGCTGGCCCGTGCCACCGACAGCATGGGGCTGTTTGTCTATGCCCGCAGCCAGGATCCGGTGTATCACTTCGCGGTGCGTGCCTTCGTCGGCGCACCGGCCTGCTTCGAGGACGCCGCCTCCGGCGCCGCCAACGCCACGCTGGCGGCCTGGCTTTGCGAACGCGGCGCCCTCCCCGGCAGCGATGGTTTTTATCGCGTAAGCCAGGGCCGCGAAGTCGGCCATGACGCCATCATCGAGTTGACCGTCGATGGCGACGGCGAGGTCTGGTCCGGTGGCCGCGCCGTGCCGGTGGTCACCGGCACGCTGGACTGGCCGCGCGACTGAGCGTGCGATCGCTCAGACGTTGAAGCGGAAGTGCAGGATGTCGCCTTCCTGCACGCGGTAGTCCTTGCCTTCCAGCCGCAGCCGCCCGGCTTCACGCGCACCCGCCTCGCCGCGATAACGGATGAAATCGTCGTAGCTGATGGTTTCGGCGCGGATGAAGCCTTTTTCGAAATCGCTGTGGATCACACCCGCCGCCTGTGGCGCGGTGGCACCGGCCTTGACCGTCCAGGCGCGCACTTCCTTTTCCCCGACGGTGAAATAGGTCTGCAGGCCGAGCAGACGGTAGGCCGCGCGAATCACCCGATTCAGGCCCGGCTCGTTGAGCCCCAGGTCGGCCAGGAAGGCGTCGCGGTCGGCATCGTCCAGTTGCGCCAGCTCTTCCTCGATCGCCGCACACACCGGCACCACCTCGGCGCCCTCGCTGGCGGCGTGGGCGCGTACTGCGTCCAGATGCGGATTGTCGGAAAACCCGTCTTCGCGCACGTTGGCCACGTACATCACCGGCTTAAGGGTGAGCAGGAACAGCTCGCGCACGGCGGCTTTCTGCTCCTCGTCCAGTGCCAGCGCGCGCGCAGGGCGACCGTCGTCCAGGGCCGCGCGGAGGCGGGCCAGGACGTCCAGCTTGAACTTGGCGTCCTTATCGCCGCTCTTGGCCACGCGCTCGTAGCGGGCGATGGCCTTGTCCACGGTTTCCAGATCCGCCAGCGCCAGCTCGGTGTCGATGGTCTGAATATCGGCCACCGGATCGACCCGGTTGGCCACGTGGATCACATCCGGATCCTCAAAACAGCGCACCACGTGACAGATCGCATCGACCTCGCGGATGTGCGCCAGAAACTTGTTGCCCAGCCCTTCGCCACTGGCAGCGCCCGCCACCAGCCCGGCGATATCGACGAACTCGACCGCCGTGGGCACAACCTTCTGCGGCTTGGCGATCTCCGCCAAGGCCTCAAGCCGTGGATCCGGCACCGGCACCACGCCCACATTGGGCTCGATGGTGCAGAACGGGAAGTTGGCGGCCGCAATCCCCGCCTTGGTCAGTGCGTTGAACAGGGTGGACTTGCCCACGTTGGGCAAGCCGACGATGCCACATTTGATGCCCATGTTGTTGCTTTCGAGTTGGGAGGCGTCAGGCGTGCACCCACGCCTGACGCCTCACGCCTCAACGCTCCGCGTTCATTTCGCCGTATGCAGCCGCGTCATGGCGTCCATGAAACGGCCCTGCACGGCCAGCGGCAACACCTCCAGCGCGTCCCCGATGGCCCGCAGCATCAACGCCTCATCCTCGGCACCCGGACGCCCGAGGACCCAGGGGGTGACCCGATCCTTGTGCCCGGGATGACCAATGCCAATCCGCAGGCGATGGAACCGGCCGTGACCGAGCAGGCGGATGATGTCGCGCAGACCGTTCTGACCACCATGACCGCCATCGAACTTCAACCGCGCCGTGCCCGGTGGCAGATCCAGGTCATCGTGCGCCACCAACATCTCCTCCGGCGCGATCTTCCAATAGTGCAAGGCCGCCGCCACCGATTTGCCACTGGCGTTCATGAACGTGGCCGGACGCAGCAGCCAGACCGGGCGACCGGCCAGCACCACCTTGGCCGTTTCACCAAACAGCTTGCTCTCCAGCCCGAAACGGGCCCCTTCGGCCTGCGCCAGCGCGTCAATAAGCCAGAACCCGGCGTTGTGCCGGGTTCGCAGATACTCGGCACCGGGATTGCCCAGCCCGACGATGAGGCGAAGTCCGTCCATGCTGACAGGACACCCACCGCAGCCACGCCGGGCGCGGCCAGACCGCGCCCGGACGCGCTGCGCCAGGGCTTACTTGTCGTCCTTCTTCGCCTTGGTGGCCGGCACTTCGGCCGCCGCAGGCGCAGCCGACTCGACCTCTTCCGCCTTGGCGTGCTTGGCGATCACCACCGCCACGTCGTGCTCCTTGCCCTGCTTCAGGGCCGGCAGCTCGACACCCGGCGGCAGCTTGAGGTCGGACAGATGCACGACCTGCCCCACCGCCAGGTCGGCCAGATCGACCTCGATCGCTTCTGGCAGGTCCTTCGGCAGGCAGCTGATTTCGACCTCGTTGAGCTCGTGGGTGATGACCACGCCGCTGGTCTTGCCGGCCGGGGATTTTTCCTGATTGAGGAAGTGCAGCGGCACCTTGGCACGCAGCGCATGGGTGGCGTCCACGCGCTGGAAGTCCAGATGCAGGATCAGCTGCTTGAACGGATGACGCTGCATGTCACGCAGCAGCACCTGCTCGACCTTGCCGTCGATGTCCAGGTTGAGGATGGAGGAGTAGAACCACTCGTTCTGGCTGGCCAGCCAGACCTTTTCGTGCTCGAGCTGGATCGGCTGCGGGGCGGCATTGCCGCCATAGACGATGGCCGGGATGGCCGCGGTACGGCGCAGGCGGCGGCTCGCACCCTTCCCTGCGACATTGCGGCTGGTGGCCTTGAGGATGTGTTCGGACATTGGATTGACTCACTTGGGTTACAGGACACCGCCTCGCGGCGGCAGGACCACTCACCCGCGACCAGGTGAGTGAAGGTGCACCGGCGGCAAGCCGCCGGCACGGATGGGGCACGGTCAGTCGACGTACAACGAACTGACCGATTCGCCGAACGCCATCCTGCGGATGGTTTCGGCCAGCAACTCGGCCACGCTGAGCTGGCGGATCCGGGTGCAGGAACGCGCCGCGTCCGACAGGGGAATGGTGTTGGTCACCACCAGCTCGTCCAGCGAGGACTTGTTGAGATTGTCCAGCGCCGGGCCGGACAGCACCGGGTGGACGCAGTAGGCGACCACCTTGCGCGCGCCACGCTCCTTGAGCGCATTGGCAGCGGCGCACAAGGTGCCGGCGGTATCGACGATGTCGTCCACCAGCACGCAGGTCTTGCCCTCGACATCACCGATGATGTTCATCACCGTGGCCACGTTGGCACGCGGGCGACGCTTGTCGATGATGGCCAGATCCGCATCGTCCAACCGCTTGGCGATGGCGCGCGCGCGCACCACACCGCCGACGTCTGGCGACACCACGATCAGGTTGTCGGTGCCGTGGCTGCGCCAGATATCGGCCAGCAACAGCGGCGAGGCATAGACGTTATCGACCGGGATATCGAAGAACCCCTGGATCTGGTCGGCATGCAAATCCACCGTCAGCACCCGGTCGGTATTGACCGCGCTGAACATCTTGGCCGCCACCTTGGCGGTGATGGGCACACGCGCCGAACGCGGGCGGCGATCCTGACGGGCGTAGCCGAAATACGGCACCACTGCGGTCACGCTGGCGGCCGAGGCGCGCTTGAGCGCGTCGATCAGCACCATCAGCTCCATGAAGTTCTCGGCGGTGGGCGCGCAGGTGGGCTGGATCACGAACACATCCTGCCCGCGCACGCTCTCCTCGATCTCGATCTGCACTTCGCCATCCGAGAACCGGCCGACCAGCGCCTTGCCCGGACGCACGCCCAGCTCGTGGCAGACGTCATTGGCCAGCGGCCGGTTGGCATTGCCGGAAAAAACCAGCAAGTTGGGGGTGTCCTGCATGGCGATGACCGTGCTCATGGATCGACGGGGAAGCGGCATGGCGATACCGCGTAAGCTGGCAGGGGCGGAAGGATTCGAACCTACGAATGCCGGGATCAAAACCCGGTGCCTTAAACCACTTGGCGACGCCCCTGTTGTTCTCTAGGAAGTTCTCGACCACGCCTTCCTGGCATACCGCTTTAGCCCGCATGCAGCCCCGCGTCCGGACACCAACCCGGGCACGACGGCCCCATGCCGGCCGACAGCATTTCCAGTGCCTGCTGCAGCGGCGAACGCTGCACACCGCGCGCCAGCCAGGCTGAAAGCCCGGCTGGCAGTGCGGCCAGCGCCGCTTCGGCGGCTTCGCGCGTGGCGAACTCGACGAAGCAACCGCTGCCGGACCCGGTCAGGCGCGGCGTACCGACCCGCGCCAGCACCGCAAAGACCGCCTCGACGGCCGGCTCGCGGCGGCGCAGAACCGGTTCGAACGCGTTCCCGCGCACGGACCCGGACTGGAAGTCCATTATTGTCACGGGCGACGCATCGCGCGTCAAATCCGGGGCTTGGAACAGGGCGGCGGTGGCGGCGTGCACCCCGGGGTGCACCAGCACGTACCAGGCTGGCGGCAGGTCGATCGGGGTCAGCTGCTCGCCGACCCCTTCGGCCCAGGCATTGCGCCCGCGCACGAACACCGGCACGTCCGCGCCAAGCTGCAGACCAAGCGTGGCCAGGGCATCTTCCCCCAGCCGGGTGCCCCACAGCCGGTCGAGCGCAACCAGCACGGTGGCGGCGTCCGACGAGCCGCCGCCGAATCCGCCTCCCATCGGGATGCGCTTGTGAAGACCGATCTCCACCCCGTGACGGCAGCCACTGGCCTGCTGCAACAGCCGCGCCGCCCGCACGGTCAGATCCTGCTCGACCGCAACCCCGTCCACGGCGCCAATCCGCACGATCCGGCCGTCCTCCCGCGGACGCAAAAAAACCGTATCGCCCCAGTCGAGCAGCCGAAACACCGTCTGCAGACAGTGATAACCGTCCGGGCGGCGGCCGGTGATGTGCAAAAACAG
This sequence comes from Thermomonas hydrothermalis, assembly GCF_900129205.1. Lineage (GTDB taxonomy): Bacteria > Pseudomonadota > Gammaproteobacteria > Xanthomonadales > Xanthomonadaceae > Thermomonas > Thermomonas hydrothermalis. The sequence goes on along the minus strand of NZ_FQUK01000001.1, from coordinate 10,174 downwards.
GTTGAGCTTGGCCGGTGCCGGCAACGCCACCCAGCCCGCATCGGCGGCAAACGCCGTGGTCATTCCGCCCCCCAGTGATCCACCAGCAGCCGCACCCGGGCCTCACCCCGCCGCGCCTCGATCCGGGTCGGCAAGGGCAGCGCCTCTGCGGGTGCCGACACCCAGCCGGCGTAGTCCACCACCCAACCGGCCTGCTCGATCCGTTGCGGCAGCCGGTCGCGGCCCTCGATCACCCGGGCCGGGCCGAACTCGGCCTCGCCCGCCGGCGCGCCGCGCAACCAGCACCCCAGTGCCGCCAGCGGCACATCCCAGCCGACCGCTTCGCGCAGCAGCCGCTGCGGGTCCGAGTCTTGCCGCGGGCCGCCGTCCAGTCCCGACAGGGTGGCGCCCTGTGCATCCACCGTCAGCTGCCAGCCCTGCCGGGTCACCGGGGCGGTCACCTGCAACTGCACCGCACCACCGCCCTGCGCCCAGTCGATCCGACCACTGCCCCCCTGGCGACCATTGGCCAGCGCCACCCGGCCGGACAGCTGCCAGACCGGCGCCAGACAGTCACCCTCGGCAAGCCCCAGCGCCTCCAGGCGCTGGCGGTGCACCTGCGCACCCGCGTCGGCATCGCCGGCCGGCCGGGCCGATGGCAATGACGCGCAGCCGGCCAGGCCCGCTGCCAGCAGCAGCGCCAGTCGCCTCATGCGCCGGTCTCCTGCAAGGCGCGGCGCAGTGCCCGATTGTCGGGGTCGAGCCGGCGCGCCTCCTCGAAATAGCGCCGCGCCTCCTCGCGCCGCCCCAGCACCCACAGCACCTGGCCCAGATGGCTGGCGATGTCCGGATCCTTCTGCAGGGTGTAGGCACGCCGCAGATGCTCCAGCGCGTCGCGCGGCTTGCCCAGCTTGAACAGCACCCAGCCGTAGCTGTCGATGATGGCGGCGTTGTCCGGGTCGGCCACGCGCGCACGCTCGATCAGCGCCAGCGCCTCGGCATACCGGGTGGTGCGATCCGCCAGGGTATAGCCCAGTGCATTGAGGGCCATGACGTTGTCCGGCTCGATCACCAGAATCCGGCGCAGATCGGCCTCGGCCTGGGCGATGTCATCTTGCCGCTCCCACATCAGGGCACGCGCATACAGCAGCGACACATCGTCTGGAAACGCCGCCAGCCCCCGCGTCAGCGCCTGCCGCTCGCCGTCCGGATCGGAATCCTTCTGCCGCAACTCGGCTTCCAGCAAATACGCATCGCGACGCACGTCGTCGGCCAGGCTGACATCCGCCTGCAGGGCCTGCACATCGGCATAGGCACGCGCCTTGTCGCCCATCGCATGGCGCACGTTCACGGTACGCAGGCGCGCCATCCCCTGGGACGCCCCACCCGGCACGCTGGCATACCAATCCAGCGCCTCGTCGTACCGTTGCAGCAACTCGGCCAGCTGACCCAGCAGCATCCGGCGCACCGGATTGGGCGTGGTGGCACTGCGCTTGAGCTCCTCGTACAACGCCGTCAGGCCCGCCTTGTCGTTCGCCTTGTCCAGCAGCATCGCCCGGCGGGCAAAGACGGCGTCATCCTGCGCCCCCCGCGCCAATAGCTGCGCCGCCTTGGCAGGATCCCCCAAGGCCTCGTATTCGTCCGCCACGGCCAGGCGCAATGCCGGCACCAGCAGTACCGCATCGCCCAGCCCATCCAGCACCGCCCGCGCCTGCGCCGGCTTGCCGGCTTCGCGCAACCACTGCGCACGCAGCAGCGCCACTTGCGGCTCAGCGGGGAAGCGCTTGATCACCTGCGCGACGATGCGATCCACCAGGCGCGGCTGGTCCAACCGTTGCGCCAGACCGCCAAACGCCAACCAGGCCTGCAGGACGTCGGGCAACTGGCCACGTTTGACGATTTCTTCGATCCGCTGCGCCACCTGCTGCGGCTGCCGCCCAACCGCGCCGCTCAGCGCAAACACCGCCGCCCGCCAGCCGTCCGGCTGCGCCAGCAACGCCTCCAGCGCACGCCGCGCCGGTCGGGTCTGTCCGGCCCGCAAGGCCAGGGTGGCGGCGACCATCTGCTGGGTCTGGCTGGGCTGCGGCTGCAAGCGGCGCCATAGCGTCAGCGCCTGCCCGGCCAGCGCGTCCTGATCGGCCAACAGGGCGATCCGGGCCGCACGTTCGGCCAGCACTGGATCCTCCGCCGCCTGCGCCGCGGCCAAGTAGAACCGTGCCGCGTCCTGCATCTGCCCGCTCTGCAGTGCGAACTCGCCGGCCATGCTGGCGGCAAGCGGATCCAGCGGCGGATCAGGCAGCGCTTGGCCTGCGGCAGCGATCGGCATCAGCCCGGCCAATGCCAGCAGACACAGGAGCAAACCAGAACGGGGGAGTCTCGACATGGGCGCGGCGGCTACAATGACAGATCGGGCCCGCAGCTTAGCGCAGGCACCTGAACGATTCCGCCGCGTCTAGCTGCCCTCACGCCTCCTCACCATGTCTCTGCTCGTTCTCGGCATCAACCACCAGACTGCGCCCGTGGCCCTGCGCGAGCAGGTCGCGTTTGCGACCGATGCGCTGCCGGCGGCGCTGACCGCGCTGCGCGCGCTGGACGGGGTGCACGAGGTGGTGCTGCTATCGACCTGCAACCGCACCGAGCTGTACGCACACGCGGAGGGCGACGGCCAGGTGCTGGCCGACTGGCTGGCCCGGCAGGCACACGTCGGCCAGGATCTGCACGCCTACCTGTACCGGTACCGCGACGCGGCAGCCGTGCGCCACCTGTTCCGGGTTGCCAGCGGACTGGATTCGCTGGTGCTGGGGGAGCCGCAGATCCTGGGCCAGGTCAAACAGGCCTGGACCATCGCGCGGGCGGCCGGCACGCTGGGCGGGCCGCTCGACCGCCTGTTCCAGCACGCCTTCGCCACCGCCAAGCGGGCGCGTACCGACACCCGGATCGGCGCCAATCCGGTCTCGGTGGCCTCGGTGGCGGTGCGCCTGGCGCAGGACAACTTCACCTGGCTGGATGAGGCCTGCGTGCTACTGATCGGCGCTGGCGAGACCATCGAGCTGGCCGCCCGCCATCTGGTCGAAGCACGCGTCAAACGGCTCCTGATCGCCAACCGCACCCTGGCCCATGCCCAGGCACTGGCCAGCCGCCATGACGGGTACGCACTGCCGCTGTCAGCGCTGGATCGGCATCTGGCCGAAGCCGACATCGTGATTTCCGCCACCGCCAGCCGTGAGCCGATCCTGCACCGCCCGCAGGTCGAACACGCCCTGCGCATGCGCAAGCACCGGCCGATGCTGCTGCTGGATCTGGCCGTGCCACGCGACATCGCCCCGGACGTCTCCGGCCTGCGCGACGTGTTCCTCTACACGGTGGACGACCTGCAGCAGGCGATCGAGGACAACCGCCGCAGCCGGCAGCAGGCCGCCGAGCAGGCCGAGGCCATCATCGACCTGCAGGTCGCACGCTTCCTGGAAGACTGGCAGGCCAGCCGGCGCCAGCAACCCCTGCTACATCTGCGCGCACACGGCGAGGCCGCACGTGCAGCGGCGCTGGCCAGGGCCCGCCAGCAACTGGCGGCGGGCCTGGCCCCGGACCAGGCCTTGGAGCTGCTGGCCCACACCCTGACCAACCGCCTGCTGCACGCACCGACGGTGGCCCTGCGCGAAGCCCTGCGTAACGGCGACGATCCGATGATCGAAGCCGCCGCACGGTTGTTCCCGCCGCCCGGCGACAAGCCCCCCAGCGACCCGTCATGAGCCCGGCCCTGCGACGCAAACTACAGGCGCTGCTGGAACGCCGGGAAGAAGTCGAACGGCTGCTCGCCGACCCGACGGTGAGCGCCGACCCGGCCCGCTTCCGTGCCCTCTCGCGTGAGTTCGCCCGGCTGCAGCCGCTGGCCGACGCCCTGGCTGCCGAAACCCAGGCCCGCGCCGACCTGGCTGCGGCGCAAGCGCTGCGGCACGACCCCGAACTGCGCGCGCTGGCCGAGGACGAGATCGCCGCCGCCACCGCACGCCTGCAGGCGCTGGAAGCCACCCTGCTCACCCATCTGCTGCCGCGTGACCCACGCGATGACGGCGGCGCCTACCTGGAAGTGCGGGCCGGCACCGGCGGCGACGAAGCCGCCCTGTTCGCCGGCGACCTGTTCCGGATGTATTCCCGCTATGCCGACGCCCAGGGCTGGCGCGTCGAAGTGGAGTCCGCCAACCCCGGCGAGCATGGCGGCTACAAGGAAATCATCGCCCGCATCGAAGGCGAAGGCGCCTACGCCCGGCTCAAATACGAAGCCGGCACCCACCGCGTGCAGCGCGTCCCGCTGACCGAATCGCAAGGGCGCATCCACACGTCGGCCGCAACGGTGGCCGTGATCGCGCTGGAACCGGGCGAAATCGACATCACCCTCAATCCGGCCGATCTGCGGATCGACACATTCCGGTCCTCTGGCGCCGGTGGCCAGCATGTCAACAAAACCGAATCGGCCATCCGCATCACTCACCTGCCCACCGGCCTGGTGGTCGAATCACAGACCGAACGCAGCCAGCACGCCAACCGCGACAAAGCGATGAAACGCCTGCAGGCGATGCTGGTCGAGGCCGAGCTGGCACGTCGCGCCGCCGCCACGGCCGCCGACCGGAAACTGCAGGTGGGCAGCGGCGACCGCAGCCAACGCATCCGCACCTACAACTTCCCGCAAGGGCGGGTCACCGACCACCGGGTCGAGGGCCTGACCCTGTATGACCTGCCACGCATCCTCGATGGCGATCTCGACCCGCTGATCCTGCGCCTGCAACAGGAACAGCACGCGGAAGCCCTGGCCCGACTGGCCCACGAGGATTGAGTCGGCATACACTGCGGCCATCGCCACCGCGAGGGCCGCACTGATGTCGATCGACGCCACCCTGCGCCTGCTGAGCAAGGCCCGCGGCCTGGACGTGACCGCCCTGGCCACCGCCATCCCGCGCGCCGGGATCCGCACCGTCGAAGCCTGGCTGAAAGGCGAGAAACTGCCTGGCCGTGACCAGATCGACGCCCTCGCCCGCGCCCTCGGCGTCCCCGCCGGCGCCCTGCTGGCCGAACTGGCCCAGACCCTTGATCCCGCGCGCACCCGCGGCGAACACGCCCTACTGGCCGCCTATCGCGCTCTGCCGCCCCGCCAGCAAGGGGCGTTGCTGGAAGTGGCACGCGGGCTGGCGGCTGCCGCCCGCCTTGCCGACCCGGTGCCGCCCCGTCCAACGGCCCCGCGCCGGCGCCACGCCACGCGCCGGCCGCGCACCCAGTCGCCGCGATGAAACCGCTCAAGCGCAAAACCTACGAAGCCGCCCTGGCCCCCATGCTGCTGGAGCTGGACGCCGCCGCGCGCTGGATCCGGCATGCGGGCATGCGGCTGCTGGTGGTGTTTGAAGGCCGCGATACCGCCGGCAAAGGGGGGATGATCAAGGCCATGACCAAGCACCTGGATACCCGCCAGTTTCGCGTGGTCGCCCTGCCCAAACCCAGCGAGCGCGAACGCAGTCAGTGGTATTTCCAGCGTTACGTGGCGCACCTGCCGGCTGCCGGCGAGATCGTGCTGATGGATCGCAGCTGGTACAACCGCGCCGGGGTGGAAAAGGTGATGGGGTATGCCAGCGAAGCGGAGGTGGCCGCCTTCCTGCAACAGGCACCGCTGTTTGAAAAACTGCTGGTGGACGACGGCATCCTGCTGTTCAAGTACTGGCTGACCTGCGACCAGGCCGAACAGGAGGCCCGCCTCGCCGAACGCCGCGCCGACCCGCTCAAGCGCTGGAAGCTCTCGCCTGTCGATCTGGCGGCGCGCAGCCATTACGAGGATTACACCCGCGCCCGCGAAGCGATGCTGAAAGCCACCCACACCCGGCACGCGCCCTGGACGCTCGTGGATTTCAACGACCAACGCCGCGGTCGGCTGACCCTGCTCCGACATCTGCTCGATCACCTGCCGGATACCCGCGTCCCCGAGCCCGTGTTCGAGCTGCCGCCACTTCCCGGCAGGCCCGCGCGCGAGCGTTTCGGCGTACTCAAACCGATCCCTGCCTGGCGCGCACGGGGCTGAGCCGAACAAATCGTCATTGCAGCAAAAGGCGGATCCCGCACACGCCCTGCGGGCAGCGCATCAACCGATGGCAAACCCCTGCACGGGCGGCGGGGATTGCAGCGCATACCGCTCCACCGCGGTGACCTGCGCCAGTGGCGGCCCTTGCCAGAGCCAGCGCTCCAGCGCGTCGATGGCCTCCGGCGTGCCGATGGCCAACACTTCGACCCGCCCGTCCGGAAGATTGCGGGCATGACCGGTCAACCCCAGGCCCAGCGCCTGAGCGCGGGTGCTGGCGCGGTAGGACACCCCTTGCACGCGCCCGCTGATCAGGAATCGTGCCGCAGCCATCGTGCGCCTCAACCGACCTTGGGGCCGCCCGCAGCGGCGATGTCGTCTTCCAGCATCCGTGCGGTCACCGGACCCACGTATTTGCGCACCACCCGACCGTCAGGGCCGATCAGCCAACTGGCCGGCAACCCGCGCGGCGCACCAAAGGCAGGCGGCGGGGCATAGATATCCACGCGGGCGACCGGATAGGCCACCGGATGCTGGCGCAAGAATGCGCGCAGCTCGTCTTCCGACGTGTCCTCGTACACCAGACCCAGCACGGCGATGTGCGGGCGCATGGCCGCCAGCGCCGACAGTTCCAGCATTTCCTTCAGACAGGGGCCGCACCAGGTGGCCCAGTAGTTGACCACCACCCATTTACCGCGTTGAGCCGCCAGGTCATAGACGGCGCCATCGAGGGTGGTGACGCGCAGGGCCGGGCGTGCGCCCACATCGGCCTCGACGGCGGCAGGCGCCTGTGTGGCCGCAGCCTGCGGCGCGGCAGTCGCGGCCGGCTCTGGGCTGCGCGAGCAGGCGGCCAGTAGGAGCAGCGGCGCCAGCCGCAAGGGTGCCATGCGCATCGGTTCATTCCTCCGGAAGATCGGCAAACACACAGGACACCGGCTGCTGCAGCACTGGCTGCAGCGGCGCCTGCAATTGCGCGATGGTACGCCGCGCCGCGTGACCGAGGGCATCCCCGGCGACCTGCGCCGGCACATCGCCCATCGGAATATGCAAGTGCATCGCCTCGTACAGCTCGCCCAGACGCACCTGATCGAGATCGCGCGCCAGCAACCAGTCACCGCTTTCTGACCGCTGGATCACGCCGGTATCGACCAGGCCATTGAGCAGCCGCTGGATCTGGTCGTCGGTCAACCCCGGCTCCAGCGTCAAGATATCCTCGCCAGACAGCCCCCGGCCGCGTGCACGCGCCTGGTCGAACCGGCCGAGCAGGCGCAGCAGACCGTACAGCTCGTGCCCTTGTGGCAGGCGCTGCCAGGCCGGCTGATAGCGAAATGCCGACAACGAGGACGCCAGCGAAGCCCCGGCCAGCACCGCTACCCAGCTCAGGTAGATCCACAGCATCAGGATCGGCACCAGCGCCACCGCCCCGTACAGCTTCTGGTAGGAGTCGAAGCTGGACAGGTACAGCCCCAGGCCCGACTTCACCAGTTCAAACAGCACCATGCTCAAGGCCGCGCCAGGCAGGGCATGACGCCAGGCCACCGCCCGGTACGGCACCATCTTGAACACGGCGGCAAACGCCAGCCACTCGATCAGCATCGGCGCAAAGCGCAACAACCCCGCTTCCAGCCAGCGCCCGGGCTGAGTTTCAAAGATCGCCAGGGCAAAGAACCGGGTGGACAGCGCCAGGCTGGTCGCTGCCACCAGCGTGCCCAGGGTCAGCACCGTCCAGTACACCAGGAAGCGGCTCAGCCGTGGCCGCGCCCCTGACACCCGCCAGATCCGGTTGAACACCGACTCCACACTGTGCAGGGTCAGCAGCAGCGATCCGATCAGCGCCAGTGCACCGGCGGCGGTCAGGGTGCGGGTGTTGGCGGCGAAGTCGGCCAGATAGCCGGACACCGCCCGCGCCGCGCTCGGCACGAAGTTGGCGAAGACATAGTCGGTCAGCCGCTCGCTCCAGGCCTCGAACACCGGCGAGATCGACAGCACGCCAAACACCACCACCGACAGCGGCACCAGCGCAAAGGCGGTGGTGTAGGACAGGGCACCAGCGGCTTCTGCCAACCGGTCGTCGAGAAACCGGTGCAGCACGAAGCGCAGGAAGCTGACGGCCCGGTCGTACCGGCCCGACTGCCCGCCCTGACGATGGGGAGAATGCGGTGGCGTCATCGGGCACAGCCTACCCGATGCCGCATCGCCCCCGCATGCCCTATGCTGCGCGATGCCTTTCGGTCGATGCCTTTGCCCATGCCCGACATCCTGATCCTCTACTACAGCCGTGGCGGCTCGGTGGCCCAGTTGGCGCGCCAGATCGCGCGCGGTGTCGAAGAAGTCGATGGCATGCAGGCGCGCCTGCGCACCCTGCCACCGGTGGCCCCGATCACCCAGGTGGCCGCCCCGCCGGAGCCGGAACAGGGGGCGCCCTATGTCGAAAAACACGATCTGGCCGAATGCGCCGGCCTGTTGCTGGGCAGCCCCACCCGGTTCGGCAACATGGCCGCGCCGGTCAAACACTTCCTCGACACCCTGGGTGCGGAATGGGCCAGCGGCACCCTGGTGGGCAAACCGGCGGGTGTGTTCACCTCGACCGCCACCCAGCATGGTGGCCAGGAAGCCACCCTGCTCACCATGCTGGTGCCACTGCTGCACCACGGCTGCGTGATTGCCGGCATCCCGTTCACCGAACCCGCACTGAGCACCACCCGCAGCGGCGGCACGCCCTATGGCGCCAGCCATGTCGCCGGGGCCGACGATGCGCCCCACCCCAGCCCGGAGGAGGCGCAACTTGCGCGTGCCCTGGGGCGTCGGGTGGCCAGCCTGGCCCGGAAGCTGCAGGCATGACCGCACACACCTATCTGGCGTCCTGCCTGCTGGCCCTGGGCGTGCTGTTTGTTGCCTGGTCGTTGCAGCATTCACAGCCACTGGCCGGCCTCCTGGTGTTCGCCCTGCCACCGGCTCTGCTGCTTGCCGCGCTCTGGCGCGGCTGGCCTCGCGCCGGTTTTACCGCCGCCCTGCTGGCGCTGCTGTGGTTCAGTCACGGGGTGATGCTGCTGTGGTCGGCGCCCGCCGAACGGCACTGGGCCGCCGCCGAAACCCTGCTGGCCCTGCTGGTCATCCATGCCGCCTGCCTGCCCGGCTGGCGCGCCCGGTCACGCCATGAACACCGCTGATTCACGCCTGGACGGGCTGCCGTCACACGTCATCGCCTGGCTGCAAGCCGGTGCGCGCGCTCTGCGCGACGGCCGGCGGGCACAGGCCGTGTCCCTGCTGCAACAGGCCTGTGCCGCCGCCCCCGAGCATCCGGAACCGCTGCGTTACCTGGCGCTGGCGATGCTGCAAGGGCGCGACCCGCAGGCCGCCCGTCAGTTGCTGGAACAGGCCCTGCGCCTGGCGCCGGAGGATGCCCTGCTGCACAGCGATCTCGGCGCGGCACTGGCGGCCGCCGACCAGATCGACGCCGCCCTGGATGCCTGGCGGCACGCGGTCCGGTACGACCCACAGCTGGCCCAGGCCTGGTTCAACCTCGGCCGCAACCTGCAACTGCAGGGCGAGACCACTGCGGCCATCGACGCCCTGCACCAGGCCTGCGCGCTGCTGCCGCAGGCACTGCCACCGCGCATCCTGCTGGGCGATGCGCTGGTGCACGCCGGCCGCTTCCACGACGCCATCGCCCAGTACCGCGCCGCCCTGGCCGTGCACCCGGCCTGCGGCGATGCCTGGCGCGGCCTGTCCAACATCAAGACCCTGCCGCTGACGGACGCCGACGCCGCCCTGCTGCGCGCCCAGCTTGCCCGCCCCGATCTGGCCGAACCCGACCGCATCGCCATGCTGTACGCCCTAGCAGCTTGTTGAAATTCTCCCGCGCCAGAGCTTGCTTTCAAGCCCTCTGTTTGCGATATCGACCTCAGCCATAGTGGAGGGCGTGGGATGCGCGGTGCAGACGTCACTCAGGAATCGTTGTTCACGGTCGCCAAGCTCGCCGACTTCGTCCCGGCGAACCATCCGCTCCGATCCATTCGGGAGCTGGCCGATGAGGCGCTCAGACGCATGAGCGGCCTGTTTTCGGCGCTGTACGCCGATACCGGCCGCGCCTCCATCGCGCCGGAGAAACTGATGCGGGCGCAGCTGCTGCAGCTG
>NZ_FQUK01000028.1 GCF_900129205.1 Thermomonas hydrothermalis | reverse complement strand
GACGCGCGCCTGGATCGAAACGCACTTCGGATGGCTCAAGGCGGCTGCTGGAATGCGTCAGGTCAAGCAGCGCGGCCTTACGAAGGTCGAGGCGCTGTTTCAGCTGGCGATGGCGGCGAGCAACCTCGTCCGCCTGCCGAAGCTGATCGCCGCGGGGGCCGCGTGATGGCGGCCCCGGCGGGGAAGGTGCGCCCGGAAGCCCGAAATCGGGCTTATTCAGAGCGCGGGACGCGCTTGCGAAGCGCCTGAGCAGCGAGAAATCCGCGCTGCCGACCGAGTCGGGGGCTTCGCCGGGTCGAATTTCAACAGGCTGCTAGTAGCGCGTTCGATATTGCCATCGATTACTACACAATCCGGGTGAACAACCAGGTGCAAGCGCAAAGTCGCGATCGGCTGCGCCAGACCGAGGCCGACTGCCGGCTCGGCCAAACCGATACCGGTGCACCGGTGGACATTCACTCACCAACCTGCGTGGACGCGCTTGCGCGGGTGATCCGTGATGCCAACGGCGACATCACCAGCGTCCACTTTGCGCCGATCAACATCGCCCGAGAACAAACCTCCGGCATCGATGTAACGGCCAACTACCGCATCCAAACTGCACTCGGTGATCTGCGTTTGACCGGCAACTACAACTGGACCCGCCGCCATACTCGCCAGCAGTACCCCGGGGACCCCATCGAAGACATGCTGGCGGTGACGTTTAGCGATGCCACACTGCCGCGCACCAAAGGCAATCTTGGAGCGGACTGGAGCCGTGGCACCTGGGGCGCCAGCATTTTCGGCACCTACCTCGGGCGCGTCGCCAACTACGACAACGATGCCTGGATCCACGCCACATGGCGTTTCAATGCCAGTGCTCGCTATGCCGTCAATGATCATCTACGCCTGACGCTGATGATCGACAACCTGTTCAACCAGATGCCGCCCAGGGATCGGACTTGGGGCAACTACCCCTACTACGACACTTCATGGTTTGACAGCATCGGTCGCAGCCTCTTCCTTCAGCTGACCTGGAAGCTGGGTGGTAAGGCGTTGGACTGATGCAGAAACTGCCAAGCCGGTTGTAAGCATGCGCCCCGGTGATGCCGGGGCGCGGTCTCCATGCTTTCCCTCACCCATTGTCATTCCGGCACGGGCTCACCAACAAAGCGCCGGTAACCGGCGTAGTGATGGAAGACGAAGCCGGCAAAGGCGGGATGCCCGTGCAGGGCGGCCTCGACCTGAGCGGCTTCGTGCTCGAAGGCAGCCTCGTCCATGCCATAAAAACTCAGCTTGGCCGGCTCGCCGGGGTTGAAGTCCAGGCCGATCAGTAGCGTTTTCCCCGCTGCCTTGGCCTGGGCCAGCTCGTCTTCGGCGTGGGAGAGGATCGAGTCGCGCCCGGCGGCGCGGTTGCGGTAATCCATCAGCGCCACATAGTCGGTCATGGCAATCACATGGGCGCTGACAGGCCCCCGCACCCCGCGCCAGTCGAGCGTGATGCCATCCCACCAGAACGGCATCGCCGGACCGATCGGTAGGCGCTGGCCGGAACGATCCCGTGCCGCCACCATCGCCGCCGTCATGTCGAGAAACCCGCGCAGCAGACGCTCGCGGCTCCGATCATTCCAGCGATCGAGCACATGCGGTTCGATGTCGTAGTTGACCCCGTCGAAACGGGCATCGTCCGGTGCCGCCTGGTTGTAGTCGAGCACCCGCTGCAACATGGCCACCGCCCGCTGCCGGTACCAGGGCAGCACATAGCGTTCGGTATGCAGGTGCCAGGACCCCAGCAGCGCATACACGCGGATGCCACGCGCATGGGCAGCGCGGATCAGGGTGTGATAACGCGCCGGCTGCTGCACCAGCAGATTGCGGCCCTGATAAGCGTCGGCATACAGGTACATCGTGCCGATGCGCTTGCGCTGCAAAAACGCCAATGCCTCATCAGCCACCTGCGGAGATTCCAGCATGGCACCGGTGTCCTCTTCCCACACCCACACTGCACGCGGCGCAGGCACCTGCGCCCAGACAGGCCATGTGCAGACGAGCAGCAGCAACAGCAGCCAGCGGCTCGTGCGCAGGCTCACCGTGCCGCCTCCCGGATGTCAACCGGCAGGTGATAACGCCCACGACCGACCGGCTTGCCATCGTCTGGATCGGATGGCCGCACTGCCACGAAATATTGCCCAGGCCGTGCCGGCAACGGCAGGCGCAACTGCACCGCACGTGTGGCCCCCGGCGCCAGGGTCAAGGCCGGGCCGTAGGCTTCATGGAGTTCGTTTCCAGCCGCATCGGTGAAAACCGCCAGCGGCACGAACGTGCGCGACGGCTGCGCATCGCCATTGACAAAGACCGCCTGCACCGTCACTGCCTCGCTCCCGACCGACAATGCCACCGTATCGATACCCAGCCCGGGGGCAGTCACCGGCGCTGACCGCGGCGCGGAGACGGCAGACACACGATACGGCACCAGTGCCGGTTGATCGCCGTCCGGCGATAACTGGCCACGCTGCAGGAAGGCGGCATTGGCGGTTTCATAACGGTCCAGCCGAGACTGCACTCTGGCCTTCAGGTCAGCGTCCTCGACTTCGGCCGTGCGCAGGCCTTCCTGCAGCTCGAACAAGCGGTCATCGTGCAGAAGCCAGCGCCCGGAAACGAAATCGAGCGGGCTGGCCTTGGTTTGCTTGAGCGGGAACTCGCCCAGACTACGGAACTTTGCCGCAAGGTCCAGCCCGCGCCCGGTCCAGGTGACCCGCGCCGGTCGTTTCAGCCCATAGGTGTTGGACAACAGGGCCAGCAGCGAAGGCGTCACGTCCAGATGCGAGGACACTGCCTGGATCCGCGCCGGCTGCCGCAGCAGCGGCGAGAACACGATCAGCGGGACATGGTAGCGTTCGATGTGCGTCGCCATCGGGATTTCCGGCAGCCGATGGTCGCCGGTGATCACGAAGATGGTGTCGGCATACCAAGGCATGCGCGCCACCTGCTCGAAATAGCGACGCAGCTGGTCGTCGGTGTAGAGGATAGCGCTGTAGATGTCGGCCTGCGCCCGATAGTCCGCACGGCGCTCCGGCGGAATCCCAAGCGCGGCCAGATGTTGCTCCAGACGCGCCTTGTAGATGTCCTGGCCAGGAAAACGGTAGCTGGTGTGCATGCTGATGGTCTGCACGCCCAGTACAAACGGAGTGGGCAGTCGCGGCGCATCGGCCAGCACACGCGTTATCAGCTCACGGTCGGGATAGCCCCAACTACTGAACGGATTGCGCGAATACCCTGGCCCGAAGGTGCGTGCATCGACGATATCGCGCACGCCCTGACGTTGCAGAAACAGGCGTTCGTTGTCGAAGCTGGTGTCGGTGCCACTGTAGAAACGGGTGTGATAGCCCTGCCGCTGCAGCACATTGAACAACCCGGCATGCGCTGGCATGTTCGGCCCCAGGGCAGCAAACCCCTGCTCGGCCATTGGCAGCGAGGCAAACAACGACGGCAGCACACCGAACGTGCGCCCCTGGTTGGCCAGGAAGTTGTCGAAATAGAGGCTGCGCGCGGCCAATGCGTCGAGAAAGGGCGTAAAGCTGCCCAGCGGGGCCTCCGGCCCGGAGAACGACCGGCCCAACCCCTCGACCACGATCACCACCACATTGGGCGGACGGCCGTCACGGGTCGGGCCGAAGTACGGCCCCAATGTGTCCGGGGTGTTTTCTTCATGGAGAAATGGCCAGGCACCGCCTTGTACCGTCCTTGCCAGTATCCGGAGACGCCACCAGCGCAGCGTATCGGCTACGAAATAGGCGCCTTTGCTGCGCGCGGCCTGACGGGCGCTTTCACCACGCCACCAGCGCAGCGTATCGGCTACGAAATAGGCGCCTTTGCTGCGCGCGGCCTGACGGGCGCTTTCACCGTCCAACAGCGTGGCCCCCGGTGCCAGCGGTAACGCCCAGGCCAGCACACCGGCCAGCGCCAACCCTGGCAGCCATGCCCAGCGGGGTGGCGACACATCTGCGCGCGACCGCCAGCCCAACACAAGCCCCAGCACCAGCAGCGGGGCCAGCAGTACCAGCAGGTCAGCGCCGTGTACGGTGCCGGAGGCACCGCCCAGCGTGGTCCGGATTTCCTCCAGGCTGTACCCGAACAAATCAGCTCCCAGCGCCACGCCAGCGCCGCGGAAATACAACTCCAGCACGCCTTGGGCCAGCAGGAACAGCGCCCACAGCAAACCGACCGTCCAGACAGCCAGGCGCTGGAACCGCTGCGCTGCCAGCAGGCAGCCGAGCGCTAGCAGCACAGGTTGCGCACGCAACAGAAACAGCAGCTGGTTACCAATCGCCACCAGCGCCAGCAGCAGCGGCTGGCCGCTGCTGACCGGCTGACGGATGAGGGCGCACAAGGCCAGGGTCAGTTGCGCCAGCAGCAATGCCGGCAGCCACGCCCACAGGCGCGCAGCCGCCGTGTTCCGCCTGCCACGCGCAGGCCGGGGTGGGTTGTAGCGTTTCATCACCAGCGACGATACAGGGCAACCGAAAATTCACGCTCGTGGAAACCGTCGGCATCGTTGGCGCCACCTGCGCCAAGCTTGAAACCCCAGGTGCCGAAATAGCGCACCCAGGCAGCACCAAAGGCAGCACTGGCGTTGCGTACCAACGCACCACCGCGGTCGAGATCCGCGCTGCGGCCATGGCTGACGGTCAACTCCAGATAATCATCGCCATTGCCGCGGTAGTAGTTGCGTAGCAACAGGCGCTGGCTCCAACTGCCGGAAGCCACACCTGGCACATGTTGGAGCTTGTAGCGCGCATACCAGTCACCCCAGTAGCGGCCCACCCCGACCCCGTAGAACGCCGTCGTCCCGGAAAAACGTAGGTGATCGACACTGGCCGACAGCTCCCAACCCGCGCCCACGCCCTGGAACAGCTCGGCGCGCCAGCTTTGCCGCGGCAGTACGCCGTTGGCTGGGCCCTGCTGGTAACGGAGATTGGCATAGGCGCGCGACCACAGCCCGGCGTAACCGTCCAGCGCCCAGGCCGCATCGCGCTGGCTGAAGTGATCGGCCTGTAGCCATTCCAGGGCCAGCGAACCTTGCGTAAAGCGGCGCCGCACCGATACGGTGGTGTCATTCCATGCCGTGCGGCCGCCATCGAACCCGGTGTGATCCCAACTCGCGCGCAGTTGCCAGCGATAGCCGTCATTCCGCAATGCGTCCGGTGTGGCGATCTGCACGCTGGCCAGCAAATCGGCAACCTCCTCCGCTGCGGTTCCGCGCTCGCCCGCCGCCAGGAAATCGGCACGTGCAGCCTCGCGCTCACCAGCCGCCCGCCAGGCACGCCCGCGGGCGAGATAGGGCGCTGGCGACTGCGGCTCCAGCGCCACCCAGTGTGCATAAGCGTCTGCGGCCAGCCGTGGCTGCCCGCTCCACAGGTAGAGATCACCCAGCGCCGACCAGGCATCGGCGTAGCCGGGTTTGGCCGCGGTGACGGCGCGCAAATCGGCTTCGGCCTCTTGATAACGCCCAGCCCAGGCATAGGTGCGACCGCGTGCCAGCAGTACGTCGGTATTGCCAGGCGATGCCTGCAACATGGCGTCGTACATCGCCAGCGCCCGTTGCCGTTGCGCCGGATCGCCCGAGGTCGCCAGCTCACGCGCCTCGCGCAGACGCATCACCTCCGGGTCTTGTTCTTGTTCCTGCGCAACGGCTGCCGATACCGCCTGCGGCAGATCCACCGGCCCGGCAAGCATCGCCCCGCTCTGCAACAGCAGCCATGCAAGCGCAGTCACGGCGTCACCTCGCGGGACTTGCCAGGAGCGGCAGCCGCCCCGCTTGTCTGCGCTGTCTGCGCTGGGCTAACCATCATTTCTTCTTCCTCCTCATGCCAATCCGCCTTGCGGCGCATATGCCCCCAGCTTGAGCGACCGAGCATCCAGCGCACCAGTCCGATCACACAGAACACAGACAACATCTGGCGATACCCGAAGTTTTCGAGAATGGCAACCACAAACAGTTTGAGCTGCTGGCGTGGCCGCGGGTAGAGCTGAAATGAAACCTCTTCCAGCAACATGGCATTGACCGACAGCAGAATACCCAAGCCAATCGACGCGAACAGGAACACCCAGAACGCCTGCATCGACACCATCCCGGCCAGCCACAGGATGATCACCGACACATAGCCCAGCACTTCCACCAGCGGGCCCAGACATTCAAACAGCAGCATGAACGGGAATGCCAACCAGCCCACCGCCCCGGCATTGCGCCGAAACATCAGCCGCAGATTGCCAAACAGGCTTTCGGCCAACCCCTGTTGCCAGCGCGTGCGCTGGCCGTAGAGGGAGCGCAGATCGGAAGGCACCTCGGTCCAGCAGATCGGATCCGGAACGTAGGCGATCCGGTACGGCCTGTTTTCTTCGCGCATGCGGTCGTGCAGACGCACCACCATTTCCATGTCTTCGCCGACCAGATCGCTCTTGTAACCGCCGGCGGCGATCACCCGCTCCTTGTAAAACACCCCGAAGGCCCCGGAAATGATCAGCAACGCATTGAGCGGCAACCAGCCCAGCCGCCCGAACAAGAAGGCGCGCAGATACTCCAGCACCTGGATCGCGGGCAGCAGTCTGTCAGGCAGATCGATCTCTTTCAGCAGCCCGTCCTGGACCGTACAGCCGTTGACCACCCGGATGACTCCGCCGGTGGCGATCATCCGGGCATCCTCAAGGAACGGCTGCACGACCCGCGCCAGACTGTCCTTCTGCAGGATGGAGTCGGCATCCACCACGCAAAACAATGGATAGCGTGCGGTGTTGATGCCGGCATTGAGCGAATCGGCCTTACCGCCGTTGTCCTTGTCCACCAGCCGTACCCGGCCATGCCCGGGCGAAACATAGAGCCGGCGGATCGGTGCCGTCTTGAGTCGGGCGCGATAGGCCTCGGGAAATTCCACCAGACCGAATTCCTCCACCACTGTTTTCAGGGTGTCATCGGTGGAGCCATCGTTGATTACCACCACCTCGAAGTTCGGGTAATCCAGACGCAGCAGGGAACGCACGGTGGCGACGATGGTCCTGGCTTCGTTATAGGCCGGCACCAGGATGCTGACCGGCGGCTGATACTGGGCAAAGGTGCGGGCGCGGTAGCTCACGCCATGTTCGCGGACATAGCGCACGATGGTGTACATGGAGATGAAGTTCAGCCCCAGGTACACCGCATTGATGCAGACGAAATAGAGCAGGAAGAACCACTGCAGGGCTTCCAGGGTTGGCGCCAGACCGATGACGAAAGCCGGCGTGCTCATGCCGCCTCCAGGGTCTGCTCGGCGATCACCTGGGTGAGAATGTCGCGCGCAAAGCGATCCTGCTGGGCATCCCGCAGCTGGCTCAGCATGGCCACGTCACCACCCAGCAGATGCGCGATTGCCTGCGCCGTGCGATAGCGTACCCACCACTGCGGATCCGCCAGCAGCGGCAGCAAGATTTCCACGTCATGGCGCTGCCCAAGCCGGCCCAGGGCCGATGCCGCATGCATGCGCACATGCCAGCGCGGATGTGCCAGAAGCGGTCGCACCTTGTCCAGATCGGCGGGGTCGGTCATGACCTGCAAGCAGGTGGACACCAGGTGTTCGTCATGCGGCTCGGAAAGCACCGCCCGGATGACCTCCGTCGCCGCCTCCGGGCTGACATCGGCCAAAAAGCGCACCAGCCGCGAGGCAATCTCATCATTGGTGCGCAAGGCGGCGCTGCGCAGCGGATCCTTGACGATGTCGGGTTCGGCTTCGCTCAACAGCTGCGCCACACCACCATCCACCCAATCGTGCCGGGCGACGATCTGCGGCACCACCCGCTGCACCGCGCGGATCGGATCGATCCGCATCAGCGCATGGGCGGCGCTGATCGAGATGATCGGGCTGGGGTCGGCGAGCAGCGGCTCCAGCCGGCTGAAACTGGAAACGCTGCGCAGATGGCCGAGCGCGATGATGGCCATCACCCGATCGTGGAAGTGGCCGCGCAGGGCGATTTTCTCCAGCTTGGGCGCAAGCCCGATCGCCCAGGCCACCTGATGCATGCCCGGATTGTCCTTGCCCTCCGGCAGCGCATGCAGGGCATTCCAGGCCTCCATGAAGCCGGTCATGTCCTGCACCGGCAACGACGGCAGATGTGGCGGCACACCGTTGTGCATGGCTTCGGTCAGAATCTGCTGCCAGCGTGCCAGCGCCTGCCGGTGCTGACGCTCCCGCCGCTGCGACAGCTTGCGCAAAACCAGCACGACCAAAAACAGCACCAGCGAGGCCAGACTCATACTGAGCCCGACCCAGAATGCGAACACCACCCCCGGGTCGCTGCTGTAGAGCAGATCGAACAGATGCATCAGCAGCCCCCCGGGAGCCGATGCGCACACGCAGGCGCCAGCCGCAGCATGCGCGGCTGCGTACTCAGCGCCTCTCGTCCTGACCGCATCTGCACCAACTCTGTCCGCTCCTGTGCACGATTCCGCCCGGCATGGATCGGGCTTTATCGCTGAATGTGTGGGCAAGCAAATAATACTGCGCCAAGAGCCCGGACGGGGGTTTGGTGTGTGACTAAAGCCGCCATCAGGCGCCAATATGGCCTAATGCGTCACTTTTTGCCGTGTTTGGCCAGTCGCTCAACCGGGCTGTACGACGTCGTGGCAGCGCCCCTTGAACGGCGCATACCAACGCTGGATGCGGGCGATGTCGGCGTCCATGTCCTCACCCGGCGTGAACACCGGGCCGATCACGATGCGCCGATGCGGGTAATCGAAGGCCACCGCCAGAACCGGCACCCCGGCGCCGCGGGCAATTCGCCAGAACCCGGGCTTCCAGCGGGCCACCGGCTTGCGCGTCCCTTCCGGGGCGATCGCATACCAGAGCGAGCCGGGGCGGCGCAGCAAGGCGATGGCCTGCTCGACCACCCCCTGCGGCGCGGCACGGTCCACCCCGATCACGCCCTGCCAACGCAAAAACGCCGACAGCAGCGGGATACGCATCAGGGTGTGCTTGCCCAGCACGCTCAACCGGATGCCCAGCGCCAGTTTGGCGGCGAATCCCCAGATCCCGTCCCAGTTGGACGAATGCGGGGCAGCGATGACCACCAGCCGTGGCAGATCCGGAAACGCCCCCTCCACCCGCCAGCCGCCCAGCCGCAGCACCGCGCGTCCCAACGCTTCCAGCCAAGGGCTGGGCGCCATCCGCGGCGCCTGCGGTGGCAGCGGCGGAACCAGGTTGTTTCCGGCGGAATCGTTGCTGCGAACAGACATGCGTCGATTGTAGTCACCCCGCCGCATCCACGGCGGACTGACCAAACAATGCCAGTGCGCGGGCAAATTCGGCATCCACCGGGGCTACCACCTCGATGCGCTTCCCACTCACTGGGTGCAAAAACGCCAGCCGGCGGGCATGCAGCAGCATGCGGTGAATGCCAAGCATGCGGAAATGGCGGTTGTGGCGACCATCGCCGTGACTGGTGTCACCGATCAGGTGATGCGAGATGTGCTTGAGATGCCGGCGGATCTGACGGAACCGGCCGGTGTGCGGGATCGCCTCCAGCCAGGCATAACGCGAGGTGGGAAAGCCGGCTGAGGGCAGGTCGAGCTCGCACCTGGCCAGGACGCGAAACTCGGTCAGGGCGGGCTTTTTCTCCGGCTTGCCGGGGCCACCATCGAGCGGATGTTCGACCACAAACTGCGATTCCGCCGGCCAACCACGGCAGATCGCCCAGTACGTCTTTTCCACTTCACGCGACATCATCGCCTGCCCCAGGCTCGATGCGATGTCCCGCTCCAGCGCCAGCAGCAAACAACCGCTGGTGGCGCGGTCCAGCCGATGCACCGGGAACACCGGCTGGCCGAGCTGGTCACGCAGATACTCGACCACGAACTCGGTTTCACCGCCGAGCAGCCGGCTGCCGTGCACCGCCAACCCCGCAGGCTTGTTGATCACCACCAGTGCCGTGTCGCGGTACAGCACTGGCAGCGCCGGTACCGGTTCAGTCATGCAGATGCGCCTCGCCGCAATGGCGCGCCTCCATCTGCAAGGTGGCATGGGTGATGGCAAACCGCTCGCGTAGCACCGCCGCCACCTGTGCACGCACCCCATCGCCGTCGTGCACGCCTTCCTGCAGCAACACGTGCGCGGTCAGGATTGGCTCGCGCGAGCCAAGCGCCCAGATATGCAGGTCATGCACCGCCGCCACGCCGGCCACTGCTTGCATGGCGGCGCGTACCTGCTCCAGTTCCAGCCCGGCCGGGACGCCCTGCATCAGCACTTGCGCCGCCGCCCGCAGCAACACCCAGCCTCGCGGCAGCACCCACAACGCAATCAGTACGGCGATCAGCGGATCCAGCCACAGCCAGCCGGTCAGGTGAATCAGCACTGCGCCGATGATCACCCCCAGCGAGCCGAGCATGTCGCTCAACACCTCAAGGTAGGCGCCACGGACATTGAGGTTCTCGCCGGCCCCGGCGGCCAACAGGCGCATCGCCAGCAGATTCACCGCAAGCCCGGTCAATGCCACCCACAGCATCGGGCCAAACGCCACCGGCTGCGGCGCGGCCACGCGCTGCACCGCCTCAAGCAGGATGATGGCAGCCGCCACGAACAGCAGCGCGACATTGACCAGCGCACCCAGCGCTTCCAGCCGCGCATAGCCATAGGTGCGGCGGGCATCGGCCGGCCGCCGGGCCAGCCGCACCGACAGCAGCGAAATGCCCAGCGCGGTGACGTCGGTCAGCATGTGCGCGGCATCCGACAGCAACGCCAGACTGTTGCTCCACAGCCCGCCGGCCACTTCCACCAGCAGAAACAGCAGGGTCAGCCCGAAGGCGAACCACAGCGGCCGCTCGTGGCGGATATCGGTCGGCACATGGCTGTGGCCGTGCTCATGCGCGTGCCCTGTGTCTGCTGTGTGGTGGTGTTGATGCAATCGGCAATCCCCCATGCACATGCTCCTCGCCTGTCGCCGCGCACCCTAGCGGCACAGTCGGTGGTTACACAATTGCAGCGCGTCTCAGTGGCGCGGCGCGCGCGGCCACGCTGCCAGCAACGCCCACACGCCGCCCAACCCGGCAATCCAGGCCGAAACCGGCAGTGGCCCCAGCCTCGGCCCGCCGGCCTCCAGCGCATACAGCAGCACCGCCGCCAGCAGCAGCCCGATGCCGAGCATGGCGGCGACAATGCGCCGCTGCATCTGTTGCAATGCCTGGGTGATGGCGCGCACGTCTGGCGAATGCATGTTGAGCGTGTGCCGACCATCCACCTGCTGCTGCAGCCAGGCATGCAGCAGGCGCGGCATCTCCGGTGCACGGGTGACCAGCTCCGGGAGCTGTTTGCGCAGTTCAGTTGCCAGCCGGCGCGGGCTGTAGCGCTCGGCCAGGATGTCTTCCAGCACCGGTTTGGCCACCGCCCAGATGTCGATCTTGGGATCCAGCTGGCGGCCCAGGCCCTCGATGTTGAGCAAAGTCTTCTGCAGCAGAATCAACTGCGGTTGCAGTGTGAGTTCGTAGCGCTGTGCGGTGCGGAACAGTTTGACCAACACCTCGGCCAGCGAGATCTCGCTCAGCGGGCGGGTGAAGTACGGCTCGCAGACCGCGCGCGCAGCCGCTTCCAGCTCGTCGATGCGGATGTGCGCCGGCATCCAGCCGGCCTGCACATGCAACTCGGCGATGCGGCGGTAATCACGGTTGAAGATCGCCATGAAGTTCTCAGCGAGGTAGTACTGATCCTCGCTGGAGAGCTGGCCCATGATGCCGAAGTCCAGCGCGATGAAGCGCGGATCGTCTTTCCGCGCCGGGTCCACCCAGATGTTGCCGGCGTGCGCATCGGCGTGGAAGAAGTTGTCGCGGAACACCTGCTGGTAGAACACACGCACACCCTTGGCCGCCAGCGCCTTGCGGTCGATGCCGGCCGCATCGAGTGCGACGATGTCGTCGGAGGGGATACCGCGTACCCGCTCCATGGTCATGGCGCACTCGGCGGTGTGGCTCCAGATCACCTCGGGCACGTACAGATCTGGCGAGCCCAGCCAGTTGCGCCGCAGCAGGCTGGCGTTGCCGGCCTCACGCAGCAGATCCAGCTCGGCGGCCAGGGTGTTCTCGATCTCGGCCACCACTTCGCGCGGGCGGATTTTGTCGGCGCGCGGATGGATGCGCTCGACCATGGCGGCCAGGCTGTGCAGTAGGGCGATGTCGGCGGCGATCAGCCGGTCGATGCCCGGCCGCAGCACTTTGACCACCACCTCGCGACCATCGTGCAGCGTCGCCGCGTGGACCTGCGCGATCGAGGCCGAGGCCAGCGGGGTGAGATCGAAGTGGGCATAGGCCTGCGCGATCGGCCGCCCCAGCGCGGTCTCGACCAGCGCCTGTGCCTGCTCGCCGGGAAACGGCGCCACCCGGTCTTGCAGCAATGCCAGCTCGTCGGCGATATCGGGCGGCAGCAGATCGCGCCGGGTGGACAGAATCTGCCCGAACTTGACGAAGATCGGCCCCAGTTCCTGCAGCGCCAGACGCAGACGCGCACCACGCGACAGGGTGGCGACATCGCGCGACGCCCGCGGCACGAACGGCCGCATCAGCCGCAACCAGCGCTCCGCGGGCGTGCCGTCCAGCAGGGCGTCCAGCCGGTAGCGCAACAATACCCGGCCGATCCGCCAGGCCCGCAGCACCGACTTCATGCGGCCAGCCCCCGCGCACGGCGCAGGCGAGCCAGTTTGGCCGCCAGCCGCTCGACGTCGTCGCGCAGGGCATCGACATCGTCGTAGAACGCCTCCAGCTCGGCACGTGGCACCACGTCGCGGCTTTCCTCGGTGAGGTACTCGGCGGCCATGCCGGCCAGATTGCGACCGGCCGTCTGCGCCTGCCTGAAGGCAGCCGCGACGGCGTTGGCAATCTGCACGCCCAGCACGTCGCCGAACACCTGCACGAACGGCTGTTGCCAGTCCGGGTCGAAGCCGCGGGCCAGCCGTTGCAGGCAGCGCGCCAGCTCGGCATCGCCCTCGATCCGCAAGGTGCCGGTCGGCGCCGCCGGGTTGTCAGCAAACACCGGCAGCTGGCGCAGCAGCCCGCCCAGGGTGGCACGCACGCCCAGATCCGGCGTCTGCGCCGGATCCACCGGCCCGACCCGTAACGCCTCACCGTCCACCCGCACCTGCAGCGCCAGCGGTGGCGTGACCAGGTGCAGGGCAATGCGCTGACCGTCCAATGCGCGCAGCCGGGTACGGGTGTCCGGATCCAGCGCCAATGCACGGTTGAGCGCCAGCTCCAGCGCCTGCCCGGCCGGGCGTTTCCAGTTGAAAGGGAAATCACTCATGCGCGCATTGTAGGCCGAGGTTGACCCCGCCGGCCCGGCGTCAGCCCGCCGTGGCCAGCGATGCCCGCAGTCGCGCCAGCCCCTCGGCCATCGACACCCGCGGCAGGTAACCAAAATCACGCTGCGCCGGCGCCATCGAATACCAGTGCGGCGTGGCCAGTTGCTCGGCCAGAAAGCGCGTCATCGGCGGGTCACCGGGCAGTGGCAGCAGCGTCCACAGCCCTTCGCAGACGGCACCCAGTGCATAGGCGGCACGGAACGGGATGCGCTTGTGCACTTCCGGCGCACCGGCGGCGCGCAGCAGGGCGTTGAGCACTTCACGCAACGGCCAGGGTTCACCGTTGCTGATGAAGTAGGCGCGCCCGGCACAGGCCGCGCCCGGGTGCAGGTGATCGAGCGCATCCAGATGCGCCTGCGCGGCGTTGTCGATGTAGGTGGTATCGACCAGATTGTCGCCGCCGCCAACCAGCCGCAGCCGGCCGCTGCGAGCCGCCTGCACCAGCCGCGGCAGCAGCTGGGTGTCATCCGGGCCCCAGATCAGACGCGGACGCAAGGCCACCGTGGCCAGTGCCGGACCGTTGGCGGCCAGCACCTCGCGCTCGGCGATGATCTTGGTGGCGGCGTAATGTGCTTTGACGCCTTCGCCGTAGGGCACCTCGTCGGCACTGGCGCCTTCCACGGGATGGGTGGCGCGATGGGCCACGCTGGGCGTGGAGGTGTGAACCAGGCGGCCGATGCCGTGGGCGCGGCAGGCGGCGATCACGTGGCGGGTGCCCAGCACGTTGGCGGAGAAATAGCTGGCATGGCTGCCCCAGGCACCCGCTTTGGCCGCGTTGTGCAGCACCGCGTCGTAGCCATCTGCAAACGCACGCATCACCGCATCGCGGTCGGCCAGATCGCCCTGCACCTGCCGCACCCCCAACGGCTCAAGGGCGGCATGGTACTGGCGGCTGAAGCTGACCACGGTGTCCCCACGTGCACGCAAGGCGCGGCACAGCGCACGCCCGAGAAACCCACCGCCACCGGTCACCAGCACTTTCATCGCATCACACCCTGTCGCTGCAACTGCTGGGTCGCCCATACCGCCAGCGCCTCGCGGCCGATCTTGGCGTTGTGGCGGATGTCCACCGGGAACGGCTTGGGGTAATGCAGGAAGCGTTCGATCCGGGCGGTGTGAACGAAGCCCTGTGCGATGTGGCGCAGTTCGTCGGCCACCTCGACCGGGTTGGCCTTGACCCCAGGCCGGAGTTCGAACACCAGCACCGGCTGCTGCGCACCTGCCGGGCCAACGCCGACCAATGCGGTGCGCAACACCTGCGGATGGGTGTTGAAGATCGGCTCCACCTGTTCGGTACACAAGGTGGTCTGCGCATCAAGGACCACCCGCTGCGACTTGCGGCCACAGAACCACAGCCGGCCCTCGTCGTCGAACCAGCCCAGATCACCCATGCGGTGGACGATGCGATGGCTGCCGTCGGGCAGGGTCTCGCGGATCTTGGCCAGGGCGGTCTGGGCGTCGCGGTTGAAATAACTGTCGGTGGCGCTGGGGCCTGCGACGGTGATTTCGCCCACCACACCCGGCGGCACTTCCTGCACCTGCGACCAGTCCGCGATCGGCGCGTCACTGATGGCGATGATGCGCACGGTATTGCCGGCCACCGGCCGCCCCACGCAGGTACCGGCGCCGCTTTCGGTGCGCGCGCGCAAGGTGAGCAGCTCGCGGCCTTCGATCACCGCCACCGGCAGGCATTCGGTGGCGCCGTATGGCGTCCAGAACTGGGCCTCCCGCGGCAGCAGCGTCAGCATCCGCTCCACCACCTGTGGCGGCACTGGTGCGCCGGCACTGGTGACCCGCCGCAGGGTCGGCAGCGCCTCGCCATACTCGGCCAGCACCCGCATCAGCGCCGGCGAGCCGAATAACTGAGTGGCGCCAAAGCGCGCGATGGCCGCATGCAGCTTGCGCGGATCGGCCTGCGCCGGCCGCGTCGGGTCCATGTCGGGGATGATGCTGGTCAGGCCCAGCGCCGGATCGAACAGCGCAAACGGCGGAAAAGTGGGGAAATCCACGCCACCCGGTGTGATCCCGAATGCCTGCCGCAGCATGTCGATCTGCGCCACGAAATGGCGGTGCCGGTACACCACGCCCTTGGGCACGCCGGTACTGCCGCTGGTGAACAAAATCGCCGCCACGTCCTCACCGTCGGTGGCGGCCAGCTGCGGCCCGGCACCGGCGCCGTCGGCCTCGATCCGCGCCAGCGTGGCATCGGCCAGCAGCGGCCAGCGCCCGGTGGTGATGCGCACCGACGCCGAGCACGCCCAGCCCAGCAGCGTCTTGGCCAGCAGCGCCAGCGGAATGCCAATGAACGCCTGCGGCTGCGCCTCGTCCAGACACTGCTTCAGCGCGCGCCGGTCGATGCCGGGATCGACCAGCACCGGCACCGCCCCGGCCTTGAACAGCGCAAACATCAGCAGGAAAAACTCGGGCGTGGGCCGCACCATCACCACCGTGCGCGTGCCGCGCCCGATGCCGTGCCGGGCCAGACCGGCGGCGATGGCGTCGCTGCGGGCATCCAGCTGGGCATAGGTCAACGCCACGTCATAGCGGCCACGGCGACCAGGGCAGCGGATCGCCACCTGATCGGGCTGCGCCTGGGCCAGCCGCGGCAGCGCGGCTGCAATGTTGCAGATCGAGGTCATGGCCGCATTATCGCCGCCCCAGCGAGGGTGTATCGAGCCCGCCGTGGACGAACACCGCCAGGCCAGGGTGAGCCCCGCCGGCATGGTTGCCATGTCTGCCTCCGGCAGGAAACAATTTCGCTCCTCTTGACTGATTGCCGCGCACGGCCCGGCCTGTATGCATCCCTGCCTCACCTGTGGCGCCTGCTGCACCCAGTACCGCGTTGCGTTCCACTGGCTGGAATCGGATGAGGTCACCCCAGGTGGAGTCCCGGCAGCGCTGACCGAGCGTCTGGATGCCCACCGTCTGTGCATGCGCGGCACCCTGGCGCCGCCGATCCGCTGCGTGGCGCTGGACGCCGAGATCGGCCAGCGTTCGCGCTGCCGTATCCATCCGCAGCGGCCGTCGGTGTGCCGTGAAGTGGATGCGTCCTGGGAGTTCGGCAAACCCAGCCCGCAATGCGACAAGGCACGTGCCGCCTGGGGGCTGCCGCTGCTGACACCCGCGGACTGGCACTGGCGTGACGGTGCCGGCAACGATCCGCAGCCCGATGACGACGACCGTAGCCCGTCGCCGCCGCTGGCGGCCTGACTTTCGTGATTCAGAGCGGGTGCTGCTGCAAGAACGCGCGCATCCTGGGCACCAGCACTTCGTGCTTGTCTTCCAGCACGTAGTGGCCGGCGTCGGCAAAGGCGTGCACCTCGGCCTGGGGCAGGGCGGCGCGGAAGCCGTCGAGGAAATGCTGATCGAACACGAAATCGCGCAACCCCCAGGCCAGCAGCGCTGGCCGGTCGGCATAGCCGGGTAGGGCCTGGGCCATGGCCTGCACCAGCGGCATGGCGCGATCGCCGTCGTGCAACGGGATGTCCTGCATGAAGCGCACGGTGGCAATGGCCCGATCCCAGCCGTCATACACCTGACTGTAGGCGGCCCGCACCGCCTTCGGCAGCCGGCGCACGGTGCCCAGATGCGCGGCACCACGCGCGAACAAGTTGAACCGGCGGATCAGCCAGCCACCCAGCCGTGAATCCCGCCCCAGCGCCAGCCGGCGCGGGAAACGCTTGCCCGCAGGCAACGGGAAGGCGCCGGTGTTGGTGATGATCAGCCGCCGCACCCGCGCCGGATCGCGCAGTGCCCAGCCAAAGCCGATCGCCCCACCCCAGTCGTGCAGCGCCAGCGTCACCGGGCCGTCAATGCCGAGATGTTGCAGCAGTGCAGCCAGGTCATCGATGCGCGACTGCAGGGTGTAGTCATAGCGCGGCTGCGCCTGCGGGCCATCATCGGGGCGATCACTCAGCCCCATGCCGACATGATCCGGCACGATGCAGCGGTACCTGTCGCGCAGGCCCAGCACCAGATGGCGCCAGTAGTAGCTCCACGACGGATTGCCGTGCAGCATCACCACCACCTCGCCATCGCGCGGACCTTCGTCAAGGAAGGACATGGCGATGCCGGGACGAACCTCGAAGCGGTGCGGGGTAAAGGGATAGTCGGGAAAGCGCATCCGCCCATTGTAGGCGGTGCGCCGCCCTCAGCCCTGCCTATGCAGCAGGAAGGCCTGGCTTTCCACTTGTTCCAGTGCAAAGCCGAAGCGAACTGCCAGCCATTGCAATGTGGCCAGACGGTGGAAACTGACGTGGGTGCGGTCGTCGCGGTAGCGCCAGCGCAGGAAGTTCGCCGGCAGCTCAGGTGCCAACTGGGTCATCACCCCCAGCCAGCCGCCGGGGCGCACCAGCGCGGCCAGCTGGGTCCAGCCGGCCAGCGGGTCGCGGAAATGCTCCACCACTTCGGTGCAGGTCACGAAGTCGTACTGCGTCTCCAGCCGCGTCGCGTCCGGTGCGTAGAACGGGTCGTACTCGCACATCGCCATGCCCGCTTCGCGCAGCATCTGTGCCAGCACCGGCCCCGGCCCGCAGCCGAAGTCCAGCCCGCGCATGCCCGGCGTCAGCTTCGCCTGCAGTGGCGCCGCCAACCGCGCCAGAAACGCGCGGTAGCGCGCATCGGCGGGGTCGTTCTGGTGCAGGTCGTAGATCGCTCGCTCATCAGACGCACAGAGGTGCGAGGCCGGATCGGCCGACACCAGCCGGCAACTCGGACACTCAAAGTAACGGCGCGCGCGATCTGCGCAGAAACATGTGGTCTGCGTCCCACACAGTGGACAACCGTGCCCGTCGCCGGCCGCAATGGCCGGCGCGGTGTCGGTCACCACTCCACTTCCGCCATCGAGCAGTTCAAACCGGATCCGATGCCCAGCAGGCCCACTCGGCTGCCTTTTTTCAGGCGGCCCATCTCGCGCAGCTTGGACAGCACGATCGGCACCGAGGCCGGCCCGATGTTGCCGTGCTCGCCAAAAATGGTCATGACCTTGCGCGGGTCGATCCCCATCGCCTTGGTGAAGGCGGCGGTGTGCACCTTGCTGACCTGGTGGATGACGTATTCGTCGAGCTCGTTGACGGCCCAGCCCAGCTTCTGCTTGGCGACCTCGAAGGTCTTGGTGGCCAGCTTGATGCCCTCCACCAGCAGCATGCGGGTGTCGGTGATCATGCCGTCGATATTGCCGCGGCAGAGCTTGTTCCACTCGGTGGCCGCGCGGGTGACGCCGCCCTTGTAGCGCGGCGCGCCCGGCGCCAACTCGGCACGCGCCAGCACCATCGCGGCGGCGCCCGAGCCCAGGGTCAGGGTGGCCAGTTCGTTCTTGAAGTCCGCCTCGGTGACATCGGCGCGGGTCATCCGCTCCAGGGTCTTCTCGTAGGCGAGATTGGCGGTTTCGCCATCGACGATCAGGGCGTATTCGATTTCGCCGCGTTCGATCATGCGCGCCGCGATGTCCATGCCATTGAGGAAGGCCAGGCAGGCATTGGCGACGTCGAAGTTCTGGCAGGTATCCGGCAGGCCGAGATTGCCCGCCACGATGCTGGCCGTGGACGGCTCCAGGTAATCGCGGCTGACCGAGGTGTTGACCAGCAACCCGATCCGGTCGGGATCGATGCCGGCATCCGCCAGCGCCTTCACGCCGGCCAGCGTCGCCGCATCCGAGGCTTGCATGTCACCCTCCCAGAGCCGCCGGGCCTGCACCCCGGCCACCTCGCCCAGCACATCCACGCGAATCCCCAGACGGTCCAGGGTGGGCCGCAGACGGGCGTTGATTTCCTCGGTGGTCAATCGCCGCGGCGGATCGATATGGGCCAGACCGGCAATGGCAACGTGTTGAAACAGCATGGCAGGGCTCAGGAACAGGCGCCGATTGGCGCCGGAACCGCATAGGGTAACGGCTTTGTCCACCCTACGCAGGCGTACGTCGCGACAGCGGCCCGCGCCACGTTCAGGTTCAGCGGCAATGCCACAGCGCCCAGCGCTGCTCGCCCGCCTCCGGCGGCCCCAGTGGGCTGATCCGGTTGGCCCCCAGTGCCGGCGCTTCGTTGCGGGCCAGGATTTCCAGTTCGTCTCGCACCCGCAACGGGTCGCGCTCGTAGAAGCCCACCTTGTGGGTCACCGAGACCACCACCTCCCCGCGTGGCTGGCAGCCTTGCGGGGCGGCAGCCAGCACCTGCACCTGCTGGGCGCCCGGAGCCATCTTGACGAAGGTGCAGGCCGACAGCGCAAGCACCAGCAGGACGGCGGCAACGCGGATCGACAGGGGCATCATGCGGGGCTCCTTCAAACGAAGACGCACCGGATTGTGGCCCGGTGCGTCTGCATCATGCAAAAGGTCGCCGCACGCGCTGGACGCGGCGACCGGTCGGGGCTTATTGCTTCACCACCGGCTTGCCGTCGGCGTCGATCACGGTGACCTCGCCCAGGTTCAGCGCACGCACCGGGGCCTCGGTCTTGGACAGATCACCCACCACCAGCCAGGTCAGGCCGTTCGGATCCAGCGCCTTGGCCACAGCGTTCACCTGCGCCGGCGTCATTGCCTCGATCTCCGCCTTGCGCCGGAACACGTAGTCGTCCGGGCGGCCGTAGAGCACATTGGAGGCGATGGTGTTGAGCACCGCCGCGGCGGTTTCGTAAGCACCCGGCAGGGTCAGCGTCATCAGCCGGGCCATGCCCGCCACTTCCTCGGCGCTGGCGGGACGCGTACCGCTGGCGTAGTCGGCGATCTCGCGCTGCATTTCCGCCATCGCCTCACCCGTCTTGTCGATCTGTACCGGCGCCGTTGCCGTCCACAGCCGCTGGCCAACCGCCCCGCTGGCGCCGCTGCGCGCCCCATACGACCAGTGCTTGTCCTCGCGCAGGTTCATGTTCAAGCGCGCGGTGAAGTCGCCACCGATGACCATGTTGGCCATGTCGTACTGGACTGTTGCCGGATCGGTGCTGGGCGGCAGCAGCCGGGCCGCGACCAGGGTGGCCTGCACGGCACCCGGCTGGTCGACCAGGAACACCCGCGTCCGTGCGGGCGGCGCCACCGTCGGGATTGCCGGCAGGGCGTGACCGGCATCTTCCGTCTTCCAGTCGCCGAAGTGCTGCTCCAAAAGCGGCAGGATGTCTTTCAGCGTGGTGTCACCGACCACCACCAAGGTGGCGTTGCGCGGATCGAGCGCACTGGCGTGCCAGCGCAGCAGGTCGTCACGGGTGAACGCGGCGACGGATGCTTCCGTGCCGTTGAGCGGGTTGGCGTAGGGGTGGCCCTGGCCATACACCAGCCCCGGCAGCAGGCGCCGGATCAGGCCATTGGGGTTGGCCTTTTCCTGCCGGATGGCGGCGATCCACTGCCCGCGCACGCGCTCGATGTCGGCCGGGTCCAGCCGCGGCCGACGCAGCATGTCGGCATACAGCGCCAGCGAAGGCGCAAGGTTCTGCTTCAATGCCGACAGATAGGCGCTGGTGCTGTCCTGGCCCGCGCTGGTAGCCAGCTGTGCCCCCAGCGCCTCGGCACGATCGGCAAACGCCAGCGCATCGAGGTCGCCTGCGCCTTCGTCCAGCAGACTGGCGGCAAAGCTGGCCAGCCCTGGCGCTGCCGCAGCGGCACCACCACGGAACTCGTAACTCAGCTGCACGACCGGCACGTCATGCCGCTCGGCCAGCACCACCCGGGTGCCATTGCGAAGGGTGGCATGCTGCACCTGCGGGAACTTCAGATCGGGGAACTGCGAAGGCATGGGTGGGCCGGCCTTGCGGTTCACCGTGGTCGGAAGGGTCTTGAAGCGCGGATCGGGCGCTGGCGTCTTGAAGGGCGCCGGGGTCACGCTGGGATCCTCGACCAGTGGCACCCGCTTGCCAGGCTTGACCACCAGGGTATGGCTGCCCTTGCCGGCGCCCAGCCAGGCGTTGCCGGTGGCACGCAGCGCCGCCGGCGTGGCCTCGGCCAGGGTCTTGAGGCTGTCACGGAAACAGCCGGGGTTACCGGTGTACACGGTGCACTCGGCCAGCACGTCGGCCTTGCCGCCAAACCCGCCGATCCGCTCCACCCCGCGCACCCAACCGGCCAGCAGGGCGGTGCGGGCACGCGCCAGCTCATCCGGGCGCGGGCCGTCCTTCAACAGGGCCTTGAGCTCCTCGTCGATGGCCGCTTCCACCTGTGCCACGTCCACGCCCTGTTTGACGTTGGCGGTGATCAGGAAAGTACTGCTCAACTGCGCGCCATAGACGCCGGCGCTGACGCTGTCCACCAGTTTGTCCTGGTGCACCAGACGACGGTCCAGCCGCGAGGACTTGCCGCCGCCCAGAATGCGCGCCAACAACTCCAGCCGGTCCAGATCGGGCTGGCCGTATTCAGCCACGTTCCAGACGCGATAAATGCGCGTCTGCGGGACGGTATCGGTCAGCTCGGAGCGGGTATCGACGGTATGCGCCGCCACGTCCACCTTGGGCTGCGGCATGGTCGGGCCGGCCGGAATGTCACCGAAGTATTTGGCGACCTTTTCCTTTGCGGTTTCCACGTCGATGTCGCCGGCCAGCACCAGCACGGCATTGTTGGGGCCGTACCAGGTGCGGAACCAGGTCTTGACGTCCTCAAGCGAGGCGGCGTTGAGGTCGTTCATCGAACCGATGGTGCTGTGCCGATACGGGTGGCCTTCTGGATACATGGCCTTGCCCAGCACATCCCAAACCTGACCATAGGGCTGGTTCTCACCCTGTCGCTTTTCGTTCTGCACTACGCCGCGCTGCTCGTCCAGGGTCTTCTGGTCGATGGCGCCCAGTAGATGCCCCATGCGGTCGGATTCCATCCACAGCGCCATGTCCAGCGCAGTGGTCGGCACGTTCTCGAAATAGTTGGTGCGGTCGGAGTTGGTGGTGCCGTTCTGGTTGGTGGCACCCACCGCCTTGAACGGGGTGAAAAACTCGCCCGGCGCGTTCTCGCTGCCGTTGAACATCAGGTGCTCGAACAGATGCGCAAACCCGGTGCGCCCGGCCGGTTCGTCCTTGCTGCCGACGTGGTACCAGATGTTGACCGCCACGATCGGCGCCTTGCGGTCGGTGTGCACCACCACCCGCAAGCCATTGGGCAGGGTGAACTGCTGGTACGGAATATCGACCTTGGGCACGTTGTCAGGCGCGGCAGCACGGCCAGCACCGGCGACCAGCGCGCCTGTCAGGGTCAACGCCAGCAGGGTGGAACGGAACAGGGACATCGGCGGCTCCTTGCGCATTGAAACAAACCAGCCTGGCAACTTAGCCCTAGGCAATGGCCGCCTACAATAGGCCAAAAGCCATCTGGAGCTGGGCCATGTCCCGAACCGTCGTGATCACCGGTGCCAATCGTGGCCTGGGCCTGGAACTGACCCGCCAGCTGCTGGCACGCGGTGATCGGGTGATCGCCACCTGCCGGCAACCCGCCCTGGCCACTGAACTCGCCCGCCTGGCCGCCGCACACCCCGGGCAACTGGAACGGCTGCCGCTGGATGTGGCGCGGCCTGAGTCGCGCGACGCCTTCCTTGCGGCACTGCCGCCGCTGCTGGGCGATGGCCGCCTCGATCTGCTGATCAACAACGCCGGCGTGCTGCCCTCCGGTGAACGGTTTGGGCAGATGAGCCAAGACGCCCTGGAAACCAGCCTGCGCACCAATGCAATCGGCCCGTTCCTGCTGGCACAGGCGCTGGCGCCACTGCTGCGCGATGGCGCAACGATCGCCAACCTCAGTTCGCAGCTTGGTTCGATCGCCCGCGTCACCCGCTTCGGCACACCCAGCTACTGCGCCAGCAAGGCCGCACTCAACATGCTGGGCGTCCAGCTGGCGCAGGCATTGGCAGCGCGCAGCATCATCGTGTTGCTGCTGCATCCAGGCTGGGTGCAGACCGACATGGGCGGGCCCCAGGCTCCGCTGACGCCGCAGGCGTCGGCGGCCGGCCTGCTGTCGGTGATCGCCGCCGCCACGCCCGCCCACTCCGGCCAGTTCCTCGACTGGCAGGGCCAACCGTTGCCCTGGTAATCCACGCCAGCGCCCTACAATTCGGCGATGCTGCACGTCATCCTGCATCGCCCGGAAATCCCGCCCAACACCGGCAACGTCATCCGCCTGTGCGCCAACACCGGCGCACAGCTGCACCTGGTGCGGCCGCTTGGATTCGCACTGGAAGACCGCCAGCTGCGCCGCGCCGGGCTGGACTACCACGAATACGCCTCGCTTCAAGTGCACGACGATCTCGACGCCGCACTTGCGGCCATCGCCCGCATGCAGGGCAGGCCGCCGCGGGTGTTCGCGTTGTCCACCCGCGGGCGTGTGCGTTACGACACCCCCGCCTTCCAGGCCGGCGATGCGTTCCTGTTCGGCAGCGAAACCGCCGGCCTGCCCCAGGCGATTCTGGAACGCATCCCAGAACCACAGCGCCTGCGCCTGCCGATGCGCCCGCACAACCGCAGCCTCAACCTGTCCAACGCGGTGGCGGTGATGGTGTTCGAGGCCTGGCGGCAGGCGGGCTTTGCCGGCGGCGACTGACGCACACCGCGGCGTGGCCTGCGGCGCATAAAAGCGCGGGTTTCTACACCTGCTTAACCGAACGGTTCCTGTACCGCGCAGTTCTGGATTCAGTCGAGGTTGCGCCGACTGACGAACAATCCTCCACGCCCGGCGCAGTCGTGCCGGGCCGACAAAACAATCAACACACAACACGGAGGTCTCCCCCATGAAGCGTCAAGTCATCGCCCTGGCTCTGGCCGCTGCTCTGCCCCTGGCCGCGCAGGCTGCCGACGGCATCACCTACAACTACGTGCAGGGTGGCTACGTCTACTCCGACGTCAAGGGTCCGGACGCTGACGGCTGGGGCCTGAACGGCTCGGTCGCGGTGCATCCGAACTTCCACCTGATTGCCGAGTACAACAATCAGGACGTCAAGCACTCCAGCGCCGGCTTCGAGCAGTCGCGCATCGGCGGCGGCTACAACACCGCCATCGGCAAGAACACCGACTTCGTGGCCGACATCGCCTATGACGTGACCAAGGTCAAGCACGGTGGCCCGAAGGCCGAAGGCTACAGCGTCGAGACCGGCGTGCGCAGCCTGCTGATGCCGAACGTCGAAGGCTATGCCAAGGTCGGCTACATGGACACCAACAAGACCAGCGGCGAAGCCTTTGGCCGTCTGGGCGCCAACGTGATGTTCAACCAGAACTGGGGCCTCAATGCCGACGTGCGCCTGATCCAGGGCGGCGAGCGGCAGTACTTCATCGGCCCGCGCTTCACCTGGTAAGCGCAACTCGCCTACCGTTGCAAAACGCCCGGCACCTGCCGGGCGTTTTCATGTGTGCCGCTGAAACAAGACCACACCGGCCGGCGATGCACCGCCGGCACCACTGCAAGCTCAACAGAACAGCGATTGTGGGTATTCGGCCTTGCGCTCGCGTGCCATCAGCCGCGCCAGCCCTTCGGCCGGCGTCACCGTGCCATGCAGCACGTCGCGCACGCCTTCGGCGATCGGCAGCTCGATCCCATGCACCCCGGCCAGGCGCATCACCTCATCGGCGGTCTGCAGTGATTCCACCACCTGGCCGATTTCACGTACCGCCTGTTCGATCGAAGCCCCACGGCCCAACGCCAACCCCAGCCGCCGGTTGCGCGAGAGATCGCCGGTGCAGGTCAGCACCAGGTCACCGAGCCCGGCCAGGCCCATCAGGGTTTCCGGACGGCCGCCGAGGGCGATGTTGAGGCGCAGCATTTCGTTGAGGCCGCGGGTGATCAGGCCGGCGCGGGCGTTGAGCCCCAGCCCCATGCCGTCGGCCACGCCGGTGGCCACCGCCAGGACGTTTTTCATCGCCCCGCCCAGCTCGGCGCCACGCATGTCGTTGCCGGTATAGGCGCGGAACGCGGGGCCGTGCAGCACGTCGGCGACCTGCTGACAGAACCCGGCATCGTCGGAATGCACGGTCAGTGCGGTCGGCAGCCCCTGGGCCACCTCGCGGGCAAACGAGGGCCCGGTGACCACCGCCAGCGGCACGCCGGGGCCCAGCCGTTCGCTGGCCACTTCGTGCAGGAAACGCCCGCTGCCGGGCTCGAAGCCTTTGGTCGCCCAGGCCACACCGGCATGCGCCGGCCGCAACGGCGCCAACGCCTCCAGAATGCCGGCGAACGCGTGCGAGGGCACCACCACCAGCACCAGGTCGGCAGCGTCCAGCGCAGCCGGCAGAGCAGTGGTGGCACGCAGGGGTTCCGGCAGGGCGATCCCCGGCAGGTAGCGTGGATTCTGATGACTGTCGGCGATCGCCGTGACCACCGCCGGATCACGCCCCCACAGCACGGTGTCGTGGCCGTGGCGGGCGATCAGGGCGGCCAGCGCGGTGCCCCAGGATCCGGCGCCGAGGACGGCAACCTTGGGTTTTTCCGATGCCGCCATGCGGTTCCGGTCAGGCGTTGCCAGCGGTATCGGTGTCTGCCGCCAGCGCCCCGTCCTGCTGCCCGATCTGGGCGGCGCGCTGCCGCAGGGCTTCAGCGTAGAGCGCTTCGAAGTTGATCGGCTGCATCGGGAACGGCGGGAAACCACCAGAGGTGATCAGCTGGGTGATCGCCGCCGAAGCGTACGGGTAGAGGATGGTCGGGCACTGGATGCCGAGCATCGCGTCCAGCATCGGGGCTTCCATCCCGGCCAGACCGAACACGCCGCACTGCTCCACCTCCGCCAGATAGGCGGTCTTGCCGTTGAGGGTGCAGGTCAGGGTGATGCCCAGACTGACTTCGTAGGCGTTTTCGGCCAGCCGCTCGACCTTCTGGTTGAGCTTCATCTGCAGGTCCGGCTGACCCTGCTCGTTGAACACCTGCGGGGCGTTCGGGGCCTCGAAGGACAGATCCTTCACGTACAGCTTTTCGACGGTGAACAGCGGGCCCTGCGGGGCGTCGGTGGACGGCGCAGCGCCGTTCAGGGTTTCATCGGACATGGACGACTCCAGAAGCACCAGATCGGTGCGGCAACCAAAGGGAAGAGGCGATTATCGCACCGAATGCGGTTTCGCCCCAGCCGAACCGGTCGGGCCGCTCAACGCCCCTTGACCAGCGGCAGGTCGGCCGCCTGCCAGGCGCGGATACCGCCTTCCAGCACCGACACATTGGTGAACCCGGCCTTGCGCAGCCGGCGGGCAGCAAGCCCGGCGGTCTGGCCGACGTAACACACCAGCACGATTGGCAGGGCTTTGGCGGGCGCCAGCGCCTTGTTTTCCGGATCAAACTGGGCCATCTGCACATTGCGCGCACCGGCGATGTGGCCCTTGGCAAAATCCGCGGGCGCGCGCAAATCAATGACCAGCGCATTGTCCCGGTTGACCAGGGCGGTGAGCTCGGCTGGCCCGATCTGGCGAATGCCGCTGGTGAGCCGGACCACCTCGTTGACGATGATGGCCACAGTCAGGCCGACAAACGTCAGCGAGAGCACAGGGTTGCGGCTGGCGAACGCGGTCAGTTCGGCAAGGGTCACGGCAGTGATCGGTCAGAATGGGGCGCCCATTGTAGCGGCGCGCAGCGGATCAATCCGCGTCTTGCCAGAGATCGGGCAAGCCGGTGGTCTGCCACCAGGTTTTGCGGGCCGGGTCATAGCGCCAGCGCTCCT
Organism: Thermomonas hydrothermalis; assembly: GCF_900129205.1. GTDB lineage: Bacteria > Pseudomonadota > Gammaproteobacteria > Xanthomonadales > Xanthomonadaceae > Thermomonas > Thermomonas hydrothermalis. Next base: position 8,052 of record NZ_FQUK01000028.1, on the reverse strand, counting down.
GGAAACGCACCGTGCGCACCTGCTGGGTGTGGCGGTTGACCACGGTGATCTCGATGTCGCGTGCGATCTGACTGCCACCCACGACGCTGCTGCCCAGGTCGCGGTAGCTGGCCACCTGCACCTGCCGATAGCGCGAGAAATCGATGTCGGTGAGCGGATGGGCGGCACGCACATCGGGATCCACCAACCCCCAGGCCCCCTCGAAATCCCCCCAGCGGATTGCCGCCGACCACGCGTACTGGGCCTGGTCGAGCGCATCACGGCGGCTGCTTGCCGCCAGCAGCGGCAGGCTCAGCAGGGCCAGCCACAGCATCAGCAGGGCGCGGTAACGGTTTGGCATGACGGTCTCCCTCTGGCGCGAGCATCATCCTACCCAAGGTCTGAACAACGCCCGCCTGGCGTTGTCCGCCCATGCCGCACCCAGCACCTGTCCGGGTTTGGCTCAATCCGTCCTGGCGATGGCCACGTAACGCCCACTGAACGTGGCGGCGCTGCGGCCATCGGCCAGCCGTACCTGCGCCTGCACCATGGCCTGGCCGCGCCCCTGTGTGCGCAGCCCGTGCAGCAGGGTGTCGGCAAGCGCCGGATCCTCGAACTGCGCCTGTGCGTCCAGATCTTCGAAGACCGGCCGGAGATAACGCACCTGGCTGTCGGCCACGAATACGTCGGCATGCAGGCCGGCACGTTCCAGGGTCAGGGTGACCAACCCCCAGCCGGCCAGGGTCATCAGCGAGGTCAGGCTGCCGCCAAACGCGCAGCCTTTGTCATTGATGTTGGCCTGCAGGGGCGCACCCAAGCGCAAACGCCCGGGTTGCCAGTCGAGCAGGCGGGGTTGCAGGGCAGCCACTGGCGGCATGGCCTCAAGATGGCGGATCAGGGCCGCCAGCGCGGCGGCATCGGTCGATGTCTGCATGCGCCAAGCCTGCCGCAAGCGGCATGGCTGTGCCAAGCTTCGGGCATGTCAGTCTCGCGCGCTTCCCTCTTGCCGCTGCACGGCTGGACCGTGCTCTCGCTGCGCCCGCGCGGGCAGCACGCGGCCCTGCGCCGGGCGGCGGCCCGGCTGGGCGCACGGGTGCTGGCGGTTTCGCCGGTCGCCCTGGTGCTGCCCGACGATGCCGCCACCCGTGCCGCCCTGACCGCCGCGCTGCAGGCTGACATCGTCATCGCCACCAGCCCCAATGCGGTGCGCGCGGCCGCCCGGCTACACCCGCTTGCAGCCCGCCCAGGACAGCCCTGGCTGGCGGTCGGCAGCAGCACCCGGCGGGCCCTGCAACGGCATGGCATCGCCGCCAGCGCGCCCACCCGCATGGACAGCGAGGGTCTGCTTGCCCTCCCCGCGCTGGCCGCGGTGGCCGGCCAGCGCATCGGCCTGATCACCGCACCCGGCGGCCGCGACCTGCTGGCACCGACACTGACCGCACGCGGCGCGCAGGTGCTGCGCGCAGAGGTGTATGCGCGGGTCGAAGTCCCCATCCCGACGCGCCAGCGTCAGGCACTGGCGGTCGCACTGCAGACACCGCAGCAGGTGCTGCTGGCACTGACCAGCGGCGAGGCGCTGGCGGCCCTGCAGACGCAGCTGGCCGACCCAACCCTGTACGCCGTCGGCGTGGTGGCTTCCAGCCCGCGGCTTGAGGCGCAGGCTCGCGCTGCCGGATTCACTCGCATCGTGACCGCCGCCGGGCCGCGGCCGGCGCAGCTGCTGGCGGCCGCCACCCAGCTGGCTGATCGATGACCGTAGCCTGGACAGGTGCCGGGCTCGGTGTGGACGGCCATCGTCAGGATGGCGTTGTTCAGGCCTGCCCCGACGCGATCAATGGCGCCGGGGCAGGGTGCCGCCATCACTGGGTCTTCAGCGAGACCTCGTCGATCAGGAACGAGGTGGCGTTGCTGGCATCTTCCACCCCGAGGAAGTAGACCCGCACGGTTCTGCCCTTCCAGGCAGTCACATCGAAACTGCGCTGCACGTAGCTGCTGCCCTTGTTGAGGTTGGAGTAGGTGGCCAGGGTCGTCAGCACGTTGCCGGCGCTATCGCGCAACTGCACCTTGAGGGTGTCGTAGGCAGTGGTCGTGGTGGTCTCGCTGCTGTCCACCCGCAGCCAGAAGCTCAAGGTGGCGCGGGTGATGCCGCTTGGAATCGATAGCGTCTGATACAGGCTATCGGTATGACTGCTGCCATAGCCGTCGAGCCAGGCCTTCCAACTGCCGGCCTTGGCCGGATAGGTGCTGTCGCTGGTAATCACGCCGGTGCTGGCCGTCCAACTGCTGCTGCCAGCCTCGAAGCCGCCGTTGACGATCCGCTCCACCGCTGCCGACGCGTTGCTGATCGTAAAGGCCACCGCCGAAGACGTGCCGACATTGCCAGCTGCGTCATAGGCACGGGCGACCAGGGTGTGGCTGCCGTCGCTCAAGGTCGTCGAGTTCAACGCCAGCGTATACGGCGGGGTGAACACGGTGCCTTTGAGCACGCCGTCCACCAGAAACTCCACCTTGCTCACGCCGACGTTGTCGCTGGCGGTGGCGCTCAAGGTGATGGTGCCGCTGCTGCCGGTTTCGCTGGCGTTGACGGTGGGCGGTGTCGTGTCAGCGGCGGTATTGCTGACGCTGAACGTCACTGCGGCCGAGGTGCCGACATTACCGGCGGCGTCATAGGCCCGGGCCACCAGGGTATGGCTGCCGTTCGACAGCGCGGTGGAGTCGTAGGTGAGCGCATAGGGTGCCGTGGTGTCGGTGCCGACCAGCACGCCATCGATCAGGAACTCCACCTTGCTCACGCCGACGTTGTCGCTGGCGGTGGCACTCAAGGTGATGGTGCCGCTGCTGCCGGTTTCGCTGGCAGTGACGCTTGGCGGCACGGTGTCCGCGGGCGGGCTGCCACTCTGGTCCACCCAGACCGGGGCCGACCACAGCCGCAGGCCATCGGCCTGGGTCACCTTCACGTAGTAGAAATGCTTGCCGGGCGTGGGCGTGAACGTATAGCTGGCGCTGCCTTCCGCCAGCTGGGTGACGGTGCCATTACGACCCGGAACGCCCTCGAAGAACTGCACCCGCTGCACGCTCTGCCCGCTGGTGCTGGCATACAGGGCCTGCAGGGTGAGCGGGCCGGTGTTGGAAAACACCTCGCCCATGACATGACCGTTGGCGGTCAGCACCAGCTGCGCCGTGCGGTCTTCGGTGGCAAACGCCCGACGGGCGCGCAGGGCATCGAAGAATGCCGCCGGGGTCAGCGCCGTCCCGCTGGGCAACAGGACACCGGTGCGATTGGTGAAGCTCAAGCCCCAGTTGGCGCAATGGTTGCCCTGGTTGCTTGCCGGTGCCAGCCGGTAGCCGGCTTCCAGCAGCGTGTTCCACGCCGCCTCATAGCTGCTGCGGCCACTCTCGGTCATGCTGGTGTTGGTGGAGAACGCCGAGCTGTTGAGCACCTCGGCCAGCACCATCACATCCGCACCATTGGCGTCATACGCCAGCGCGACACCGTTGATCTGGAACTGCCCGCTGCTGGCCGGATGATTGAACTGACCCAGCCAGCCGCGCGCCTTCATCACGGCATACAGACCGGCATAGTCGGACTTGACCGTGGCCACCGTTCCGATCAGCTGGTTGCTGCTGTTGTATCCCCAGTTGGCCAGGCCGTCCGGATTGAGGATGTTGAGATGGCCGCCATTGCTGATCACGCCCCACTCGGTGCCATACAGCGCCAGAAACTGCGGATGCGCGCTGCGGTAACTGGCCGCCGCGGTCAGACCGCTGCTGAACAGCGCATTGGCGGTGCTCGGACTGGCCGAGGTATTGGTGCCAGTGGAGCCGTCGTACATGTGGTTGTGTTCGGACGTCAGCAGGAAATCGCCGCCGGCCTGGGTCTGCATCATCGCGTAGGCATCGGCCGGGCCGTAGGTGCCGGCCTGCGGTACTTCGGCGCCACCGCAACTGGCGACCGGCGTACCACCGTCGCTGTGGTTGGTCTGGCTGTGCAGGTTGCCGTAGTAAATCGTGTAGGGCAGGCCGCCGGTTGCCGCCACCAGCGTCTGCCGCGCCGGCGCAGCACCGATGGCGGCGGCGCTGACCGCCCCCGTGGGCAACGGCCGCATCGGCGTCAGACGTGCGCGCGGCACCTGGCCCAGCATCACGTCCAGGCGCTGCTCCACCACTTCATCGGCAAACAGCGCCAGCGCCTTGTCGACGCGCTGACGGACGGTCAAGGCCGCATCGCCGGCCAGTGCCACCATCGGCACCGCCCGCAGGCGCACCGTGTAATACCCCGCCGGCAAGCGGCGTCCGCCCGTGCCCAGCCCGTTCCAGCGCCCGACGGCCGAACCACGGCCCTGCTGCAGGGTGGCGATCCCGACGTCCTCAAACACTACGCCCCCCGCAGGCGAGAGCACCTCGACCTTCCAGCCGGCCTGGGTGTGGGCACCGGCGCCCGGATAGTCGAAGTCGATACGAATCGGGAATTGACCTGCGCGGGCCTGGAAGGGCACCGCCAGGGTGGCATCGAACTCGTAATGGTCGGGCAGCCGGATGTCGGTGGCCGCCACGACCGAACACAGCAGGGCCAATGCGCCGACAAGCCCCAGCCGGCGCCAGTGAGAGAGGTGCATTGCGATTTCCCCGAGAGATGATCCGCATCCCTGCGGAGAACCGTCCGCCGCCTATTATCGCAATGAATACGACCGCGTTGTGACAGCCGATTGACCGCCAGCAGCGCCGGCTGGCCTACACTTGCGCCCTATGACCTGCGCCCAGACTGATTTCGACCGCGTGCGTGCCTACCTGATCGATTTGCAGGCGCGCATCTGCGCCGCGATCGAAGCCTGTGACGGAGCGGCTCGCTTTGGCTGCGACGAGTGGACCAAAGACCCCGCCAGCAGCCCGATCCGTGGCGGCGGGCGCACCCGCGTGCTGCGCGATGGCGCGGTGTTCGAGCAGGCCGGAATTGGCTTTTCCGACGTGGCGGGCGACCGCCTGCCGCCATCGGCCACGGCGCACCGGCCGGAACTGGCGGGCGCCTCCTGGCGCGCGGTCGGCGTGTCGCTGGTGTTCCATCCGCGCAATCCGTTCGTACCGACCACCCATGCCAACGTGCGCCACTTCCGCGCCGAGCGCGACGGCGAAACGGTGGCGTGGTGGTTCGGCGGCGGCTTCGACCTGACGCCGTTCTATCCCTTCGACGCGGACGTGCTGCACTGGCACCGCACTGCCCGCGCACTGTGCGAACCATTCGGCGGCCAGAGCCGCTACGAGGCCCACAAGCGCTGGTGCGACGAGTATTTCTTCCTCAAGCACCGTGGCGAGACGCGCGGCGTCGGCGGCCTGTTCTTCGACGACTTAGGCGACGACTTCACGCGCGATTTTGCCTATCTGCGCGCGGTCGGCGATGGGTTCCTCGACGCCTACCTGCCGATCGTCGCCCGCCGGAAGGACACCCCCTACGGCGAGCGCGAACGCCAGTTCCAGCTGTACCGGCGCGGCCGCTACGTCGAGTTCAACCTGGTCTACGATCGCGGCACCCTGTTCGGGCTGCAAAGCGGCGGCCGCACCGAGTCGATCCTGATGAGCCTGCCGCCGCTGGTGCGTTGGGAATACGGCTACCAGCCCGAGTCCGGCAGCCCCGAGGCGCGGCTGGCCGACTACCTGCGCCCGCGCGACTGGCTGGCCGAGCTTTAGCTCAAGGGTTAAAAATAGGCCATAATGTCCCCTAAGATTCCCAGAAAAGGACAGAACATGGCCCATGCACAACCGCTGGAACTGCTTCGGCAGGCCCGAGACAGGTTCACGCAACGCGAAATAGCCGAACACATCGGCAAAACACCCAAGACCGTAAGGCGCTGGGAAAAGGGCGAAGTCCCATGTCCGGCCATGCTGGAACCGGCATTGCGCGATCTGCTGCAAAAAGCCGCCCACACTCCGGCAGGTGGCGGCCGGTTCAGATTCATTGACCTGTTCGCAGGGATTGGCGGCATCCGTATGGGCTTTGAGGCCCATGGCGGCGAATGCGTCTTTACCAGCGAATGGAACGAGTTCTCGAAAAAAACCTATATCGAGAACTTCGGCGACCGGCACACCTTTGTTGGCGACATCGTTCCCTTTCCGGCCGAGGCGGTTCCCGATCACGACGTGCTGCTAGCCGGCTTCCCCTGTCAGCCGTTCTCCATCGCCGGCGTCTCCAAGAAAAACTCTCTTGGCCGACCCCACGGCTTTGAATGCACGACACAGGGAACACTGTTCTTTGACGTGGCGCGGATCATCGCCACCAAGCGGCCCAAGGCATTCCTGCTGGAGAACGTCAAGAACCTGCTCTCGCACGACCGGGGCAACACGTTCCGCGTCATCCTGCAAACCCTGAGCGACGAGCTTGGCTATGAAGTACACCACCGGATCATCGACGGCCGGCACTTCACCCCGCAGCACCGCGAACGGATCATCATCGTTGGCTTTCGCGAGAAAACCGCCTTTGCATGGGATGATCTGCAACTGCCGCCCAAGGGGCCGCTTCTTTCCTCGATCCTGCACCGGACGGACGGCACCGAACCCGTGCTTCCGTGGGATGGTGACCGGTATTTTGATCACGACCGGCAGACCGTCCAGCCCAAATACACCCTCACGCCCAAGCTGTGGGCCTATCTCCAGGCCTATGCGGAAAAGCACCGTGCCGCCGGCAACGGCTTCGGGTTCGGGCTGGTCACACCGGACAGCGTGGCCCGCACGCTTTCAGCCCGGTATTACAAGGATGGATCGGAAATCCTTGTCTCGCAGGGCGACCGCAAGCGACCGCGCCGTCTGACGCCGCGCGAATGCGCACGTCTCATGGGATTCCCTGACACGTTCCGTATTCCCGTCAGCGACACGCAGGCCTACCGCCAGTTCGGAAACAGTGTGGTGATGCCGGTTATGCGTGAGGTGGCCCGCATCATGGTTCCGCACGTCGAAACCATGATCGAGCAGGAGCGGGCCGGCATCGTCCAGCCGCCACTGGCGTTTGCCTGAACCCCGTGGCGGACGTGGTGGATGCTGCAACCCGAAGCCGGATGATGTCTGGCATCCGGGGGCAGAACACGAAGCCGGAAATCCTCGTGCGGAGCCTGCTACACCGCGAAGGCTTCCGTTTCCGCCTTCACGTCCGGGAACTGCCAGGAAAGCCTGATATCGTGCTGCCAAAATACCGCGCCGCCATCTTCGTGCATGGCTGTTTCTGGCACGGTCACGACTGCCCGCTCTACCGGCTTCCAGGCACCCGGCCTGATTTCTGGCGGAACAAGATCGACCGCAACCGGGCCAGCGACCGCAGGGCACGGGACGCGCTCCTTGCGGCCGGCTGGCGTGTTGCCGTGGTCTGGGAATGTGCCCTTCGGGGGGCAGGAACTGATCCCGGCAAGGTCGGGCAGCGCCTCGCCGTGTGGCTGCATGGCAATGAACCGGAAACAGAGATCAGGAAATGAAACAGGGTTATCTGTCGCAGTATTTCGAGGGGGTCGCGCTCAAGCGCCTGAGCGCCGTCGAGGCCGATGTCATCCGGTCGAACCAGCACGAGTTCAACGGCGTGGAATCGCTTCGATCGATCCTTGGTGAGCCTTCCGGGAAGGTTCGCTTCGCAGCAAGGTTTCTCTATCTCTCCGACCAGGACGATGAACCGGTCATCGAGGACGGATTCCTGACGTGGTATGACGCCCGCCAGAAGGCAAGGGAAGAGCGCGGCGTCATGCGCTGGGAATACCGGCTGTATTTCCCGACCAATCTTGTCTCGCAGTGCGCGGCGGAAGGGCTCCATCGCGTCTGGTGTGGAACGGGCCGCCGGATGATGTCAGCCTTGGCGGATGCAAGAACAACTCTTCACCCAGGCTTTGGGGCTGACGCCGCCGTGGGCGGTAGACAGCGTGTCGTTTCGTCCGGATGAGGGGGCGATCCACTTCGAGGTGTCGTGCGATACGGCCCGGCTGGCCTGTCCGGTCTGCGGGGCGGCGGACCAGCCGGTGCACGACCGGGTGGAGCGCACCTGGCAGCATCTGCACTTCTTCCAGTTCAAGGCCTTCATCCACTGCCGGGTGCCGCGCGTGGCCT
>NZ_FQUK01000044.1 GCF_900129205.1 Thermomonas hydrothermalis | reverse complement strand
CCGCCGCCCCGCAGACCGGACAGGCCAGCCGGGCCGTATCGCACGACACCTCGAAGTGGATCGCCCCCTCATCCGGACGAAACGACACGCTGTCTACCGCCCACGGCGGCGTCAGCCCCAAAGCCTGGGTGAAGAGTTGTTCTTGCATCCGCCAAGGCTGACATCATCCGGCGGCCCGTTCCACACCAGACGCGATGGAGCCTGGGTGTCGCGGCTGCGGATGGTCTTGACCGCCTGCGGTACAAACGCCAGCGTGGTGCAGGTGGCCGCCAGCGCGCCCAGCCATTCCAGACTCATGGGCTGACCACCGCACGGCCGTCGCGGCGATACACGGTGCCGGCCTTCATCACGAAAGCAACCTTTTGCATCACGTCGATATCGGCCAGTGGGTCGCCATCGACCGCGATGATGTCGGCATATTTGCCCGCCGCGATGCTGCCGAGATCAGCGGATTTCTTCAGCAGCGCGGCGGCGTGCACGGTCGCCGCCTGCAGCGCATAGGCCGCCGGGATGCCGGCATCGACCATGTAGCGGAACTCGCGGGCGTTCTCGCCGTGCGGATACACCCCGGCATCGGTGCCGAAGGCGATCCTGACACCGGCCTTGTAGGCGCGGCCGGCGGTGGCCTGGATGATCGGGCCGACCTGCTGGGCTTTGGCGGCGACCTGCGGCGGGTAATAGCCAGGCACCTTTGCTTTTTCGCCGACGTACTTGCCGGCAATGATGGTGGGCACATACCAGGTGCCGCGCTGCTTCATCAGCCGCATGTCGGCGTCGTCCATGAAGGTGCCGTGCTCGATCGAATCGACGCCACCTTCCACCGCCCGGCGGATGCCCTCGGCACCATGCGCGTGGGCAGCCACGGTGAAGCCGTAATCGTGCGCTGCGGCGACCACGGCCTTGATCTCGTCGAGGGTCAGCTGCGGGTTGTCGGCGCTGGCGCTTTCGTCCAGCACGCCGCCGGAGGGCATGATCTTGATCAGGTCGGCGCCGTCCTTGTAGTGCTGGCGCACGGCTTTCCAGGCATCGTCCACGCCGTTGATGATGCCGTCCTTGGGGCCGGGGTCGCCGGCCAGATCCTTGCGGTAGCCGTCGGTGCCGTCGGCATGGCCGCCGGTGGAGCCGATCGCAGGGCCGGCGGTGAAGATGCGCGGACCCGGGATCACCCCGGCTTCGATGGCGTTGCGCAGGGCAATCGATTCGCCGTTGCCGTCGCCGAGGTTGCGCACCGTGGTGAAGCCCGCCTGCAGGGTGCGCTGGGCGTAGACGGTGGACCGGATTGCGTAGTCGGCCACGTTCCAGCGGAACTGGTCGGAATAGCTGGTCGGGCTGGATTGCGAGGTCAGGTGGACGTGGCTGTCGATCAGCCCTGGCAGGCAGGTGGCCTGCCCCAGCTCGATGGCGTTGGCGCCGGCGGGCAGGGCGATGGCGCCGGGCTGCACCGAAACGATGCGCGCCCCGCGCACCACGATGCTGCTCTCGCCCAGCATGCGCCCGGTGTCGGCATCGAACAGGCGGCCGCAGTGCAGCACGGTCACGGCAGTCGCGTCCCCGCTGTCGGGGTTGGCGGCCAGGGCCGGCAGGCAGGCCAGGGTCAGCAGTACGGCAAAGGCGGATCGCGACATGGCGGCAGGTTCCATCGGGTGGCAGAGTGGTCTGCATCATAGCGGCATGGCAGCCCGTGCTGCGCTGCGGTAGGCTGTCGGCCCCGTTGCATTTGGCGTCCATGCCTGTCAGTCCCGTGTCTACCGAAACCGCTGCTTACGATCCCCGCGCCGTCGAATCCGCCGCCCAGGCGTTCTGGGACCGCACCCGCGCATTCGAGGTCGTCGAAGACCCCGCCAAGCCCAAGTTCTACTGCCTGTCGATGCTGCCGTACCCATCGGGCGCGCTGCATGTGGGGCATGTGCGCAACTACACCATTGGCGATGTGATCAGCCGCTACAAGCGGATGACCGGCTACAACGTGTTGCAGCCGATGGGCTGGGATGCGTTCGGCCTGCCTGCCGAAAACGCCGCGATCAAGAACAAGACCGCGCCGGCCAAATGGACCTACGCCAACATCGACCACATGCGCAGCCAGCTCAAGGCGCTGGGCTATGCCATCGACTGGAGCCGCGAGTTCGCCACCTGCAAGCCGGACTACTACGTCCACGAGCAGCGCATGTTCGTGCGCCTGCTCAAGAAGGGGCTGGCCTATCGCAAGAACAGCGTGGTGAACTGGGACCCGGTGGATCAGACCGTGCTGGCCAACGAGCAGGTCATCGATGGTCGCGGCTGGCGCACCGGCGCCCTGGTGGAAAAGCGCGAGATCCCGCAGTGGTTCCTGCGCATCACCGATTACGCCCAGGAGCTGCTGGACGAGCTGGATCGACTGCCCGGCTGGCCGGAGTCGGTCAAGACCATGCAGCGCAACTGGATCGGCCGCAGCGAGGGGCTGGAGATCCAGTTTGCGGTCGATGGCGAGCCGGAGCCGCTGACCGTGTTCACCACCCGCCCCGATACCTTGATGGGCGTGACCTTCCTCAGCATCGCCGGCGAGCACCCGCTGGCGCAGAAGGCGGCACAGGGCAACCCAGCGCTGGCGGCATTTCTGGAGGAGCTGAAGAAGGGCGGAGTGTCCGAGGCGGAGCTGGAGACGCAGGAAAAACGCGGCATGGCCACCGGGCTGTGGGCGCGCCATCCGCTCACCGGCGAAGACCTGCCGATCTATGTCGCCAACTTCGTGCTGATGAGCTACGGCACGGGCGCCGTGATGGCGGTACCGGCGCACGACCAGCGCGACTGGGAGTTCGCCAAGGCCTACGGGTTGCCGGTGAAGCCGGTGGTGGTGGATGCCGCCACCCGCGATGCCCTGCGCGAGATCACCCACCATGTGCAGGACCACGACGACCCGATGGCGGTGGCGCTGGGCCAGCATGGCGCGATCGATGTGGTGGAGATCGATGCCGCGGTGGCGGTGGTGCGCGAGTATCTGCGCCGCATCGACGAGGACGGCGCCCACACCGAGCGCGGCTGGCTGATCAACTCCGGCCCGTTCGATGGGCTGGAGTTCCAGGCGGCCTTCGATGCCATTGCTGCCGAGGTGGAGCGGCGCGGCATTGGCCGCCGACGGGTCAACTTCCGCCTGCGCGACTGGGGCGTGAGCCGGCAGCGTTACTGGGGCTGTCCGATTCCGGTGATCTACTGCCCCGATTGCGGGGTGGTGCCGGTTCCGGAAGACCAGCTGCCGGTGGTGCTGCCGGAGGATGTGGCCGATGCTTTTGCCAGCGGCAACGTGCATTCGCCGCTGAAAACCAACCCGGAATGGCGCAAGACCACCTGCCCGCAGTGTGGCGGGCCTGCCGAGCGCGAAACCGACACCTTCGACACCTTCATGGAGTCGAGCTGGTACTACGCCCGCTACACCTCGCCGGGCGCCGCCGACATGGTGGACGAACGCGCCAACTACTGGCTGCCGGTGGATCAGTACATCGGCGGGATCGAGCACGCGATCCTGCACCTGATGTATTTCCGCTTCTACCACAAGCTGCTGCGCGACGCAGGCCTGGTGCACTGCGATGAGCCGGCCACGCACCTGTTGACCCAGGGCATGGTGGTCGCCGACACCTTCTACCGCGAACGCGAGGATGGCAGCCGCGAGTGGTTCAATCCGGCCGATGTGGAGTGGCGGATGTGGCAGCCGGAGCCGGTGCCCATGCCCACCCTCGACGGTACGCTCGACCCGATGCCGCTGCCGCCGCCGGTGCTGACGCCAGTGCTGAAGTCAGATGGCCAGCCGGTCCTGCGTGGCGGCACCGAAAAAATGTCGAAGTCCAAGAACAACGGCGTCGATCCGCAGATGCTGGTGGACAAATACGGGGCGGATACGGTGCGGCTGTTCTCGATGTTTGCCGCACCGCCGGAACAGTCGCTGGAATGGAGCGATGCCGGAGTGGAAGGTATGTCGCGGTTCCTGCGCCGGCTCTGGCGCGAGGTGCATGCCCATGCCGCCCAGCCCGATCATCCCCAGGTCGATCCGGCCGCGCTTGATGCGCGCCAGAAGACCCTGCGCCGGCAGGTGCACGAGACCATCGCCAAGGTCGGTGACGACTATGGCCGTCGGCATAGTTTCAATACCGCCATCGCCGCGCTGATGGAGCTGCTCAACCACGTCGCCAAGTTCGATGACATGAGCGATCAGGGGCGCGCTGTGCGGCACGAGGCCTTCGAGGCCATCGTGCTGCTGCTCAACCCGATCACCCCGCACATTTGCCACGCGCTGTGGCAGGTGCTCGGGCATCCGGAAACCCTGCTGGAGGACATCCCCTTCCCGCAGCCGGATCCGGCGGCGCTGGTGCGCGATACCGTCACCCTGGCGGTGCAGGTCAACGGCAAGCTGCGTGGCACTGTCGAGGTGGCCCCGGAGGCACCCCGCGAGGCGATCGAGGCGGCCGCCCTGGCATTGCCGCAGGTGGCCAATCAACTCAATGGACAGGCCCCGAAGAAGGTGATCGTGGTGCCGGGCAAGATCGTCAATGTGGTGCTGTAAGCCGCGACCGTCCCCCGCATCCGGACAGGGGCGCGCTAGACTTGCCGGCATGACCCTGCGCCGTGCCGTCTTCGTCCTGTGTGCCCTGCTGCTGTCCGGCTGCGGCTTCCATCTGCGCAACGCGCTCAACCTGCCGGCCAATCTGGGGCCAGTGCGGGTGATCACGGCCGACCGCTACAGCCCGCTGGGCGATTTGCTGGCGGATGGGCTGCGTCGTGCCGGCGCCACCCCGGCCGACCCCAATGCCAGCACCGATGTGGCCACCTTGCAGGTGATTTCCGAGCACTGGGCGGACACGCCGATCAGCAACGATCAGTCTGGCCGCGCCCAGGAATACATGCTGCGCTATGCCGTGGTGTTCAGCCTGCAACGCGCCGATGGCAGCATCGCGGTGCCGCAGCAGGCGGTCGAGCTGTCGCGTGACTATCTGGCGCCGGCCACCGACCTGCTCGGCAAGGCCAGTGAGCGCGAGTTGCTGATGCGCGAGCTGCAGCGTGACATGGCCGCCTCCATCCTGCGCCGGGTGGACGCCGCATCGGCGCCACGTCCCGGCCCCTGAGCGCCGCCGGCGCCATGGAACTGAGCCTCGACCGCCTGTCCGCCCAGCTTGACAGCGAGCCGCTGCGTCCGGCCTATCTGGTGGCCAGCAGTGAGCCGCTGCTGGTGCTGGAGGCCGCAGATGCGGTGCGTGCTGCGGCGCGTGCGCAGGGGATTGCTGAGCGTGAAGTGCACGACATGGAGGGCCGCGAGGCCGACTGGAATGCCCTGTACGCCTCGCTGCAGGCGCCCAGCCTGTTTGCCAGCCGGCGGCTGGTGGAGATCCGCCTGCCCACCGGCAAGCCTGGCACCGAGGGCGCCAAGCTGATCGTCGATTTTTGCGCTGCACCGCCTGCGGATGTGGTGCTGCTGGTGATCGCCGGGGAGTGGAGCAAAGCCCATGCCGGCAAATGGAGCCAGGCCATCGCCAAGGTGGGGCACGTGGCCATCGGCTGGCCGATCAAGCCGCACGAGCTGGGCGGCTGGTTGGGTGCCCGGCTACGCCGGGCCGGGATCAAGGCCACTCCGGACGCGGTGGCGCGGCTGGCGCAGCGGGTGGAAGGCAATCTGCTGGCGGCGGCCCAGGAAGTGGACAAGCTGGTGTTGCTGGCCCAGGGCCGCGACGAGGTGCTGGACGTGGAGCGCATGGACGCCTTGGTGGCCGATTCGGCGCGCTTTGATGTGTTTCGTCTGATGGAGGCTGCGCTTGCCGGGCAGCCGGCGCAGGTGGCGCGGGTGCTGGCCGGGCTGCGCGCCGAAGGCGAGCCGATCCAGGCCCTGATGGGCATGGTCTGTCGCGAGCTGGGGCTGCTGGCCAGGTTGTCGCAGGCGCACAACTTTGCGGCCGCCTGCAAGGCGCTGGGCATCTGGGAATCCCGGCAGGCCGCCTACAAACGCGCGCTGGCACGGCACTCACCGGCACGCTGGCAATGGCTGCTGGCCGAGGCGGGCCGGGTGGACCGGATTTCCAAAGGGCGCCATCTGCCCGGGCAGGAGTCGGCGGATGCCTGGCTGCAGCTGGAGCGCCTGCTGCTGGCGGTCGCGGCTTCGCAGGCCGTGCGCCTGCTGGCGTCCTGACCGCGGTGGGCAGCATGTTGCGGGTGTATTACGGCGGCAGTTTCGATCCTGTCCACAACGGTCATCTGGCCGTCGCGCGCGCCGCCCGCGATGGGTTGCAGGCCGAGGTCTGGTTGGTGCCGGCGGCGGATCCGCCCCACAAGGCCAAGACCCACGCGCCGGCCGCGGTGCGTGCCGAGCTGCTGGCGCTGGCGGTGGCCGGCGAGCCGAGTTTGCATGTGGAGCGCTGCGAACTGCAGCGGTCAGGCCCGTCCTACACGGTGGACACCCTGACGGCCCTGCGCGCCGACCTTGGCGCGCAGGCGCCGCTGGCCTGGCTGGTCGGCAGCGACGCGCTGTTGCAGCTACACACCTGGCACCGCTGGCAATCGCTGTTTGCACTGGCCCATGTGGTGGTGGTGCAGCGCCCGGATGCCACGCTGGATGCGGCCCGGTTGCGGCAGCAGGCCCCGGCGGTGCTGGCCGAAATCAGCCAACGCTGGCTGCCGCCGGATGCGCTTCAGGACAGCCCGGCGGGTGGTTTCTGCCTGTTGACGCTGCCGACGCTGCGGCCGGAATCCTCCACCGAGCTGCGCCGTCGCATCGCCGCCGGTGAGCCCTGGCGGGACTGGGTGCCGGAGGCGGTTGCAGACCGCATCGAGGCACTCAAGTTGTATCGCTGAGCCGCCGCTATACTCATCAGGTTTCTACGGAAGTCACGCCCTTGGTCACCACCGCCCACGTCATCAAAACCCGTCTGCCTGCCCCGCCACCCTCGGTCGATGCCTTGCTCAAAGCCGTGCACGACGGCCTGGGCGAACTCAAGGCCAACGATGTTGTCGAGCTGGACGTGCGCGGCAAAAGCAGCGTCTGCGATTTCATGGTCGTGGCCTCCGGCACCTCGACCCGCCACGTCAAGGCGGTGGCCGACGAAGTGATCAAGTTCGCCAAGCGGCTTGATGTCACGCCCCTTGGCGTCGAGGGTGAGCGTGAGGCGGAATGGGTGCTGGTGGATCTGGGGGATGTGGTGGTGCACGTCATGCTGCCCCGCATCCGCGAGTTCTATGCCTTAGAGCGCCTGTGGTCGGTGGGGGATCAGCCACCGGCAGACGTGGGGCCGGGCGGGGACTAAAGCATATGCAGGCGCCTGCGCCTGCCCCGCGACGCCAGCCATGAAAGCCCGCCTGATCGCCGTTGGTGACCGCGCCCCGGATTGGGTGACGGCGGGCTTTGCCGACTATCGCAAACGGCTGTCGCACTGGTTGCCGCTGGAACTGGTGGAGATCGCACCGGGACTGCGCGGCAAGGGGCGTGACACCGCCCGGGCCATTGACGAAGAAGGTGCGCGCGTGCTGGCGGCGTTGCCACGGCAGGCCCATGTGGTGGCACTGGAGGGGCGTGGCCGGATGTACAGCTCCGAACAGCTGGCGCAGCGGCTGGAACACTGGCGCGGGCAGGGGCGTGACCTGGTGTTTTTGATCGGCGGGCCGGAAGGGCATGCCCCTGAGGTTCTCGCCCGCGCCGATGAGCAGTGGTCGTTGGGGCCGCTGACCCTGCCGCACATGCTGGTGCGGCTCGTGCTTGCCGAACAGCTCTACCGCGCCTGCGCGCTGCTGGCCCATCACCCCTACCACCGGGCCTGAAGCTGCGCGGATCAGCCGCGCAATCGGCCCAGCAGCCCGCCCGTTCGACCGGTTTCAGAAGGCGGCGTCGGTGTTGCAGGCGCTGGCACCACATGCCCACTGGCCAGGTGAGCGTTGATGAACTCGCTGACGTCTTCGTGCGACACGCCGGCGGATTGTGCGATGGCGTCAACATCGGCGGGCCCCTTGCTCATCGCCGTGGCGATCCGGAAGTGGCGGGGGTATTCGCGCTCGATCTGCGGCCATTTCTGTAGCAGATAGACGCCTGTGACGGGCGTGCCGGAGAGCAGGCCGCCCAACCAGCGCAGGCGCTGCAGCGGTTGCGGCGGGCCCAGGCGGGCGCTTTGCGCATCCCAGTCCGTCGCCTCCATGGGTTCGAAATCGGCCGCCTGCAACGGACGGGTGAAATGCGGAACCAGCGGCTTGAGCCGACTGCTGCCATGCCAGAGGCCCTGGCGCACATCCAGCAGCAGCGGCGGGGCCTCCGGATGGGTGAGCCGCACCCGCCCGGCGGGAAGCCCGACGGCGAGCCATTCGGCCAGTGGCCGCGCCGATGCCTGCGTGGGCGCAGGCGGGGTGTGTGCAGGGATGGCGGGCACAGGCAGAACCGGAAACTCAGGAACTGTCGGCGCCGGGAGTGGGGCTTGGGGTTCTGGGGCGCTGTCAGGGGTGGCCAGCGACTCGGCTGGGCTGGCGTCATCCGCCGCTGTGTCGATGGTGGCGTCGCTGGTCTGGGTGGCGGCTTCCGGTGCACTGTCAGCGGCACCCTGGATGTCATCTGCGGCGGCCGTGGGCGCGGGCGTGTGGGGCGGCTCCGCGGCCGCCTTCAGGGCGGCATCAATCTCGATTTCACTGAGCAGCACAGCCAGGTCGCTGGCGGTGACAGGGTGCGGCAGACGGTAATCGGTTTGCGGTCGATCGACCGAGGTCAGCCCGATCACCTTGCGTCCCAGCCCATGCAGGCGCAGCCAACTGATCGGGCCATACAGACTGTCCATGTCCACGATGACGAAATCCGCCTGCTCGCTCTCCACCAGCGTCCAGCGTCCGCCCAACTCGCTGTTGGCGACCTTGAACGCCGCGATGACGTCTGCTTCGAGCTGGCGATCCATGCCGGTAATGCCTAAGGTCCATGCCATGGCGGGGAATCCTTGCCACAGGGTCGGCAGACAGTGTTGCCGGTGTCGGCGGGCTGGTCAATGTGCCTGACCGGTCAGCGCCGTTCTAAGTCTGGCATTGAGACGTTGATAGGCGGTCAAGACAGAGTCGTTTCGGCATCCGCGCGGGGACACGATGCGGCACGAAGGGAGCCAGTGGTTCCGTTGGCAGCCCATGCCAATGCCGCCTCCGCCAATGCCACGCCGATCGCTGCGGCTTCGAGGTACACGCAGACGCCGGGCTGACGACGCAGCTGCTCGGCGTCGTGTTCATTGGCGCAGACGGCGATGATGGGGAGATCGGGGCGATGTTGGCGCACGGTTGCCACGGTGTGCTGTGCCGGGATCGGCTGACGGTAGGTCACGATCAGCAGGCGTGCCCGCTCAAGCCCTGCGGCCAGCAGACTGGCGGAACGGCTGGCATCGCCATAGCACACCGGCGCACCGGATGCGCGGGCGTCCTGCGCCTGCGCGTCGTTGGCTTCCAGCAGCAGATGCGGCACCCCGCGTTCGCGCAAGGCGTGGCTGACCGCCAGCCCCAGCCGGCCGGCGCCGCAGACGATGATGTGATCCTGCAACTGGCAGGCGTGCACTGCGATGTCGCTTTCCTCGGCCTGCGGCGGCTGCGTCAGCAGTGTGGTGTGGGTCAGCAGACCGGCCCAGCGTTCATGCTGGCGGATCAGCAACGGTGCGACGGCCATGCTCAACACCAAGGCCACCAGGGCCGGCTGGGCGATGGCGGCGGGGATCAGCTGGTGTTGCAGTGCCATGCCCAGCAATAGCAGGGCGAACTCGCCGCCGTGGCCGAGTGCGATTGCGGTGCGCCAGGCATCGACCGAGGACAGCCGGGCCATGCGCAGGGCCAGATAGTTCAGCCCCATTTTCAGCGGGATCAGCGTGGCCAGGCCGGCCAGAACAAGAAGCGGCGAGGCCACGATCCGGGTGGGGTCCAGCTGCAGGCCGAGGGTCACGAAAAACAGGCCCGAGAGCACGTCGCGGAACGGTTTGAGGTGCCGTTCCATGTGGTGGCGGGAGTCGCTCTCGCCTAACACCATGCCGGCAAGGAACGCACCGAGGGCGGCAGAAACACCGACTCCATGGGCGGCAGCGGCGGCGGCAATGACCACGCTCAGCGAGACCAGCACGAAGCTTTCTTCCGACCCCTGCCGCGCGACCCAGGCCAGCAGTTCATGCAGGACGCGACGGGCCACCACGGCCGCCACGACGAACAGGGCCAGCACGCCGGCGACTTCGCCAAGGATGCGTAATGGGCTGACCGTTTCGCCGCGTGCCCAGATCGCGATCAATGCCAGCAGTGGCACGCTGGCCAGATCCTGGAACACCAGCACGGCGATGGCCGTGCGGCCGTGGCGGGTGGTCAGTTCACCCTGTTCGGACAGTTGCCGGGCGACCAGTGCGGTCGAGGACATGGCCGCTGCTGCGCCGAGCAGAGCGGCGCCTGCCGGCGGCAGCCCCAGCCACCACAGGGCCAGCCCGACCGGGGTGGCCACCAGCAGCATCTGCAGCGATCCGGCCAGTAGTACGGTTCTGCGGGTCAGCCAGAAATGGCTGAGGGAAAACTCCAGGCCCACCATGAACAGCAGCAGCGCCACGCCCAGCTCCGAGAGAAACGTCAGTGCCGGGCCCGGGACGATCCAGGCCAGCAGGGCCGGGCCCAGCAGCACGCCCACGCCCAGATAGCCCAGCAATGAGGGGATATGCAGCCGGGCGGTCAGCAGGGCGGCGAGGCTGCATGCAGCGACCAGGATCAGGGTTGGCGTCAGCAGATCGGCGTTCATGGCTCAGGGTTGATGGAACCCGGCATGCCACCGGGCTGAGAGAAAAAAGTCGGATATTGCTGGCGAATAACGCGAAACCGGCCCGTACGGGCCGGAGTGTGCGCCATCAATGCGACGCGTGCCACGCGCAGGTCATGCGGTGGCACGCGTTGAGATTGGCAGATTAGAAGCCCGCCTGGCGCAGATGCGCGTCGAAAAACGCGCGCGCATGCGCCAGCAGGCGTTCGGCGTGTGCCAGTTCCAGATCCAGCACGGCAGCGATGTCCGCCATTGCCAGCCGCTCCAGTTCGGCCAGCATCCAGACCCGGCGCCAGACGATGGGCAAGCCGACCAGCCGCCCCAGCCCATAGTCGCGGGCGCTGGTGTCGTCCGTGCACGTTGCGTCGGTCTCGATGGCCGGCAGGGTGTCGTCGGCAACGACGTCGCTGAGTTGCAACGCCTCGTCCGGCTGGTAGAACTCGTAGAGCTCTTCCTGCACCATGGCCTCGGCCTGATCGATAGCGTCTTGTTCGGGGCTGGATTGCAGCGACACGATTTCGCCGTGCCTGCGGCGCGCCTCGACCTCGGCATCCAGCACCCGGAAGGCCTCGCGCAGCAGCTCGCGCAGCAGCGTCTCTGCCGGGCGATCCGCTTGCCCTTGCGCCAGTACGGACAGTACGGCTTCATCGACCACGTCCTGCACGCTGGGGTCTTGCGAGGGCAGCTCGCCGCTGGCGCGCAGATAGGCGAGTTCGCGCCGGACGATCCGCGTCAGCTGCGGCAACAGCGGCTCGATGCCATGGCGGGTCTGCGTCTGCACCTGCTCCGGCACTGCGGCCTGGGCGACCTTGAGTTGGCGCAGCCGGGCCCGGCGTGCCTTGCGGCGGTAGTCTGCCTGGCCATGCAGCCGCTCCTTGTGCTTCTTCACCTCGCGCAACAGGCGTTTTTCGGCCTCGGCAAGCGCGCTTTGGATGTCGATGGCCTCACCGTGGGCGACCAGAACATCCTTGCGCGGCAGGTGCAGGCGCAAGTGCGCGGTGCACTTGGCGGCGCCCTTGCTGTGATGCTTGACGGTGGCATGCAGATGCAGGTCACCGGGGTATCCGGCCAGCAGTGGTCCGAGGTGTTCGCGTGCCCAGGCCTCGACGGCGGCATGCAGGGATTGATGGGCAGCGTGATCGCTGCCCTCGTGGGTCAGAGTGATCTTGAGCATGGTGCAATTCCTGTGTGGGAAAACGTGAGACATGTCAGGCCTGCGGCCCGGAGGTTGACACTGATGGCCGTGCAAGATCGACGGTCAGCCGCTGGATGTCCTGCTCGTCCAGTGTTTCCCGCGCCAGCAGCTCGCGTGCGCAGCGCTCCAGCACCTCGCGGTTGGTTTGCAGAATGCGGAAGGCGTGCTCGAAGGCGCCCATCACGATGGCGCGGATCGCCGCGTCGATGCGTGCCTGGGTGGACTCGGCCACGCGGCAGCCGCCGGCCGCCAGCTCCGGCACATCCAAAAAGCGTGGCCGCTGCGCTTCGAAGGCGATGTAGCCCAGATCCTCGTCCATACCGAAGCGCGTGATCATGTCGCGGGCGATGTCGGTGGCACGCGCCAGGTCGTCGGCGGCGCCGGTGGACAGCTCGCCGAACACCAGTTTTTCCGCCGCACGCCCGCCCAGCAGCACGGCGATCTTGTGTTCCAGGTCGGCACGCGTCATCAGGAAGCGATCCTCGGTGGGGCGCTGCAAGGTGTAACCCAGGGCGCCGATACCGCGTGGAATGATGGACACCTTGTGCACCGGGTCGGTGCCGGGCAGGGACAGCGCCACCAGCGCGTGGCCCATCTCGTGGTAGGCCACCGTCTCGCGCTCCTTCGGGTTGAGCACGCGGCTCTTCTTCTCCAGCCCGGCGACGATGCGCTCGATGGCGGCGGTAAAGTCCTGCAGTTCAACCGCCTGCGCCTTGCGTCGCGTGGCGGCCAGCGCCGCCTCGTTGACCAGGTTGGCCAGATCGGCACCGGAAAACCCGGTGGTCAGCGCCGCGACCTGTTCCAGATCGACATCTGCGGCCAGTTTGATCTTGCGCACGTGCACCTTGAGGATGTCCAGCCGGCCTTTTTTGTCGGGCCGATCCACCAGCACCTGACGGTCGAAGCGTCCAGCGCGCAGCAGCGCCGGGTCGAGGATCTCCGGCCGGTTGGTGGCGGCCAGGATGATGAGCCCGACCGAGCTGTCGAAGCCGTCCATTTCGGTCAGTAGCTGGTTGAGCGTCTGCTCGCGCTCGTCGTGCCCGCCCACGGGGCCACCGACGCCACGCGCACGGCCCAGCGCGTCGAGCTCGTCGATGAAGATGATGGCCGGGGCGTGGGCGCGTGCCTGCTCGAACAGATCGCGCACGCGCGCCGCGCCGACACCCACGAACATCTCGACGAACTCCGAGCCCGAGATGGAGAAGAAGGGCACCCCCGCTTCACCGGCTACCGCCTTGGCCAGCAGCGTCTTGCCGGTGCCCGGCGGGCCCACCAGCAGCACGCCTTTGGGGATGTGCGCGCCCAGCCGCCCGTAGTCCTGCGGGTTCTTCAGGAACTCGACGATTTCCACCAGCTCGGCCTTGGCCTCGTCCACGCCGGCGACATCGGCAAAACTCACCCCGGTGTTCTTCTCCACGTACACCTTGGCGCGGCTTTTGCCGATGTTCAAAAAGCCACCCGCGCCTTGCTTTTCGGCAAAGCGGCGGAACAGGAAGAACCAGACACCAAAAAACGCCAGCGCCGGCAGCACCCACGACAGGATGTCGCGCAGCCAGGTGTTTTCCACCACCCGGGCGTAGGGCACGTTGTATTTCGACAGGCGCTCGGCCAGGTCTGGCTCGACGCGCGTGGCCACCAGCGTGGTTTTGCCGCGTGCGTCCGGGGCTTTCAGTTTGCCGGTGATCAGGCGATCCGAGACCAGCACTTCGGCCACACGGCCTTGCGCCAGCGCTTTCTCGAATTCGCTATACGGCACCGGCTCGACCTGGGTGGCGGTCTGCCAGTAGCTTTGCAGCATCACGAGCGACAGCAGGGCAAACAACCAGTAGCCCAGATTCCATTGGTTTTTCCGTTCCATCCAGAACACTCCTGGCAGTCAGATTGCGTGGCCCCGTAGGGTGAAAAGGCGGCCGACTTCGATGTGCCGCTGGTCAGGCAGCGTCAGCGTGTGCACAAGCACACCCCCAGACAGCGGGCTGCCTAGACGTGGGGGCGGGGCATAAGAACTTCAACGGGCGCGTGCAAGCCCCGCTGGCAGCATCGACGTCGAAAAATCGGGCGGGCGAAGACGCAGCAAGCCGGCCCGACGTTACCATGCCGCGATTGCGGGCGTCGATCACCACGGGAGGATAGGGAAATGCCAGATCCAACACAGCCAGCCAGCGCGATGGCCGCTACGTCCAGTCAGACGCAGCGCCCGCGGGTGGCGGTGTTCAGTACCCGAAGCTACGACCGCACCAGCCTGACCGACGCCGATCCCGGCCAGCAAATCGACTGGGTGTTTTTCGACCAGCGGCTGGATGCCACAACGGTCGGCGCCGCCGAGGGCGCGCTGGCCGTGTGCGTGTTCGTCAACGATCAGGTCGATGCCGTCGTCGTGCGGCAACTGGCCGCCATGGGCGTGCGCCTGGTGCTGCTGCGCTGCGCCGGGTTCAACAACGTCGATCTGGTCGCGGCGGCCGAAGCCGGCGTGGCGGTGGCGCGGGTGCCGGAATACTCGCCGCATGCCGTGGCCGAACACACCCTGGCCTTGCTGCTGGCTTTAAACCGCAAGATCCACCGCGCCTACAACCGGGTGCGCGAGGGCAACTTTGCGCTGGATGGCCTGCTGGGCTTTGATCTGCACGGCAAGACCATCGGCGTGGTGGGCACTGGCCGCATCGGCGCGACGTTCTGCCGGATTCTGACCGGCTTTGGGGTGCATCTGCTGGCAACCGACCCGGCCCCCAGTGAGGCAGTCCGCGCCATGGGGGTGCAGTACGTCGAACTCAATGAGTTGCTGGAGCGCAGCGACGTGGTGTCACTGCATTGCCCGCTGACCCCGGCCACCCGCCACCTGATCGACGAAGCGGCACTGGCGCGGATGAAACCGGGCGCCATGCTGCTCAATACCAGCCGCGGCGCGGTGGTGGATGCCAAGGCGTTGATTCGCGTGCTCAAATCCGGCCAGCTTGGGGCGCTGGGGCTGGATGTGTACGAAGAAGAAGCCCACCTGTTTTTCCGCGACCTGTCCGGACAGGTGCTGCAGGACGACGTGTTTGCCCGCCTGCTCACTTTTCCCAATGTGCTGATCACCGGTCACCAGGGTTTTTTCACCCGGGAAGCACTCGCCGCCATTGCGGCGACAACGGTCGATAACCTGCATCAGTTCCTGGCCACCGGCCAGCCGCGACACCCCGTGTCGGTGGAGCGGATTGCGTAGGGGCGGGGCGTCGGTGCGAGCTACCAGAAAAAGGTTCTTACTTCTGGAACGAACAGGCCCACCACAAACCAGATCGTGTGCCCAACCCAGCAGACAAGCGTGTAGAGAGCAATCTGCTCCGAATTCCATTGGAGGGCAAAGAGCCAGTCCACGATCAGCAAGGAACGCCAGCCTTCGAACCACTCGGCAGCTCCGCCCCACACCACCCACCACACGAAGGCAGTGTTCGCTAGGTACAAGGCGATCCAGAGGAAAAGGTTCATGTGGTCTAACACCTGAATTAAGTTGCGCCGCAAAGCGGCGTCGGCTTGGATGAACTGTTAGACGTCACCTGTTGAGCCTGATGCCCGTGTGCGAAACGTCACGAATTCTGACAAAACCGAGATCCGTGGGAGGAATACCGTCGAGAAAAATCGGGACGGTTGTCCATGCGCCCGGACGGAGAGATTCATTCAAAGTGACCTCTTTGGACTTAACCGACTCATTGTCTGGGAAGCCGTTCTCATCCACGCGACCCCACTCGATTTTGGCTTTGAGGCCTTCTACCGTCGAGTAGAGGGGGTTCCCTAGCTTCAGTGCAACTTTTGATCCATTCGCATAGGGAGCAATGTCTGCAATTTGGATGGTCAAGGTTCCGAGGTCATAGCGGACGACGGAGTATCCGCTGTCGCCGGGCTGCAAGTAAGCAATCCCGTCAAGATCCTTTACGAGATTGTTTAGGTCATCTTGCTGCTGCTTTTCCTGGAGCTTGCTCAATTGGTCTTTGACGGCACGCAATTCTTCTTTCATCGCAATGAGCTGCGAATCAGATGAGGCAGAAGACTGTGTAGAAGTGCAACCAGCAGAAAAAGGCTCAATCGCGATTCCAGTGGAAACGGTTCATGTCTGATGGGGAGCATGGAGCCAAGGGTGACGGGGTAGATGCCTGAGCTTGGCGCACAGCAGGTAGCTGATGGCGATCAGGTTGGCGTCAGTGCGATAGCCCTTGGCGCGGGCCTTGGCGGCCTGGATCTGGGCGTTGAAGGCCTCGACCTGGCCGTTGGACAGGCCGGTGTCGAAATGCCGCAGGATGCCGGTGAGGTGGTCGCGGATGGTGGCACCGAGCTTCTTGAAGGGCGTCAGCCGACACCGTCGTGCCCAAGAGACCCACTTTCGGAGCAGCGGTTCGGCGGTGGG
>NZ_FQUK01000007.1:12184-81036 GCF_900129205.1 Thermomonas hydrothermalis | reverse complement strand
TTCGATAGAACCCCCGGATTCGGTACCCGGCATGGTGCACTTGCATGGCGCTCCTCCTGCTTCGAAGGAGTGCCAAAGGTGTTTGAACTTATGCAATCGCCCCTCGCCTCATCGCACTATTTGCAGCGGCACCGGCGGATCGCGCAGACTGCACCGATGCCGTCCCCGACCCTGCTCGTCCTACTTGCCGGCGCCGCCCTGATCAGTCTGGGCGTGGGCCTGTACACACAACGCCGCGCCCGGCTGCGCCAGCGCACCATCGCCCGCGTGCTGGATGCCGCCGACGCACTGGAACGCGGACTCCGGGCCGCCCGCAGCGAGCTGGAAACGGTGACCAGTGACGGGCAGGACCCGGTGCGCGGCGCGATGCGCGAGCTATTGCGGCATCGCCTGTGGCTGCAGGAGCACGGCCAGACCGCCAGCCTGGCCGCACTGGAGCAGCTGCGCGCCTCCCTCGATGGCGCCCGCCGGCGCATCGACGAGCAGCTCGATCATGTGGCGCGTGCGCGCGCCGATGCCGCCCAGGCGGAGGCGAACCGATGAGCCAACTGGTTCTTGCCTCGACCTCGCGATACCGGCGCGAACTGTTGCAGCGGCTGCGCCTGCCGTTTGCACAGGCCCGCCCCGAGGTGGACGAAACCCCGCTTCCCGGCGAAGCGCCGCGGGCGCTGGCGGTCAGGCTGGCGCTGGCCAAGGCCCACGCCGTGGCACAGACGTTGGCCGGCAGCGACACCTGGGTGCTGGGGTCCGACCAGGTGGCTGACCTGGATGGGACGCCGCTGGGCAAGCCGGGCGAGCGCGCCGCGGCCGTGGCACAACTGCAGGCGATGGCCGGCAAAACCGTGTATTTCCACACAGCGCTGTGCCTGACCCATCCGGACGGGCGCAGTTTCCATGACGCGGATCTGACCGCCGTGCGGGTACGCCCGCTGACGCACAACGAAATCGAACGCTATGTCGATGCCGAGCAACCGCTGGACTGCGCCGGCAGTTTCAAGTCCGAGGGGCTGGGCATCGCGCTGTTCGATGCGATCGAAACCCGCGACCCGACCGCGCTCATCGGTCTGCCCCTGATTGCAACCGCACGCCTGCTGCGCCAGGCCGGCTTTCCGCTGCCGTAGCGGGCTGCACGCCAGCCGCGGGCCGCAGCACCAGCCAGTACCGCGCTGCCCCCGCATCCACCGTGACCACCTGCGGCGTGGGCATGCCGCCCAGTTGCCGGCTCAGCCAGTGCGCGAACGTCGCCTCATCGGCAAATCCTGCAAATGCTGGGTTGGCTACCACCAGCCACGACTGGTCGGACGGCACCGGGGCTGGCTGCAGCAACCCCCACAGGGCCAACTGTGCCTGCCGTCCGTGCTTGCGGTTGAGCGGGTGGTCGAGCACCGGGATGTCCGGATCATTCAGGACAAAACCCAGTTCTGCCCCGAGCTTGAAGTCAGCCGCCAGCAGACGGGTGCCGGGAGGTGCGCCAGCCTGTTGCAGCCGCACCTGCTGCGCCAGCGCCTGCCAGTCGGAAAAGTTGCCGGGGTAAAACCCGTGCCCTGCCGCCCACGCCCGCCCCTGTGCCGTGGCCGCCATCAGGGCATAGGCCAGGGCCAGCAGCAGCCCCAGCCCGGCCAACCCGTGTGCGGCCACCCGCCAGCCACGCGACCAACCCGAAAGCACCCAAGGCAACAGCGGCAACAAGGCGACCTGCCCGGCCAACGGCCAGTGGAAGCTGACCCGCTGGCGGTCGGCAAAAAATCCCAGCACGAAAAAACCTGCCCACAGCAGCCCCCCGCTCAATGCCAGATAGCGTGCCGCCGGGCGTGGGTCACGCAGGCCGCGTCCGGCGGCCTGCAACATCGCCAGCAGCAGCAATGGCGTGACCAGGATCAGCTGCACCGCCCCCAGCCGCAGCCCCTGCAGACTGAACGTCCACGGATTGCGCTCCAGCACCTGGAACCGAAGACCCGCCTCGGCGTGCTGCAGATTCCACCCCAGCAGCGGCAACCAGGCCAGCACTCCCACCGCCAGGGCCAGCCACACCTTGGGCTGGCGCAGCAACGCGCGTCCCTCGCGAAGCATCAGCAACGCCGCCCCACCCGCCAGCAGCACCGCCGCAAAGCGGTAGTGGGTGAGTCCGCCAAGCAAAAGCCCTGCGGCCAGCTCGCCCACCCCCAACCAGTCGATCCGCCGCAGCAGACGCAAACAGGCATCCAGACACAGCAACGTAGCCAGCAGCAACGGCACATCCGGCAAGGCCAGCAGCCCCAATGTCCCGGCCAGCGGCAGCAGCAACCACCACAGCCCGGCGCGCCAACCGGCCAGGGGGCCGAACTCGCGTGCGGTCAGGCGCACCAGCCAGCAAGGCAGCAGCGCGCCGATCAAAAGAAACGGCAGCCGCACACCCAGCACACTGTGCCCAAACAGGGCCGTCCCCAAGCGCGTCAGCCAGGCGGTCAGCCCCGGCAGATCCGAATAGGCCCAGTCCAGATGCTGCCCTTCCTGCCAGTAGAACGCCTCATCGACGAACAGCGGCAGGCGCCAGGCAATGCCCAGCTTGAGCAGAGCCAGCAGCCCCCAGCCAACCCAGAACGCCCGGCGCGCGCGGCGAACGGCAGCGTCTTCGTGTGCATCGTCCATGCCGGGCATCCTCGCTACACTGGCCTCCCCCGAGACCCATGCTTTCGACATGTCCGCGATCCCGGCACCGGCGCAGATCCTAACCGATGACCTCCGACACGCCCTGCGTCGGGCGCAGGATCAGGTCAACACGCTGGTTCTTGGCAAGCCATTGCAGGTGCGGCTGGCGTTCGTCGCCCTGCTGGCCGGCGGGCATCTGCTGATCGAGGACCTGCCGGGCCTGGGCAAGACCACTCTGGCGCACGCGCTGGCAGCGACCCTGGGGCTGGACTTCAAGCGGGTGCAGTTCACATCCGACCTGCTGCCTTCCGACATCCTCGGAGTATCGGTGTACGAAGCCCAGAACCGCCGCTTCGAGTTCCACCCCGGCCCGGTGTTCACCCATGTCCTGCTGGCCGACGAGATCAACCGGGCTCCGCCACGCACTCAGAGCGCCCTGCTGGAAGCGATGGCCGAGCATCAGGTCAGCATCGACGGCCAGACCCGGCCGTTGCCCGATCCGTTTTTCGTCATCGCCACCCAGAACCCGGTGGATCTGTCCGGCACCTATCCGCTGCCGGACTCGCAGCTGGACCGCTTCCTGCTGCGAATGGCGTTGGGCTATCCCGACCCGACCGCAGAACGCACGCTCCTGGCCGGAACCGATCGCCGCGACCTGATCGCCACCGTCTCGCCGCTGTTGGATGCGCCACGCATCCTGGCCTTGCAGCGCGCCGTGCAAACCGTCCATACCAGCGATGCGCTGCTGGATTACGTCCAGGCCCTGCTGGCGCGCAGCCGCAGCCAGCCCGGTGTGCGGGTCGGGCTTTCGCCGCGGGCCGGCCTGGCCCTGCTGCGGGCGGCCCGCGCCCATGCACTGCTGCTGGGCCGCGCGCATGTGCTGCCGGAAGACGTGCAAGCACTGTTTCCGGCGGTAGCCGAACATCGCCTGGTGGCCGAGTCCGACACCCATCCCGCCGACCTGGCCCGGGCCATCGTGCAGGCAGTGCCGGTGGACGCCTGACACCGATGTGGGATGCGCTGATCCGCCGCGCCCGCCGCTGGATGCGCCCACGCGCACCCGAGCCGCTGCCGGTGCAACTGGATCGGCGTCGCATCTACGTGCTCCCCACCGCCGGCGGGCTGTTTTTCGCCGGCCTGATCGGCGCGATGCTGCTGACCGCGCTCAACTTCAACAACAACCCCGGCCTATTACTCGCCCTGCTGCTGGCCGGCGCCGCGCACACCAGCCTGTTGGCCGCCCATCTGCAACTGTCGGGGCTGCGAGTGGAGGCGATCGCCGCCGAACCGGTGCCCGCCGGCACACCGTTGCACCTACGCCTTGCCCTGGCCGACAGCGACGGGCGCCCGCGCATCGGCGTACAAATCGCCTGTGGCGATGTGACCACCACGGTCAGCCTGACCGGCGGCAGCGTCACCGCCGAGCTCGCGCTGGCCACCGACCGCCGTGGCCTGCTGCCGCTGCCACGCCTGACCCTGTCCAGCATTCAGCCGCTTGGGCTGGTGCGGGCCTGGGCCTATGTCTGGCCGGCGCAACAGCTGCTGGTGTATCCCGCTGCGGAACCGCACGCACCCCCCCTGCCGCTGCCGGCCAACCTGCAGGGGCTGCCACAACCGGAGCGATTGGGTGAGGACGTCCACCACCTGCGCGACTACCGGCCCGGCGACGCCCCCCGTCTGATCGCCTGGAAGCCCAGCGCCCGCCACGAGACACTGCTGGTGCGCGACGCCGAACAGCCGCGCGGTGGCGAGCTGGTTCTGGACTGGCAGCACACCGCCGGCCTGCCGTACGAGCAGCGCATCCGCCGGCTGGCGCGCTGGGTGGAGATGGCCGAACAGGCGGGCCTGCGGTACGGCCTGCGCCTGCCCGCGCAGCCGCCGATCCCGGTCGGCCAAGGCGATGCCCACCGGCATCGCTGCCTGCGCGCACTGGCGCTGCTGCCCCAGGAGGCACTGCAATGACCGCCGTGGCCGCCCCGATGTCGCCCGCCAGCCACCGCTTGACCCTGCTGGCGGCCGCCGCCTGCCTGCTGCCGCTGCTGTTGCAGTTACCGCCGGTGCTGGCCTGGGGGATCGGTCTGGGCGGGCTGGCGATCACCGTACTGTCCTGGCGGCGCCCCTTGCCGGCCTGGCTGCGTCTGCCACTGCTGCTGATCGCCTTGCTGGCAGTGAGCCGTGAATTGCCTGGGATCGGACGCGATACCGCGTGCGCAGTGCTGGCCGCCATGCTGGCGCTGAAGCCGGCGGAAACAGTCACGCGACGCGACGGCCGCAGCCTGATCGGCTTTGCCCTGTTCGCCCCGTTTGCCACCTTCCTGCTCGACCAGGGCCCGCTCAGCCTGCTCCTGGGCTTGCTGGCCAGCGTACTGGCGTTGCTGGCGATGCAGCGGCTGACCACTGAAGCGGTGGGGTTGCCGCCGTCCCGGCCCTGGCCCGCGCTGCGGAAAGTCCTGTGGCTGATCGGGCTGGGGCTGCCGCTGGCGCTGGCGGCCTTCTGGCTGTTCCCGCGCTTGCCGACCCCGCTGTGGGGCTTGCCACAACGTGCGGCCGCAGTGCCAGGCCTGTCCGACACCATGACACCCGGCAGCATGTTCGAACTGCTGTTAGACGACAGCCCGGCCGCGCGGGTGCAGTTCTTCGGCACAACCCCGGCACCGTCGCAGATGTACTGGCGCGGCCCGGTGCTGTGGGACTTCGACGGCCGCACCTGGCACCAGGCCCGCGACCTGCTGGACCTGCCTCCGCCCCCTATGCAGCCGGCCGGCCCCGGCTGGGACTATCAGCTCGACCTGGAACCCACCGAAAGCCGACAACTCATCGCGCTCGACCTGCCCACCCGCCTGCCGGACGGAGCCCGCGCCAACTACGACTTCACCCCACAGGCCTTGCAGAAGCAGGACGGCGTGTCGCGCTGGCGGATGCAGTCGGCGCCACCGGCCGCCTTCGAGCCCACGCTTTCCCCCAGGCTGCGCGCCCGTGCGCTCGCCCTGCCGACCGGCTACAACCCGCGTACCCTGGCGCTGGGCCGGCAGTGGCGGCGCGAAGCCGGTGAGGACGCCGACGGCCAGCGTGATGCCGCCATCGCCGCCCGCGCGCTGGCGATGATCCGCCACGAGTTCGCCTATACCCTCAACGTGCCCCCGGCCGGCCGCAACGAAGTCGATGACTTCCTGTTCGAGCGCAAGCAGGGCTACTGCGAACACTTCAGCTCGGCCTTCGTGGTGCTGATGCGCGCCGCCGGTATTCCGGCGCGGGTGGTGACCGGCTATGCCGGCGGCTACCGCAACCCGGTCGGCGGCTACTGGCTGATCCGCAAATCCGACGCCCATGCCTGGGCCGAGATCTGGCTGCCACGCCGCGGCTGGGTGCGCATCGACCCTACCGCGGCCGTGGCACCGGAACGCATCTACGACACCCTGGCCGACCGTCGCCCGGGCCGGATCGGCAGCGTCATCGCCTTAGGCCCGGTGTTCGACGCCGCCGACTGGCTGCGCCGCGGCTGGAACGACCTGGTGCTTGGCTTCAATGCCCAGCGGCAGCAGCGCCTGCTCGATGCCTTGGGCCTGGATCGGCTGGGCAGCGCCGGCCTGGGACTGCTGTTTGCGCTTGCAGCCAGCCTGGCGATCGGCTGGGTGGCCTGGCAGGTGACCCGCACACCACGCCCGCGCGATCCGCTGCTGCGTGCCTGGCAACGTCTGGAACGGCGCTACCGGCGACTGGACAGGGCGCGCGCCGTGCATGAGCCGGCGCAGGTCTGGGCCGCACGGGTGGCCGCCGACATACCGCAGGCCGGCTTGCCACTGCCGGAGCTGGCCCGCCGCTTTGCCGAAGCCCGTTATGGTCCGCCGCTGCCGCCCGAAGCCGTGGCCGCCCTATGCCAGGAACTGGATCGACACCGACCTTGAGCAGCCCATGGCAGGGCTGCACTGGCATGGCCAGCGGCCCTGTTATGATGCCCCCGCGCTGCGGCGCGTCTCATGGACATCCCCATCTTCTGCCCATCGCCATTCTGGTCGTTTACCACCGCGCTGCCGACAGCGGCGGCTGGCGCTGACCCGCTTTCTCTTCCCCGCACCCGGTGATGCCCGTGCTGGAACTGCTGCTGATCGTCCTGGCCCTGATCCTGCTCAACGGCTTCTTCGCCCTGTCGGAGATGGCGCTGGTGACCTCGCGCAAGGCCCGCCTCAAACAACAAGCCGATGCCAGCCTGGGTGCCCGGCGCGCCCTGGCCCTGGCCGAGCATCCGGAGCAGTTCCTGTCCACCGTGCAGGTGGGGCTGACCCTGATCACCCTGCTCACCGGCATGTTCGGCGGCGAGGCACTGGGAACACTGATCGGCCAGTGGCTGGCGCGCCATATTCCGTGGCTGGGGCACTACGCCGCGCCGGTCGGCACCGTCCTGGCCGTCAGCCTGATCACCTACGGCAGCATCGTGCTCGGCGAGCTGCTGCCCAAGCGTCTGGCGCTGCTGGCGCCGGAACGGGTGGCCGCAGCGGTGGCGCTCCCCATGCTCGCCCTGGCACGCCTGACCAGCCCGGTGGTGTGGCTGTTCAGTGCCACCGTGCGCGTGCTGCTGAAACTGCTGCGCGTGCCCCACACCAGCGGCTCACGCGTCACCGAGGAAGAAATCCAGCTGCTGGTCAGCGAAGGCCATGAGCAGGGTGTGATCGACCGCGACGAGCACAACATGCTGCACCGGGTGATGCGGCTGGGCGACCGCACCGCCGACAGCCTGATGACGCCACGCATCCGCATCGCCTGGCTGGATATTTCCGCCTCGCTCGCCGAGAACTTGGCGGTGATGCAGGAACACGGCTATTCGCGCTACCCGGTGTACCGCGGCAATGACAGCGAGGTGGTCGGCATTCTTGAGGTCAAAAGCCTGCTGGGGGCACTCGGCAAACCGCAGCCGGAACTGTTTGCCAATCTACGCCAGCCACTGTTTGTCTCAGACTCCACCCATGCCATGAAGCTGCTGGAAATCCTGCGCGAGGAACAGCAGTCGATGGCGCTGGTGGTGGACGAATACGGCGACATCCAGGGGCTGGTGACGGTCAGCGACATCGTCGATGCCGTGATCGGACGCTTGCAGCCCGGCGGCGAGCATGACGCCGAGGAAGCGCTGGTGGTGACCCGCGAGGATGGCTCGCTGCTCGTGGATGGCGGCCTGCACGTGGATGAACTGCGTGAGCTGACCGGCGAACGTCTGGACGACGTCGGGGAACAGGAATACCACACCCTGGCCGGGCTTGTGATCGCTCACTTCGGCCGCATCCCGCATGCCGGCGAATCGTTCCAGCTGGGCCAGTGGCGAATCGAGGTGGTGGACCTGGATGGCCCACGCATCGACAAGCTGCTGCTGCAGCGAATCACCCCAACCATCCCGACGGCGTGACCAGTGCCTTCCAAAGCGAAGGCGCGTGTGTGGGAAGGTTTTCAGCGCATCAGCGCGACAAACGCCTGCGGTTCCAGTGGATGGCCCAGCCAATAGCCCTGCACCAGGTCACAACCGCGTTCGCGTAAAAGCTGGTACTGA
Source organism: Thermomonas hydrothermalis (assembly GCF_900129205.1). Lineage (GTDB taxonomy): Bacteria > Pseudomonadota > Gammaproteobacteria > Xanthomonadales > Xanthomonadaceae > Thermomonas > Thermomonas hydrothermalis. The sequence continues at coordinate 72,872 of NZ_FQUK01000007.1, read as the reverse complement.
CCTTCGCGCTCCACCCCTTCTGCCACCACCACGACCCCCAGCGAATGCGCCATGGCGATGATCGCGCTGGTGAGCGCCAGATCATCGGGGTCACGCAACAGGTCGGTGATGAAACTGCGATCGATCTTCAACCCGTCCACCTGGACCCGCCGCAGATGGCTCAAGCTGGAATAGCCGGTACCGAAATCGTCCAGCCAGACCCGTACCCCAAGCTGGCGCAGCTTGCCAAGCAGCTCGGTGGCATTGGCCTCGTCGCTGATCACGGAGGTTTCGGTCAGTTCCAAGTGCAGCCGTTCCGGTGCCAGCCCGCTCTCGTCGAGCGCCTCGGCCACCTGCCTGACCAGCTCGCCACTGCGCAGCTGGCGGGCCGACACGTTGACCGACACAAACGGCGCCTGCCCGGACTCGCCATCCGGCGCAGGCCAGGTCGCCGCTTCCAGACAGGCGCTGCGCAGTACCTGCGGTCCGATCGATTCGATGATCCCACTCTGCTCCGCCACATCCACGAACACTGAAGGCGCTACTGAGCCGTATTCGGGATGTTCCCAGCGCAACAACGCCTCGGCACCGGCCAGAATGCGGTCGGCGGTGCGATAGATCGGTTGGTAGACCAGACTGAGCTCGCCGCGCTGCCAGGCATTGCGCAGCTCCTGCTCCATCTTCACCCGCCGTTCCACCGCCTGATCCATCGCCCGGCTGTAGAAGTGGTAGCAGTTCTTGCCGGCCACCTTGGCCTGGTACATGGCGATGTCGCCGTTCTTCATCAGCAGCGAGGCGCTGGTGGCATCGTCCGGGAAAACCGCCACCCCGACAGAAGCCCCCAGCAGTACCTGCCGCCCATGCAGCAGCAGCGGCTGGGCGAGGCGTGCCACCAGGGCCTCGGCCAGGCGGCTGGCGTGATCGCGCACGCTTGCCCCTTCCACCTCCGGGGCCTGCAACAGGATCACAAACTCATCACCACCAAAGCGGGCCACCACGGCATTACCCAGCCCCAGCGCATCCACTTCCTGTTCGATACGGGACGCCATCTGCAGCAGCACATCGTCGCCGGCTTCATGGCCTAGGGTGTCGTTGACGCGCTTGAAATCGTCCAGATCGATGAACAGCAGTGCCAGCTGGCTGCTAGTGCCCTGGGTTTCGTGCAGACGCTGTTCCAGCGCCTCCCGGAACGCCAGCCGGTTGGCAAGCCCGGTCAGGGCATCGGTGTAGGCCACGCGACGGATGTCTCGGTCATGCCGGGCCACGCTGTCACGCATGCGACCAAACGTGCGGATCAGGTCGCCCAGTTCGTCGCTGCGCCGGCTCTCCAGAACCGGCCCCGTGAAGTCGCCCGCCTCGATCCGGCGTGCCAGCATGCCCAGCGTGCGGATCGGTCGTACCAAGAGCCGATGTACCACCACTGCACCAACCAGGGCCAGGGCGATCAGCGCGACAAACATCAAGAGCAGCCATGTCATGCTGCGCTGGCTGACTGCATTGAACTGGTCGCGCAGCGATGCCAGGGCAGCCTCTTCGGCGCGCGCAACCGCCGCCATCGAATACCCGATCCGCACACCGCCCAGGCGCTCGTCACCGACCGTGATGGGATGGGACACATCGAGCAACTGACCGTAAAACCTGGCCTGCGGGCCACTGGCTGCCACCACTTCCGCCGCCAACGGGTCATCCATCGGCTGACCGAACGCCGCGATGTCGCCGGAACCATCATGCAGGATCCGGCCCTGCCGGTCATACACCAGCACGTAGTCCACGTCCGGCGTGCGCAGGATCGAACGGGCCAGCGTGCCGACCGCATCCAGATCGAAGTAATACAGCGGATTGGATAATGCATCCGCCAACTGCCGAACCTGCGCTTCGCCACGGATCCGCATCTGCTCGGCCAGCAGGGCATGGGTGTTTTCCTGGGCGATCGCCAGCGCCTCCTGCTGGCTGCGCTGCTCACGCAACCAAAGCCCTGCCATCATCAGCAGCACCAGCGCCAGACCGGACAGGATCACGATCTGGAAGCGCGACTGCAGGCTGATCGGCCGGTGCTTCACTCCACCTCCTGACGCACACGCCGAACACCGCGACCCAGCCACTGCAACGCACGCCGATCCTCATCGGTGATCGGCACCATCCGGCGGGTATCGAGAAACCGCTGCAATGCCTCTTGGGCATCAGGATCCTCTGCCGACTGTAGCAGCACCTGGCGCAGACGCGCTCTCACTGCAGGATCAAGCCCGGCGCGGGTCAGGATCAGCGCGCGCGGCACGTCCACGCTACGGCCGATGATACGGAAATCCTGGACGAATGCCGGTGGCAGCCGGGCCGGGTTGCGCCAGTCCAGATGGCTGAGTACCCCCGCATCCATCAGGCCCTTGTGTACCCAGGTCGCGATGTTGAGCTCGGTGCGGGCAAATACATACCCCACCCGGTCCGGCGCAGGCTTATCCATCGGCGACAGCAATGGTTCCAGGGTCAAGCCCTGCTCCAGCAACGTGATCGCGGGCAGGTAGTAAGCGCTGGTCGAATACGGGTTCTGGAAAGCCACACTGTGACCGACCAGATCGCGCAATGACTGGATCGGGCTGTCGCGGCGGACGAAAATCACGCTGTGATAGCGCAACACGCCATCACGCTCCGCCAGCAGCAGTGGATGCGCCACCCCGCGCTGCTCCAGCACCGCCGCATTGCCTGCGGTTTCATTGATCCAGTCCACCCGGCCGCGCCGCAGATAGCTGCCCATCTGCTGCAAGTCCTTGGCCATCAGGATGCGCCCGCTGTGGATACCGACCTCGGCCATGCGCGGCACCACGTACTCGAGCAGCGGCTTGAGCTGATCGTAATGGGCCTTGGGGTCATCACTGACCCGCCCCAGCACCAGCACCCCTGCATCCTCACTCCCCGACGACGCTGACACCGGTGCAGATGTCGCCGCCGATACCTGCGCCAGCAGAAGGCAGAGCAGAACTGCCGCGATGATGCGCATGACGTTCCGCCGTCCCCTTGATGCGTAGGCCTCGTCGAGGCTACCCGATTTTTTCGCCGCTGGCAGCATGACCTGCCAAACGCGCCATCCGCTGGGCATCGGCCAACACCCCGCGCAGCAGCCGCACTTCGGCACTGTCCAGATTGGCACGCAAAAACAGGCGACGCAGTTTGCGCATGGCCGATTCCGGTGCCCGGCCCTTGTGGAAATCGATCTGCATCAGGGTGTCGGCCAGATGCGCGAAAAACCCTTCCAGCTCAGCATGCGACGCCACCCCTGGGGGAGGCGGTGGCGTGCGGGCAGGCTCATCGCCCGCCGCCTCGCCCATGCCCAGCAATGCGCAGCGCAGCTCATAGCTGAGCACCTGCACCGCTGCCGCCAGATTCAGCGAGGGGAATGCCGGGTCGGACGGGATATGGATCGCGGCATGACACAGCTGCAGTTCTTCGTTGTCCAGGCCGGTACGCTCACGCCCGAACACCAGGGCGACCGGCCCGCCGGCCGCAGCCGTCACCGCCCGGACTGCTGCATCACGCGGGTGCAGCGGCTCCAATTGAATGCGCCGGCTGCGTGCGGTCGCGCCCAGCACCCAGTGGCAATCGGCCACGGCCTCGGCCAGGCTGGCATACACCGGGGCGGCATCGACCAGATCGTCGGCGCCTGCCGCCATGGCATGGGTGTCACGATCCGGGCGTTTCTCCGGCGCCACCAGCACCAGCTTCGACAGCCCCATGGTCTTCATCGCACGTGCGGCGGCACCGATGTTGCCGGGATGCTGGGTGCCCACCAGCACGATGCGCAGACGTCCAGCGATGTCCGTGGGGTTGGGTGGAGTATTCATCGGCGAATGATAAACTGCGCGCCCCGGCCACCGCGCCGGGCATCGCTCTTTTCCGCTACTCCCGTCACTTCCTCTTTTCAGCGAGGCGCTTTGCCATGCAGATTCCCGTCGTCAACGTCATGGTCAAGGCGGCCCGTGCGGCCGGCAATGTCCTGTTGCGCAACATGAACCGGCTCGACGCCCTCAAGGTGATCGAGAAAGACCGGCAAGACTATGCCAGCGAGGTGGACGAACAGGCCGAGCAGATCATCGTCAAGGAACTCCGCCGCGCCTATCCCGAGGCCGGCTTCCTGGGCGAGGAAGCGGGCATCCAGCCTGGCAAGGGCGGTGCACTGTTCGTGATCGACCCGCTGGATGGCACCAGCAACTATCTGCGCGGCATTCCGCACTGGTGCGTGTCGATCGCCCTGGTCGAACGCGGGGAGCCGCAGCATGCGGTCATCTTCGATCCGCTGCGCAACGAGCTGTTCACGGCCAGTCGCGGCAGAGGGGCGGTGCTCAATGACCGCCGCATCCGGGTGGCGGAGCGCCGTGATCTGGACGGCGCCCTGCTGGCGACCGGCTTCCCGCCCCGCGAACGGGTCCATGCACCGGCCCAGCTGGAGTGCGTGCGCGAGCTGCTGCGCAGCGCCGAGGACATCCGCCGCACCGGCTCGGCCGCACTCGATCTGGCCTATGTCGCCTGCGGCCGCTTCGACGGGTACTTCGAATCCGGGGTCAAGCCCTGGGACATCGCTGCCGGCATACTGCTGGTGCGCGAAGCGGGCGGCCGGGTGTGCGATTTTGCCGGCGCCCAAACCGCCCCGCTGGACCAGCGTGGTATCCATGGCCGCGCCTTGATCGCCAGCAACCAGAAGCTGACCGGCGAACTGCAGGCGTTGATCCGCCAATCCGGTTACGCCGCAGCCATCGGCTGACGTTTTTCCGGCTCGCAGGCCCAACATGGCACAGGCCGCAGCAAACTGCGGCCTGCCTTGAACGACATGCCCTGACTGATCAGGGCCGGCGCGCTAGCTCGGCGTGATCCTTGGCCTTGGGCATCAGATCCTGCTTGGACACCTTGAACGGGCCGATGGTCAGCATCGGCACCGCCACCACCACCGACGACACCACCACGATCACCGCGCCGATCATGTGGGTCTCGGCCAGCCCCTGCATCGAGCTACCACCGTACAGGTACAGCGCCAATGCCGACAGGAAGAACATCACCGCCGTGATGACCGTGCGCGACAGGGTCTGGTTGATCGAGCGGTTGAGCACTTCCAGCGGCTCGACCCGCAGGCTGCGGAAGTTCTCGCGAACGCGATCGAACACCACGATGATGTCGTTGACCGCAAACCCCATCACCGAGAGCAGACCGGCCAACACGGTGAGATCAAACTCGCGCCCCATCAGCGACATGTAGGCGATGGTGAGAATCAGGTCGAAGAAGGCGGTGATGCTGGCCACGACCGCGAATTTGAACTCGAAGCGCACGGCGATGTAGGCCAAAAACCCGACCAGCATGAAAATGGTGGCATATACGCCATTCATCGCCAGGTCGCGCCCGACCTGCGGCCCGACGAACTCGCCAGGCTGCACGGTCACGGGGTTGTCGGGCGTATCGATGGCAGCACGCACCCGCTCGGCGACCTTCTGGGCCGCATCGGCCTCGTTGACATGCAGGCTATCCGGCTGCAGACGGATCATCACGTCATTGCCGCCGCCGAAGGTCTGCACCTGGGCATTGTGCATGCCGGCCTGCGCCAGTTTCTTGCGGACCAGCTCGACATCGACCGGCTTGGAGAAATGGGTGCGCACCATGGTGCCGCCGGTGAACTCCAGCGCGAAGGTGAACCCTTTGAGGCCGATGATGGCAATCGAGGCGATCAGCAACAGCAGCATGAACACCAGCACCGGCTTGCGGTACCGCATGAAGTCGATGTTGGTGTCGTTCGGGATGAGGTGAAGCGGAAACAGTTTCATGCAGTCAGGTTCCTAGTCCCGTCAGATCGCCACCGACTTGAGCTTCTTGCGCCGCCCATAGATCAGGGTGGCCAGCGCACGCGAAACGGTGATCGACGTGAACATCGAGGCGAAGATGCCGATGATCATGGTCAGCGCAAAGCCCTTCAGCGGGCCGGTACCGAAGGCGTACAGGGCAACGCCCACGATCAGGCCGGTCAGGTTGGCGTCCATGATGGTGTGCGAGGCACGCTCATAGCCCATGGCAATAGCCGTCTTGGGCGGCACCCCCTGCCGCAATTCTTCACGGATACGCTCGTTGATCAGCACATTGGCGTCCACCGACAGGCCCACCGACAACGCCAGACCCGCAAACCCCGGCAGGGTCATGGTGGCACCAAACAGCGACATCACCGCCACCACGATCACCAGGTTGAACAGCAACGCCACCGAGGTGATCAGGCCGAACATGCGGTAATAGATGCCAAAGAACACCAGGGTGAACAGGAACGAGAACACCACCGCCTTGACGCCGCGTTCCACGTTCTCCGCGCCCAGGCTGGGGCCGATCACGTACTCCTCGACGAAATCCATTGGCGCTGCCAGCGAGCCGGCGCGCAGCAGCTTGGCCAGGTTCTCGGCCTCGGCGCGCTCAAGCCCCGTGGTCTGGAACTGCTTGCCGAACACGCCCTGGATATTGGCCACGGAAATCACCTCCTCCTTGACCCGGAAGCTGCGCACTTCCTTGCCATCGACCATCTTCACCTGCGGCACGCGCTCGGTGTACACCACCGCCATCGGCTTGCCCACGTTGGCGCTGGTGAAGTCGAACATGCGCTGGCCGCCAACCCCGTTCAGGGTGACGCTGACCGCCGGCAGGCCGTTCTGGTCGGTGGACACGCTGGCCGCCACCATCTGGTCGCCCGTGGCGATGACCCGCTTGTTGAGCAGGATCGGACGACCGGCGCGGTCGCGGTACAGCTTGGCTTCCGGCGGGATGCGGCCGGTTTCAGCCGCTTCCTGGGCATTGCCCTCCACCACCGCGCGATATTCCAGGGTCGCCGTGGCACCGATCATGCGCTTGGCCTCGGCGGTATCCTGCACCCCCGGTAGCTCGACCACGATGCGGTCTTCGCCCTGACGCTGAATGATCGGCTCCGCCACGCCCAGCTCGTTGACGCGGTTACGCAGGGTGGTCAGGTTCTGCTCGATGGCACTGTTGGCGATCTGCTGCATCTCGGCCTGCGGCACCCGCACCAGCAGGCTGCCATCGGCACCATCGGTATAGGTCATCGTCGGCTGCGCCTTGACCAGTGCAGCACGCGCCTTGGCCAGATCGGCCGGATTGGCCAGCACCACTTTCAGGCTGTCCACGCCGCTGCGCTCGACCGCACGATACGGCACGTGGGCATCGCGCAGGGTGCTGCGAATATCGTCGGCGATGGCGTCGAACCGCTTGTCGATGGCGGCTTTCTTGTCCACCTGCAGGGTGAAATGGACGCCGCCGACCAGGTCCAGGCCCAGCACCATCGGCTTGCCACCCAGCCGGGTCAGCCACGGCGGCACGGTCGAGGCCAGATTGAGCGCCACCGTATAGCCATCACCGATGCTTTCGCGGATCAGGGTATTGGCACGCGCCTGATCCTCCAGCGAGGTCAGCCGCACCACCAGGCTCTCCCCTTCCTTGGCGATCGACTTTGGCTTGATCTTGGCGTCTGCCAGGACTTGGCTGACTTTCGCGGTCAGGGCGTCGTCGATCAGGGCGCCACGGTTGGCGGTGATCTGCACGGATGGATCCTTCAAGTACAGGTTGGGCAGCGCGTAAAGCACGCTCAGCGCCAGCACCAGAAGGATGAGGACGTATTTCCAACGTGGAAATTCAAGCATTGCAGGATCCTGCTCGACGCCGTGACAGCGTCAGGTCTGGACAAGAAAGAGGGTAAGGACTCAAGCCGACTTCAGCGTGCCCTTGGGCAGGACGCTGGCGATGGCGCCCTTCTGCACACGCAGCTGCACACCGTCGGCCACTTCCACGGTGACGAACGCCTCGCCGATGGCCGCCACGGTGCCCGCAATGCCGCCGTTGGTGATCACTTCATCGCCACGGGCCAGCTTGTCGAGCATGACTTTGTGCTCTTTCTGGCGCTTGATCTGCGGCCGGATCATCAGGAAATACATGATCGCGATCAGCAGGATCGGGAACAGCAGGGTGGACAGCAGGCCCGGTGCGGCAGGTGCGGGCGCAGCCGCCTGGGCATGGGCAACGGGAATCAGCAGATCAATCGGGTTCATCAGTACATCCGGAAGAAATGGAAGGTCTTGCATCAAGGCCAGCGGCGGATTATGCCACGGCTGGCCAGCCACCCTGACCGCCGAGCGTCTTGCCGGGGCTTCACCTTACGTCTGCGCCCCGCGCCGGGCGGCATAAAACGCCTCCCGAAACGCCTGAAACTGCCGCGCGGCGATGGCATCACGCATCTGCGCCATCAGCCGCTGGTAGTAGCGCAGGTTGTGCAGGGTGCCCAGGATCGGCGCCAGCATTTCGTTGCAACGATCCAGATGGCGCAGGTACGCGCGCGAAAAGCCACCGGCGCAGGCCACGCAATCGCAGCCTTCCTCGATCGGCCGCAGGTCGTGCTCGTACTTGGCATTGCGCACCCGCACCACCCCGGCGGCAGTGAAATAGTGGCCATTGCGGGCATTGCGGGTGGGCATGACGCAATCGAACATGTCGATGCCGCGCGCCACCGCTTCCACCAGATCTTCCGGCCGCCCTACGCCCATCAGATAGCGTGGCCGGTCGGATGGCAGCTGCGGGCAGGTGTGATCGAGCATGGCATTGCGTTCGTCTTCGCTCTCGCCCACCGCCAGCCCACCGACGGCATACCCATCAAAGCCAATCTGCAGCAGGCCCTGCGCGGACCGGGTGCGCAGATCGGGGTGTACGCCGCCCTGGACGATGCCAAACAGCGCCGCATCGTTGCCCTCGTGCGCGCGCTTGCTGCGCTCGGCCCAGCGCAGCGACAACTCCATCGATTTCTCGACCACCCGGCGGTGCACCGGCTGACCGTCCTTGCCGTGTACCGGCGGGCACTCGTCGAAGATCATCACGATGTCGCTGCCCAGTACCTTCTGGATGCGCATCGACTCCTCGGGCCCGAGGAACACCTTGCGGCCATCGGTGGGCGCAGCAAAGGTCACACCGTCTTCGGTGATCTTGCGGCGGTGCGCCAGCGAGAACACCTGGAAGCCGCCGGAGTCGGTCAGGATCGGCCCGTCCCAGCGGGCAAACCCGTGCAGGCCGCCGTGTGCCTCGATCACCTCCAACCCCGGCCGCAGGAACAGGTGAAAGGTATTGCCAAGGATGATCTGGGCACCCAGGTCGCGCACCTGCTGCGGCAGCACGCCTTTCACCGAGCCGTATGTCCCCACCGGCATGAACGCGGGCGTTTCGACCTCCCCACGCGGAAAGCTGATCCGACCACGCCGGGCCGCGCCATCACTACCCAGCAGGGTAAACCGCATCCGGCTCATGCCCCCGCCTCCTGCGGCCACAGCAGCATGGCATCGCCATAGCTGAAGAAGCGATAGCGCTGGCGCACCGCATGTTCGTACGCGGCAAACACCCGTGCCTTGCCGGCAAAGGCCGAGACCAGCATCAGCAGCGTGCTTTCCGGCAGATGGAAGTTGGTCATGAGGGCATCGATGCTGCGGATGTGATAGCCGGGATAGATGAAGATATCGGTGTCGCCGGAAAACGGGCGCAGCTCGCCTGCGACCATGGCGCTTTCCAGCGCACGCACCACGGTGGTCCCCACCGCGATCACCCGCCCGCCAGCGGCGCGGGTGCGCTGCCATTGCGCCACAAGCTCGGCGCTGACGTTGATCCATTCGCTGTGCATGTGATGCTGGCGCACGTCCTCCACCCGCACCGGCTGAAAGGTGCCCGCCCCCACGTGCAGGGTGATCTGACCGGTTTCAATGCCATGCGCACGCAACGCTGCCAGCAGCGGAGCGTCGAAATGCAGGCCCGCCGTCGGCGCGGCCACCGCCCCTGCCTCGCGTGCGAATACGGTCTGGTAGCGCTCGTGATCGGCGGGCTCCGGCGCACGCTGGATATAGGGCGGCAGCGGCATCTGCCCGGCGCGTTGCAGCCAGTCTTCCAGTCGGCCTTCGACATGGAAGCGCAGTTGCCAGAACCCATCGTCCTCGCGCGCCAGCACCTCGGCTTCGCCGCCCGCCTGAAGCAGGATCCGGCTGCCGGGTTTGGGCGGCTTGCTCACCCCTAACTGCACACGCGCCTCGTCGCCAGGCAGCAGACGCTCGATCAGGATCTCCACCCGCCCCCCGGTCGGCTTGGTACCAAACAGCCGCGCCGGAATCACCCGGGTGTCGTTGAACACGAGCAAGTCGCCCGGCCGTAGCAGCGCGGGCAAATCGCGCACATGGAGGTCTTGCAACGGCGCCGTGCCCGGCGGCACATGCAGCAGGCGACTGGCCGAGCGCTCGGGCAACGGCGCCTGGGCGATCAGTTCGGGCGGCAGGTGGTAGTGAAAATCGGTGGTTTTCAACGCAGCGTCAGGGCAGCCAGGGGCTGCGCATTGTAGAGGGTGGCGGCATCCGGCCTGCGGGCCGGGGCTTTCAGCGCTCAAACTTGGTGGACAGGATGATCGAGGTATTCGTGCGCTCCACGCCCTCGATGGCGCCGATACGGTCGGTCAGCACATCCATCTCGCCGACCGTACTGGTCACCACCAGCGCGATCAGATCATGACCGCCGCTGACCGAGTACAGGACCCGCACCTCATGCATGGCCTGCAAGGCCTTGACCACCAACGTCATCTGGCGGGGACGCACGGTGATCATGATGTGAGCGCGGATGCGGTTGCGCTCCAGTTCGTCATCGACACGCACGGTATAGCCGCGGATCACCCCGTTCTGCTCCAGCCGGGCGATCCGGTTCTGCACCGTGGTGCGGGACAACCCCAGCCGGCGGGCAATGTCGGCGGTGGACGCGCGGGCGTCCTCACGGAGCAGGGATAAAAGCTGTTCGTCGGCGGCAGAAATTCGCATAGTGCCGAATGATACCGTCGATTCGCCCAAAATGCCCTGCGTTTGGGTCGAAACCACCCTACCGAACGACACCGATCCCGCGATAATGGCATTTTGGCCGGCTGCCGCCCGCAGCCCATGGCCGCCGACCGGGAGAGTCCATATGCACCTGATCGATACCCTTGCCCCGCTGCGTGCCCATGGCGGCATGCGCACCATTGGCCTGGATGACGCCACCCTGGCCGCCTTCGCCGCGCGCGACCCGCAGCTCCCCGAAGCCGTGGCCGCTGCCGCCGCCGAGTATGAGCGCGTGCGCGCCGAGTTCCCGGAGCTGCTGGACATGCACGAAGACGCCCAACGCGCCCGGGTGCAGGACGGGTTCGTCAACTTCTACTCGCAGGACAATGCCAACCCCTACGTGGCACTGGCCGCGCGCGGGCCGTGGATCGTCACCCTGAAGGGGGCGGTGCTGTACGACACCGGCGGCTACGGCATGCTCGGTCTGGGTCATGCCCCGGCCGCGGTGATCGAGGCGATGGCCAAGCCGCAGGCGATGGCCAACATCATGACCCCCAGCATCTCGCAGCTGCGCTTTGCCCGGGCGATGCGCCGGGAGATCGGCCAGACCCGTGGCGGCTGCCCCTATGCCGCTTTCATGTGCCTGAACTCGGGCTCGGAATCGGTGTCGCTGGCCGCCCGCATCGTCGATGCCAATGCCAAGACCATGACCGACCCCGGCGCCCGCCACGCGGGCAAGACCATCAAGCGGGTGGTGGTCAAGGGCGCCTTCCATGGCCGCACCGAAGCCCCGGCGCTGTATTCGGACTCCACCCGCAAGACCTATGCGCAGCATCTGGCCAGCTTCCGCAACGAGCACAGCGTGATCACGGTGCCGCCTTATGACATGGACGCGCTGCGCAAGGTGTTCGCCGATGCCGAGGCCAATGGCTGGTTCATCGAGGCCATGTTCCTGGAGCCGGTGATGGGCGAAGGCGACCCCGGCCGCAGTGTGCCGGTGGCCTTCTATAACCTCGCCCGCGAGCTGACCGCCGCGCACGGCAGTCTGCTGCTGGTGGATTCGATCCAGGCCGGCCTGCGCGCCACCGGCTATCTGTCGATCGTCGATTACCCCGGCTTTGAAGGCATCGAAGCCCCGGACATGGAAACCTATTCCAAGGCGCTCAACGCCGGCCAGTACCCGCTGTCGGTGCTGGCGGTCAACGCACGCGCTGCCGACATCTACAAGCGCGGTCTGTACGGCAACACCATGACCGCCAACCCGCGCGCACTCGATGTCGCCTGCGCAGTGCTCAGCCAGATCACCCCGGCCCTACGCGAGAACATCCGCGAACGCGGCCGCCAGGCAATCGCCCTGCTGGAAGCCCTGAAAGCCGAACTGAACGGCCCGATCACCAAGGTGCAGGGCACCGGCCTGCTGTTCTCCTGCGAGCTGACCAAGGAGTTCAAGGGCTACGGCGCCGGTTCCACCGAGGAGTGGCTGCGCGAGCGCGGCATCGGTGTGATCCACGGCGGCGAAAACTCGCTGCGCTTCACGCCGCACTTCGCCATGACCGAGGACGAGCTGAAGCTGGTGGTCGGCATGGTCAAGCGCGCGATTCTGGAAGGCCCGCGCGTGGCCCGGCCTGCCGCCGCCTGAACCTGACTCACGCTCTGCCACACTGCCGGGGCGGCCATCTGGCCGCCCCGTCTGTTTTTGCGCGCACGATCCCGCTACGCTGGCAGTATGAAAACCGTCGTCGTCGATCATCCGCTGGTCCGCCATAAGCTCGGCAAGCTGCGCGACATCCAGACCGATCCGGTGCATTTCCGCCAAATCGCCGGTGAAGTGGCCAGCCTGCTGGCCTACGAGGCCACCCGCGACCTGCCCACCGAGCCGATCACGGTGCAGACCTGGGCGGGACCGCTGGCGGTCGAACACGTGCGCGGCGAGGCCCTCACCCTGGTGCCGATCCTGCGCGCAGGTCTTGGTTTTCTGCCAGGTGTGCAGGCGCTGCTACCGGCTGCGCCGGTGAGCGTGATCGGCTTGCGCCGTAACGAGACCACCCATCGTCCGGAAGGCTATTACCAGCGTCTGGCCGACCGCATGGACGAGCGCATCGCCCTGCTGATCGACCCGATGCTGGCCACCGGCGGCAGCGCCATCGCGGCCATTGCCATGCTCAAACAAGCCGGTTGTCGGCGCATCAAATGCCTGTTCCTGGTCGCCGCACCGGAAGGGTTGGCGGCCCTGGAGGCGGCGCATCCGGATATCGAGGTATTCGTGGCCGCCATCGACGAACGGCTCGACGAGAACGCCTACATCCGCCCCGGCCTGGGCGATGCCGGTGACCGACTGTTCGGGACGCCGGTGGACTGAAAAATCAGGGCAAGGCCAGCCACACCCCGGCCAACGCCATCAGCAGCAGCACCAGCCAGGTCAGGGCCGTCCCCCAGAAGCGCCCGAACGAATACCCGCCGGTCCGCGACAACCCCACCGCGTGCATCACCCGCGCCACCAGCAGGGTGCCGCCCAGCGCCCAGACGGCCAGCGGCGCCAAGCCGTTCATCTCCAGCAGGGCGAGCAGCAACAACGCCATTGGCACGTGCTCGACGAAGTTGGCATGCACCCGGATCTTGCGGGCCAGTTCCTTGTCACCACCATCGCCCAACCCGATCTTGTGGGCGTGGCGATGACGCGAAATCGGCGCCAACAGCGCCAGCAGCAAGACGGTGTGCAGGGCGGCAAACAGCAGGGTGATCTTGGGCGGCATAGGAGGATCGCTCAGTGGGCCAGGGGGCGGGCATGCAACTCGGCGTGCTCGTGCGCGGTGGTAAAGCGCCCGTTGCCGTCGCGCACCACCTGCGCCAGCGCACAGCCGGGGTCATGGGTGAAGAACAGGTGGACGTTGCGCGCCAGCTTGTCGTCCAGGAAGGCGCGCTTTTCGTCGATCAAAAGCTCGGGATAGCGGTCATACCCCATGGTGATGGGCACGTGCACCCACGGCCGGCCGGGGATCAAGTCGGCGCAGAACACCACACCGCCGTGCGGCTGGCCATCGACCATCTCCGGCCCGACGATCTCCGCCAGCAGCAGCCCTGGCGTGTGGCCATCGCTGTAGTGGAAACGCACGCTGTCGCCCAGAGCGTGGCAGTGGTCCCCCTCGACCAGCTCCAACCGGCCGCTGGCCTGCAGCAGCGCCGGAAGTTCCGGGATGAAGCTGGCGCGATCGCGCGGATGTGGCTGCGTCGCCCGCGCCCAGTGGCGGGCACTGACCACGAAGGTGGCATTGGGAAACAGCAGTTCCGGCGCGCGCCCCTCCGCCCATGGCGCCAGCAGGCCGCCGGCATGATCGAAGTGCAGATGACTGAGCACCACCACGTCGATGTCTTCGTGGCTGAAGCCCGCCTGTGCCAGCGAGTCCAGCAAGACGTGGCGGTCTTCCACCACGCCGTAGCGTTCGCGCAGCGCCGGCGGGAAGAACGCGCCGATGCCGGTCTCGAACAGCACGGTCTTGCCGTTCAGCGGACTGGCTAGCAGTGCGCGACAAGCCAGATCAATGCGGTTGTGGGCATCGACCTGCACCCAGCGCTCCCACAGCGCGCGCGGGGCATTGCCGAACATGGCACCGCCATCGAGTTTCTGGGAGTTGCCGAGGATCGACCAGAGCTTCATCGCACCCACTCCTGCCCGCAGGCCTTCAATGCGACACCAGGACGGCCGCCTTGCCGACCTCGTTGCGGGGATCGCTGCCGCCACGCAGCGCATCGCTGCGGCGATCCCACTCCACCGTCTGCAGGTTGCCCCAGACGTGGCTGGAACCGCGCCCGCCTTCGGCTTCGGCAGGCGGCAGCTCCAGGGTGTGGCCCATCGCGCGCAGCTTCGCCGCGGCCTCGGCGGAAATCGCGTTCGGCTCGGCATCGATCACATCCGGCAGCCACTGGTGGTGATAGCGCGGCAGCGCCGCGACCTGCTGCGCGTCCAACCCGGCGTCATAACCCAGGATGCCCAGCAGCACCATGGTGATGATGCGGCTGCCACCCGGGGTGCCAAGCACTGCCACCTTGTCCGGCGATTCCATGAAGGTGGGCGTCATTGAGCTCAGCATGCGTTTGCCCGGCTTGGGCGCATTGGCCTCGTAGCCCATCACGCCGAAGGCATTGGGGGTACCGGGCTTGAGCGCGAAGTCATCCATCTCGTCGTTGAGCAGCACGCCGGTGCCGGGCGGAATCAGCCCGGAGCCGTACAGCAGGTTGACGGTCTGGGTGGCGGCCACGCGGTTGCCTTCGGCATCGATGATCGAAAAGTGCGTGGTCTCCTCGTCCTCCAGCGGAGTCGGCTGGCCGGAGAGAAGATCACTGGGTGTGGCGCGGTCGGGGTCGATGCCAGCGCGCAGCCCGGCGGCATACTCCGGCGACAGCAGCAGCCGCTGCGGGATTCGCACGAAATCCGGGTCACCCAGATAGAACGTGCGATCACGGAATGCGCGCCGCATCGACTCCACCACCATGTGCACGCGCTCGGCCTCGGGCATCGCCTTGAGGTCGTAAGGCGCAAGAATCTGCAGCATCTGCGCCAGTGCGATGCCGCCCGAGGACGGCGGTGGCGCGGTGGTGATGGTCCAGTCGTGGTAGCGGAAGCGGATCGGCTCGCGCTCCTTGACCTGATAGGCCGCCAGTTCCGCCAGCGTCCACTGCCCGCCGGCGGCATTCACGCCCGCCACCAGACGCTTGGCGGTGGTGCCGCGGTAGAACCCGTCGAAGCCCTGCGCGGCAAGGCGCTCGAGCGTGGCGGCCAGATCCGGCTGGTGGAACAGATCGCCTTCACGAATCGGCCTGCCGTTGGGGGAAAACACCGCGCGGGTGCCGGGATAGCGATCCATCACCGCCCGCTTGACGGCATAGCCCTGCGCCATGCGTGCATACACCGGGAACCCATCGCGGGCGATGCGGATCGCCGGAGCCAGTGATTGCTTGATCGGCAGCCGCCCGTAGTGTTCGGCCACGTGCACCAACAGCGCCGGCAGGCCGGGGATGCCGGCCGACCACGGCCCGTTCTGGGCGCGGTCGGGATTGAGCTTACCGTTCTTGTCGAGGAAGCGCTCGGGTGTCGCCGCCGCGGGCGCGGTTTCGCGCCCATCGATGAACACATCGCGCCCGCTGCTGGCGTCATGCAGCAGCCACATGCCGCCCCCGCCCAGGCCGGAGCTGATCGGCTCGACCACCGACAACACCGCCGATACCGCCACTGCGGCATCGAAGGCGTTGCCCCCTTGCTTAAGGATCTCGATGCCGGCATCGGTGGCCAGCGCATGCGCGGAGGCCACCGCAGCGCCTGGCGGATGGGACTTGCCACCCGCTTCCGGCTCGGCCGACAGCACCGCCAGCGGCAGCACGAGCAGCAGAGTCCAGAGCGCTAAAACGACACGTTTCATCCGCGTGCTCCTGGCGGGTGGGCCGGCGGCATGACATCACGCCGCCGGCAGGGTACAGGCCAGAGCGACTTGCGCCCCCGGCTCAGCTCACTTGGCTTCTTCGAAGATGTAGGTCACCCCGGCCGGTTCAACCGCCACCTTGACCCGCTCCCCCAGGATCGGCGTGCCGATGAAAACCACTTTCACGCCCTTCATGGTGCCCGGCTGAACCTGCTTGAAGGCGGTCTCGATCATTTCGACTTCCTTCTCCTGCGCCGGCGAAGCAAACACCAGCATCACGCCCTCGGTCATGCCGCGCCCCAGGTCAGCCTGCAGCTTTTCCAGCTGGCGCTGGTACTTGCCTTCGAAATCTTCGGCATCGGTGTTGGGCAGGAAATACACATAGGGGCTGCTGGTGATGCCGCCCATGTGCGGAGTGATCTTGTATTCCAGATAGGGCTTCCAGTCTTTCTGTTCGCTGCTGGTGGGCAACGGTGGCGCGACCTTGGCCTCGTTCTGCTGCGGCGCCTCCTCCTTCTTACAGGCGGCAAATGGCAGCACCAGACTGGCAATCACGAGCAGGCGGAACACGATATTCATGGGCAATCCCCCGGGCGGTCAGTGGTTGTGGATGAAGCGGGCGCCTTCCTGCCGGAAACGGCCCGCCAATGGGCTTCGAGCGCCGCCGCAACGGCCGGCGGAACGAAGCCGGACACATCGCCGCCAAGGCGCGAAATCTCACGCACCAGCGACGACGAAATGAAGCTGTATTGCTCGGCCGGGGTGAGAAACAGCGTCTCCACCTCGGGGATCAGGTGGCGATTCATGCTCGCCATCTGGAACTCGTACTCGAAATCGGACACCGCCCGCAGCCCGCGCAGCAGGACGCCTGCGCCGACCTCGCGGACGAAGTACGCCAGCAGGCAGTCGAACCCCCGCACCTCCACGTTCGGATGGTGCGCCAGCGCCTGCCGCGCCAGCTCCACCCGCAGCGCAAGCGGCAGGGCCGGCCCCTTGGCCGGACTGGCGGCCACCCCGACCACCAGCCGCTGAAACAGCGGCGCCGCCCGGTTCACCAGATCCAGATGCCCGTTGGTGATCGGGTCAAAGGTGCCGGGATAGACCGCGATGCGCGAGGCGACACTCATATCGTCTTGGTCACTGCCGATCTGTCGAAAGATATCTGGGCAACGTCTGCGGAGAACTGCTCGGCAACGCTTGGGACGTCACCGCCATTCATGCGCCCAGTGTACCCCGCCGGTATAGGGCATAGCGCACCTGCCGGGTACGGTTTTCGCGATGCACCGCCCAGTCCGGGGGCAATACCGGGGTGTATTCCGCTGGCGTCTCCAGATACAGCCAGGCGGTGGTCGCCAGCCTGGGCGGCAGCAGTTCCAGCACGGCAGGCCATAGCCCGGCGGCAAATGGTGGATCCACGAAGGCGATGTCCCAGGCGGGCTCCGGGCTGGCTGCGCGCAAAAACGCCAGGGCATCGCCGCAATGCACCGCCACCCGGGACTGGCCCTGCAGGCGCTCCACTGTGGCCATCAGGCTACGCGCCAGGCCAGGGTCTGCCTCCACCAACTGGACGTGCGCGGCCCCGCGCGAGGCGGCCTCCAGACCCAGTGCGCCGCTGCCGGCAAACAGATCCAACACCCGCGCCCCGGGCAGTACCGGCTGCAGCCAGTTGAACAGGGTCTCGCGGACGCGATCGGAGGTTGGCCGCAGCCCGGGGCGGTCGGGCACCGGCAACCGCGAGCCGCGCCAGTGCCCCGCAATGATGCGCACGCTGCCGGGACGCACCATCGGTGCGCGCGTGGGTTGCCGACTCATCGGCACGGGAGGGAAGCAGGTACCATGCGCATCATTCTCCACCATTCCTGCGACCTCATGCTCAGCTGGTTCCGTCGCAAACCCACTGACCCCAAGCCTGCCGACCCCAAGCCTGGCAACGGCGAGCCCGCCGTGCTGGACGCAGCACCACCGGCACCCCCGGAGGTTCCTTCTGCCCCTCCCGAACAGGTGACCACGCCCGCCAGCAAACCCGGCTGGCGTGAGCGCCTGCGCGACAGCGCCCTGGCCCGCACGTTCAGCGGCCTGTTCTCGCGCAACCCCCGGCTGGACGATGCCCTGCTGGAAGAAATCGAAACCGCCCTGCTCACCGCCGATGTCGGAGTCACCGCCAGCACCCAGGTGATCGAATCGCTGCGTCGGCGCATGCAGGCGCGTGAGTTTGCCGATGCTCAGGCCTTGCGCAACGCACTGCGGGCAGAACTGCTGGCGATGCTGACCCCGGTGGCGGTGCCGCTGCGGATCGACCCGGCCAGCAAACCGTTCGTCATCCTGACCGTCGGCGTCAACGGCGCCGGCAAGACCACCACCATCGGCAAGCTGGCCCGGCGGTTCAAGGACGAAGGCCGCAGCCTGATGCTGGCCGCTGGCGACACCTTCCGCGCCGCAGCGGTGGCGCAGCTGCAGGCCTGGGGGGAGCGCAACGGCGTGGCGGTGATTGCCCAAGGCCAGAATGCCGATGCCGCCTCGGTGGCATTTGATGCCCTGCAAGCCGCCAAGGCGCGCGGTATCGACGTCCTGATCGCCGACACCGCCGGCCGCCTGCATACCCAGGGCGGGCTGATGGAAGAACTGGCCAAGGTGGCCCGCGTGCTGCGCAAGCTGGATCCACAGGCACCGCACGAGGTGCTGATGGTGATCGACGGCACCACCGGCCAGAACGCCATCAGCCAGGTGCGCAAGTTCCGGGAAAAACTGCCGGTCAGCGGGCTGGTGGTCACCAAGCTCGACGGGACCGCCAAGGGCGGCGTGGTGTTTGCGTTGGCACGCGAGTTTGGCATTCCGATCCGCTTTGCCGGGATCGGCGAACGGCCGGAAGATCTGCGCGTGTTCGACGCCGAGGCGTTCGTGGACGCCCTGCTGCCGGAGACGCTGGGCGGGTGAGCGCCGTGCCCGCACGCTGGCGTCGGGCCCTGTGGCTCCTGGCACTGCTGTCGATCGCGCTCACCGCCTGGCTGCTGCAACCGCAACGGGGCGGGCCACTGCTGCTGACCACGCTGGGACGCACACTCGACCTTGAGCTGGACGCCACCGCGCTCGATTACCGGCTGCGCGGCACCCCACAGCTGACGCTAGATGGCCTGGTCGTGCATCGCCCGGGCGATCCCCAGCCCCTGTTGCGCGTGCGCCGGGTGTACCTGGCCCTGCCCTGGCACACCCTGCTGCATGGCAACCAGGCGCTACGCCTGCGCCGACTCGAACTGGACGCTCCGGTGTTGAACCTGCCGGCCTTGCAACGCTGGCTGGCCAGTCGACCGGCAGGCGCCCTGCGTCTGCCGCGCCTCGATGACGGCCTGCGCGTACAGAATGGCCGGATCGACGCCGGCGCCCGGCACCTGGATCAGATCGACCTCGACCTGCCACGGCTGGACCCGACGCAATACTCCCGGCTCCTGCTGCTGGCACGCTACCGCGACACGGATGCCGGTCTTGCGATACCGGCCCGGCTGGTGGTGACGCTCGACTCACCGCAGGCCCTGCTGGCTGGCCGCCCTGCCCAGCTCACCGTGGAAGGCTGGCTGACCCCGACCGCCTCGGACTGGCGTCTGCCGATGGCCGTGCATGTGGCGGGTTCTTTGGTTCTGGCGGACGGCTCCCTGAAGCTGGCCCCCGCCCGCCTAGGGCTGGCCGGACGCTATCTGGCCGCGGCCCAGGTGCTGCCTTTCCGGCTCGGAGTGAACGGGTCGCTGGACCTCGATCAGCAGGGCATGCGGCTGATGCCGTTTGTCCTGCGCCTGTACGGCGACACGGCCGTCCCTGACCTGACCGCACAGGGCCGCCTGATCGTTGCCTCCCACCTGCAGGTGCAACTGCAGGGCATGCTGGCCGACTGGCCACCGGCCTGGCCGCCGCTGCCGTCCCCCTTGGCGACCTCCCGCGCACCGCTGCCGTTCACCTTGAACTACGTCGGCGCCGCGGACCTGAGCGCGCCCCTGACGCTGACCCTGCGCCGCGACGCCACCCAGTTGCAAACCCGTCTGGCATGGCCGCACCTGCAGACCTGGTTGCAGGCACCAGGCACCGGCTCGCCTCTGCCCCCACTGGACGGATGGCTGTCTGCGCCCACCCTCGAAATCGAAGGAATCCGGCTGGAAGGGGTGGAACTGCGGATAAAGGACACGCCATGACCGCCCCGACGACTGAGTTTGCGGCACGGCTGCTGGCCTGGTACGACCGCCACGGCCGCTTCGATCTGCCCTGGCAACACCCACGTACCCCGTACCGGGTCTGGCTGAGCGAGATCATGCTGCAACAGACCCAGGTGGCGGTGGTGATCCCCTATTTCCAGCGCTTCGTGACCGCCCTGCCCGACCTGCCGGCCTTGGCACACGCCCCGCAGGATCAGGTGCTGGCGCTGTGGTCGGGGCTTGGCTACTACGCCCGCGCCCGGAACCTGCACGCCACCGCCCAGCACTGCATGACGCACCACGGCGGCGCGCTGCCGCGTGATCTGGCCGCCCTGCAGGCGCTGCCCGGAATCGGCCGCAGCACTGCCGGCGCGATCCTCTCGCAAGCCTGGAACGAACCCGTCCCGATCCTGGATGGCAACGTCAAACGCGTGCTGTGCCGGGTGTTCGGCATCGAGGGCTGGCCGGGAACGCCAGCCGTGGAAAAGCAGCTCTGGGCGCTTGCCGAGCGCCTGCTGCCGCAAACGCGACCGGCCGACTGGACCCAGGCGCAGATGGATTTTGGCGCCACCCTGTGCACCCGCGCCCGGCCCGCCTGCCCGCGCTGCCCGTTGCAGGACATGTGCGTGGCGTACCGCAGCAACCGCATCGCCACCCTACCCACGCCACGGCCGAGCAAGGCGCTCCCGGTGCGCGACACCTGGATGTTGATCATCGAAGACAATGCCGGCCGCATCCTGCTCTGGCGCCGACCGCCCACCGGAGTGTGGGCCGGGCTGTGGTCCCTGCCCGAGCATGCCGAACCCGCCCAGGCGCAGACCTGGGCCAAGCGCCAGCTGGCCACTGATCTCGCCACCGCCCGCGCCCTGCCCCCGCTGGAGCATCAGTTCTCGCACTTTCGCTTGCGCATCCATCCGCAGCGGCTTGCCTGCAACGGGATGGCCTCCGCCATCGGCGATAATCCGGATCTGCGCTGGACGCCGCGGGACGAACTGCCTGCACTCGGGCTGCCGGCACCGATCAGAAAACTGCTTCAGGAGCCAATGCCATGACCCGCACCGTGCACTGTGTGGTGGACGATATCGACACCGAGGGCCTGGATTTCCCGCCCTGGCCGGGAGAACTCGGCCGGCGGATCTATGACATCGTCGGCAAACCCGCCTGGCAGCGCTGGCTTGCGCACCAGACCATGCTGATCAACGAGAACCGCCTCTCACCGCTCAACCCGCAGCACCGGGCCTTTCTAGAAGGCGAAATGGTCAAGTTCCTGTTCGCAGGCAAGGCCGACCTCCCCGCCGGTTACGTGCCCCCGGCGGGGTGATGGGATGCCCCACCCGGCGGTCACGAACCTGCCGGCGCGGTGGCTTCGGCCGGCCGTTCGACCGGCTGCGCAATCTTGCTGGCATCCCGCTCGGCCTGGCGGATCGCCTTCACGTCCAGCGGCTGGATCGACTTGATGGTGCAGGGAATGTCCGGCATGCGCGGGCCAAAGCCCACCGGAATCACCTTGTCGAACCCGGCCCAGACCTGACCCACACTGCGGCTTAAGCTGATCATGGGGGCAAAGCTCAGGTTGTTGCATGGCCCGTACAGCTTGAGCAGATAAGCACGGCCGGGGCTGGCCCAGACCGCCAGGGCGCTGTCGCCAAGCGGCGTCCAGCCATCCAGTGCCATGGTGTAGGAAAAGCTGGATACCGGTGCACCGGCGTGCTGCTCATACAGCGCCAGCTTGTCGGCATCACTCATCCGCGGCCCGCTGGCGCAACCGGCCAACACGGCCGCCGTCACCGCCAGTGCCGCCACCCAATGTGGTTTCTTGCTAGGCATCGTCATCTCCTCCTGCCGGTCAAAGGGGCATGGCGCATGATCCACGCCACAGCGTCCGCCTGCATGAAATGTGGATGAAAGCGGCCGCAGACAAGTGGGGCGGATTGCGATGATTCAGCTTCGCGCCGACGGGTCAGGCGCGCTTGGCGGCGCCATAACGGCGCTCGACGTATTCATCGATCAAGGCGATGAACTCGCTGGCAATGTTGTCACCACGCAAGGTCACAGCCTTCTCGCCATCGATGAACACCGGCGCCGCCGGGGCTTCGCCGGTGCCCGGCAGGCTGATGCCGATATTGGCATGGCGCGACTCGCCCGGCCCGTTCACCACGCAGCCCATGACGGCAAGCGTCATGTTCTCGGCGCCGGGGTGGCTGATCTTCCACTCCGGCATCTTCGCGCGGACATGCGCCTGAACGACTTTGGCCAGCTCCTGGAAAAACTCCGAGGTGGTCCGACCGCAGCCCGGACAGGCGGTGACCATCGGGGTAAAGGCCCGCAACCCCATGGTCTGCAGCAGCTCCTGCGCCACGATCACTTCCTGCGTCCGCGAGGCCCCCGGCTCCGGCGTCAGCGAGACGCGGATGGTGTCGCCAATGCCTTCCTGCAGCAGCACCGCCAGCGCGGCCGCGGAGGCCACGATGCCCTTGCTGCCGATGCCGGCCTCGGTCAGGCCTAAGTGCAGGGCGAAATCACTGCGCGCCGCCAGATCGCGGTAGACCGCAATCAGCTCCTGCACGCCGCTGACCTTGGCGCTGAGCACGATGCGTTCCTTCGGCAGGCCCAGTTCCACCGCCCGCTGCGCCGACTCCAGCGCCGACAGGATCAATGCCTCGCGCATCACCCGGCCGGCATCCCACGGCTCTGCGCGCTGGGCGTTTTCGTCCATCAAGCGCGCCGCCAGGGCCTGGTCCAGCGAACCCCAGTTGGCGCCGATCCGCACCGGCTTGCCGTAACGGATGGCGAACTCGATGAGCTGGGCGAACTGGGTGTCCTTCTTCTTGCCAAAGCCGACGTTGCCGGGATTGATGCGGTACTTGGCCAACGCCTCGGCGCAGGCCGGCTCATTCGCCAGCAGGGTGTGCCCGTTGTAGTGGAAGTCGCCGATGATCGGCACGTGCACGCCCATCATCGCCAGTCGATCGACGATGCGCGGCACCGCGGCTGCGGCCTCCGCTGTGTTCACCGTGACCCGCACCAGCTCGGAACCTGCCCGCCACAACTCAGCGATCTGGCGGGCAGTGGCCACCACGTCGGCGGTGTCGGTGTTGGTCATCGACTGCACCACCACCGGTGCGCCGCCCCCCACCTTCACCCCGCCGATCTCGACCGGCCTGGTCATACGCCGCGGACGCGGGCCGTAGCTGTCTTGATGCTGTGCGTGCATGGCGGCAATTCTACCCGTCGCTGGGCCGGCACCGGGCTGACCAGTGCCGGAACGGCGGGTATGCTGGGCGGATGCGCCGTGAACCCGAGGTCCTGACCCCCAGCCAGCTCAATACGCTGGCCCGCACCCTGCTGGAAGACAGTTTCCCCGCCATCCTGGTGGAAGGCGAAATCAGCGGCCTCAGCCGGCCAGCCTCCGGGCATCTGTATTTTTCCCTCAAGGACGAACGCGCCCAGGTGCGCTGCGCCATGTTCAAGCCCAAGTCGCAGTGGCTGCGCTTCCCGCTGCGCGACGGGCTGAAGGTGCTGGCACGCGGGCGGATCACCCTATACGAGCCTCGCGGCGACTTCCAGCTGGTGTGCGACAGTCTGGAGGAAGCTGGCGAAGGGGCACTGCGTCGCGCCTTCGAAGCCCTGAAAGCACGGCTGCAGGCCGAAGGGCTGTTCGACCAGGCGCGCAAACGACCACTGCCCGCGCTGCCGCGCCGGATCGGGGTGCTCACCTCGCCCACTGGTGCGGTGATCCGCGACATCCTCAGCGTGCTGCGCCGGCGCTTTCCACTGGTCGCTGTGGAACTATTGCCGGTTCCGGTGCAGGGGGAAGGCGCCGCGGCGCAGATCCGCGCAATGCTGCAGGCCGCCGATGCCAGCGGCCGCTACGACGTGCTGGTGCTGGCGCGCGGCGGTGGCTCGCTGGAAGACCTATGGGCCTTCAACGACGAAGCCTTGGCGCGCGCGATCGCCGCCTGTGTCACCCCGGTGGTGGCCGCCATCGGCCACGAGACCGATGTTTCGCTGGCCGACTTCGCCGCCGACCTGCGCGCCCCCACCCCATCGGCGGCAGCCGAGTTGCTGGTGCCGGACATGCAGACCCTGGCGCGACAGCTTGCCACCCTGCGCCAACGCCTGAATGCACTTGCCCACCATCACCTGCAACGCGCCGCCCAACGCAACGACCGGGCCTGGCTGCGGCTGCATGCCCAACGTCCGCAACTCCGGCTGGCCAGCCAGGCGCAGCGTCTGAGCCAGGCCAGACAACGCCTGGATATGGGCGTGCGCCAGCGCCTGCTGGGCGCGCGCGCAGAACTGCGGCATCTGTGCGCCGTGCTGCGTGGCCAGCAGCCGCAGCTGCAACTGGCCCGACACCAGCAACGGCTACTGCAGTTGCGGCGTCGCCTGGAAACCGGCATCCAGCAGTCGCTCAAGGACAGCCGCATCCGCCTGCGGCATGCCGGTGCCGCCCTGCGCGCTCAGCATCCCGGCCAACTGCTGGCACGCCTGCGCCGACGCCTGACCGAGCTGCAACCGCGTCCACGCCGGCAGCTCGAACGCACCCTGCAGATCCTCCGTCAGCGTCTGGACATGCTCGGCATGCAGCCGCAGGCCTGGATCGCCCGTCGCCTGCAACACCATTTGCTGCGCCTGGAAGGGCTGGCGCGCTCCCTCAGCGCGAACAAAGTGGACGCCACCCTCGCACGCGGCTACAGCATTCTGCTGCGCGAGCATGGACAGGTCGTTGCCAGCGTGCACGATGTGCAGCCCGGCGAACGGCTGCGCGCCCGGCTCCGGGACGGCGAACTGCGGCTACGGGTGGAGCCGACGGAATGACCGCCGGCAGGTTCAACCTGCCGGCAGCGGCACTGGCGGGCTGAACAGGAAACCCTGCCCGTAGTGACACCCCAGCGCTTGCAGGCGATCGCGCTGGTGGCGGGTTTCCACACCCTCGGCGATCAACTCGATGCCAAGGCTGCCGGCCAATGCCACGATGGCGCGGATCACGGCCACGCTCTCGGTACTGGAATCGCTTTCCAGCCCGGACACGAAACTGCGGTCGATCTTCAGGCAGGTAATCGGGAACCGGTGCAGGTAGGACAGCGCCGAAAACCCGGTACCGAAATCATCCAACTGCGCGCACACCCCATGGCGTTTGAGCAGCGCCAGGCTTTCACGGGTTCGCGGTGCATCGTCGAGCAGGGCCACCTCGGTGATCTCCACCCGCACCCGCACTGGGGCCACGCCGGCCTGATCGAGCAGATTGAGCAGGCGCTCTGCGAAATCCGGGGCCCGGAAATGCAGCGGCGAGACATTGATGGCCACATACCCAGGCAGCACATTGCGCGCCACGTCATGCACGACACGGGTATACATCAGCCAGTCGATCTGCTCGATCAGACCGCTGTCCTCGCCAACATCCAAAAACTCGCCCGGCACCAGCAACCCATTCTGCTCATGATGCCAGCGCAGCAGTGCCTCATGGCCGACGGTCGCACCGCTCTCCAGCGCCACGATAGGCTGGTAGTACGGCACGAAGCGTTCCGTCTGGATCGCTCGCCGCAGATCCATTTCCATATCCAGGCTGCGCAATGCCTGGCGATGCATTTGTTCGTCAAACAGCATGCAGCGATCGCGCCCTTCCGCCTTGGCGCGATACATCGCGGCATCGGCGTCGCGCAACATTTCCTCGCCGCTGCGATAACGCGGATGCCACATGGCAATCCCGATGCTGGCACCTTGGAACAGCTCGCGCCCGGCAATCCAGATCGGGGCATTGAGTGCGTCAAGCACGCGCATCCCCAGCTCTTCCGCCATCGCCGGGCCATCCAGCCCGTCGGCAAGGATCGCGAACTCATCGCCCCCCAGCCGCGCCACCACATCCGTGCTGCGCACACTGGCCACGATCCGACGACCGGCTTCGATCAGCAATTCGTCACCAACGGCGTGCCCCATGCTGTCGTTGACCACTTTGAACCGGTCCAGATCCATGAACAGCACGGCAAAACAGGCATCCGGTGTTTGCCTGGCATGGGCGATGGCCTGCGCCAGCCGTTCCAGCAGTTGCAGCCGATTCGGCAATCCAGTCAGTGGGTCGTGCAGGGTCTGATGCAGCAGCTTGCGCTCGATCCGCACACGCTCGCCGATCTGCTCGAGCAACTCGGCATTGGCCTCGGCCAGCTCGCGGGTGCGCTCACTGACCCGCTGTTCCAGGCTGTTATAGGCCTGAACCAGCCGGTCCTGCGCCTGCTTTCGGGCCAGGCTGCTGCCGATATGGAACGAGACAAAGGTCAGCAGATCCTGATCATGCGGGTAGAAGGCGATATCGGCGGAATAGCTCTGCACCGCGATCACCCCGACCACCCGGTCTTCCTGCCATAGCGGCACCCCCAGCCAGCAATGCGCCATGCTGCCATGGATCTGGATCTCGCCCTGGGCCTCCAGCGCAGCGATGTGCTCTCGATCGGCCAGCAGCGGCTTGCCGGTGCGGAGCACGTACTCGGTCATGCCACGCGACAGCTTGCGCGGCTGCCGGTGCAGATCGCGCTCGTCCACCGAATAGGGGAACTCCAACATAGTGCCGTCGTCGGACAGCATGGCAATGTAGAAATTGCGGGCATACAGCAACTCACTGACGACGTCATGCACTTCCGCATAAAAAACCGCCAGACTCTCGCTGGTCATCGACAGTTCGGCAATCCTGAACAACGCCCGCTGGATTTCCTGGCTGCGCTGCCGCTCGAATACTTCGATCTGCAACTCTTCGTTGGCGCGCTGCAACTCGGCAGTGCGCTCGGCCACGCGCTCTTCCAATCGCTTGCGCGCCTCGCGTCGCTCCAAAGCGGTCATCACATGCTGGGCGACAAAAACCAGCAGCACGCGGTCGGCTTCGGTATATACCCCTGCCTGTTCATAGCTTTGCACCACCAGCGCCCCGGTCACGCGACCGTCACGCCACATCGGCACGCCAAGCCAGTCCGCCGCGTCCGGGCCAGTTGCATCGCTCAACGCAACTCCGTACTGCGCCCGCAGCACATGCGAGGGCCCGCGCATGGTCTGCCCTGACATCAGCAACTGGTAGGTCAGGGAGTTTTCAAGCTCGGCTACCGGCATTTCCCGTTCCGGATCAACGGCGTAACTGTCCTGCTGATCGACGAAATAGGCAAAGCGCACGGTCTGCTTCACATCGTCAAACAGCACGATGTAGAAGTTTTCGGCATACATCAATGTGCCGATGATGGCGTGCACACGCTTGAGCATGACCGGCAGATCCAGGCCGCCACTGGCCAGATCGGCGATCTCATACAACGCCTTGCCCAGCTGCTCGGAGCGCCGCAGTTCATTGATCCGGTCGTGCGCCAGCTCCAGCGCCACAGCCTGCTCCACCAACTGCCTGGCCTGCCCCATCCAGGCATCCAGCGCCATCACAGGCCAGTCCTGCGGCAGAACCGCCATCACCTCGAACGTGCCGCCGTCGCCATCGCTCCAGGCCAGTCGCTGCCCCGTGGCGGGTGGCTCGCCGCCCGCGCTGACCGCATGACCGCGCCCCAGGGCGGGGTGGTGCCAGTCCACCCGGACGCAGGCTCCTGCCGGCAGGCTCTGCGCCAGTCGGTCAGCCGTCCCAGCCAGCATCCCATGCAGGGGCGCACGTGAAGCACTGGCGACGGAAGCCGGCAAAGGCGTCAAGGAAGCGTTCATATTCGCTCCATATTGCCTGCAATGCGCTTGGGATGCCATCGCCGGCCACAGGCAACGTCAGCCAGCGCTCGATAGCGCATCCCCCGCACCGACAGGCCACAGCAGCAAGGCTAGAATGCACGCCATGGACACTCCTTCTGCGGCGCATGGCAAAGCGCCTCTTGGTTCCCTGCGCGCGCTGTGGCCGTTCATCCGTCGCCATCGCGTGCTGTTTGTGGCGTGGCTGCTGGCGTTGGGCGCATCCTCCACGGCCTCGCTGAGCCTGCCGGTCGCCTTCCGCACCATGATCGATCACGGCTTCCGCAGTGGTGCGCCGGGCGAGATCGACCGCGCCTTCCTGCTGCTGTTTGCCGTGGCGCTGGTGCTGGCGGTGGCCACGGCGGCCCGTTTCTACTTCGTCTCGCTGCTCGGCGAGAAAGTGGTCGCCGACCTGCGCAACCAGCTGTATGGCCACCTGATCGGGCTGGATGCCGAGTTCCATGACCGCACCCGCAGTGGGGAATTGGTATCGCGGCTGACCGCCGATGTCGAACTGATCCGCAACCTGGTCGGCAGCGTCATGTCGATCGCGCTACGCAGCAGCATCACCGCGATCGGCGCCCTGGTCATGCTGTTTGTCACCAGCCCGCGGCTGGCCGCCTGGGCCTTGCTGGGAATCCCGGCGGCGGTGCTGCCCGTGGTGCTGGCGGCGCGCCGGATCCGCAAGATCTCCCGCCGCAGCCAGGATCGTGTCGCCGAGGCCAATGCCATGGCGGGCGAAACCCTGGGCGCGGTGCGCACGGTACAGGCGCATGCCCGCGAGGCGTACGAACGCAGCCGCTTTGCCGCGGCGGTGGCGCAGGCAGTGGCGGTGGCGCGCCGGCGCATCGGCGCACAGGCGCTGATGACCGGCACGACCATCACCCTGTTTTTCGGGGCGATCTCCCTGGTGCTGTGGTCGGGCGCGCATGATGTGATCGCCGGCCGGATGAGCGCCGGCACCCTGCTGCAGTTTGTGCTGTATGCGGTCTTCGGTGGCGGCTCGGTGGCTGCCCTGGCCGAGGTCTGGAACGAACTGCAGAAGGCCGCGGGCGGCATGGGTCGGATTGACGAGCTGCTGCATGAACGTCCGCGCATCGTGGCCCCGCCGCAGCCGCAACCGCTGCCCAACCCGCTGCGTGGCGAGATCGTATTCGACAACGTGACCTTCCATTACCCGCAGCACCCCGAGCGCCCGGCGCTGCAAGGGTTCAACCTGCGCGTGGCCCCTGGCGAGACGGTGGCGCTGGTCGGCCCGTCCGGTGCCGGCAAGAGCACGGTGCTGGCACTGCTGCTGCGTTTTCATGATCCCCAGGCCGGGCGCATCCTGTTGGACGGGATCGACATCCGCGCATTCGATCCGGTCAAGCTGCGCGAGGCAATCGGGCTGGTGCCGCAATCACCGGTGATCTTCGCGACCAGCGCGCGCGACAACATCCGCTATGGCGACCTCGACGCCAGTGACGAGCGCATTGCACACGCCGCCCGGCTGGCTGAGGCGGATGCCTTCATCCGCGCACTGCCACAAGGTTATGACACCGAACTGGGCGAACGTGGTGCGCGGCTGTCCGGCGGCCAGCAACAGCGCATCGCCATCGCTCGTGCGCTGCTGAAGGATGCGCCGATTCTCCTGCTGGACGAAGCCACCTCGGCGCTGGACGCGCAGAGCGAGCGCGCCATTCAGACGGCACTGGAACATCTGATGGCTGGACGCACCACGCTGGTGATCGCCCACCGGCTGGCCACGGTATTGCGGGCCGACCGCATCGTGGTGATGGAACACGGCCGGGTGGTGGCGGAAGGCCGCCATGCCGAGCTGATGGCCCAAGGCGGCCTGTATGCCGAGCTGGCCAGGTTGCAGTTCCTGGATCGACACGACTGAATCACGCCGCCCGGCCAAGGCCGGGCGGCGTGTCAGTACGATCGATTGACCAATCGCTTATTTCTGCTTCCAGCTACCACCGGACTGATACCACCAACCCGGCTTGGCGCTGTCGATCCATTGCCGTGCGAACACGGCACGAATCTGGGCTTCCCACTCGGGATGCCCGTTGGCCACTGCCACTTCCCGATAGACGGCGTTGCGGTCACGATTTTCATCGGCCACTGCGGCGGTGATCGCCACTCGATCCTTCAGATCCAGCTTGGCCGGATCACGCACGGCCACCAACCCGTCTTCCGTAAAGCCCAGCGCACCGCTGTCGAAACCGGCACGCAGCACGGTATCGAACCGCTGCTTCATGCGCGCCTGGATGGCCTGAATCGCTGGCGTCTTGATGGTGATGTCAGGCGCGGCTTGCGCCCGGGCACTGCCAATGCCCAGCAGCACCCAGGGGTCGAGTCCTTCGCTGCGCACCCGCATGCCGTCGCTGCTGGCCATCCCGCCACCACCGCCAGCCGGCGGGGTTTGCTTGATCTCCACCTTGTCGGCATCGTTGATGATTTTTTCGACGAACTCCTTGGCCGCCTCCTTGGCCTCGGCCGCCGGGAAATACACGTTGATGGTCACGCATGCACTCAGCACGAGCGCGCTTGCAAGGGGAAGCCCCCACCACTGTTTCATGACCGGTCTCCTTCTCTGACCATGACGGTTTCAATGAATCACTGGGGCCGTATCACCGCGGGTTGCGGCCCGTAACCGGTTGACCAGGGTTTCCCAGTCCACCGCCCGGTTATGGCCGACCACATCCAGACGCGGCAGGCCCTGACCCTCGACGATAGTAAAGGCGTTGCCTTCTGAACGCAGACCGGATGTGGTGCAGATCTGGTGCTCCAGCTTGCAGCCGATTCCGATGCGACGGTAACCGAAATCGTCGAACAGGCGCAGCAGCCGACCCTGCAGCGTTTGCACCAGCGAAGCCCCACCCACGCTGCTGATGTCCTGTACCGCACGTTGACTGATGCGCCGCGGCACGCCGGGTTTCTCATCGGTAATCAGCCGGGCATCGAAGGCCACCGGTGTCCAGTCCACGAGTCGCAGTCCGGTGATGCGTCCGTCCAGCCGGCCGGTGATACTGCCAAACCCCAGCACTTCGGTCAGACGCAGCAAGTCCAGATCGTCCATAGCGATATCTGCGCTCAGGCTGGGCGCAGGCCCAAATGGGCGCTCCAGTGTCAGCCCCGAGACCGCGACCCGGCCGTCGAACACGCCCAGTTGCAGGCCGCCATCGAAGTCGATGCGGTTGCCGGCGTAATGGGCCTGCGGCAGATCGCCGTTCAGCCGTCCCTTGAACGGCGGCAGGTCGAGCGCCTGCGCCACCTGGCCGACATCGACGTCGGCCAGCCCCAGACCAAAGCGCACATCCAACCCCTGCCCAGCACGGGGCGGGCGGATCCGCACGTTCGTCAGCGTCATCTGGCCGCCCATCAGCGGCACCGTCACCGGCTCCCGGGTGCGCAGTTCGCCGCCGGCGCTGATCCAGGCCGTACGCGCTGGACCAAAGCGCAAGCCGTACAACTGCCCGCCCTGCCAAGCAAGCTCACTGTTCACCGGCGCGGCGGCGGAATAGCGCAGATCACCCTGCAAGCGATCGAACACGAACCGCCCGGACGGATCTTGCACGTTGACCGCATGCAGCCGTGCGTCCACCGCCTGCAGTACACCCTCCTGCACGGTCAGGGCCAGCTCCAGACCGCCATCCAAGCCAATCCCGCTCAACCCGGCCAGACCCAACCAGGCTGACAGGTAGCGGGCCGGAAGCGGCGCCAGCGTCTCGCTGCGCGCGGTCAGCGCCAGCCGCTGCAAGCGGCCATCCGGGGCCAGTTCGGCCATCCCGCTGGCGTGCAAGGCGGTGCCGTCCTGCCAGGTCAGTTCATCCAGCCGCCAGCCAGCCGCCGCCGGCTGCTGCGCGCGAACGCTCAGCGTCACGGGCGTTCCGCCCAGCGCCACGTACGTCGAGCCGACCAGCCATTCGCCGCCCTCCAGCCGCCCCTGCAACGCAACTCGTGTGTTGTCCCGACTGGCGCGATAGTCCAGCTGCAGATGCCCTTGCACGCCCTGCGCAACGACACTGGCGTCCCCGGACTCCAGCCCGGCATCTCGCACGTCCAGCGCCCCACCCACCTGCATGTCGCCGGTCGCTGGCATGTCCACCTGCACGCCACCAGTCAACCGACCAGCAGTCAGCCGGGCCTGTGGCCACCCCTGCGCCAGCAGCCCCTGCAGCCAGGCCAGCGGCACCTGCGACAGCACCGCCTCCAGCCGGTCGGGACGGGTCGCAGATTGCGTCAGCCGAAGCCGGGTCTGCCCCTGCTGCAACTCGGCCGTGGTGGTCACCTCACCCAACCGAATCAGCAACTGCGCCGGCGCCGCACCCGCAACGCGCAACGCCCCGGTACAGCCCCACCCCCCTTCAGGCAGACGGCGCAGCTGGCAATGCCAGTCCACCTGCCGCAGATCCGCGCCCAGGGCCGGCACCTGCACACGCACCGCCTGTACCCGCAACTGGCCGGCCGTGGCCGTGGCCGGCCAGTCCAGCGCAATACGTATGCTTTCCATGGTGGCCCCTGCTGCCGACAGACGCCGGGCCTGCAGCTCCAGCGTACCTGCCGCTGCCGTGGAGGCCGCCAGCCATCCCAGCAGCCCGAAAAGATGGTTTAGGATCGGCCGGCGCATGGACGCAGGATACAAACCGCAAGGAGCATTCGCATGCACGAGCCTTCTTTACCCTCCCATCCCTGGCTGCTGCTGGTGGAAGACGATCCGGCCAGTGCCGTCTTTATGACCGCTGCGGCCACGCCCCTGCCAGCCCAGGTCTGTCAGGCCGACGCTCTGGACGAAGCGCGCGCGCTCTGTGCCGCGCACACCTTCGACCTCCTGCTGATCGACGTCAACCTCCCCGATGGCCATGGCGAGGATTTCCTGCGCGAGCTGCGTGACGCCGGCATCGCCACCCCGGCACTGGCGCACACCGCCGACCCTGACCCGGCGCTACATGCCCGTCTGCGCGCGGCAGGATTCGCGGAGGTTCTGCTCAAGCCGATCGCCGCCACCACCCTGCGCGCCGCATTGCGTCGGCATCTCCCGGAGACGGCCAGCCCGATCTGGGACGACACCGATGCACTGGCGGCACTGGGCGGACAAGCCGAGCATGTGCAAACGATGCGCGACTTATTCTTGGCTGAACTGCCGGCACAACGCCAGCGCATCGTGCAAGCCGCCATCCATGCCGACATCAGCGCATTACGTGCGGAACTGCACCGGCTGGTGGCCAGTTGTGGATTCGTCGGGGCACGCCGCCTGGAACAGGCGGTCCGCAGGTTGCAGGCATCCCTGCTGGATCCGGACGCCCTGCGTGCACTGGAAGCCGCCATCGAGGAGCAGCTGACCACCCCGGCCGCTTGACCGCGCCGGCTGTGGTCTGGGCGCGACCTCATTCGCCGGTGCGCAGCACCTCAAGCAGGGCCTGGGTCACCGGATCATCCGCCTGCCCTTGGCCTTGCAACGCCGGCAGCAGGCGCGAGGCCAATTGCTTGCCCAGCTCCACCCCGAACTGGTCGAATGCGTTGATCTGCCACAGCACCGCCTGCAGATACACGCTGTGTTCGTAGAACGCGATCAACATGCCCAGCGCCTGCGGGGTGAGCGCATCCAGCAACAGCAAGGTACTGGGACGGTTGCCCGGATAGCGGCGGTGCGGATCCTCGCTGTCTTGCCCATTGGCAAGCGCCTCGGTCTGCGCAAGCAGGTTGGCCAGCAGGGCCGCATGGTTGGCTTCAAACCCATGCGCGGCCTGGCGCACACCGATGAAATCCGCCGGCACCACCTGGGTGCCCTGATGCAAAGCCTGGAAGAAGCTGTGCTGGGTATCGGTGCCAGCCCCGCCCCACCACACCGGGGCGGTGTTCACGGCCACCGATGCCCCGTCGATCCGCACCGATTTGCCCAGGCTTTCCATGACCAGTTGCTGCAGGTAGGCCGGCAGCAGCCGCAGCCGTTCGTCGTAGGGCAGCACCGCCTGAGTTGCGGCCTGCAGGCCGTTGCGGTTCCACACCGCGGTGAGTGCATGCCAGACCGGAAGGTTCTCGCGCAGCGGCGCCTGCAGGGCGTGCGCATCCAGGGCCGCCGCCCCTTCCAGCAACGCCTCGAAGCGCTCCATGCCTAACGCCAATGCGATCGGGAACCCGACCGCCGACCACAGCGAATAGCGCCCGCCAACCCAGTCCCACATCGGCAGCACGCGCTCCGGCGCGATACCAAACGCTTCGGCCCGTTGTGGATACGCGGTGACCGCGTACATGCGCTCAGCATCGCCCAACCAGTCGCGGACGATGCCACCATTGAGCAAAGTTTCCTGAGTGGTGAACGTCTTGGAGATCATCACCGCCGCAGTGCGCGCCGGATCCAGCCCGGCCAGCACACGCTGGGCGGCGTGACCATCTACATTGGACAAAAAATGCACGCGGAAGCGCGCCTGCGGCTGCGCCAGTGCATCCACCACCAACCGCGGGCCAAGATCGGAGCCGCCGATGCCGATGCTGACGATATCGGTCACCGGGCTTGCCGCCAGCGCCTGCACCAGCTCGCGCATGCGCAGCTGCACGGACACCGCCTGGGCCCGGGCCGCCAGCGCGAACGCAGACTGCGCGACCGCACCGCGCAGGGCACTATGCAGGGCCGGCCGCGCTTCGGTGGGGTTGACGATGTCGCCTTCCAGCAGACGCCGCAATGCACCGGCCAGATCGGCACGCTCGGCAATCGCAAACAGCGCATCGAGTGCCGCGCGGTCGTAACGCTGACGGGCGAAGTTCACATACAGCGGACCGCAACGCAGAGCAAACGCCTGGGCGCGTTCGGGATCGGCGGCGATCAGGGCCGACAGCGGTGTGCCGGCCAGCCGGCGGACGTGTGCGTCTAAAGCCTCGCGCAGGCCGCCCATGCCGGTTCAGGCTGCCTGCTTGGGCATCGAGTGATTGGTGTGGGTCAGCCGGTTGTCGCGGTCCACGTACACGCACACCGGCTTGTGTGCAGCCGCCTCGGCCTCATCGCACTGCACATAGGCGCAGATGATGATCAGGTTGCCCACCTGCGACTTGTGCGCGGCCGCGCCATTGACCGAAATCACGCCACTTCCCTCCTCGGCGCGGATGGCATAAGTGGAATAACGCTCGCCGCTGGTGACATCGTAGATGTCGATGCGCTCGTATTCGCGGATGCCGGCAATGTCCAGCAGGCGGCCGTCGATGGCACACGAGCCTTCGTAGTGCAGCTCGGCATGGGTGACGGTGGCACGGTGGATCTTGCCCTTGAGCAGGGTCAGTTGCATGGGGGGACTCCGGTGGCACGACGCCCGCCGCCAGGCGGGCCGATAAGTATAGGCCGCGATGCGGCGTCGCACCAAATGCCCGTATGCGCACACCACCCCCGGTCACCGCCCGGTTTGGAGATCATCCGAAGATCCACGGCGCTTACCGCCCTGTTGCTTGCGGCACGCGCAGTCGGCCCAGTTCGCCCAGCATGTCCCAGGATTTCAGGCCACGCCCGCCCAGGTGGTGCAGCAGCACGGCACGCAGCGGCAGGCGCAGACTGGCCAGATCGTCTGGCGCTGGCAATACGTCGGCCGCCAGTGCCAGCAGGGCGCGCCCGGTGGCCGCCTCGCGCCACTCACCACCGCGCGCACTGCGCAGCCGGCATGGGCCGTTTTCCGGATCCAGACGGTAGCGTGCCGCCGGATCGATGGGGGCCCCGTCGACATCATGGTCGAGCGGCAACCCCAGGCCCTGCGATTCCAGCAGGTCACGTTCGAACCGGCGCAGGCTCCAGGCCAGCGTGTCGCCTGCGCGCAAGCGTTCGCGCAGCTTGGCATAGGCCAGATGCAGTTCCGGCTGCGGCACCTGGCGCGGCGCCAGACGCAGGCACAGCTCGTGGGCGTAGAACGCCGCCAGTGCCGGATCGCCGTGCAGGACCGGAGCCGCATCCACCGCCTCGGCAGCCACCAGCCGGGCCAGCTCGCCGGCCTGCACGGCATCAAAGCGAATCGACTGCAGCGGCTGCAAAGCGGCCCGCAGCGCGTGTTTCTTCGGCCCGGTGACGCCACGCGCCACCAGCCCGAGCCGCCCATGCGCAGCGCTCAGGACTTCGACCAGCAAGCTGGTTTCCCGCCACGGGCGGGCATGCAGGACAAAGGCAGGCTCGGCGGTATAACGCATAGGGTTACGCCGGACCGACGCTGGCGCTCACTCCTGGTAGCCGAGCTCGCGCAGGGCCGCCTCGTCGTCACTCCAGCCTTCGCGCACCCGCACCCAGGTCTGCAGAAACACCTTAGCGCCGAACAACCGCTCCATCTGCACTCGCGCACGTGCACCGATCTCGCGCAGGCGCTCACCGCCCTTGCCGATCACGATGGCTTTCTGGCCCTCGCGCTCGACCCAGATCACTGCATCGATGCGGTACATGACCCCCGCCTGCGGCGAGGGCTCTTCCTCGAACCGTTCCACTTCGACGGTAGTGGCATAGGGCAGCTCAGCGCCGAGCTGCCGCATCAGCTGCTCGCGCACCAGTTCGCCTGCAAGAAACCGCTGGCTCTTATCGGTGATCTCATCTTCGCCATAGACCGGCTCACCTTCCGGCACCAACGCCAGCAGGGTCTGCACCAGTGCGTCCAGCCCGCTGCGCTTGAGCGCCGACACCGGATGCACCGCAGCAAAGTCACGCCCAGCGGTCACCTCGGCAATGAACGGCAGCAGCGTGCTCTTGTCCTTGAGCCGATCCACCTGGTTGATCACCAGCACCACCGGCACACCCGCCTTGCGCAGGGCCTCGAACGCCAGGCCATCCTCGTCGTCCCAGCGGCCGGCGGCAATCACCAGCATCGCCGCGTCCACGCCATCGAGGGCATTGCGGGCCGCACGATTCATCATCCGGTTCATCGCCTTGGCCGAACGCCGGCCCTGTTCGCGATGGATGCCTGGGGTATCCACCAACTGCAACTGCCCGCCGGGGAAGGTGGCAATCCCCAGCACCCGGTGCCGGGTGGTCTGCGGACGATTCGAGGTGATGCTGATCTTGGCCCCGACCAGGGCATTGACCAGGGTGGATTTGCCGACGTTCGGGCGGCCGATCACCGCAACCGCGCCGCTATGCCGGGGGGTGAACGTGTCATGCATGGGGTGCGATCCGATCCAGGGCGGCCTGCGCCGCCTGCTGCTCGGCGGCCCGGCGCGAGGTGCCCTCGCCTTCGGTCTGCAGGGCGGGGGCGGTCAGGGTGCAGCGAACCCGGAACAGGCGGGCGTGATCCTCACCGGACTCCTGCAGCAGGGTATAGACCGGCAATGGATGCTGGCGTGCCTGCAGCCATTCCTGCAAACGGGTCTTGGCATCCTTGCCGACCTTTCCGGGCGGCGGCAGGGCGGCGATCAGCGGCGCAAACCAGGGTAGAACGGCGGCCTTGCAGGCATCGAATCCGGCGTCGAGATAGATCGCGGCCACCACGGCTTCCAGCGCATCGGCCAGGATCGAATCGCGACGATGGCCGCCGGTTTTCATCTCGCCCGGGCCCAGCACCAGGTGCGCGCCCAGATCGAGGGTGCGGGCGATTGCCGCCAGCGCCGACTCACGCACCAGTTCGGCCCGGGCGCGGGTCAGTGCGCCCTCGTCGGCCTGCGGCCAGTGCTGGTACAGCGCCTCGGCCGCGATCAGGTTGACCAGGGCATCGCCCAGAAATTCCAGCCGCTCGTTGTGCGGGCTGCCGGCGCTGCGATGGGTCAACGCCTGCGTCAGCAAGGCCGGGTTGGTAAACGCATGCCCGACCTGCAACCGGCGGTACTCACTCAACGCTGGCACCACGTGGCATCACCTGCTCGGCATGGAACTTGCCGACCACGTCCAGGTTGGCCAGCAGCGGCTCACGGCGCTCGTAATCCACCACCAGCTTCAGGCCGCCCTCGCCAGAGTCGAACTTGAGCGCGTCCATCTCCTTGACGTGGTCTGCATAGTTCATCTCCAGACGCCGCTGGTAGAACTTGCGGATCTCGTCCTTGGAAGCACCGGCCAGACTGGAGTCCTCCGCAAGCCCTTTCAACGCCTGTTTCACCGAATAGAACTCGATGTACATCGGCACGATCTTCATACCGACATAGGCAAAGAAGATCACCACGCACAGGGTGATCAGAAACCCCAACATGGTCATGCCGCGCTGCATCCGCTTCATGTGCTGTTCCCCTCAAAAATCAGACTGGGTGATGAAAACCGCCCGGCGGGCCGGGACGGGGCATTGCAGCCCTGCCTAGTGTTGCATGGCTTGCCGCCTGCC
Source organism: Thermomonas hydrothermalis (assembly GCF_900129205.1). Lineage (GTDB taxonomy): Bacteria > Pseudomonadota > Gammaproteobacteria > Xanthomonadales > Xanthomonadaceae > Thermomonas > Thermomonas hydrothermalis. Next base: position 34,503 of record NZ_FQUK01000007.1, on the reverse strand, counting down.
GCACAACCGGCCATGTGGCGTAACCGGCCGGTACTGTGCAGTCAGGGAATGCGATCGCCAATGCGGGAAAAATCCACCCAGCGCGGCGCACTGGCATCGAAGTTCATCCAGATCATGAACGCCTTGCCGCGCAGGTTGGCCTCCGGCAGAAACCCCCAGAACCGGCTGTCCTCGCTGTTGCCGCGGTTGTCGCCCATGACGAAGTAATGCCCGGCGGGGACGGTCCACTCGCCCTCGGCGAGGCTGAACTCGCGCTCCAAGACCTGATGCGGACGCCCCGGCAGGGCCTCGGTGAGCAGCATGTCGCCGGTCTCACCGGCGCCCTGGCCGACGCCGGTATAAATGCCGTCCACGTGATACGGCAACACGGTGCCGTTGATGCTCACCTTGTGATCGTGATAGCCGATGGTGTCGCCGGGCAGGCCGATCACCCGCTTGATCCAGTCTTCGTTGGGCCGCATCGGCGGCCGGAATACCACCACGTCACCGCGCTGTGGCTCGCCGATGTCCAGGAATTTCCGGTTGGTGATCGGCAGCCGCAGCCCGTAGGCAAACTTGTTGACCAGAATGAAATCGCCGATCAACAGGGTGGGCATCATCGAGCTGGACGGAATCCGGAACGGTTCGGCCACGAAGCTGCGCAAGCCCAGTACCAGCGCCAGGATCGGGAAAAACGAGCGGGCGTAATCGACCAGCACCGGCTCCCTGGCGTCGCCACCGGCGGCGGCGATGGCCGCCCGGCGCTTGGCAAACACCTGCCGGTCGATCAGCCAGATCAGACCGCTGAGCAGGGTCAGGCTCACCAGGATCGTTTCGAACCACACCATCATGCGCTGCTCTCCTTTGTCATCGGCGCCACCCATGCCGGCGGCAGGCAAGCGACGGCAGCGCGCCGTCGGCCTGCTTAGGCACGAAAAACACCGAACGCATCACTTGTTGTCCACCTGCAACACGGCGAGGAAGGCTTCCTGCGGGATCTCCACCCGCCCGACCTGCTTCATCCGCTTCTTGCCTTCCTTCTGTTTCTCCAGCAGCTTCTTCTTGCGGGTGACGTCACCGCCATAGCACTTGGCCAGCACGTTCTTGCGCAGCGCCTTGACCGTGGTCCGGGCGATGATCTGGCTGCCGATCGCGGCCTGGATGGCCACGTCGAACATCTGCCGCGGGATCAGATCTTTCATCTTCTCGCACAGCTCGCGGCCGCGGCGGTCGGCCTGGCTGCGATGGACGATGATGGACAGCGCATCCACCCGATCGCCGTTGATCAGCGTATCCACCCGCACGAACGGCCCCGGCTGGAAGCGCAGGAAGTGGTAGTCCAGCGAGGCATAGCCGCGGCTCACCGACTTGAGCTTGTCGAAGAAATCCAGCACCACCTCAGCCATCGGCAGCTCATAGCTGATCTGCACCTGGCTGGCCATATAGGTGATGCCCAACTGCACACCGCGTTTTTCTTCGCACAGCTTGATGATGTTGCCGATGTAGTCGGGTGGCGTGAGGATGTTGGCGCGGATGATCGGCTCGCGGATCTCCTCGATGTGATTGACCGGTGGCAGCTTGGCCGGGTTGTCGATCGGAATCACCGTGCCGTCGGTCTTGACCACTTCGTACACCACGGTCGGCGCAGTGGTGATCAGATTGAGGTCGTATTCGCGCTCCAGCCGCTCCTGCACGATTTCCATGTGCAGCATGCCGAGGAAGCCGCAGCGGAACCCGAACCCCATCGCCTCCGAGCTTTCCGGCTCGAAGCGCAGCGCGGCATCGTTCAGGCGCAACTTCTCCAGCGCCTCGCGCAGGGCCGGGTAGTCTTCGGCATCGACCGGGAACAGGCCGGCAAACACCCGCGGCTGCATTTCCTGGAAGCCCGGCAACGGGGCCGGCGCCGGATCGTTGGCCAAGGTGAAGGTGTCACCCACCGGGGCGCCGTGGACGTCCTTGATGCTGGCGGTGACCCAACCCACCTCGCCGGCACCAAGCCGGTCGAGCAGCTTGCGCTTGGGCGTAAAGACACCGACCTGATCGACCTGGTGGGTGCGCCCGGTGGACATCACCAGCAACTTGTCGCCGGGGCGGATCTCGCCCTGCATCACCCGCACCAGCGACACCACCCCGAGGTAGTTGTCGAACCAGGAATCGATGATCAGCGCCTGCAGCTTGTCGGTATCACGCGGCTTCGGCGGCGGGATGCGCTTGACGATCGCCTCCAGCACCTCTTCCACGTTGAGCCCGGTCTTGGCACTGATCGCTACCGCCTCGGAGGCATCCAGACCAATCACCGCCTCGATTTCCGCCTTGACCTTGTCGATATCGGCGGTGGGCAAGTCAATCTTGTTCAGCACCGGCACCACTTCCAGCCCCTGCTCCACCGCGGTGTAGCAGTTGGCCACCGACTGCGCCTCCACGCCCTGGGCGGCGTCCACCACCAGCAGCGCGCCCTCGCAGGCCGCCAGCGAACGGCTGACCTCATAGCTGAAATCGACGTGACCGGGTGTATCGATGAAGTTGAGCTGATAGGTGTGACCATCGCGCGCGGTGTACGGCAGCGACACCGACTGCGCCTTGATGGTGATGCCGCGCTCGCGCTCGATCGGATTGTTGTCGAGCACCTGCGCTTCCATCTCGCGCTCACTCAGACCACCGCACAGCTGGATGATCCGGTCGGCCAGGGTGGATTTGCCGTGATCAACATGGGCGATGATGGAAAAGTTGCGGATGAACCGCATCGCGTCGGGCTGCATGGACACTCGATACTGACGATGACGGCCGCGGGCTGCGGCCGTCCATGAAACAAGCGCGGCATTATCGCACAGCACCGCCCGCCCCCTTCGCCGGGGCGGGCTGCCGGGTCACCCGGCCCGACTCATTCGGGCTTGGGATTGACCGCCACGTAGCGGGTGCCGCCACCGCGACGGATCAAGAGCATCACCGGCTTGTCGGTGCCAGCGGCGCGCAACTGGGCATTGAGCGCATCCACACTACCGACGTCGTTGCGACCCACCGCCAGCACCACGTCACCCGGCTGCAGGCCAGCGTCCCGCGCAGCCTGACCGGTCACCCGGGCAATCAACACGCCTTCCTTGGGCTGCAGGCCAAGCCGACGCCGCTGCTCTTCGCTGAGGTCCTGTCCGACGATGCCAAAGGCATTGCCGTCCGTTGCTGCCGGCGCCTTGCCGGTTCCCGTGTCCCGACCTGCAGAGGCAGTGGCGTCGTCCAGCGCCCCCAGGGTCGCCACCAGGGTGCGGGGCTTGCCGTCGCGGATCACCTCCAGGGTGACCCGCGATCCCGGCGCCATCGACCCGATCACCGGCGGCAGATCGCTGGATTCATAGATCGGGCGGCCATTGACGCTGCGGATCACGTCCTGACGCAGCAGACCGGCGCGTTCGGCCGGGCTGCCCGGCTCGACGCTGGCCACCAATGCGCCGCTGACGTCCTGTAACCCCAGCGCCCTTGCGGTATCGCGATCCAGCCCCTGCACCTGCACGCCGAGCTGGCCGCGCACTACTCTGCCGGTCGCCTTGAGCTGCTGGACGGCGTTCATCGCCACATCAATCGGAATGGCGAAACTGACGCCCATGTAGCCGCCGGAGTTACTGAAGATCTGCGAGTTGATACCGACCACCTGGCCGCGGGTGTCCAGCAGCGGCCCGCCGGAGTTGCCCCGGTTGATGGCCACGTCGGTCTGGATGAACGGCACATAGCGCTGGTCGGCATCCGGATTGGCGCGCCCGACCGCGCTGACGATACCGGCGGTCACCGAATGATCCAGCCCGAACGGCGAGCCGATCGCCACCACCCACTGCCCCGGCTTGAGGCTGCGCGAATCACCGATGCGCACCACCGGCAGGTCACGTGCGTCGATCTTGAGCAGCGCCACGTCCGACTGCGGATCGCTGCCCACCACCTTGGCGGTGAACTCGCGCCGGTCAGCCAGCTTGACGTGCACGGTGTCAGCCCCATCGATCACGTGATGGTTGGTCAGCACATAGCCATCGGCAGAAATGATGAAGCCGGTGCCCAGCGAAACCCCACGCGGCCGCGGCTGCGGCCCGCCGGGAATCCCGGGCATGCCCGGCAGCAGGTCAGGGCCGAAAAAGCGACGGAAGAACTCGGGGATCTGGTCTTCGTCGTCGCCTTCATCCCCCGGCGACAGCGGGCGTGCCGAACGCCGCGCAATCGCCCGGCTGCCGATCTCGGCCTGCACGCTGACCACGGCCGGCCCCACCTGCTCCACTAGGCGGGTGAAGTCCGGCAGGTTGCCGACCAGATCGGGGGCCGGGGCTGCCGGAGCTGCGGGCGCCGCGACCGCCGGCACCTTGGCACTGGCCGGGGTCTGGCCGCTGCAGGCGCCCACACCAGCCACCGCCAGAGCGGTGACCAGCAGGATGGGACGCAGCGATTTGATGCGTTGTGCAGACATGGGAACACTCCTTCGGAGATGAACGAACGAAGCGAAAAAACACCTGCAGGCCGATCAGACGCCTGCACTTGAAAAGTTCCACCGACGAGGGTGGCCAGGCCTACAAATGTCGGCCCTTAAGGGTGTGCCGAACACACGTCAGCTCGATGCGGCTCAGGGCCGGGTGGACGCGGCGTCTTCACCGTCCTGCACCCGCCGCTCCGGCAGCGAACCTGGCCGCAGCCACTGCAATGGCCGCGAGTCAAAAGGCGCAGACAGCACCGGGAACCCATCCGGCCGACCGACCTCCAGGCGCGCCGGCTGAGCCGGCAGGCCAAACCCGACCGTCACCCCATCCTCACCGCCATACTGCGGCAGGATCCGGCGCGGCCAGGGCCGGCTGACGATGGTGTCCGGCACAGACACCGGCTGCGCCAAGGCAAGGCCAGCGTCCTCGGTGGGGGCGCTCGCCGTCGCGGGGACCACTGGCGCGGAGTCAGACCGTCGCAGCTGCGAACCGGCACGAGTAGCCGGCCGAGCCACAGCCGCCACCTGCACCGGCGCCGTCGAGGCCGCCACGCTGGCGACCTGTGGCGCGACGACTGTGGCGGGCGCGGAAGGCGCGGGCCTGGGCACGGACGCAACCTGCGCGCTCGGTGCCGCTGAGGCGCGAGCCGTCTGCGCCGGCGGCGTGGTCATGCGTGGCGCCAGCGGCAGCACCGCCAGCAGCGCCAATGCCGCGGCCAGGGCGCCGCCGCCCGCCCAGAGCCAGCGATTGCGGGTGCTGGCGGCCGGTCGCACCGACGGCTGCGTCGGTGCCTGCAAGGCAGCCGCCACCCGCAAGGCGAAATCGGCCGGCAGGTGTCGCTCCGGGGTCATGCCGCGCATGATGTCGCTGGCAATCCGCCAGCGCTCCCAGCAAGCCGCCAGCGCCGTGTCGTGACGCAGACGGCGCAGCAGGAAGCGGGTCTGATCCTCCGGCAGCATGCCATCCATCAGCGCGGACAACTGCTCCCGGCTGGACAGCTGGGTCAGGCCAATGCAGTGACGGTCGGTATCGGCGTTGGTGTCCATGGGCATATCCGGGTACGTCAAGACGACGCTTTCGAACGTTTAGTGGCGGGCTGCGCCTGATCGAGCAGCGGGCGCAGGCGGGCGTCGATGGCCTCGCGGGCGCGGAAGATGCGCGAGCGCACCGTCCCGATCGGACACCCCATGCGCTCGGCGATCTCCTCGTAGCTCAAGCCTTCGATTTCGCGCAGCGTGATCGCCTCGCGCAGCTCCGGCGGCAAGGCTTCGACCGCGGCAATCACGGTTTGTTCCAGCTGCTGGCGCATCAGCTCCCGCTCCGGCGTGTCGTGATCGCGCAGGCGCAGACCGGAGTCGAACTGTGCCGCCTCGTCGAGGTCGATGTCCTCGCTCGGCGGGCGCCGGCCATGTGCCGCCAGATGATTGAGCGCGGTGTTGACCGCGATCCGGTGCAACCAGGTGGAAAACTGTGCATCCCCGCGAAACCCGCCGATGGCGCGGAAAGCGCGGATGAACGTCTCCTGTGCCACATCCTGGACGTCCGACCAGTCATGGATGTAGCGGGAAATCACCGCCGCCACCCGATGCTGGTATTTGCGCACCAGCAGATCGAACGCAGCCAGATCGCCACGTTGCACGCGGGCCACCAGATCCTGATCCAGCGCTTGCGACACCCGATCCTCCGTCATTTCCGCCGCGCCCTCCGTGTGGCCCGGCGTGTTCCGGGCGTCTATGACAGGCGCACCGGCGCAAAAGTTCCGCCGCTGCACCACCCACCACCACACCGGTTTGAACATGCACTCAAGCCGGTACCGGCTAGGATAGCGGCCTACCCAGGTTTGGATGGCATGCCATGACCACACCCCCCGGTTTCGATGGACTCCACCTTCGCCACTGGACGCCCTCCCGCCGCGACGACGGCGTCTTGGTGCTGGCATTCGATCGCGCCGACGCATCGGTCAACGCGTTTTCCCAGGATGCACTGATCGAGCTGGGCGAGGTACTCACGCGGATCGCGCTGGAACCACCCAAAGCGCTGGTGATTACGTCTGGCAAACCCACAGGGTTCATCGCCGGGGCCGATCTCAAGGAGTTTCAGGACTATGACCGCCGCGGCACCGTCGAGGAGGCGATCCGCCGCGGCCAGGACACCTTCCAGGCACTGGCGGAGCTGCCCTGCCCGACAGTGGCCGCCATCCACGGCTTCTGCATGGGCGGCGGCACCGAACTGGCGCTGGCCTGCCGCTACCGTGTGGCCAGCGATGCGCCCTCCACCCGGATCGGCCTGCCCGAAATCCAGCTGGGCATCTTCCCAGGCTGGGGCGGCAGCGCCCGCCTGCCGCGCCTGATCGGCGCACCGGCGGCAATGGACCTGATGCTGACTGGCCGTGCGCTGAGCGCAAAGGCGGCGCGCGCCATCGGCCTGGTGGACCAGGTCGTAGCACCCGCGATCCTGGTGGATACCGCCGCCCAGTTGGCACTCCAGGGCACGCAGCGCCCGCTGAAACAGCGGCTTTTGGGCTGGCTGACCAATACCTGGCCGGCACGCAAGCTGCTGGCACCGCAAATGGTCAAGCAGGTGGCGCGCAAGGCGCCCAAGGCGTTCTATCCCGCCCCTTACGCGCTGATCTCCACCTGGGAACGCTTCGGCGGCAAAGGCATCCGCGCCCGTCTGGATGCCGAGCGCCGTGCGGTGGTGAAACTCGCCGCCACGCCCACCGCCCGCAACCTGATCCGCATCTACTTCCTCACCGAGCGGATGAAGGCGCTGGGCAAGGGTGATGCCGGCATCACCCGCGTGCACGTGATCGGCGCTGGTGTGATGGGCGGTGATATCGCCGCTTTTGCCGCCCTCAAGGGCTTCGAGGTGACGTTGCAAGACCGCGAGCAGCGCTTCATCGACGCTGCCCTACAGCGGGCACAGACGCTGTTTGAAAAGAAGGTGAAGGACGCAACCCAGCGCCCGACAGTGGCCGCGCGCCTGAAATCCGACCTCGACGGTGCCGGCGTCACGGACGCGGATCTGGTGATCGAGGCGATCATCGAGAACCCGGACGCCAAGCGCGCGCTGTATCAGTCGGTGGAGCCGCGCATGAAGGCGGACGCCCTGCTGACCACCAACACCTCGTCGATCCCGCTGGACGAACTGCGCGGCCACCTGCAACACCCCGACCGGTTCGCCGGGCTGCACTACTTCAACCCGGTGGCGCAGATGCCGCTGGTGGAGATCATCCGCCACGACGGCATGAGCCCGGAGACCGAGCGCCGCCTGGCCGCCTTCTGCAAGGCACTGGGCAAGTTCCCGGTGCCGGTGGCCGGCACGCCGGGCTTTCTGGTCAACCGTGTGCTGTTCCCGTACATGCTGGAAGCGGCCACGGCCTATGCCGAAGGCATCCCCGGCCCGGCCATCGACAAGGCGGCGACGCGCTTTGGCATGCCGATGGGCCCAATCGAGCTGCTCGACACCGTAGGCCTGGACGTGGCCGCCAGCGTCGGCAAGGAGCTGGCCCCCTTCCTCGGCCTGGAGGTGCCAGCCGCACTGGCCACGGTCGACCCAAGCAAGCGCGGCAAGAAGGACGGCCAAGGCATCTACAAATGGGAGAACGGCAAGGCGGTCAAACCGGAACTGCCGGCCGGGTATGTCGTACCTGAGGATCTGGAAGACCGCCTGATCCTGCCGCTGCTCAACGAGGCGGTGGCCTGCCTGCATGACGGCGTGGTCAGCGATGCCGACCTGCTGGATGCCGGCGTGATCTTCGGCACCGGCTTTGCCCCGTTCCGCGGCGGCCCGATCCAGCACATCCGCACGGTCGGCGCCGACGCCCTGCTGGCCCGGCTGCAGGCCCTGCAGAGCAAATACGGAGATCGTTTCGCTCCACGCCCCGGCTGGGACGCCGCCATCCTGCGCGAACCGCCAGCGTAAGCGCAGCCTCCTTCCGGACGATCAACAGCCCTCTGCACGACCGTTACAAAAGGCAAGGATCGCTCAACAGTCCCACCCACGGCATGAGGATGCCGGAACAAGCCGCCATTAACCCACTTGCCAAAATAACCAATTAGGTTATAGTTCCAGTGTGGAAAAAGGCACCCCGCACTGCAAGCTAGCGGTCGTCAAAGCCCTGGTAGACGCTGGACGGGTCAGAGCGACGGCCACCGCCTACAACGGTGCCCGTGAGCTTGGGATTCATGACCTGGCGGGGATGTGCGCGGTTGTCTTGGCGCTCACTCCCGCCGACTTCTACAAGAGCATGACCACCCATGCCGATCACACGATTTGGCAGGACGTGTACCACGCCAAGACAGCAAGCGGCGACGAGGTGTACCTGAAGCTGACCGTCATCGATGACGTGCTGATCGTGTCCTTCAAGGAGCTATGACCATGAAATGCCCATGCTGCGGCGCGGCGGAGCTGATCCACGACACGCGCGACCTCCTCTACACCTACAAAGGTGAATCCACCACCATCCCAGCGGTGACGGGTGACTTCTGCCCCGCCTGCGGCGAAGTTGTCTTGAATCGTGAGCATGGCGACCGCTACAGCGAATTGGTGGGCCTGTTCCAACGTCAAGTGAATGCCGCCTACGTCGATCCCGCCTACATCGCCAAGGTGCGCCGCAAACTCAATCTTGATCAGCGACAGGCCGCCGAAATCTTCGGTGGCGGTGTCAATGCCTTTTCGCGCTACGAGAACGGCAAGACCAAGCCGCCGCTGGCCTTGGTCAAGCTGCTCAAGCTGCTGGACCGTCACCCCGACCTGCTGGCCGAAATCAAAACCGCTTGACCAAGTGCGCGGCAAGCCCGACCGCTGAACAGCGGCGCCTACCGCACACACGGGTCAGGCGATCACATCCGACGCAGATCAAACCCGGCCGCGCAGGCAAGAGTGTCGAACCCAGGGAACGACGTGGCCACGTTGGCCACGTCGCGGATTTGCACCGGCCCGGTGGCGCGCTGGGCTGCGACTGCAAACGCCATGGCAATGCGGTGGTCGCCGTGACTGTCCACACAGCCGCCGTGCAGGACGCCGGGGTAGATCGTGGCACCGTCCGGTGTTTCATCCACCCGCAGGCCGAGCGTGCGGAGCCCTGCCGCCATGCCGGCAATGCGGTCGGATTCCTTGACCCGTAACTCAGCCGCGCCACGCACCGTGGTTGGCCCATCCGCGCAAGCGGCGGCGACGAACAGGGCCGGGAACTCGTCGATCATGTCCGGCACGACCGCCTCCGGCACCGCGATGCCACGCAGCGGCGCGTGCCGCACCACCAGATCGGCCACCGGCTCGCCCCCGTGTTCGCCGGGATGCTCTTCCCGGATGTCTGCCCCCATCTGCCGCAACACGCGCAGCAGCCCGGTGCGACGCGGGTTGAGGCCCACCTGCCGCAGGCGCAGCTCCGATCCAGGCACGATGCTGGCCGCCACAATGAAAAACGCCGCCGAAGAAATATCCGCCGGCACCGCCACATCGGTGGCACGCAGGCGTTGGCCGCCGTGCAGCCGCGCATGGCCGGGAGAAAAGACGATGTCCACACCAAACGCCGCCAGCATGCGCTCGGTGTAGTCGCGGGTGGGGTGCGGCTCGTTCACTTCGGTGTGGCCTGCGGCATACAGCCCGGCCAGCAACAGCGCCGATTTCACCTGCGCGCTGGCCACCTCCAGCGTATGAACCCGGCCCTGCAGACGCTGGCCGCCATGGATGCGCAAAGGCGGCAGACCACCTTCGGCGGTGTCGATGCGCGCACCCATCTGCGCCAGCGGCACGGTGACGCGCCGCATCGGCCGCCGGCTGAGCGAGGCATCCCCGACCAGCACGCTGTCGAACCGCTGGCCCGCCAGCAACCCAGCCAGCAGGCGCATTCCTGTGCCGGCATTGCCGCAGTCCAGCGGGCCGTCCGGTGCCCGCAGGCCATCGAGGCCGACCCCATGCACGATCCGCCGCGAGGGTGCCGGTGCCTCGATGCGCACCCCCATGCGGGCGAAGATGGCCGCCGTGGCGCGGGTGTCCTCGCCTTCCAGGAAGCCGTCGATGGTGGAGACGCCATCGGCCAGCGCGGCCAGCATCACCGCCCGGTGTGAGATGGATTTATCGCCAGGCACCGTCAGCGTGCCACGCAATGGGCAGCCGGGCGCGACGATCCAGTGCTGCTGCGCAGGCCCGCTGGCGTCAGCCGGGCCGGTTACGTCGGTCGTCTCAGCCATGGGTGGCCTGGAACTGACGCATGAACTCCACCAGCGCCTGCACGCCGGCCTCGGGCATGGCGTTGTAAAGCGAAGCACGCATGCCGCCAAGCACGCGATGGCCTTTCAGGCCGATCAGCCCGGCCTGCTTGGCCTCGCTCAGGAACAGGGCATCCAGCGCCGGATCGTGCAGGAAGAACGGCACGTTCATGCGCGAGCGCGCCGCTGGCGCCACCTCGTTGCGGTAGAAGCCGCCAGAGCCGTCGATGGCGTCGTAGAGCAACGCCGCCTTGCGAGCATTGCGGCGGGCGAACTCGGCCACCCCGCCTTGCTCCAGCATCCACTGCACGGTCAGGCCCAGCACGTACCAGTTCCAGCTGGGCGGGGTGTTGAGCATGGACTCTGCGGCCGCGATGGCGCGATAGTCCAGGATCGGGGCGCGCGGTTGGCCGGCGCGCTCCAACAGATCGCGACGCACGATCACCACGGTGATGCCCACCGGCCCGAGGTTCTTCTGGGCACCGGCATAGATCAGCCCGAACCGGCTGACATCCAGCGGTTCGGAAGCAATCGAGGAGCTGAAATCAGCCACCAGCGGCACGGCGCCGGCATCGGGGATGTGCCGCCATTCGACGCCGTGGATGGTCTCGTTGGCGGTGACGTGGACATAGGCCGCATCGGGCGACAGCTGCCACTGCTCGCGCGGCGGCAGGTCACGGAACCCGCCGGCCTCGCTGCTGGCGGCGATGCGCGCCTCCACATACGGCGCCGCCTGCTTCAGCGCAGTCTTGCCCCAATGGCCGCTGATCACGTAATCGCACGGCTGCCCAGGAGCTGCGAAGTTGAGCGGCAGCAACGCCTGCACCGTGGTCGCGCCGCCTGCGGTGAACAACACCGCGTAGTCATCCGGGATCGTAAGCAACGTGCGCAGATCGGCTTCGGCCTGGCGCGCCACGGCAAGAAAATCGGCCCCGCGGTGGCTGATCTCCAGGATCGAGGCCCCGACCTCCCCGTATTCCAGCAATGTGGCCTGCGCCTGCCGCAATACCGGCTCGGGCAACATGGCAGGACCTGGGCTGAAGTTGTAGGCGCGCGACATCGACAGGCTCTCAACGACGGGGCCGGAGAGTATGCCGCGCCGCAGCGGGTTTGCGGGTATCCGTCTCAGAAGCGTTCTTTGAGCACGCGCCGGATCTCGGCCTCGATGGGTTCCTTGAACATCGCGGTCAGAAAGCCCAGCTTGGCATGCACCTGCAGGGCACCGGGCAGCAGCTCGATTTTTCCGTCCACCCCCGAGCGGGAAAAATGCAGGGTGTCGCCCTGCCAGTCACATGCCAACTGGAACCGCTCGTGCAGTTTGCGCGCCACCTCCTCGACCGCCTTGCGGGCCTGGGCCTGGGTCAGGGAGTGGGCGTGACGGATCTCGATACGCGACATGGCCGAAAAAGGAAGCCGACAGGACACCTGCATTCTGCCGGCCCGCCCCTGCCGGGAACAAGGGCGCCTGCTGCGCAAATCACACGCCCCCTTGCTGCAGCGCCACGGTTGACCAGCGTTGCACGGCATTTGCCATGCTAGATTGCACGGCGATGACTGCCTTGTGCCTGCGCTTTAGCGACGACGCCCGCCCCGACCTGCCGCTCGACACCGGCGTCCATGCCCTGGCCCTCCGGGACGGACGGCTGGTGCCAGTCGCCAGCGACGATGCATGGTTGTTGCAGATCTGCCATGACCGCCGCGGCATCTGGCTGGTCGTGGCACCCGGCGTGCGCGGCATCCACGTCAATGGCCGCCCGGTGCGTCAACTGGCGCTGCTGCGCGCTGGCGACAGCATTCATGCCGAAGGCCACGAGCTGCTGCTGGTCGCGCCCCGCGAACATCCGCCACTGCCCCCCCCGGACCCAATCCCGACCGGCAGCGTGCATCTGGTTCTGCGCGGCATCGGTGGCGACCACCATGGCCGCAGCGTGAGTCTGGAGCAGCCGCGCTGGATCGGCAGCGCCAGCGGCTGCGACCTGCGAATCGAGGGACACGGCATCGTCCCCGAGCACGCCCGGGTGGCCCTGCGCAGCGGTCAGGTCGTGCTCGACCAGACCGGCGCCGAGGTCTGGCTGAACGGCGAGCCGGTGCGACAGGCCGTGTTGCAAAGCGGCGACCAGCTGGTGTTCGGCGGGCGTCATCGTTTCGTGCTGGAAGGCCCGCCGGCGTCCTTGCAGACGCCTGTGGCCGTCACCCCATTGCCGCCTGAGCCACCCACGCCGGCGCCCGCACACTGGACCCAGCGCGTGCCCTGGCTGCTGGTTGCCGCCTTGCTGCTGGCCCTGCTGCTGTCAGGGTTGCTGATGTTCGGGCCACGCTGAGACCACACCGCCCGCAAAACCGAACGGATCAGGCGCACCGGCAAACAGCCGCTGCATGGTACGGGTTTCCTGCACCCGAATATGGTCGAGGAAAGCACGCGCATCACCCAGCGCGACAAACGCTGCAAACCCGCGCTCCAAAAACCCCTGCAACTCGCCCAAACCGGCGGCACGCGCCGGCAACCGGGACAACCGCAGCAGCCGTGCCACACCCGGCATCTGCACTGCGGCAGCCAGCCCGCTGCCCACCTCGTCGATCAGGGCGATCTGCCATGCCCGCAGGCGTGGATGACCAACCTGGCGGTACGCCTGGCCATACAGCGGTACGTCCAGGGTCGCCGTCACAGGCGCCAGATCATGCAGCGCCTGTGCCATGCGCAAATCGAAGGCATGGCTGAGCGCAGCCAACGCAATCGCATCGGCCAACGTGAGCAGCAGCGGCTCCGGCAGCAGCCGCTGCATCATCGGCATGACCCGGGCGATGTCGGCATCCCGCTGGCGGAAGTCGCGGTCGCCATAGACATCGGTGAGGAAAAACCGCGCTGCCGGACGCTGCGAGGGATCCTGCAGGAACACCGAAAAGCTGCGCTCCAGCCGCGCCGCCTGCCAGCGTTGCAGCGGCTTGAGCCAGGGCAGCGCATTACGCGGCTCCAGGCGCGGGTCGAACAGGCGCTGATGCAGGGCCAACCGCCGCGCCAGGCGTGCCCGCAGCGTCGAACGTGGGGTCATGGTGACAGTGTCGGGGTCGCCTGCCATCCAGGCAAGGGCACATCCCATGCACGCGATGCCGCACCCGTTCCGCCGCGCTACACTCGCGGCATCGTCCTGTCGAGTGCCGTCCATGCTGTCTCTGCACGTCGCCCAGCCGCCGCGCCCGCCACACCAGCCGCCCCGGATCGGGCTGGCCATCGCCGGTGGCGGGCCGGTCGGCGCGATGTACGAACTGGGTGCCCTGCGCGCGCTGGAGGAGGCCTGCGACGGGCTGGATCTAACCCGGCTGGACTGCTACGTCGGGGTCAGCTCCGGGGCCTTCCTTGCCGCTGGCCTGGTCAACGGCATCAACACCGCCGAGCTGTGCCGGATTTTCATCACCGGTGACAGCGAAGAGATCCACTTCCGCCCCGAGACCTTTCTGCGCCCGGCGCTCGGCGAGTATCGCCGGCGTCTGGCCCGGCTGCCGCGACTGGGGATGCGCCTGCTGCGCGACATCTGGAGCGGCCGCAGCGACTCGCGCTGGTCGGACGTGCTCAACCGGCTCGGCAGCGTGGTACCGACCGGGCTGTTCGACAACGACGCAGTCGAACGCTTCCTGCGCGAGATATTCACGCGCAATGGCCGCAGCAATGATTTCCGCACCCTGCCGCGCCCGCTGTACGTGATCGGCGTGGATCTGGACAGCGGCGAAACCATCCGTTTCGGGGATGCCGGCTGGGAGGACGTACCGCTCTCGCGGGCGGTGCAAGCCAGTGCCGCCCTGCCGGGTCTGTACCCGCCAGTCACGCTGCGCGACCGTCAGGGCCAGGTGCACCACGTGGTGGATGGCGCCCTGCGCCGCACCATGCACGCCTCGATGGTGCTCGACCGCGATATCGACCTGATGTTGGGCATCAATCCACTGGTTCCGTTCAACCCCGGCACCGACTCCAGCGAAGCCGCACTGGCGCACCGCTTCAGCGACCGGCGCATCGCCGAGGGCGGCCTGCCCGGCGTGCTTTCGCAGACCCTGCGCACGATGCTGCAATCGCGCATGCAGGTGGGGCTGGCCCGCTACCCGCAGCAGTACCCCGGCATCGACCAGTTGGTGTTTGAACCCAATGCCGGCGACCGCGAGCTGTTCTACACCAACATTTTCAGCTTCTCGGCGCGGCGCCGGATCGCCCAGTTGGCCTACCGCAACACCCTGACCGATCTGCGCCAGCAGCAGGCGCGGCTGACGCCGGTGCTGGCACGCCACGGCATCCGTCTGCGCGAGGAGGTCATCGCCGACCGGCCACGCTCGATCGTGGCGCACCTGCCGCCCCCTCGCCGCACCACCGCCACCACCGCAAAACTGCATCGGGCGCTCGACGACCTCGAACATCGTCTGCGCCGCCAGCACATGGTGTGAATGCTCTAGACAGCGCGCCGATCCTGCATCTGAATCCACACGCGCGTCGCAGACGCAAAGGGGCAACGCATGGCTACGCTGAAGAAGAAATCCACCCGCACCACTGCACGCAAGGCGGCCGCTGGCAACACCGCCCGCAAACGCAGCACCCGCAGCACCGCCCGCAAGTCGTCCGGCCTGCTGCTGAACGCCAAGAGCATCACCGAATCCGCCCAGCAGATCTGGCTGGCTGGCATGGGCGCCTTCACTCGCGCCCAGGCCGAGGGCAGCAAGCTGTTTGAAACCCTGGTGCGCGACGGCCTGTCGCTGGAGCAGACCGCCCGCAAGTTCGCAGGCAGCCGCGCCAGCGCGGTGCGCGATGCGGTGGAAGGGCAGGTCGAACAGGCCCGCGAACGCGCCGCTGACACCTGGGACAAGCTGGAAAAGGTGTTCGAAGAGCGCGTCCAGCGTGCCCTGGTCAAACTCGGCGTACCGACCCGGGAAGACCTGCAAACCCTCAATGCCCGCGTCGAGAAGCTGACTGAGGCCTTGCGGCAGAGCAAGGGCGGCGCCAACCAGACGGCAGCCCGAACCCGGACGTCGGCCAAGGCGGCGACCGCCAAGAAAGCAACCCCGGCCAAGGCAGCCAAGTCCGCCAAGCCCGCAACAGCGACCAAGGCCGGCAACGGCGCCAAAGTGACCCCCTCCACCCGCGCGCCCCGCAAAGCCGCCGTCAAGCCGCAGCAAGCAGCGGCGGACACCACACCCGCCCCGGCTGCGGACACCGGCAGCGCCAGCTAAGCGCGCTTCCCGCACCTCACCCCGACGCCCCCGCCCTGCGGGGGCGTCGCGTTTGCAGCCCCGGCTGGATCGGATTGGCCTGTGACACGCAGGTTCTGCCGTTTCAAACGGTATAGTTGCCCCCCGTCTTCCCCCGACTCTACACCCCTGTCCACGACATGATTGCTCTGCTCATCGCATTGATCGCCTTCGTTGTGTCCGGTCTGGGCCTGACGCATTGGCTACGCCACACTCTTTCCACCCGCGCCACGGAGGCACCGAAGTCGCGCGATGCCGACCTGCTGGCCAGCCTGCACTGGCGGGAATTTGCCCGGCTGGTGCTCAAGGCCATGCATGCGCGCGGCCTGGATCCGGTGATCGAAGACGGCATGCCGGCCGATGGCATCCCCACCAACGGCAACGACATCCTGCTGCAGCGCAACGGCGAGCGCGTCCTGCTGTCCTGCAAATATGGCACTGCCTCGGTGGTGGGCGCCCAGCCGCTGTTGGGCCTGTCCAAGGCCGCCACCCTGCGCGGCGCCAGCCGCGTGATCGTGGTGACGCCTGGACGTTTCGACGAAGAAGCGGTTCGCCTGGCGCATGAACAGGACATCGAGCTGATCGACGGCGAGACGCTGTGGCCGGAAGTCCGCCCATATGTGCCGCATCAGCCGGAACAGCCCCCCGCGGCCCCTGTGTCGTCCTCAGGCGCCCTGCCCGGCCCGCTGCTGGCCTGGGGCGGTGCGGCGCTGATCGGCGGTCTGGTCTGGATGCTGGCGCAAGCGGCACTGCCTGTATCCACGCCGGAGGATGGCATGCCGCCCCCGCCGCCGCGCGTGCGCACCGTCGCCCCAACGCCTGCCCCGACGGCAACGACGGAGGCCATCCCCACCGATCCGGCGGTGCTGGAACAGCGACGTCGTGAGGCCGCAAACAGTATTTCCACCCTATTCGGGGTGGATCGTGCCCTGTGGTCCAGCCAGTCCACCCTGCTGGTGTATCTGAGCAGCGAGGAGGCTGATCCGATCAACGAACTCTGCCCGCTGCTGGAGCGCTATCCGGAGCTGGCGGCCTCGCGCATCCAGCTGCAACCCCCAGCCGGCAGCAAAAAACCGGTTCGATTCAAGCAGTGCCGCACGTTCTGACCGCACGACCGGCGCGGCAATCCACCGCGCCGGTCGTCGCGCCATCGGCGCTGCTTACCAATGCACGCCGCGCATCAGCGCGGCAAAGGCGATCTGCTCCTGGCTCGGCGTCTCGTCGCGCAAGGCCTGCTTGTCGCCCTTGGCCGCTGCCGAATCCGGGAACAGCTCGAAGGCGGTGTTCATCACCGCTTCGTACGCCCTGGGTGCCACGGCATTGATCACGGCGGCAAAGATGCCCAGCCGAGTGGCAATGCGGCTGGGCTTTTCGATGATGCCCTTGACCACCAGATCCGCCGCCTCGTCCGGAGTCAGGGTCGGCACGTTCTCATACACCTTGGTAGGAGCGATCATCGGCGTCTTCACCAGCGGCATGTTGATGGTGGTGAAGTGGATTCCCTTGCCGGACAGCTCACCCTGGGCGCAACGGCTGAACGCATCCAGCGCCGCCTTGCTGGCCACGTAGGCGGAAAAGCGCGGCGAGTTGGCCAGCACACCGATCGAGCTGATGTTGATGATGTGCCCCTTGCGTCGCTGCACCATGGTCGGCAAAAACCCCATGATCAGGCGCAGGCTGCCGAAATAGTTGAGCTGCATGGTGCGCTCGAAATCGTGGAAGCGGTCGTAGCTGAGCTCGATCGAACGCCGGATCGAACGGCCGGCATTGTTGATGAGGATGTCCACATGGCCATGCGCCTTGAGGACTTCGGCCACCAGACGATCGCAGTCGGCCATATCGGACAGGTCGGCGGTATAGGCGAACACCTTGCCACCGGCGGCCTGCATCTCATCGCGTGCTTTGAACAGTTCCTCCTGCCCACGCGCCACGATGATCGTGATCGCCCCAGCCGCGGCCACCTTGCGGGCGGTGGCCAGCCCAATGCCGGATGACCCACCGGTGATCACCACCACCTTGCCCGCGACCGTGCCTTTCAGGCTGCGATCGATGAACAGATCCGGGTCGAGATGACGCTCCCAGTAGTCCCATAACCGCCAGGCGTAGTCCTCCAGGCGCGGCACCGCGATGCCGCTCCCTTTGAGCGCGCGCTCGGCCTCACGGTTGTCGAACCGGGTGGGATAGGTGATGAACTTCAAGACCTGCCGGGGAATGCGGAAGTCGCGCAACAAGGCGCCAACGATGCGCCGCACCGGCGGCAGGCTGCCCACCGCCATCCGCACGCTCGGCGGCACGAACGCGAACATGCGTGCATCCAGCCGCATGCTCATCTCCGGGGCATGGGCGGCGCGGGCGAACACGTTGAGCACCTCGCCCACCCGCAGCGGATCGGGGTCGGTGAGGTGGAAGCAGTGGCCATCCAGACGCGGTTTGTGGGCGATGTGATCGAGCGCATCGGCGACGAAGTCCACCGGCACGATGTTGATGCGCCCGCCCTCCAGGCCCAGCATCGGCATCCACGGCGGCAGCATCTGCCGCATCTTCTTGATCAGGGTGAAGAAGTAGTAAGGCCCGTCGATCTTGTCGATCTCACCGGTCTGCGAATGCCCCACCACCATGCCGGGACGATAGATCCGCCACTTGATCCGGGTCTCGTGCCGCACCAGCCCTTCCGATTCGTGCTTGGTGCGCAGATAGGGGTCATCCAACCCTTCCGCTTCCTCGAACATGTCCTCGCGGAACACCCCCGGATACAGGCCGGCGGCAGCGATGGAGCTGACATGGTGGAAACACCCGGCTTTCAGCGCCGCGGCCAGATCCAGGGCATGACGTGTGCCTTCGACATTGGCCTGATACATCTGGTCGGCACTGGCAGTGAGGTCATACAGCGCCGCCAGATGAAAGACATGGCGGATCTTGCCAGCCAGCGCACGCACCTGTGCAGCGGACACTCCGCACCCGGGCGCGGCCATATCACCGACCAGCGGAACCACCCGCTTGCGATCCCAGCCACGCTGCTTGGCCAGCGCCTCGAACTTCTTCAGCGACGCCTTGCGCACCAGCACATGGATGGTGCCCTTGCGCTTGAGCAGGTTGTCGATCAAAAACCGGCCGATGAAGCCGGTGCCCCCAGTCACCAGATATGCCATGACGTAACTCCCCGGATGTCCGGCGCACCTCGTGCGCCCTTCCACTGCTACGTTGCCAGAGCTGCACGCGGCCGACAATTCCCCCGCGTATTGACCACCCGGAAAGCGCGTGGTGTGATGCGCCCATCAGCCAAAGGGGAACCACCATGAGCGATCTGAAAGCCCGTTTCGAGCAGGCAGCCCGCGACGTGCAGGGCCTGTCCGAACGCCCGGACAACGACACCCTGCTGCGCCTGTACGCCCTTTACAAGCAGGGCTCGGAAGGCGACGTCAGCGGCCCCAAGCCGGGCTTCTTCGATTTCGTCGGCACGGCCAAGTACGAAGCCTGGGCCAAGCTCAAAGGCATGCCACAGGAACAGGCCATGCAGCAATACATCGACCTGGTGAAGAAACTGACCGCCTGACCCGGCCCGCCGATACTCCCCCGACATGGCTCGCCAGACGCGCCAGCGCATCCTCGACACCTCGCTTGCGATGTTCAACGCGCAGGGCGAGCCCAACGTCACCACCAACCACATCGCCGACGAGCTGGAAATCAGCCCCGGCAACTTGTACTACCACTTCCGTAACAAGGACGACATCATCGAGCACCTGTTCACCGGTTACGAGGCGCGCATGGATGCCGCGCTCACCGCGCCGCAAGGGCGGCTTCCCGGGCTTGAGGACATCTGGCTGCAGCTGCACCTGGTGTTCGAGTGCATCTGGGACTACCGCTTTCTGTACCGCGATCTGGTCGACATCCTCAGCCGCAACCGCCGCCTGCGGCTGCGCTTTGCGCGCATCCTCAAGCGCGCCGACGAACAGGCGCATGCCGTGCTACGCGGGCTGGTGCAGGCCGGAGTGATGCGCGCCTCCGCCGACGAGCTACACGCCGCGGCCACCAATGTGCTGGTGGTGGCCACGTTCTGGCTGAATTACGCCGCCGCGCGTGGGGATCGTGACGAGCAGGCCTCGATCCGCGACGGCATCGTCCAGGTGATGATGCTGATCGCCCCGTTCCTACGCGACGCCGAACGGGTGCATCTCAATACCCTGGTGCGCGCCTATCTGGACTGACCAGGCGGGCGCGGCCGGCGCAGGGCGCGCGCCAACAGGCCCAACGCCGCCAACCACACATGCCGCGCGGTCGGGACAAAACCGGCCCTGGCCGATAGCCTCGGCGTGGTGGAGCGTCGACGTGCAGGCATGGCGTCCTCCTCGATACGACTGGCAGCCTCGGTCAACCCGTCCGAGCAATCACACTACATAAGCACAGGGCACGCCCACCCTGGCGGCGACACCCCAAGTCCGGCCCAGCCCATGTTCACGCGTGGGGGTTGCCAACGCAATCGATGCCCCAGCACGGTTTGCAGGCTGGCGAGTCCGGATCGGCAATCTCCCCCTTGCCAGCGCAACACGGACACTGGATGCTGGCAGCAGGTTCAATCTCCGAGGTATTGCGCATGGCTCGCAAGAAATCCGCCGCCTGGGCGCCGTTTCCCTATGATGCCTCCGGCTTCGCCTACCCCGGCGATGCCTTGAAACAAGCCTGGCCGCGTCTGCACGCCGGCGACTGCGAGCCGTACCCGGACAGCAAACGCGCCGCGGCACTGCTGAAAGCCGCCGGCAAGGCGGCTCCGAAACTCGATGCCGCCGCCCTCGCCGAGGCTCTGACGGACGCCTGGCGCGCCTTCCACCATGGGGATTTCCAGGCGGCGTTCGAGGCCGGCCAGGCACTCGGCCCGGTCGGAGCGTCAGTCGCAGTCAAAGCCATCGGCATCCACGCCACCTACCTGGTCGAGGACGAGGAGGAAAAACTTCGCCGTTTCGAGCTGGCCGCCGATCTGGCCCAGGCGGCCGTCGAGGCGCTGCCGCGCGAAGCCAACAGCCATTATCGGCTGGCCTTCGCGCTGGGCCGCTACAGCCAGGGCCTGTCCATCGTGAAGGCGCTGAAACTGGGCATTGCCGGCAAGGTGCGCACCGCGCTGGACACCACCCTGGAACTTGCGCCCAAACACGCCGAGGCGCATATCGCGATGGCGGTCTATCACGCCGAAATCGTCGACAAGATCGGCGCCATGCTGGCCGGGCTGACCTACGGTGCCCAGGCCTCGGAGGCCGAGCAGCACATCAAGACGGCGCTCAAACTGACCCCCGACGCCCCGATCGCCCACCTCGAACACGGCAACGTGCTGCTGTTGCTAGACGCCCGCCGCAATGAAGATGCGGCCGCAGCCGCCTACGAGAAAGCCAGCCAGTGCACGCCGCACGATGCGATGGAGGTACTGGACGCGGCCTGGGCGGCGGAGCAAATCGAATAAGCCAGACGCGCCTCGCCAGCGCCGACTACTCCACATCCGGCACGGCCAGGGGTGCCGGGTGTGCAGCGGGTGCCCGCCGCAGCCGACGGAAGAACGCCACCGCCCGCTCGCGCCGGCGGCTCAGCAGATACCAGGCCACGGTCAGCGCAACAAACCCCAGCAGCAGCAACGGCGGCGGCACCTGCATGCGCTTGAGCACGGCCGCCACCAGCCCGCACAGCAGGCTGAACCAGGTCAAATGCAAGGCCGCCCGGGTGGGCCCGAAGCCGGCGTCCTGCATGATGTGGTGGATGTGATCGCGCCCGGCGGAAAACGGCGAGCGCCCCTCCTGCAAGCGGCGCACGATCAGCACCAGGCAATCGATCACCGGCACCGGCAACATCCATAGCGCCAGCACCGGGATCACCGGATGCGCTGGCGTCTGGGTCAGACGGAAGCTGATCCAGGCGATCACCAGCCCCAGCATGGCGCTGCCGGAATTGCCCAGGAACACCTTGGCGCGCGGCCGCCAGGGCAGACGTATATTCCACAGCAGAAACCCGGCCAGCGCCCCGACCAGCACCGACAGGCGCTCGGCCAGCAACGTGTTGCCGGAATAGATCGCCGCTGCGGTCAGCATCGCCAGTGCCGCCAGCCCCAACAGACCGCACAGGCCGTCGGCGCCGTCGATCATGTTCATCGCATTGATCACGCCGAGGGTGGCGAAGATGGAGAACGGCACCGAGAGCCAGCCCAGCGCGGTCGGGCTCATGCCGAATACCGGGCCGATGTATTCCACCCGCACACCGCCCCAGTAGATGATGAGCAGCGCCGCCAGCGTCTGCCCCAGAATCCGCCAGTACCAGCGCAGGTCGTACAGGTCATCCAGCACGCCGAGCACGATCAGCAACGCCGAAGCCGCCAGGAAGGAATAGGCCGCCGGACTGCGGGCACCGGTCCAGAAAAACAGGACGGTCACCGCCAGGAAAATGGCGATGCCCCCGGTGACCGGGGTCGGCACCG
>NZ_FQUK01000007.1:0-12094 GCF_900129205.1 Thermomonas hydrothermalis | reverse complement strand
GGAATAGGCCGCCGGACTGCGGGCACCGGTCCAGAAAAACAGGACGGTCACCGCCAGGAAAATGGCGATGCCCCCGGTGACCGGGGTCGGCACCGCGTGGTCCTTGCGCCCGGCCGGGTGGTCCAGCAGGTTCAAGCGCCGCGCCAGCGGCTGCAGCAGCCACAGCAACGCCGCGGTGAGGGCGAAGGCCGCCAGCGTGGCCCCAAAGTCAATCCCCATCGAATCCAGCATCATCTGCCTCCTTGCTTCCCCATCAGGATTGGCGTTCATGCAAATGCCATCCAGCTATATGCCCCACTTCCTCGGCCCCCCCCCTCAGCCGGCCTGATAATATTCCTTATACCACTGCACGAACCGTGCTACGCCCTCCTCCACCGGCACCACCGGACGGTAGCCCACGTCGGCGATCAGGTCGGAGACATCGGCCTCGGTGTCGGGCACGTCGCCAGGCTGCAACGGCAACAGCTCCATCTGCGCCTTGCGGCCCAGGTGCTGCTCCAACACTTCGATATAGCGCAGCAGTTCTACCGGCTGTTCGTTACCGATGTTGTACAGCCGATAAGGTGCTACCCCGCTGGTGGCTGGATCGGGCCGTGCGCCCGACCAGGCCGGGTCCTTGCCCGGCACCCGATCCAGCGTGCGCACCACGCCCTCCACGATGTCATCCACATAGGTGAAGCTGCGCTTGTGGCGGCCGTGGTTGAACACCCGGATCGGCTTGCCTTCGAGGATGGCGCGGGTGAACAGGAACAACGCCATGTCCGGCCGTCCCCACGGGCCATACACGGTGAAGAAGCGTAGCCCGGTGCACGGGATACCGTACAGGTGGGCGTAGCTGTGCGCCATCATCTCGTTGGCTTTCTTGCTGGCCGCGTACAGCGTCAACGGATGCTCGGCCGAAGCATGCTCCGAGAACGGCATCGCCGTATTGGCGCCGTATACCGAGCTGGTGGAGGCATACACCAGGTGCTCGACGCCATGATGGCGGCAGCCCTCCAACACGTGCAGGAAGCCGACCACGTTGCTCTGCACGTACACATGCGGATTCTCCGCGGCATAGCGCACGCCCGCCTGCGCGGCCAGGTTGATCACGCGCTGCGGTTTATGGGTGGCAAACACCTGCTCCATCGCCGCACGGTCCGCCAGATCCGCGGTGATGTGGGTATACCCCGGCACATCGATCAGTCGCGCCAGTCGCGCCTGCTTCAGGGTGACGTCGTAGTAATCGTTGAGATTGTCCAGGCCGATGACCTCGTCGCCGCGCGCCAACAGGCGCTGGGCGACGTGGGAGCCGATGAAGCCGGCGGTGCCGGTGACGAGGATTTTCATATGCGCCCTTATCAATCGATGCCAAAAATTCAATCAAATGTGAACAACAGCCACCTGGATTGGAGAAATCAACCCACCGGCCGACCCAACAGCTCGTGATACACATCCAAGGTGCGTGCGATCACGATGCGCTCATCAAACAATGCCAGTGCCTTCTCGCGTGCTGCCACCGCCAGGCGGGCACGCAACTGGCCATCCTGCACCAACCGCTCAATGGCATCGGCCAGCGCAACACCATCACGCGGAGGCACCAACAGCCCATCAACGCCGTGACAAATCACATCCTGACACCCCGGCACTTGTGTAGCAATCAGCGCACAGCCGCATGCACCGGCTTCAATGAGGCTCTTTGGCAACCCTTCCCGATAGCTAGGCAAACTCACGATGTCCACGCTGCGAAACAGGGCTGGCATATCGTCCACATGCCCCAGCCACTGTAATAAGCCCTGGTTGACCCAGCCGTGCACTTCGGCCTCAGGGACGGCAGCGGGGTTACCGGGATCAGGGTCACCCGCCAGCAGAAGTTCGACAGGCACCTGCCGCGCATGTAATAAACGCGCAGCTTGGACATACTCAGCCAACCCTTTGTCCCACAATAACCGCGCAGCCAGCAGGACACGAATACGGGGGCCTGGCATACGCTCCGGATCGGGCGCAAACCGGATGGTATCAACCCCTGAGCCTGGAATCAACCGGATACGCGAAGGATCCACCAACTCAGCCCGCTGGAATAACGCGACATCATCCGGGTTCTGGAGAATCAGTCGCGCATTACGTCCGCCGAGCGCAACTTTCAACAAAACGCGCACCAGCGGCCTCAGCGATCTAGCCAAAAAGGAATCACTGATGAACACATACCCCAAACCCGCCACGGCGCTCACCCGGACCGGCACCCCAGCCAGTCGCGCTGCCAGAGCCCCATAGACCGCGCATTTGATCGTGAAGCCATGCACAAGATCCGGCTGTTCACGCCGCAACAAGCGCACAAGATACCAAAGCAGCGCAAGCTCGCGCAGCGGATTCAAGCTGCGCCGCTCCATCGGCACTGGCTGCCAGCGCACACCCAGACCCCGAAGTTTCTCCCCATAGGGGCCATCTGGCGAAATCAACAGCACGTCATGACCCGCATTGCGCAAGGCAAGCACCAGTGAGCGACGGAAGTTCCATAGGTACCAGTCCGTATTGGAATAAT
Organism: Thermomonas hydrothermalis; assembly: GCF_900129205.1. Classification (GTDB taxonomy): domain Bacteria; phylum Pseudomonadota; class Gammaproteobacteria; order Xanthomonadales; family Xanthomonadaceae; genus Thermomonas; species Thermomonas hydrothermalis. Next base: position 9,573 of record NZ_FQUK01000007.1, on the reverse strand, counting down.
AAACAAACTTCAAAAGCTACTCCTTAGCAAGCCACGCCTGAAACATCAACACATCCCATAAATGGTACGCCCAGTTGCGCTGACCAGAAAGGTGTTCTGCCCACTTTAAACGGATAGGCGCGGGGTCGAAAAAGCCTTCCCGGGTAAGGCGCCCTTCATCCAGCAGATTTTCTGCCCAATCCTTGAGCGGGCCGCACAGCCAGTGGTCGATGGGCACACCAAAACCCATCTTTGGGCGCTCGATCAGTTCCTTCGGCACGTATTGGTAAAGTACCTGGCGCAGCAGCCATTTGCCTTGCCCCTGGCGGATTTTCAGGGAGAGCGGCAGCCGCCAAGCAAACTCGACGATACGGTGATCAAGCAAAGGTACGCGCGTTTCCAGCGACACCCCCATCGCCGCGCGATCCACTTTGACCAGAATATCGCCGGGCAAATAGGTGATGCTGTCCAGATACATCATGCGCTGCCAGAAATCCGAGCAAGCAAGCCAGACGCTGGGGTCGGTAAGTGGCGTCACAGGCTCCTCGCCCCCCAAGACCAGTGCCGCCGGATCTTCCCAATGCGACATCAGGCGCAAATAAATATCTTCCGGACGTATGGCGGAGAAAATCGCCGCCGCCTTGTGCAGCTTGTCCCCCGGGAGCGTGAAACGGTAGCGTTCCGGAAAAAACGGGATTGCAATGCCAAAAATACGGTTCCAGCTAGAAGGCGAGACCGCGCGCACCATGCCCGCTGCCGCGCGACGCAAGGGCAAAGGCAAGGCGGAAAGCCCGCGCCATAGGCGCATGGCCCGGGAATAGCGGTTGTAGCCCCCGAACAGTTCATCGCCCCCATCGCCGGAAAGCGCCACCGTGACGTGACGGCGCGCCAGTATTGAGACGAGATGCGTCGGAATCTGCGACGAATCGGCAAAAGGCTCGTCATACAATGCGGGGAGCTTCGGAATAACGTCTATCGCCTCGCGCGGCGTAAGGTAAAGCTCCGTGTGCTCCGTACCCAGGCGCACGGCCACCGCGTGGGCATGCTTTGCCTCGTTATATTCGCCTTCGTGGAAGCCGATGGTGAAAGTCTTAACCGGCCGGCTGCTCATCGCCTGCATCAGCGCGACCACGGTGGACGAATCGATGCCGCCCGAAAGAAACGCTCCCAGTGGCACATCCGCCAACATCTGGCCAGAGAGACTTTGCCGCAGCAGACGATCGAGCTCCGCAACCGCCTCCGTGTCGCTACCGCGAAATGGATCGCGCAAACCTTGTTCGGCTACTTCACGCAGTGACCAATAGGCACGGACGGCGCCCCTTCCCTCAGGCACAATCCGGTTTTCGCGCATGGAAAACTGGACCAAACACCCAGGCGGCAGCTTCCAGATGTTTTGATAAATGCTCCACGGGGCTGGAACGTAGTTATGGCGCATATAAAGCGCCAGCGCCTGCCGCTCGATGGCATTGTCGAAGCCGGGGAAAGCACGGATCGCCTTCAGTTCTGACCCAAATACCAGCGCCCCGCGCACCCAACCGTAGTAGAGCGGCTTTTCGCCCATGCGATCGCGCGTGAGCGTCAGCGTCTGCGTCTCGCGGTCCCACAAAGCGAGAGCAAACATGCCCACGGCTTTTTGCAGCGTCGTCTCAACGCCCCAGGCGTCGATTGCCGCGAGCAAGGTCTCAGTATCCGAATGCCCGCGCCAGGCGTTCGGCTCCGTCCCGCCCGCGCCGACTTTTTGCAAGTCGCCGCGCAGCGCCAGGTGGTTGTAAATCTCACCATTGAACGCGATCACATAGCGGCCACTGACCGACACCATTGGTTGATGCCCGGCAGGCGAAAGATCAAGGATGGCCAGCCGCCGATGCGCGAGCGCAAGCCCCGCATGCTCATCCATCCACACCCCGGCATCATCCGGGCCGCGGTGGATGAGGGTATCGGCCATGCGGCGGGCAACATCCTCCAAGGGGCTGTTTAGCCGGGCAGGTGTCCAAAATCCAGTCAGGCCACACATGCTTCAGCCTCTTCGAAAAACGAATTCATCGCAACCAGAGCCGACAACACCGAGGCTCCGTCCCAACCAACGTCCACGATAAGCAAAAACACGGACAGACGCAAAGCCGAGCGTCTGCATCTTGGCCAGGAGTTCTTCAGGTCCACGAGATTCATAGGGCCAGCCACCCATCCAATCATGCACGTCGTGGTAGAAATCCATGCCTCGCTTATCGCGATAATTTCCCACATAATCACTAAAACGGCGCCCGGTCACGAGAAGTCTGAGCCAGAAAAGCCCTACGTAAATCTTTCTTGCCCAGACCTGAGCAGTTGGCGACGCTTTGGAATACCAACGCTTTTCCCAGCGCCAGAATGGGTCCAGCCAGACACGACGATAAATTGCGCACAGGAAAAGCCCGCCCGATAAAACCATACGCGCGGCACACTCCAGCGCGCGATCAAGATCACCCGTGTGGTGCAATACCCCCCATGAATACACCACATCGAAATCACCCCACTCCTCTAATTTGAGCTCGAACACGCTCTTTTCTTGACATCGCCAGGGGCCTTGTGGAAAGAACCGGCTGAGCACAGCGTGCGTCGTTGCCACCGAATCAGCGTCGATATCGACGGCAACCACTTCTCTTGCTCCAAGACGCAGCGCAGCAAGACTATGAAAACCAGATCCACTTCCGATATCGAGGAATCGCTTGCCGTCGAGTCGCTCGCCACCCAGTAGCCGCACGAGACCCGCCTCTGCCTCACGAATCTCTAATCTTTGCCGCATATTCCGCCCAATTGCGACCAAAAGCGAAATGGTTCTCGACGCACGTCAAATCCGTCTGCCCCGCCATTGGCTCACCTCATACTAAAGCTACAAATACCCACCCTTTACCAAATTGTACGGCGCACACCAAAAATACAAAAAACCACCTCTCGCCGATCCAGCCACGCTCCAAACTCAATGTCTTCGCCATTGTCTGCTTCATAGGACGAATGAAAATACCAACCGAGTGTCTTAGTTCCCCCCCAAAACTTCGACCCCAGCCGGTAGCATCTCGGCATCAGAATGCCAACACCAACATTCAACACCACCCCAAGCACCGATCTTTACAGCCCCTCTTGCAGCCCCAGATAGTTGAATATCGCACCACTGAACACCGCCACATATCGACCAGAACCCACGGCCATAGGAAAATTATAGTGGCGCAAAAGATCCAAGATCGACAAACGAAGGCGTACCAGCCACCACTTGCATTACCTCGCCGACCTAGGCTCCAGAGACGCACAACCCCCGTAGCGAATCACACCCCACGCGCGAAGCGATTTCGGCAACAGTGTTAGACGTCAACGCGCATACCCTAGAAAGCCAGCAACTCCATACATACCTATCTATATGCCCTCGCTCGATAGCTGCATATAAAAATCTTCGTAACGCTTAACCACATTACCAATATCATAGTTGGCACGAATCCGCTCCCGCGCACGAACACCCAATGCCAAACGTTGCTCCAGCGACAACTGCAACAATTCGATAAGACATCGCGCCAGACCAGTCATGTCGCCGGGCGGCACCACTCTCCCCGTATCACCGACGATCTCGGCCGAATCCCCCACATCAGTGACCACGCAGGGCACCCCGCAGGCCATCGCCTCACCCAGTACGTTTGGGAAAGCCTCCCCGAAAGAAGAAGAAGCCAAGACATCCAGGGACGCCATCAGACGAGGGATGTCATCGCGACGCCCTAGCAAATGAAAACATTCCTGCAGACCAGCCCGTGAGATAGCTTGCGCGAGAGCACTGTTCTCGGGCACGATATTTGTGCCCGCCAGCACAAAGTGCACTTGCGGCAGTACACGATGTACCTCCGCTGCCGCCTCAACGAAGCCGAGATGGTTCTTTTGCGGATCATACCGTGCGACCAGCCCTACCAATTGCGTATTAAATGGCAAACCCAACTCTTCGCGTACCGATGCCCGCGCGTTAGCATCCGGCAAAAATTTATCTAGATCAAAACCATTCGGAATGAGCAAAAATTTTTCGGCACAGTAACCAGCGGCCACATGAATCGCCCGTGCCCGATCAGAGCAAGACACAATGCGCTGCGGGAGCCAACGAGAAAACTTTGCACACATCTTCATGACTAGCAAAGTTGAACGTTTATTTTGACCAGGTGATAGGTCACTGTGACGAATACACCATGCAATCGTGCCAACTCCAGCAAAACGAGCCGCCAGCCCGCCGAGCAGATCGGCATGATACATCCATGTATGAACCAAATCCGGCTTCAAAACACGCAGAAGCTTGACCAAGCGAGAAAACAAAATCAGATTTGGTACCCCAGGCCTCATTCCTAATGCATGAACTGGGATCCCCATCGATTCAATGCCCCCCCCAATCTCGCCTTTGGTCGTCAAGGAAACTACAATCGGCAGGAAACGAGTGCGATCTAGCTGCTGCAACAGCTTGTACAACATAGTTTCCGCGCCCCCGATAGAAAGGCCCGTAATAATAAAACAAAGCTTTATCATAATAAAAACCATTGCCAACCAAAATGGCGACAAAAACCCCGAGGCACCAAACGATTTTATAACCAAAAAATTGAAAATAAATTTTTCAAAGCCATTCGAGCAATGAAAGAGATCAACTCTTCACCTCATCGAAAAGTTTCTCCCACATAGCCAAAATGTTCTCCATCGAATAACGCTCGCGCACTTCCACAGCCTTGGCGGCCATGCGCGTACGCAAGGCATCGTCCCGCATCAACTGCCCCAGAGCCCTGGCTAAGGCCAACACGTCCCCCACGGGTTTGACCAACAGACCATCTACCCCGTGGCGAATCAGGTCACGGGGCCCCGTATCGCAGTCATAGCTAACAACAGCGCAGCCGTACGCCATAGCCTCCCCCAAAGCGTTAGGAAAACCCTCGTAGCGGGAACTCATCACATACAAGTCGGCGCGCGCATACCAATCACCCATATTCCCAGCCCGTCCCGGCAGATGCACCCGACCAGTCAACCCCAACACCTGCACCTGCCGCTCCAATTCAGATCGCAGTGACCCTTCGCCTAATATGACCAAATCCCAGTCAAGATGCGCATGCGCTAATTCAGCAAAAGCCGAAAGCAAAAAGTCAAAACCCTTCTCCTCACTTAAGCGCCCTACGGCAAGCAACATCTTTCTTTCTGGAGCCAGGACAGATTCGGGCGCCAACCTCGGTTCACTAATAGGCAGCGGATACGGTATTGGGTTCGGCATCACCACCCCGCGTGCCCGCGGGATCTCTCGCTGTAGCCAGCGCCATCCCTCGGATGTAAGCATGGTCACGCGCGAAGCGAATGGATAGACCAAGCAGCGCAACCAACTCCACAGCCGGCCAATGGGCAACTGCGGCGGGTGAGTACGTTCGGAGACGATCACACTGATACCGGGCAATCGCAATGCTGCCAATGAGAGTAATACATTGGCTGTGGTCATCATGCCAACTGCAATGTCAGGCCTGACTTGACGTAAAACACGGCGCAAAGCCACCAACCGCCTCAGATTATTGACCATGGCGACAATAGAATTGCTGCTTCCTCGCGCCAGATCCAGCGCGATACGCTGTACAGCCGGGTGCATTTCATAGAAATCGAAATTTTCCCCCGCCAAAGTCACCACCGTCATTCGCCAGCCACGCTTTGCCCATTGATTGACCAGGTTGGCGGTGACCCGTTCAGCGCCACCTGAAGACATTGAATAAATGAAGATCAGCAGGTTCATTCCTGTGGCGTCACTTCAGAAAACCAACGCGATTGCTACCTACGCTGAAGTAGAGAAAACATGCGGAAAGAACATACATCAATACTGTCGAAGCAACCAGCCCGAGCAAACCCATACTTTTAACCAATAGAAATGCAAATAATAGCTTGAATAGCAAGTTCATGGCGCCACTGAGAGCAATCATGGAATAGCGCTTAGCCGAAGCCAGCGCAGAAACCAAGACCAGCGCCGCAAAATAGAATGGCGTCTGAATTAAGGCATACCTAAATATGACTGCGACACTGCGAGTATTTTGCTCTGTGAACGAGCCACGCTGAAACAGTAACTCAACAACCATGGGCGCGACTATGGCCGCCAACACCGCAGCCACCACCCCCATCAAGAACATCCAGCGGGACCAGAGACGCGCCAGGGGCACAATACCATCAAACCTGGACGCTTGCGCCTCTGAAAAAATAGGCAAAGTGGCGCGAGCGATGGCCGTGGCACCTATGCTGAGCATCAAGGCCAACAGACGATTGGCATAGCTCAAAGTGGAAAGCGCCCCCGTGCCGAGATCTGCCGCAAACAACTGATCCACAACGGTGGTGAAACTCGTCAAGAACTGACCCAGTGACATGATGCCAAGGATGCTCCAGAAGCCACGCCAAGCGGGGGAGTGAAATCCCAGCAAGGGAGCTTGAAGTTCACCGGATCGCCGCAAAAACCAGGCCAAAGCCACCGTTTGCAAGGCGAGCCCGGTGACAGTACCCCAGACCAGTGGCTCTGGTAGCCAGCTTGGTGGGGCGAGTAGCGCAATCAGGATAACTATGGCCGGCACAGCCTCCAACAGCGTATTTCGGTGATAGCCACAGGCCATCATCCAGGCGGAAAACAGGCCAATCGCCAATCCAAATGGTGCCATCAGCGCCAATCCCGGAGTCATTTTCAAGGCCTCCTGCAGCGCTTTGCCAGATAACCCCGTCCAGCCCCATGATAGTGCTGCAGATAAACCGAAATAGGCAAAAGCGCCCAGTCCAAGACCTAACAGCAGCGTCAGCCCCAACAACTCGGCACGAAAACGTGGCAATTCTTTCGGATCGTCATGCCTGAGCCGAGCCACCAAAGGAACTAGCACTACGGTCAATATGCTAAACCAGACCGACACAGGCCAATTGATTAGATTGAATATCAACACGTAGGCATCGACCGTTTCGCTGACACCGTAGCGCCAGGCAATCGCCATCTCCTTTGCAGCACCGGCAAGCTTGCCAATAAACACAAAGAGGCTGACCCAAACGAAACCGGTAGCGATGCGCCGATGATGAGAATTCGGATTGGCTAGATGACGCCGTATGCGACTAAATATTTTTGACATACAATCCCTGGCTTTGACTAAACCCTCCTTTATGCGGCAACTTGGCGCACACCAGCAGGATTCGGGCCTTTGCTGACATCAGCACGGGAACGGTGCACGTCACCACGTCTATCCCTTTATCCTCCACAGCACACCAACGTTCGCTGCGTGAACGGGCGACGATAGCGCGCAACGAAGCGTTCTCGCGAACCGGAAACAGATCCGGCTATCCGCACACTGTTGCGGACGAAGAGAAAACAAGCCAATGCACACCACGCCGATCCATGGCCTGCATCAGCGCAATGGCGCCAAGAATGTTATTGTCGAAATAGCGTGGCGGCTCTTGGCAACTTTCGCCCACCGCCTTGAACACAGCGAAATGAATCACCGCATCAATGCCACCGCGGAAAGTCCACTTCCGCGCCACAGCCTCGCAGCTACTCCCCTGCACAAACCGCAATGACCGGCCGACCCGCTTTTGCGCGCGCTGTAGCGCAAGGACAGAACTATTGCAGAGATTATCAATTCCGGTGACGGTGCGGCCGACTTCCAATAAGCAGGGGCCGCCAGAGACGAGCATATTCATAGCCTAGAGCCTCCCGTCCACCGCATCCCGCGGCAGCACGCCTTTGACGTCGTAAATGACAGATTGAGATTTACCGAACGCACGCACGCCTTCGCCACCCAGCGCGTAGAACTGCTGGTGGCCAACCGCGACGATGACGGCGTCATAGCTACCCGCTTCTGGCGCGGCGACAAGCGAAATGCCGTACTCGTGCCGGGCTTCTTCCGGGTTGACCCACGGATCATGGACATCCACTTGGGCGTTGTAACCCTGAAGCGCCTGCATGATGTCGATGACTCGGGTATTGCGCAAATCCGGACAGTTTTCCTTGAAGGCCAAGCCCAGGATCAGGATTCGAGCGTTCACCGGGTTGATGCCCTTGCGCACCATCAGCTTGATGACTTGCTCGGCCAGGTAGGGGCCCATGCCGTCATTGGTGCGGCGACCGGCCAGGATCACCTGCGGGTGATGTCCAATCTCCTGTGCCTTATGCGTCAAGTAATACGGATCGACGCTGATACAGTGCCCCCCCACCAGTCCGGGGCGGAATGGCAGGAAGTTCCACTTGGTGCCTGCCGCCTCCAGGACGTCCAGGGTATCGATGCCGAGCTTGTGGAACAAAATGGCCAGCTCGTTGACCAGGGCGATATTGAGATCGCGCTGGGTGTTCTCAATCACCTTGGCCGCCTCAGCCACTTTGATGCTGGGCGCCTTATGGGTGCCGGCCGTGATGATGCTGGCATACAGCGCATCGACAAAATCTGCAGTGTCCGGGGTCGATCCAGAGGTCACTTTCTTGATGGTGGTGACCCGATGCGCCTTGTCGCCGGGGTTGATGCGCTCCGGGCTGTAGCCAACGAAGAAACTCTCGTTGAAACGCAACCCAGAGACGCGCTCGAGGATCGGCACGCAAATCTCTTCTGTACACCCCGGATAGACTGTCGATTCATAGACGACAGTATCCCCAGGCTTGAGCACTTTACCGATTGCCTCGCTCGCTCCCATCAGCGGACGCAAATCGGGCCGCTTGGCGCTGTCGATCGGCGTGGGCACCGTGACGATATAAACATTGCAACCCGCGATGTCCGCAAGCCGATCGGTGAAGGTCAACCGTGCGGCCTGGGCCAGCAGCTCCGGCTCCACCTCCAGCGTGCTGTCCAGCCCCTGCTTCAGCTCAGCGATGCGTGCGGCGTTGATGTCAAACCCGACGGTGACATAACGCTTGCCAAACTCCACCGCCAGCGGCAGGCCGACATATCCAAGCCCGATAATGGCGATGCGCACCTCTTCTTCCCTGATCTTCTCCATCCATCAACCTCGCTATTTTGATCACATCAACGACTATCACCAGGCTCACGCTGCTGCCCTTCGACTTCCGCCTGCAGACGCGCAATCTCTGCACGCAGGCGGTCGTACTCCTGCATCTTGCGCGCCAGAAACTGCCGGGTGAGCCGCGCCTTGGCCTCGATGCCACGCGGCGTGAGCAGATAGGCGTAGGCCAGCTTGTCGGGGTTGCGGCTGAAATTGCCGATCTTGACCCAGCCCTTGTCGATCAAGGCGCGCAGCACGTAGTTGAGCTTGCCCAGCGACACGCCGGTCTGACGCGCAAGCTCGCGCTGACTGACCTCGGGTGAGTCTGCCAGACGGCGCAGGATTTCGATCTGCAAGTCTTCCGACGCCACGTGTTTCCTTCCCCACTCCCCAGCGTTCATCGCACGAACACCGCGACGATAGCCCAACATGCAATCCTTGGCAAGGACGAAGTGCGCCTTGTAGCCCCCAGTGAGCAATGCCCCCTTCCGGCAAGTTAGAAGCATCACTTTTCAACCAGTGGGGAACGACGGCTCCATCGCGTCTGGTGTGGAACGGGCCGCCGGATGATGTCAGCCTTGGCGGATGCAAGAACAACTCTTCACCCAGGCTTTGGGGCTGACG